>CAZCSN010000038.1:0-21657 GCA_964501255.1 uncultured Methanospirillum sp. | reverse complement strand
AGACCTCAATTTTCATCCAACCCTCCTCTCATTGATGGTACATTACTAAAGTGGATAGTGATCAGTATATTTGTTATTGTTTTACTCCCGAAAGAAAAACAGGTAATATTTGAGAGCATATGCCGTGGAATCCGGGTATACGGAAGACCTGTTCCAACATATATTAATACGGTTCCATGATGAGATAATGATACGAATATTCGAGGGACAGAGGCATGGACATATCATCAGAGATATCTTCGATCAGGGAACAGGTAAAGAAAGGAAGATTTGATGCCAGAATTTCTCCCTCTGCCCTTACTGACGGGACCGGAGATCTCGCACGGATGATGAATGAGATCCTTGATCTCTTTGAGCAGGAGATCAAAAAAATCTCCGCAGATCAGATAAAAAAAACCGGAGAGTATAAAGCTGAACTGACCTGTGCGACAGATGCCATCAGGGGGATAACGAAGGGGCTTCATTATCTGGCCGAAGGAGATCTCACCAAGCCAGTCCAGGTGCCTCAGGAATGTCTTCAGTCCGGTCTTTCCCAGTCGGTCAAAGATCTCCTCGATGCATATAATCTGGCAAAGGGTTCAGTCGAAAAACTCCATTCCAGTATATCTGGTGCAACCAAAAAAACCGGCGATGGTGTGCTTGATACTGATATTGATCTCTCACTACACGCAGGAGTTTATAAATCAATCGCAACAGATGTGCAGTCTCTGATCCGGTCGGTGGAAAATCCCGTGAGTGAGGCTTTACGAGTATGCTCCCGGTATGCGGCATATGACTTTTCTGCAAGATTTCAGGATTCGGTTCCCGTACGGGGGGAATGGGAAACATTGAAACAGTATCTGAATACCATTGGCGACCAGGTGCATGATGCCCTTATCGCAATTAATAAACAGATTATGGATTTATCTGCACATGTTGAGCGGGCTTATGCCAGTGTTCAGGAAGTCGCCCGGAGTTCTCATCAGGTTGCCAGAAATTCTACCGCGGTATCTGAAAACACAGAGCAGAGTGATGCAGGAGTCAGGCAGGTCCTTCGGGCGATGGAAGATCTCTCCGTCACTGTTGGTGATGTCTCCCAGAAGGCTGAATCGGTATCCCGGCTTGCACACGAAGGAACTGAGATGGCACGTGAAGGATCCGAATTTGCCAAAAAGGCAGAACAGGGGATGGGTCTGATTATCACAAGTGCTGAAGAAGCAGATCAGCTCATCGGTGATATCCAGGGTGAGATGAAAAAGATAAATGAGATTGTACGGTTGATCACTGATATTGCTAACCAGACAAATCTCCTTGCCCTGAATGCAGCGATAGAAGCAGCACGTGCCGGTGAAATGGGAAGAGGTTTTGCAGTCGTTGCTTCCGAAGTAAAAGCCCTTGCTCTTGAGTCCCGTCAGTCTGCAGAAAAGATTACCGATATGATAAGCAACCTTCAAAAACAGTCCCAGAAAGCAGCGGGCGCAGTAAATGGTGCAACGGTCGCAGTCCGTGACGGAAATGTTCTTCTTTCTGATACCCTTGCAGTCTTTGCAAAGCTTGCCGGTTCAGTGGAAGAGATATCAATGAACATCGAGCAGGTTGCAAGTATGAATGAAGAGCAGGCCGCTGCGGTTGAAGAGATCACCAGCAGTATGCATGAAGTGTCTGCCATGCTAAAAGATACCGCAAAAGAAGCAGTTGACTCTGCACAGGCAACAAGTGAGGCATCTGCATCAGTGCAACAGTTACAGGAGATTGTGGATACGGTTGCCAAAATAGCCGAACAAATAACCACATCAATGGCACGGTTTACCCTTTGATCCATCGCGCAGATGAAATAAAACTATATACTGATTTTTTTTGTTGTTTCACGATCGGGTATTTTCCGCAAGGAAATTAAGTTTTTTTTAGGATCCTTTTATGTATCATTCTCATATACGTACTACACAGGGGTATTCCATGGGCTTGTGGGGGGCTGTATGGATTTAGCTGAGTCTATTCTGAATGAACTGGTAACACTTCAGAAGAAAAACGAAGAATTACTGGGTATTATCAGAAGGCTGGAACATGAGTCGGATGTGATTATCAGGCAGTTTGAAGAAAAAATTGCTGACCTGAACAAAAGTCTGAAAAAAGCCCAGGACAGTTCTTTAAAATCTGAAAAAAAATATGAGGCACTCTGCCGTGAAAAATCCAGGGATCATGAAAATTTTCTTAGAGAGAAAAAAGAACTGGAAGATGCATATTCCATTCAAATATCAGATCTTCAAAACACCATACAACAACATCGTACCTCTCTTCAGGAAAAAGATACCCGGATTCAGGCACTGACCGATCAGATACAGGAGCATGAAAAGGCCGCATCGCTACGGGCAGAGGAACTTACAAAACAGATAGAAATTCTCTCTCAGCAATTTGAATCTGAAAAGACCCGGTTTGAGACTGAAAAGGATGCGATACGAGAGGAGTATGAATCCCTCCTGAAGAAAGTCAGAGAGGAGGTCTTAAGAAAGGAGAAGGAACTTCGCACCCTTGCAACAGATCTGAAAAACCGTATCCATGAAGGGAAAAAGATTCAGACAGAACGCGAGAATGAACAGAAAGAGGCTGAACAGAAGATATCTGATCTCCGCCGATCCCTTGAGACGGTTCGTTCAGACTACGAAAAGCTTCAGGTAGCATTCTCAGATGAGAAAGTAACATCGACAAAGATAATAGAGGATCTAACTTCTGAAATTGAACACCTGAAAAGGGATCGCGATAATCGTGTGTCAGATCTGACAGGAAAACTTGAGACTCTTGAGAAGGATATCCGGTCTCTTCGGGAACAATCGGAGCACGATGCAAAAACAATAGAGGATCTCAGCAAAGAGAACCAGGATCTTGTTCGTCTGTCTGATGAGCTGCAGAATGAGATCACTCAAAAAGAGCTGGAGATTACGAATCTGCAAAAAAGAATTGAATCCATAAGTTCAGACATGGAATCGGCCTCTTCCCGGTATATGGATGAATTACATGGAAAGGATCTGGAATTAATAACGAAAGATTCCCTGATCTCTGATCTTACCCGTGATCTGGACCAGCTGCAGGATCAGCATCAGGCAGAGATTCATTCACATGAAGAAGAAATCAGGGTGCTTACTGCTCAGATAGATGATCTGAAAAACCAGATTGCGGCCCAGAAAGTATCATATCAGGAAGAAAACTCCCGGCTCTCCAGTCAGATTGAAGAGATATCACGTGAGCTTGACGAAATGATTCGTCTTAAAGCCCAGCGTGAACAGGAGTTCAGGGATGAGATCACGTACCTCCATGAGGAACTTATCAGAAGGAAGGAAGAGTGGAAAGGAAAACTTGAGGCCGGTGCACGTGAGCTTGCAGAACGGGATCGCCATCTCACTCTCATCAGCGGAAATAATGAGGCCCTTCGGGCTGAGCTTGAACGCGTCAGAACCCGCCTCCTCATGCTGGAGAAGACCATCCGGGAAGATAAGGAAGAACCGGTTCATGCATTATACCGGCAGATACAGAATCTGTCCGGAAAGCTTGCGGCTAAGGAATCAGAAAATTCTGTGTTAGCATCCCGGATTATCCGCCTTGACACTGAAAATACCCGGCTGGCCCAGCTGCTCACCGATCTTGGATGCCCGCCTGAATCAGGTCAGGAAGGAAAAACAGAGAAAAAGCCGGATGTCATCTCTTCATCAACGGCCCCGAACCGATCAGATCTCTTAACTTATCTTACGAACCTTGATGATCCCGTCCATGCTATGGAGGCGGCAGCGGCAATACTTCGGTTCGGTCCTCAGATCACTGATATGCTCATACCATTACTCTATCAGGGTCCACAAAACCGGCGGGCATGGATAGCAGTATTACTTTATGAGCTAAATGATCCCCGGGCAACAAAACCATTGTCAGATCTCCTTGAAACATCTGAAACCGGACTTCGTGAACTTATCTGGGACATCAGACTTCGGTTCAGGGAATGGCGCAGATCCACAGTCTCTTCATCGGTGGCCCAGTAAAAAAATTGTAAAATATCATCAGAACATGAAGTTAAAGGCGATAAGGGCCCCGATGATAAGGACACAACTGTGCTTTACTCCGGCCTTTATAGAGGATTCACCCATCAGTCCTGCCATAAGGCCTGAGCATAATCCCTGAATCAGACATATATGATACAGCAGACGATCCATTGTAATAAGTGATGTGGATCCCAGATTTGATAACGGTCCGGCCATCGCCAGCCCCTCTTTACTCTGTTCTGCCAGCACGGTTAGAAACTGGGTCGAAATTACTCCGATTACAAATATAAAGACAAAAAATGACAGATACACAATTGCTGTATAAATAAACATCTCTGAAAACCGGTCACGCCGTAAATTTTCTGACATTCGTGCATCATTTGCAGCTATCCGAAGCAGTGAGGATATTGAACTGCTCATGGTTGCTGCTCTGGTAATCAGGGTGACCGTTCGTGCAATCAGAGCAGTTCTCACCCGGTGTTCAAATCGAATAAGGGCATCTGAAAAGTTTGCACCCCATTCAATATCCCGGTGGATTCTGCTGATCTCATATCCGAGGACACCCATATTTGCACGGGCGATAACAGCAATAGACTGGGTAAGGGTAATACCGACTTCGTTGATTCCAGCCATCCGGTCAAGAAAATCAGGAATCATTGATTCAAGTGACCGGATCTTCTGATTCCATCTGGTATAAAAAATGGCAAAGGGTATGAGGGTAATGAGAAGGGCGATCATCAGCTGATCATCAACATAATTGATCATGTCCTCAAGCGTCCCGACCGGTATCGTGAGGAAGATGTATAGTACATACGCCAGGGCAACAGGAACAGTAAAGTAGAATGATAATTCCGGGTACTGAATAAAACCCTGAACCGGATTCGCAAGCCATTTCTTCAGTGGTTTTATCTTTTCGAACCGGGCAAGGGCAGTAAAGAGATGTTCCTCATTTCCCCCTTCTGAAATTCTCACATCTGAGTACTGGTTCAGCCATTTTGCCCTCACATACCTGACCACGTTCTCATCTTTAATCGAGATGGTATCGATCATCAGGATAAAAATGGCCGCTCCGATGGGAAGGACAGCATATCCGATCAGTGAGAGCTCAAGAATTGCTGAAGATCCCATCATCCCCATAACCACAAGGATGACAATAAGAAATAATGGTCCGGCAATAAATATTGTTACATAAATCTCAGCAACGAGCCCAAGGAACTGAAGAAATTGTTTTTGTTCGAATTTTGCCTCTTCCTGAAGGATGAACACCCGGTCCTGGAGAAATTGCGCAAGGTTGCCTCCACTCTCCACCGTTGAGATAAGATCCTGCAAAAAATCCCGAAGTTTTCTGCTCGGCGTAGTCTCACTTAATTGTTTGAGAGCATTGATGATGTCATACCCGAAAAAATCCGCATCCCTGACGGCCTGTCTGAACTCCAATGACACCTCACCGTAAATGGCAGACATTTCCGAAAGGGATCGCAAAATTGTAATAATCTCCGCCCCTCCCTTTCTCATTGCATACATATACGAGACTGCATTTGGAAGGCCGATGGTAATTTTTGTCTCCCGTGACTTTTTTGCAAGGGACGGGTACATGGTATATCCCCAAAATCCAACAAAACACCCGATGAGGAAGAGGATGATACCAAGAAGCACCTGAACCAGTATGATTATAGGCAGACCTTCAGTATTTGGATCAAATGAGATATTCAAAACATTATATAGTTCAGGTTTTAACCCGAGATTCAGGGTAAATAGAGCGTATCCTGTAATAAAACCCAAAAGGCCGAGAAAAATTCCGGTACCAAGACCGACCAGGACAGCCTTGTTTAAAAACTGCTCCAGAGTCAGACCTGAACGTATCCCGATCAGATCAATGTGGAGATCATGATATTTCTCCGGGTTTTTGTACACCAGCCGGTTTACTATCCACGCGGGAATCATGCTACCAGTGCTGCAAGATCATCGAGATTTTCCATTACATTGTCCTTATCAATATAATATGCCTGGATAACCTTGGTGAAACTGACATAGTCCCGAATATTCTGTTCTTTGATTGACTGGAGGACAAGTTTCCTTCTCTCCATCTCTTCAACCAGTTTTTCAGGACCCCATCCATGAAATGCTGCAATATCACCAAGAACCTGTGATCGACCGGTATAACTGAAATCGTCAGCAACCGGGTCATATTCGAACACGGTGTTCACCATAATATTGCCTGTTGCCGGATCAATACCGGCAATCTCCACAATCTCATCACACCGCCGGACCCGGTCAGGACCGATCTGGATCTGTTTCTGAATGCTCATGATATTGAGCGCCTGAAGCATGTTTCGGGGAACATTCAGGGGTTCATTTTCCAGCCGGTGAATTGCCGCGTCTACGCTCCCTGCATGCATGGTTGAGAAGGTCGTATGCCCGGTATTCATCGCCTGAAATAAGGTCTGCGCCTCATGACCTCTGACTTCACCGACGAGAATATATTCAGGACGCTGACGCATTGCGGCTTTGAGCAGCATGAACATATCAACATGTGCCCCCCCTCCCTCGGCAACAATCTCCCGTGTCACACTGGCAATCCAGTTCTCATGAAATAAAGTAACCTCACGGGTATCTTCAATGGAGATGACCTTTGCCAGGGGAGGGATAAACAGGGATACTGCGTTGAGCGATGTTGTCTTCCCTGAAGCAGTTCCGCCGATAAAAACCAGACTCATATTGTTCTCGATTGCGAGCCAGAAATAGACCAGCATATCAATATTAAATGTATGAAGATCGATCAGGTCCACCGGAGTGAAGGGTGTCTCACGGAACTTTCTGATAGTGAAAGAGGTGCCTCGGGACGTAACTTCTGTCCCGAATGTCAGCTGCAGGCGTGATCCGTCCGGCATCGTGGCATCAATGATCGGATTGGCAGATGAGATATGTTTTCCAGACCGCTGAGCCAGAGTGATGGCCAGTGAGATTAACGAATTGGTATCAAAAGAGATGTTTGTTTTTATGTTCTGTTCTTTGCGGTGGAACAGAAATATGGGAACATTATCCCCGTCACAGGAGATATCCTCAATCAGCGGATCGATCATCAGGGCATTGATACGACCCCACCCGAGGTAATTGCGAAGCAAATAATAATTAATTTTAAAGAGGGAGCTCTTGTCCAGTTTCAGTCCGTAATAGTCAATCAGGTCAATGACCTTTGATATCAGGAGTTTTTTTCGTTCAATCCCTAATTCTTCGTCGGTAAGAATCAGTACATCACGAAGATCCTCATGAATCCGTTCGAGAAGTTCATACTCAAAGGGGGTAAGTTCCGGTTCAAACAGCAGATATTCTCTTAGTTTGGATTTTATATTGTAGGCAATGACCACTTTGGCAAGGCCGGGTTCTACCCAGTACTCATTTTTTGACTCATATGGATATTCCAGTTTAATATCCAGAAGACTTCCGTGTTTTTCAAAATCGTACTCCTCATATCCCTTCTTTTGGGTAAGACTTAATTTTTTCAGAAGTTTTCTTTCATATCCTGGTTCAGTACTTTCTTTTTCTGTTTGAAAGGTTGCTTTCAGATCTTTTTCTCCAGCAACAATCTCATCTTCCCGCTTTAATAACGGAAGTTTAATTCTTGTGATACCTGTCTTAGTTTCCGTGTCTTTTACAGGCTCTTCTTTTACAAGATCAATATGTGGGACTTTTTTTACTCCCAGTCCTTTTAAATCCGGCTTTTTCAGAGATTTTTTTGGTTTTTCAGACTGAGCAGAGGAGGGACTATTCCTGCCAATTTTAATACTCGGGACTTTTATTTTAATAGAGCGGCGGTTTTTCTCTCTCTGCCCTTTATTTTTTTCTGTATCTGATTCCCCCATATCTCTCCCACCAGAATATGTACCTGTACGTATCGGTTCCCCCCGGCACCAGTTAAAATATCATATGATATCAAAGCATAAAAATAATACAATACGTAAGAGAGGACAGAGGTTTTGATCGCATTCGGTAATGTGGCATCAGGAAATCCTGTGTTCTCAGATCCCCCATGCAATCCAAAGACTTAATTTGTTATCGCAGATGAAATACAGGTAACCGGATCTTCGAGTAATGAAAGGAATACAAATTGAACAACATATGCCAACCGGATTATCCACCCTTGATCCGGTTTTTGACGGAGGTATTCCTCCAGGTTCTGTAGTACTATTAAAAGGGGATATCGGTTCAGGAAAGATAGAGTTTGCATACAGTTCCATGATTTATCTCTCACACCAGATGGGAAAGGAATCAAAGGATGAGAGAGTTCTCATACCAAAGGAGATATGTTATATTACAGTTACCAAGAGAAAGGAGTCAATACTTCGTGAAATATCACAGTCATTTCATCAGGACCTTCTGACGAATATTGAAAAGATTCGTTTTGAGGATTTATCTGACATATATTTCGATACAAGTCTTGTTCCAATCACCTGGTATTCTGAGTATGATGATATTATCGAACGGATGACAGCGCGCCGGAAGATCCATGACAACCTGCTGACCACTCTCTCATTTACGCTGGATGAAGTTCCGGAGCAGAGTCTTGTCATCATCGATTCACTCACGGAAATAGCAACCCAATATATTGCAGCAGGAAAATGGCCGGATCTGTCAGCCTATCTCAGGGGGATGCAGCGTGTTGCAAAAAAATGGAACACTTCATTCTATCTGATACTGACAAAGGGTATTCTCAGCCAGTATCAGGAGATTGAGGTCGCTGATGCGATGGATGCGGTCATCCATTTCAAATGGGAAGAGTCATCAAGTGCAAAGCGCCAGCGTGTATTATATATTGAAAAGTTCCGCGGGGTTATGATCCATCTTGAAGATCGGGATCTTGTTAAATTTGCAGTAAAAATTACTCCCGAACGAGGATTTGAAGTGAGTAATATCAGGGTGGTCATATGAGAATTCCACTGATGAGTATTCCCCGGTTTGGATTTGGTATAAAAGGTCTTGATGAGATGCTCTCCGGGGGGCTTATTGAAGGAACAGTCTCTTCAATTATTGGTGCCTATGGTACGGGGAAAACGAACTTTGCCCAGTATTACATCTGGCAGGGTTTGATACAGGGCCAGAGTGCATTATATATTACTCTTGAGGAAAGGACGTCCAGAATTCTTGGATATATGGAGAATAAGGGATGGGATGTCTCCAAGTATCTGGATACTACCTTTACCATTGTCAATCTTGACCCGTCTGACTTTAACCTGGCAATTAACAGTGTGAAGAATGAACTCCCAACCCTGATTAAAAAGACAGGAGCTCATCGGGTGGTGATTGACCCGGTATCACTGTTTGAGGATCTCTTTCATGATGATGCGACGCGGAGACGGGAGATGATGCGGTTTTTGGAAAGTCTTCGTGACCTGAACTGCACGTCCCTGCTTATCAGTGAAGCAGACAAGACAAACAGCTTTGCAAGTAAATACAATCTGATTGAGTATCTGAGCGACACAGTTATTCTGTTAAAATATGCCCGGGGGGGAGATACAACAGATGTTCATCTGGCTGTCGAGGTCGTCAAGATGCGTATGTCACAGCATTCACGGGAGGTTAAGCCATTTGAGATCCATCAGGATTCTGTGACGGTGTATACCGAAGCAACTGTGTTTTAAATGCGTGTCTGCTGGAGAAAAATTCCAAGTCAGCGCAACAGCATGGCATGCCTCACTGCTGCCTGCGAGCGGGCAGGATACAGGCTTGAATATGTGACTGGTCCTGAAGAGGACATTACTCTCTATAGTCTGAACTCGATCACCGGACCCTCTCTTCTTCCTGAAATAAAAGCCGCGGATGCCATAACCATCGTCGGCGGTCCTCATGCATGTGCAAGATGGAAAGAAATGGTACAGATTGCAGACTATGTGGTTGTCGGAGAAGGGGAGTATACCGTCCCACGGCTCCTCGACAGCATTCATAGAAATGCCCCCCTCCCTCCGGGCGTTGCAACCATATCCTCTTATACGCCGGTCGATCATACTGTTTTTCTCGATGGCAATCCAAGTTTCGGAGAGCATAAAGGCTATATTGAGATTTCACGAGGGTGTCCGTATGGTTGCACGTACTGTCAGACTCCCCGTATTTTCGGAAACAGGATACGTCACCGCAGCATACACTCAATTCTAAAACTTGCACACTCGTTTCATGACATCAGGTTTTTGACCCCGAACGCTCTTGCGTATGGTACTGATGGTATCCATCCTGATCTTCGTAGTGTTCGCTTATTACTTCGCGAACTTTCACAGATTCCTGATACGGATATCTATCTCGGAACGTTTCCCGGAGAGATCAGACCTGAGTTTGTCTCTGAAGAGGCTGTGGATCTTATCGGCAGATATTGTTCAAATACCCGGATACATATAGGAGCACAATCGGGTGCAGAGAGCATATTACAAAAGATATGCAGGGGGCATACTTTGTCTGATGTATGGAGAGCCATTGATCACTGCACCGATGGAGGATTTACGCCGGTTATTGATATTATCGTAGGGTTTCCTGACGAGACTGATGAGGAACTACTCGATACGGTTACATTTTGTCAGGAGGTAGCCAGGATCGGGTATGTGCATGCCCACCGGTTTTTCCCCCTTCCAGGAACCCCTCTCGAAGGCCGGGTATCCCGTGATCTGATCCCGGAGGTTGTATCAGCCTTTGGATCGCTGGCATTATCAGGCAGATTAACAGGATCATGGAACAATCCTGAGATAAGATTTTTTAGCAAAATTTCCAAGTAATAACGTATGTTGAAAGCGCTCCTGCTTGCAGATCTGCACGGAGAATACGGGATGCTGGAATCCTTCATGGAACTGGCGCCCGATGTTGTCTTCATCGCAGGGGATATCACCAATATGGGAACTGCAAAGGATGTTGAGACCTGTTTTTCCCGGATCGATGTCCCGAGTTTTTCGGTTCCCGGAAATTGTGATCCTAAAGAAGTAGTTGATGCATTAGAGCAGAGCTCCAGTGTCAACCTTCATGGTTCATATATGAACCTGGGCCGGATATCTCTGGTCGGGATTGGTGGATCCAATCCTACACCATTTGGAACTCCATTTGAAATGACTGATAAGCAGATCGATGATCTGATGAAGGTCTCAATGGAGCGGATGCAGAAGAGTATTCATAATGTCCTGATCAGTCACGCTCCCCCACAGGGGTATCTGGATGAGATCGGTGGCAACCATGTTGGAAGTGCCAGTGTCCTGAAGTACATGGATAAGTTTGACCTTGTCTGCTGTGCACATGTGCATGAACAACGGGGATTGGTTGAAGTAGGTGGCATCAAAGTTGTAAATCCCGGGCCGGCTGCCATGGGCAACTGCGCTATGATACACTTTGGTGAAGACGCGAAGGACATTGAAGTAAAATTACTCAATGTGTAGAAAGAAGGAGTTCTAAGTAGGAGATGCTGATACGCTCTCCGACAACTCCCAGTCTTTCTGCCAGTTCGTCAACCCTTTTTGCAGCTTTTTCAGCATTATTTTCAGTGATTAGCTCAATTTCGACAAATTCACCCAGATGATCGACTTTGTCAAGAGCAATTGAAAAATCCAGGTATGTGTAATACTCACGGAGTTTTCTGACATGCGCAACGGTTCTGAATCCGAGGCTTTTTAAAATCGAATCACATGTTTCTGCGTTATCAAGATGAATATTATATTCTTCCCTGATCTTTGATCCCATAACGGTGTTTTTCGGTCCTTTATATGTCAGAATTATCTTCTCCCCCGCATGTCTGACCCGGAGTGCCTCATCCGTTACTGCAAAATCACGATGTGGGGCATTGTAATACCGGTCTTCTTCTATAACTGTCTCCGAATGCTGACCTCCGATAGAAAGAATCCGGGTTTTTATTTCGTCAATATTTGAAACCCTGACTTTTATCTCAATCTCAAGCATAATCACTATCCTTTATCTATCTTGTTTGCCATTTACTTAAGGAATCAGGAATGCCAATACAAGAAGGTGACTTTATCCGGTTGCACTTTACCGGGTATGCAAACGGAATACTCTTTGACACGACCGAAGAACAAAAAGCACGTGAGGCCGGAGTCTATGAAGAGGGCCGGGACTACACTCCGAAGGTTGTATGTGTCGGGAAACGTCAGATTATTCTGGGATTGGATGAAGCCATAATCGGAAAAGAACCGGGTTTTGAAGAGACAATTATTGTTCCTCCTGAGAAGGCATTTGGGGATCATGAGCAGGAACTTCTCCGGTCGTATGAGAAAAAATCCTTTAAAAAGAAACCGGAAAAGGGTATGGTGGTAAATATTCCGGAGGCAGGGCGTGGAACGGTAGTAAATATTATTGGAAACCGTGTTATTGTTGATTTTAATCACCCGCTTGCCGGCCAGACCCTGACATATACCTATCGTATCGAAGGGATTGTTGAGAGCGCGACTGAAAAGATTGCCGGACTTATCAAGCTGTTCTCCGGGTATGACATGGACGTCAGTCTTGAAGGTTCAACTGCACTGATTCAGCTTCCGCCAGGCATCTATTATGTCAGTAATACCTGGTTTAACATGAAACCCTACATCATGAAATCGATCTTTGATCAGGTACCCGGAATAGAAGAAGTCAGGTTTATTGAGACGTATAAGAATACAAAAAACAAGTCTGAAGAGTAAATTTTCAGACTACTACCGCTTTCAGGATGACAACATCTTCTTTTGGTCTGTCAAACCTGTCTCTTTTTACCTTTGAAATTGCATCGACAACATCCATGCCTTCAATAACCTTTCCAAACACCGGGTGTTTTGAATCAAGGTAGTTATTATTGACAACGTTGATAAAGAACTGGCTGCCGCCGGTGTTCGGACCACAGTTCGCCATGGAGAGAGTACCGCGATCGTTCCGGTTGTTTTTTCCAAATTCATCTTTTATCGTATACCCCGGACCTCCGGTGCCTTTCCCCTCAGGGCATCCTGCCTGTATCATAAAACCGTCAATTACCCGGTGAAAGATGATACCATCATAAAACCCTTTCTCGACGAGTTTTTTAAAGTTACCTGCGGTAATGGGTTTATCCTCATAGAGTTCGATGAGAATATCGCCCATGGATGTTGTCATTTTCACCCGTACTGGCTCTGCCATACGGTACATATGGAATGTTTTTGTTGAAAATTACTTCCCCTGTTCTCTGGGTGAATATGGGATTATTATGTGTGTGGAGTGCATGGAGTGGAAAAAATATGAATATATTTATAATATCTGAAGAATATGATCTTCTATATATCGAGAGCTGGTTCTGGGAACTGAGTTTCAGGTCAGAAATGACGTCAGGTGTTGATCTGAAAAATGGGAAGAACCGGCATCCACGTGGGGAGTGTTATTAGTCATGCATGAACGACCGTTGTATTATGTATTCGCCCTTTTTGTGGCATTGATGGCAATAAACCTGGTAAGCCCGGTTTTCGGGGATGAAGATGTACATATTGAAGGTGTTGTAAATTTTGATGTTTCAGCAAATGCCTCCTTTATTGATGTATCAAACCCACCGGTAAGTGTTAATTTTACTGCAATTATTACCCCTGATTCACCATATACTGCAGATTCTTATAGATGGCAGATAAAAGAACGATATGCAACTGACAATTTATTGGACGAGACTACATTTCCGCCAATTAACTGGATCTCATGTAATTTCTCAAATGTTGGACAATATAATCTTATATGTAATGCGTATAATAGTACACATCCAGAGGCATTTAATCCTGTCAATTACACGTATGGATTTGTTACCGCGTATCTCCCCGTATCTGCAAATTTCACAAATACGACAACAACAGGGGTTCTCCCGTTATGTGTAACGTTTACTGATAATTCAACCGGGGGTCCAACCCACTATGCATGGCAACTGAATGATGGTCTGGGGAATCAGACAACAAATCCGGCAACTACCTGTTATACAACGAATGGGACAAAAATTATTAATTATACTGTATGGAACAGATCATACGATTCACCCTTATATCCGGATGGTGGATTACGGGTAAATAGTTCGATATCACGTCCAATTTATATTGACAGCAGGGAAGGTATCAGAACGATTTTCACGACAAATATCAGTTCTTTTACCGGACAGGCAAAGGGTCAGGTTCCATTATGTTTGCAGTTCTTTAATAATTCAACATGTGATTACCGGGATACATTAACCTTCAATTGGATATTCGGAGATGGGAATACCAGCACAACAGAACATCCCGTTCATACCTATTACACACCCGGATTATATCCGGTCTCATTAAATGTCAGTGGAAACTGGTCTTCAAATCTGACCACCCGACCGAATTACGTAAATGCATATCTTCCGATATCAGCAAATTTCTCTTCTAATCCAATAATCTCCTGTTTACCTCCGGTATTTCCGGTGACATATTCTTTTACCACCAATCAGACGATGAACGGTTATAGCAAACCGGATTATTATAACTGGTCATTTGATGATGGCACTCCGAACGCTACAACCAGGGATACATCCCATGTATTCAATCTACCAGGACTGTATAATGTCACTCTGACGACGTTGAATGCAACGCATGATATTTCACAATCAGAAAGAAAGCAGATCTCTGTTACAGGTTTGTATGCCAATTTTACAGCAGATAAATTAATAGGTTATCAGAATACTACCGGAGAAAATATCCGGGTTAATTTCACATCCAATCAAACTGATGTGTTTGGGGCAACCTACTATCATTGGGACTTTGGGAATGGTGGCAGTTCTATACAACCGAATGCATATGCAATATATAATAAGCCAGGTACATACATCGTGAATTTTACGGTCGGTAACAGTTGTAATCAGTTTAACTCAACCCGGAAAACAATTACCATCATTGAAAGACCGATTGCAAACTTTGATTACTCTCCGAAATATGGAACATTCCCATTACAGGTGCAATTCACGGATCATACTACTGATTCGCCAAATCAATGGGAGTGGGATTTTGGTGATGGATCACCAACCGTAACGGATAGAAATCCCGTTCACACTTATGCCCTTCCTGGGACATATCTCATTACACAGGTTGTTCGAAATACAACCGTCTATCCAATCTGGACAAATACCATGTATAAGAGCATAGTGCTGACTGAAGGCTTTAATGCATCTTTTACCTCAAATAAAACACGTGGTGTAAGTCCATTGACTGTTCAGTTTACCGATACATCGCAGCCTTCATCCTGGATTACGAACTGGTCATGGGACTTTGGCGATCAGGGGAAAAGTACTCAGAAAAACCCGGTACACACCTTCTTTGGTCCTGGAAATTATGTTGTGAATCTTACCGTATGGAACACAACAACAGGTGCAATGGGGTCAGCAGAGAGTACTATCGAGGTTGTAGAACCAATATATACTGATTTTATGCCAAACCGGACCGTACGGATGAATGCGTCGGTCGGTGTACAATTTACCGATCTCTCTATTGGAAATATTTCCGAGTGGCATTGGGACTTTGGGGATGGTAACTGGTCTGATGAGCAAAACCCTGTGCATATATTCCCTGAATTTAAAGAATATCTGGTCAATCTGACGACCTATAACTGGTATTATGAAGATATATCAAGTGTCAGTTACACACTAAATGTTACAGAAATGCGGGCACCGGTTGCTGATTTCACTGCAGAACCGACTACCGTAAATACCCAGGACATGGTATATTTCACATCACATGTCCAGGGACCGGATATTGAATCGTATTACTGGGACTTTGGAGATGGTCAGACCTCAAATGGAACCAATCCTTCCCATCAGTATCAGTTACCCGGGAAGTATGATGTTTCATTACGGGTAACAAATCCATTTGGTGAGGATACTGCGAAAAAATTACAATATATTAGTGTACGGGGATTAATACCAAGTTTCATGACTGTGCCGGCAGGCTGGGCAGTTGTCAATACTCCTGTTACCTTTATTGATAATTCGAAAGGTGCCCCGGTTCAATGGCATTGGGATTTTGGAGACGGAACTCTTGACAATCCTCCAACAAATATTACTACACATACCTACACCAATACCGGAACATATACTGTCAATCTGACGGTGACGAACTGGCAGCCGATTACTGCTTCAACATCACAGCAGATAACCATTGTCAATAAGACGGTTCCACAGGGAGTTGACTTTGAAGTCCCCGATCTCCAGTACAGCGGAAAAGCTCCCTTTGATGTCCAGTTTGAAGACAGGACTCCGGCTCAGTCCGGCGTTATCGAGTGGTTCTGGGAGTTTGGAGATGGCTCGAACTCCTTTGAGCAGGCACCAACCCACCGGTATGAAAAACCAGGGCAGTATACTGTTACCCTGACCGTGCGCAACGAAAATGGAACAAATGAGAAACGACGTGTTGCATACGTTGTAGTCGTTTAGATAATTACCAATTTTTTTCAAAAAAGCACAAATCAATCTTTTTTACCAATCATTTCTATTTTTTATTCAAATCCGAAATGAGAATTTATTCCTGATGCGAATGAAGAATGAGCTGTGTATCGGTCATATTTACATACCTATATATATGATGAACAATATAACCCTGATTAATTCCTGTTGCAAGGTGCACCCGTATGGGGAATGCGTTTTTAAAAAACAGGGCATTCACGTATGGAAGGGAAGGGGACGATCAAATTATGGGAAAGGTTCAGATAATTCCGTTCATTGCAGCAGCATGTATATGCATGCTTCTCATGACCGGATCAATGGCCGCTCCATCGAAGGGGGTTATCTATGTTGATTCAAATCCGGATGGGGCTGAGATTTATCTCACCAATACTTCAGTATCGCCTGATAATCTGACAGTTCACGATACTGCCGGTATTACACCGCGGGAATTTTTTGTTGATCCTGGAACATACCGGCTGTTTCTGAAAAAGTACGGCTATATTACCTGGTGGAATGAATCATTTACTGTTACACCAGGTTCGTATCAGGATTTCAACGTAACACTGACTGAAACGAATCCGCAATATGGTGCAATTCATATTGATACCCATCCACCAGGGGCAAATCTCGTTTTGCAGCGGTTCATACCAAATGTAACGAGTGTTATCTACAGTTCCACTCCTGCATCAGTTGAATCGCTTCCACCCGGGACGTACAATTATACCCTGACAAAGGACGGATATTATCCGTATTCCAATACCACCGTGGTTACCGCTGGTGATGTTACTGAAATTTATGTTCCTCTTGTGCCAATACCGGATTCCGGAATTGTAACATTTAAGAGTGAACCAAATAGTGCGAGAGTAATTATCGCCGGTGGCAATTTCTCCGGCATGGAAGCAGGTCTTGAATCTGAGATCGAAGATTATCTTGAATCCTTTGAAGGTACTGCCGATGAGGCATCGGTGAAAATCAGGAGTATGGTCGGGGCAGAGACCGTTCCACCGATAAAATTCGTTGCAGGACTGGTTGGTACGACACCATTTGAGATGGAACTCTATCAGGGTGAATACCTGTACAAGTACTTCCTCGATGGCTACTCAATGAAAGATGAGGTTGGGTACTTTAATATCTCGGTAGGGGAGAAGAAAACCATCGTTGAGACGTTAATACCGGATCAGGAGTATGTTCAGGTATACTTTGAGACAAATGTTGATGATGAAGGGGGAGCAAACGTCCGTGTTGATGGTGAACTTGTGAACACCACACCATGCTGGGTATATCTCCCGTCACAGCAGATTGTGAATGTCTCATTTGATCAGATGCCCCTGTATGCAGTAAAGAATGTCACGGTTGACACCACTCTCTTTGAAGGCAGACCCTCAAAGTGGGGAGATATCATTCAGCTTGAGCTGATGACCTATTATCTTACTGCAACAGCAGATGCACACAGCACCATTACACCTTCCGGCACCATCGCAGTACAAGCTGGAGATACGCAGCCGTTTAATCTTACAGGTGAGAAACCTGCATGGCTGGTTGGTAATCTGACGGTTGCCAGGGATGGCTATGATCCAATCGTCTATACCTACAACCAGTCAGATGTAGAATACCTTCACTCCAAAGTGCTAGAGAATGCAACCCTTTCTGTGTCGTCGGTAAAGAAGCAGGTTGCGGTGAATGCAACCGCCGGAAAGGGAGGATCAGTCAACTATCCGGGAATTACCCTGTATGACTTTGAGACTCCAAGTTACCTGTATAACTTTACGGCCGATGAAGGCTATGTCTTCAAGGAACTCTGGGTTGACGGGGAGAAGAAGTTTAATGACAAATGGGAGTTCCCTGCTGCACAGATGATCCATAACCACACCCTGCTTGGTCTCTTCAGACCAACTCATGTTCTGATAACTCCGGTAGCCACAACCGGAGGAAAAATTCTGGATGGAGCATCTGAAGCAACACCATACTGGATTGAGTACCTTGGCTGTACTCATCAGCATGAGGTAGTCGCAGATCCGGGATACCGGTTTACTCATGCAAACTTTACATCCACTGATGCTGAACAGCTGCTCTCATCCGAATCAGATAAGATTTATATCGGCTCTGTCTGTGATATTGATAAAAATACAACAATTACCGCTCACTTTGAGCCGCTGAATTACACCATCAACTCCCGGTCTGCGGATGAGACGAAGGGAATAATAGTTCCTGCTTTGACAAATTACACGGCAGGATATGGAGAAAACCTCTCCTTTACCTCTAATCCGTTTGCCGGCTATCAGTTATCTGATATTACCGATAATGGAATCTCAAAGGGAGCTGTAAATCCATATAACATAACTGTCACCGAGGATCACGACATTGTTGCACATTTTCAGTCTGACGTCCTGACCATCACGGCGGTTGCTGGTGAGGGCGGTATTATTGAGCCTGAAGGCATCGTGAATGTCACCTTTGGCGACAGCCAGTGCTTCAACATCACCGCAAATACGAACTATTACATCTCGTCCGTGGTTATTGACGGGGTAGATACCGGGAATCAGACCAGCCCCTATCAGTACTGCTTTACCAATGTGACGACGGATCACAACATCTCTGCATACTTTACCCAGTATGCATACAGAATCACCCCGTCTGCAGGAGTTGGCGGGACCATTGATCCGTCGACTCCGCAGGTTGTTCCGATCGGCGAGTCAAAGACATTTATCATTACACCGGACGGATGCTATACCATTAAGGATGTACTCGTCGACGGTGAGAGCCAGGGTGCTATCTCCACCTATACCTTCGAGAATATAACCGAAGATCATACCATCCATGCAGAGTTCCAGATAAAAACCTATGAGATTCTGGTGAACCAGAGTGAGGGAGGAGTGATTGAGCCGGCAGGTGACGATGGGATTGTGACGGTCAATTGTGGCAGTACACAGTGCTTTAACATCACTCCTGATGAAGGAAACGTCATATATGATGTGATTGTTGACAACAGTTCGGTTGGAGTGTATGAACAATACTGCTTTACCAACATCACAGGCAATCATACGATTGAGGCGGTCTTTGTCATCCCACCGGAACCGGATTTCGAGGCAGATCGGACCCGTGTACCACCGAAGTATCCGGTGACCTTCAAGGACTTTACTAGGAACAATCCAACAGACTGGCTGTGGGACTTTGGTGATGGTGAGATTACAACAACCCGTGAACCTGTCCACTATTATGCAGAAGTTGGGAATTACACAGTGACACTGACGGCATATAATGCAGCAGCTCCGGATGGAGTCAACAAGACTAAAGAGCACTATATTGAGGTCACAAAGAATCCGATTGCAGGATTTACTGCAAAATCCAAGGGTGGAATCATTCCTCCAGGTGTGGAGATTGAGTTCATTGACACATCATTAAACACTGATGGCGTCGCATACGGCTGGGTCTTTGGAGACGGACCGAAGGGAGCCATCTCTAAGAATGCAACGCATGTGTACAATGCACCAGGTGTGTATCAGGTAACGCATCAGGTCGAAAAGCCGTTCATCGCCAAGGATTATGCATATGAGACGATCACCATCCTGCAAAAGCCGGAGGCAGACTTTATCGCACATCCGGTTTCAGGAAAACCGCCACTTACGGTTCAGTTTGAGGATCGCTCACAGGGATTCCCGACCTCATGGCTCTGGGACTTTGGTGACACAGTCAAATCATATGACCAGAACCCGGTTCATATCTATTCAGAGCCTGGGAACTACACGGTAAGCCTGAGTGTCTTCAGTGATGAGGGAAGTTCAGTAAAAACAAAAGACGGTTTTATCACCGTCCAATAACTTTTTTATCGTCCCTCTTCCATCTCTTTTCGAAGGGCAGCAATCTGATCCCGGAGACGGATTGCTTCTTCAAAGTCAAGTCTCTGGGCAGCGGATTTCATCTGTGATTCAAGATTTATAATAAGATTTGGCAGAGCTGATTTTGGGATCTTTTTCTTTCTGCCCGGTTCGATTACCTGATCCCGGACCGGTTTCTGGATAGTCTTTGGGGTTATTCCGTGCTCTTTGTTATACTGAATCTGAAGTGACCTTCTCCGTTCTGTCTCATTAATTGCTTTCTGCATGGATCCGGTTATGGTATCTGCATACAAAACAACGAATGCATCAGAGTTACGGGCTGCACGTCCGATAATCTGGATAAGGCTTCGTGCATCCCGAAGAAATCCTTCCTTATCCGCATCCAGTATCCCGATAAAGCCTACTTCCGGAATATCAAGCCCCTCTCTGAGCAGGTTGATGCCAACCAGCACATCAAATGTACCGAGCCGAAGGTTTCTGATAATCTCGGTTCGTTCCAGCGTATCAATGTCAGAATGAAGGTACTGGGTTTTAATGCCGGAAGAAAGGAGATACTCAGTCAGTTCTTCAGCAAGCCGTTTGGTCAGGGTGGTAATCAGGATTCGATCTCCCCGCCTGATTGTCCTCTGGATTTCTGATTTCAAATCCTCCATCAGTCCCTGGATCGGCCGAACTTCCACAACCGGATCAACAAGACCTGTCGGCCTGATAATCTGCTCCACGACCTGAGTAGAGTGCTCAAGTTCATAATCTCCGGGGGTTGCGGAAACGCAGATGACATTTTTGAGATAGCGCTCAAACTCAAAAAACCTGAGAGGCCGGTTGTCAAAAGCCGACGGCAGCCGGAATCCATACTCAACAAGAGGGATTTTCCTCGATCGGTCACCATTAAACATAGCCCTGACCTGTGGGAGGGTCTGATGGCTCTCATCGATGAACATCAAAAACCGTTCCGGAAAATAGTCCAGCAGACAGTATGGCTTTTCTCCCGGCTTTCTTCCGTCAAAAAACCGGGAATAATTTTCAATCCCCTTACACGATCCCGTCTCACGGATCATCTCGATATCATATGTTGTCCGCTGACGGAGCCGGTGAGCTTCCAGCATTCCAAGATGAGGAAGCCTCTCGTTCATCTCCTTTTCTATCTCAATCAGTGCCTGCTCTTTTTGTGCCTCATCAATGACATAATGACTGGCCGGGTAGACATAGATATGCCGAAGCCGTTCGACCGGGTTTCCAGTGGTCCGGTTGATCTCGGTGATTCGTTCTACTTCGTCACCGAAGAGTTCGATCCTGATAATATTGTTATAATAACTCGGGACCAGGTCAATGATGTCTCCTTTGACCCTGAACCGTCCGGGTATAATCTCTATCTCGTATCGTTCATACAGGTTATCGACCAGAGGGC
>CAZCSN010000037.1:0-21805 GCA_964501255.1 uncultured Methanospirillum sp. | reverse complement strand
CATGGCATAAAACAGGTGTCGAACGGGAGAGCTGACACTGCAGATTCTGATGATTTTATCTCAGGCTGAATCTTTGGATAAAACCAGAATTAACAGAATATGCAGGAGTTTTACCATGGGGTCAATAGAAAACCTGGGGGTTAGGATGAGATGAACCGGAACATATCTAAAGGAGTGCTTACTGCGCTCTTCTGTATTCTCTGTTGCTGTATGGTGATGGCAGATAATCAGGGTGAATACTCACCTGACATCTCTGCCCACCCAATCCAGTTTATTGAGAATGCCGGACAGGCACATAAGGATATTCTCTATCAGGTAAAAACAGCAGAATTTTCATTTGATTTTACAAAAGATGCTCTATTAATCAGCGGTCCGTCTGGTGACTGTGTGGAATGCGGGGAAAATGTCTCTATTCCGGTCATCGTGACCGTTGCAGATGCAAGAGAGAATGCTACCGTTGAGGCGTTTGACAAACTTGACGGGTATGCAAACTTCCTGATCGGATCGAACGAATCTGACTGGCACCGATATGTGCCGTGGTATGGAGGTATCCGGTATGTGGACATTCTTCCTGGCATCAACCTCTCCTACTCCGGACAGCAGGGCGTTCTTAAACGGGAGTTTACCGTCAGGGAAGGGGCCGATCCCGGGCTTATCCGTCTGATATATGGTGGGAGTAAGGGGATCTCGCTGACGGAGGATGGTTCTCTTCAGGTACAGACAAGCTTTGGGAATCTTACTGAACGGGCTCCGTATACTTATCAGATGATCAATGGGAGTTCTGTTCCGGTTGAATCATCGTATAAAATCCTTGAGAATGGAGAGGTAGGATATGCGATCGGAGATTATGATCCGGCATATCCCCTGATAATTGATCCATACCTGGAATATTCAACGTTACTTGGGGGGACACTGGAAGACTATGGTATGGATATTGCACGTGACTCGTCTGGTGATGTATATGTGACCGGATATACCTCCTCATGTAATTTTCCACTAGTGAATCCAACGGTTGTCAATACTGCGTATCTGAAGTATAATGGAACATACTGCCACAACAGCCGGGATGCATTTATTACAAAAATTGGAATTAACCAGACAACCGGGAATGCATCAATCCTCTTTTCAACATACCTTGGAGGTGATCATGCCGATTTTGGCCGGGGTATTGCGGTTGACTCCCTGAAGAATATATATGTCACCGGTGATACCTTTTCAGATAACTTCCCCATAATGCTCCCGTTTGCATACGGAGACCGGCTGCATGGATCAAACGATGCATTTGTCATAAAACTGGACCCGACCGGTTCGATGATCAGGTGGTCAGATTACCTCGGAGGCAATTTTGCAGATCAGGCGAATGATATCGCTCTTGACAGCCTGAATGCGGTGTATCTCACGGGTCAGACTGTCGGGAACAGCCCCTATAAGAAACCCGAACAGGTATTCCCGACAACACCGAATGCATATCAGACTGCTCCTAATCCTGATGCAGTGATGGGAGATGCCTTTGCTGTAAAGATCAGTCCAACCGGTCAGGTTCTTGAATATTCAACATATATATCAGGTTCAGGACAGGATTACGGGAATGGTATCGCTGTTGACGGGCAGGGTATGGCATATATCGTTGGAACCACCAGTTCAACGAATCTGCTCCCTGCTGGTGTTCCGGGATATCAGAAATCCATCAAAGGAGGTCAGGATGCTTTTCTCTTTAAGATGAACTTCCAGGCCGGTATTCCACCGATATATGCAACATATCTCGGTGGGTCCACGGGGTACGATTATGGAGAGGCAGTAGCAGTTGATTCTGCCGGTAGTGCATATGTTACAGGTGCTACCGCATCAACAGACTTCCCGGTTACAAACATGGCATTACAGACCGTCAAGGGGTGGCCGTATGACGCATTCGAAAAGGATGCCTATGTAACCAAGTTCAGTTCCGACGGTTCAGGACTAATTTACTCAACATATCTCGGTGGAAGTATGGATGACTGGGGGTATGATATCAAAGTTGACTCCTCATTCCGTGCATTTGTTACCGGATACAGCCGTTCGTCGCAGATCCCGAGATCAGGTCTTGTGAACAGTATCAAACAGGCATCAGGTGGTCAGGACGGCTTCCTTACCGTGATCAAGAGTGATGGCCGCTCTGCTGAGTCATCAACCCTTTTTGGCGGATACCGGGATGATGTGAGCAGGGGTGTTGCAATATCTCCTGATGGGAACACGAGTTTTGTCACCGGGTACACCAGTTCTCCCACGATGCTGAATCTTTTATGTGGGGTTGACTGTGAACGTGAAGCATTCCCCGTCTATAAATGGATTAACCAGACCGTGTATGGTGACAGACTCTATATTGGCGGTAACTTCAGTGGGGATTACCAGGGGAGTTTTGATGCCTTTGTAATGAAGTTCGGACAACCATCACTTGTTCCCTCCTTTACTGCAACCTCTGTATGTGGCACAGGAGATCCTAACCTTACGGTCACCTTTACAGAGACTACCACCGGATCAGGGAATATCCTGAACCGGATCTGGAACTTTGGGGATGGAACCCCGGTCAATGATACCGGTTCAGTTCCCATGGTGGTAACCCATAATTATACCTCTCCAGGGACCTATCCGGCGACACTCACCTTGTACACATATACGAGTATCCTTGTCAGCGATCCGGTTGATATTACCGTCTGTAATCCGTACGTCAGTGCCAATTTTACCGTTGCAGGGTATAATAATTCAGCGGATCCGATAGATGTCCCGATAAATACTGACATTACATTCAATGGGTTTGCCGTGAACTATACGCCTGCTTCATACAGCTGGTATTTTGCCGATGGAACTGCAAACCAGACCGGGCAGACTACCCATCATGTGTTTACCAGACAGGGTACCTATACGGTGATCATGTCTGCTCCTTCCGGAACCTGTTGTGATAATGATACGAATATCATCGGCTCAAAACGTATCAGGGTGCTTGCTCCTCCATTGGCCAGGTTTGTAAACAGTACGACGACACCACGTGAGGGATGTCTCCCGCTTACCGTATCTTTCAACGATACATCTCCCGTCGGAACAACTGATTATGGTGCTCCAACTGCATGGCAATGGAGTTTCGGGGATAATTCTGCGAACGGAACGACTCAGAACGTAACACATACCTATCTGCATGCCGGTACGTATACAGTGAGTCTGACAGCATCAAATGCAGCAGGTTCACATACCTACACCCAGCCCGGATATGTTAAGGTGAGCGGGAATGTTACAGCAGGATTTACTGCATCTCCGCGGGCAGGGACAGCCCCGTTACGGGTTCAGTTTACTGATACTTCGACAGGAGTTCCCACTTCCTGGGACTGGAGATTTGGAGATGGCGGGTCAAACACCACGCAAAACCCCTCGTATGTCTATTATTCCCCAGGTACCTATACCGTAAATCTCACGGTTACAAATGACTGTGCACATGTAGCGAGTGCGAATTATACGGACTACATCACTGTAAATGGCAACATGACTCCCAAAATACTGTTTGGGAAAAATACTACGCCAAATTCTGAAAATCCGGTAAACGGAACACCAGTGCTGAATGTCACGTTCCTAGCAAACAGTTCTGATGGTACTCTGATTGATACAGCAGTCTGGAACTTCGGGGATTCGAACACAACAACACAAACACGGGCATCTGGCTGGCCTGCTGATAATTCGTGGTTTAATGTATCGCATAAATATTATTCTGTAAATGATTACACTCCTGTTTTACAGATTTCAAATGCGAGCTATGGAACCGGTTCATCCGGTGGCCTTTACACAAACTGGATAGGAGTGTATCCACCAATTGTCGTCAACTTCAGTGCAACACCGCCATCCGGAATTGTCGGACAGAGCATTCTGTTTACTGATCAGTCATCAGGTTTTCCGGTTCAGTGGAACTGGCATTTTACTGACGGGAGTCAGAATGTTTCCGGACAGTCATCAGTAAGTCATATTTTTAACAATGATGCATTATGGAATGTAACCCTTGAGGTCTGGAATAAATATGGAGCAACCGGGATTGGGTATCGTCTTGTAAATATTACCAAAGCTGACACATCAGGTCAGATTTATACAATCCCACAAAACATCAGTCTCATTACAAATGATCTCAATTACCGTGTTTTGAGTGTAATACTGAGTAAAGCGGATTACGGGCTTTCATCGTATACAGTTACATTGGATCTCAATAATACTGCCCGGGCTCATATCCGAAACTGGGCAGTTTCCCCATCCTGGGTGGATCATTTCTCATATGCAGTCAGCCCGACGTTTGATTCGATTACCCTGTCCGGATACATGGACAGCGGCATGCTTCCTCCAGGTTCCAGAAATGTCTCATTAGGGAATATCAGTCTGACGGGTATTACGCCAGGGGATGCGAACCTGACCCTGAATACGACATCCATTGCACAATATGGCTCATCCTTTATGTCATTGTCAGGTATCCCGGCTGATATTCATGTATATGATGTTCCCCCGCTTCCGGGATACACAAACCGGCCAGCTGATATCTGGCCTCCTGGAGTACATGACGGCCTCATTGATGACTTTGATGGAAATGGCGTAGTAAACACTGCTGATGTGACAGTATTCTTCAACACCTGGGTTTCCGGAGGGTTTGCCGGAATGCCGGTTCCGCCATTTGACTATAACAACAACAACAGGATTGACACCGATGATATTGTGAAATATTTCAATCTCATCTGGTAACCCTATTTCAGGTGATCATATGATGAACAAGTTCATTACAAGCATTCTGACCATATGCATGGTTTCATTGTTCCTCTGCGGAACTGTATGTGCAGCAAAGATATCACTGGAAGATATCAGAATCAGCACTGTGGGACAAAAAGTAGAAATTCCTGTTCTTCTGGATTCAGCCCCGGCTGGCATTTCCGGGTACAAATTTACTACATCCTGTGCACCTTCCGGGATTGTTAAGGTCTCTTCGGTAACGATGCCTGAATGGGCAGGAATTAAGGTAGTTGAGGGAACCCCTGGGGAAAAGGTGCTGGTTTCAGGATTAGATCTTGAGATGAAGGTTGAGGCCGGTGCAGGACCGGTTCAGATGTGTACTCTGAGCATTGAAGGAGTATCTGAAGGTGTTGCAACACTCAGTCTGGATATTACCGAAATCACTGATGACAATGGCAATCCCATTTCCGTGGAGTTCACTCCTGCAACCATAACAGTCGGAAGCCAGACTGCTGCACCGGCACCGGTTCAGACTCCGCAGACCATATCCACACCCGTCCCGACTCCGGACGTGACACCGGGCATGCAGGAAAAGACCCCGAATGCTCTAGTCACCCCGATTGTAACGCCGACACCGGTCCCGACGGTTGTTGCAGATTTTTCTGCCCAGATTCAGGAGGGGGCGGCTCCGATGACGGTATTCTTCACTGACAACTCCTCCGGCTATCCGACAAAATTTATGTGGGACTTTGGGGACGGTTCCAGTGACAATACATCTCCTCTTCAAAATCCCCAGCATACATACCGGATTCCGGGGATTTACACGGTGACTCTGACAGCCTCCAACAGCGAGTATACAAATACGACGCAAAAACCGGACTTCATAACGGTCAGACCGATGCATCTGCCAAGCAGAGGGGCAAAGAATAATGTGACCATCTTCTCTGTTCCGGACGGAGCGGAGGTGTATCTGAACAATGCCTACCAGGGTCTGACACCGGTATCCCTGACCAATCTGACGACCCGGGATTATCAGCTCAGACTCCATAAAGAGGGATATTATGACATTGTATCCCCAATCACCGTGTATGATGATGTCCTTCCAACATTTATCTCCGGATTTGAGATGATGCCGCATCTTGCAGAAATAGGCAAGGTATCAGCAGATCCACCCCAGACCGGCGCAGCATATATCATCTCGTATCCGGAACTGGTGAATGTCACGATAGATGATGTTCCGGTTGGGAAGACGGATATTATGGTTATGAATCTTGCAGTCGGAGTTCATAATCTGACCCTGAGTAAAGCCGGGTATGAACCCTGGCATGACACCCTTGAGATAAAGAATGGTCTTGCAGTGATACAGACCTATCATTATGAAGAGCCATACTTCTCTCTGAACAGGACGGTTGAATATGTTCAGTACCCCTGAACTATCATCTCTTTATGAGAAATCTGCAGCACATCCGGCACTATCGTGCATGATGGGAAGGAGAGGTGAATGAAATGAACAGACTACAATTGAGCATCTGTATACTGGTTCTGCTGCTGCCTTTCGGAGGAGCGGCAGCCGGAGCAACATTATCGATACCAGATCTGACTCTTGCATCGGCAGGTTCGTCAGGAACCGTGGATGTTGTTCTTGATCAGGCATCGAACGGGTTGGCAGGGTATCAGCTTGAAATATCTGTAAATCCGGCAGGCACGGCAGAGTTTTCATCGGTGAATTTTCCAGCGGCATTCAGCATGAACTCTGCATCGACACTTCCTGCCTCCTCGGTCAGTATTGTCGCAGTGGATCTGACGGACCAGATAAAGAGTGGTGCACAGGCCATCAAATTGGCAACGCTGAATGTGAAGGGGCTGGCTGTTGGTTCCTCTGAACTTCAGATTGCGATCACGGAACTTACCGATGATATTGGTAATCCTGTTGCTGCCACCATTCAGCCAGGGCATGTAACGGTTGGCTCGCCGTCCCCGACGCCGACTCCGACCGGTACACCAAGCCCTGCACCGACAACCCCGGTCCCGACACCGACACAATCAGGGGAGCCAACCCCGGTTCCAACCACGCCGGTACCAACACTGACACAGGAGCCGACAGAAGAACCAACTCCCGTACCGACAGTAGAACCCACACAGATCCCAACCCAGGATACTGAACCGCTGGTCGCAGCATTTACCGCCCTGCCGATGACCGGGACACCTCCGCTGACGGTGAACTTTACGGATCATTCAACAGGAAGTCCGAAGAAGTGGAGATGGGACTTTGGTGACGGAACACTCTCGACGGTTCAGAATCCATCCCATGTGTACGGCGGTATCGGCAGGTATACGGTCACACTTGAAGTAATCCGCGATAATTTCTCGTCGGTGGAGAGAAAACCGGAGATCATCCGCGTCGTCGGTGACTATCCGACTGGTCCGTCCGGGTTTGCCATGGTAACCTCACAGCCATCAGGAGCAGAAGTAACCATGGGAGATGTATACCTTGGAACAACCCCGGCAACCCTGATCATCCCGGCCGGTTCCCGTTCACTTACGTTCCAGAAAGAAGGCCATCAGAAGAAGACGGTGAATGTTGTCATACGTCCGAACGAGATGAAACTGATCCCGAAGGTTATGTTAAAACCACTCTCATAAACTCTCTTTTTTTCCTGCGTATACACACTGTCCGAATGAGATGCATCCATCTCCAAGCGGCATATCATGGTTTATACAGAGATCAAATCCGCTCTCCTCTACGGTCTTTTTGATGGTATTTCTGATCATTTCGTTATATGCAACGCCTCCGGATAATGCAATGGTACAGAAGCCTGCACTGGCGGCGGCATTACATGCAATCGTTGCAATCCCCCGTGCCAGATTATATTGGAGAGAGGCCGCAATCTGACGAATTACATCAGGCTCTTTTTGATATCTGAAATATATGTCCCTGGCCTTTCTGAGAAGTGATGGTGTATCAAGTACTTCTCTCTCACCGATTCTGGTGAGTGGAATCTCCCAGGGTTCAGGTTTTGTTCCATGAGCGACTGATTCAAGTTTCATGGCAGGCTCACCGTCATACGTCTTTTTCCTGCAAATGCCAAGGAGTGCAGACGCTGCATCAAGTATCCTGCCTGTACTTGAAGTGACAGCAGTATTGAACCGTTTTGTGACTTGTTTTTCAAGAATGGAAAGATCCTGTTCCGCCCAGCCTCGTGAGAGGAGCAGATCACGGGTCCTGTCATCGGGAAGGATACCATACAGCATCCGTTCAGGCCAGACGGTGGCGAGGTCTCCTCCCGGCATGAGTACCGGCATGAGAGATCCGACTCTGGCGTAGGAAGGAGCAGAACCCTGAAAAATCTCCCCGCCCCAGATGGTCCCGTCAGATCCATACCCGACGCCATCTATGGCTATCCCGATACACTCATCCTGATACGCAGCGGCGATGTGGGCTTCATGATGCTGGACCGGAACCAGATGAGCTCCGGTCTCATCACTCAGTTCTTTTGCGTATCGGGTTGAGAGGAACTGAGGATGGAGATCATGGGCGATGATTCTGATGTCCGGCTGCATCAGGTTCCGGAGGCATGTTGTTGTCTCTTTCAGGTATGCATAGGTGCCAGGATTTCTGACATTTCCGATATGCGGTGATGTGATGCAAAACCCTTTCGTATAGAGCGTAATTGTGGCATTCAGTTCAGGTCCTGTTCCCAGAATTGCAGTATCACCAAGGTTTATTTTTGTCCGTTTTGGTGCATATCCCCGAGATAACCGGATAATTGTACCTTTTCGCACAACCGAGTCGTCACACCGGTTGATGATGTCCCGCGTATGGGTGAGATAGTAATCGACAATGCCTGAAAGTTTTCTCACCGCTTCATCCAGGGTGGTAATCATCGGATACCCAGGGGCATTGGCACTTGTCATAATGAGGAATGGTGCTGACAGATGAGAGAAGAGGAGATGATGCAGACCGGTATAGGGCACCATACAGCCGAGGGTATGAAGATTACTGACATGATCCAGGGCATGCGGTTCTTTTTTATCAAGGACGACGATCGGTGAAATCTCACTCTCCAGAATTCTCTCCTCATCCACAGAGATCCATGTGTTATTGGAGATCCATTCTTTTTTCGCCATGATAGCGAAGGGCTGCTCCGTCCTGCCAAGACGGTGTTTTAATGTCTGGGCCATGTCACCGATGCAGGCGATATGAAACCCACCAATGCCACGAATCGCAATAATATTCCCCTGATCGAGAAGTCCTGCGGTTTTCTGAATCAGGTTATCACATGGGACCGGATCGCCGGTACCTGAATGTAAAAAGAGTTCCGGACCGCAGCTTTGGCAGGCGATCGTCTGGGCATGGTGCCTCCGGCTTGTCGGATCTGAATACTCGGCAGAACATTCCTGACAGGGAGGAAATATATCCATTGCTGTCCTCTCCCGGTCATAGGGCAGGGTCTTTATAATTGAATACCGGGGCCCGCAGTTGACACATGAGGTTGCAAAATATCCTTCATACCTGCCATTCTGGGTAAAAATGTCTCTGATGCAGTCAGGACAGGTTGCAATGTCAGGTGGAATCAGACCGGTTCTGATCCCGTCATGACTTTTCAGGATGGAGAATGAGTCGGGAGGGTCACCTGACAGCGGGAATACATCAACAGAATCGATGACCGATAATGGAGTGCCTCTTTTGAGGTCATGAAGAAAATCATCAAAATGGTCTCCCCATGCGTAAATCTCGACTTCTGATCCGGTGTTTAAGACTGACCCCCGGATATTATGCGCAATTGCCCTGGCATACACAAATGGCCTGAATCCAACACCCTGAACAATTCCTCTGATAATTATATGACCCTGTTTTGGCATTTTTGTACAAGTAACCTTTAATTTTTTATCCAACGTTATTATAATAGGGTTTTGAATTGACGGGTCATGTGCGGATTGTGAATGATCCGGTAGAGCTGGTTCCCCTTTTCGTGGTATTTCATAATACTCATTATAAGAAGATTCTTGAACTCCTGGATAAGAACTGGATGACCCGTACGGAGCTGTGTGACGTAGTCGGAACAGAATATGTCAGGGATGGACTGCTTCTGCTTCGGAAAGGAAATCTGATCGAGGAGAAATGGAGAATGCCTGAACCAGGGAAGAAACCGGAAAAGGAATACAAGGCAAATTATTGCAAGGTCCGTGCGAATTTTCAGTGTAATTTTTCAGATCTTGGAGATCTCCTCTCAATTGCATTTACCAACGGGGATGACCTCAGGATGAAAGGCGATAGTGTTGAGGCTGAAATATCACGGGGAAATACATCAATAAGTGATATCGCAAGAAAATTTGGAGTCTCACCCATGTTTATCAAAGGAATCGCAAAGAGAATTCCACATCTGGACGTAAAAGGTCAGGGTCTGGTTGTTCTGGATGAATGAAAATGACCCGGGATACACCATCCTGAAAAACAAACGAGACGTCACCAGGTTCCAGATACTGGTTGATATCGCTGCACATCAGCCTGCAATTCGGCAGCAGGAGATAGCGGCGGGTCTTGGCGTAACACCCCAGGCGATATCGGATTATGTCAGGGAACTGACGGAAGAAGGACTGCTCAAAGCCCCAGGCCGGGGCAGGTATGAGGTCACCAGGGAGGGTGTTGAATGGATCCTGCACAATGCAGAGGTTCTTGAGTCCTTTGCCAGGCATGTCAGAAATGATATTATTAAACAGGTCTCGGTATGGACTGCGATCGCGGCTGAGGATCTGAAAAAGGGAGATTCAGTCGGTGTATATATGAAAAATGGTCTTCTGTATGCCTCAAAGCAGCCACAGTCTGCCAATGGAACCGTGGTTTCAGATACCCCGAAGGGGGAGGATGCAGGGGTGTCAGGACTTGAGGGCATCATCACCCATCGTGAATCGACGGTTCTTGTATGTAAGGTTCCCCGGGTTGAACGGGGAGGCTCCCGGAACGTCAGGCTTGATGCCCTGAAAGATGTAATCAGCAGGGTGACAGTTGTTGCCTGTGTAGGCCTTGAGGCATGGGTCTCCCTGAAGAAAATTGACCGGGTTCCTGATCTCTACTTTGGTTCACGTGAAGGATCGGTGGAGGCAGCCCTGCATGGCATACCCTGTGCCATTGTGATAGTTGATGAATTCTTTACGGATTTTCTTAAGCAGCTAGAGCAGGCGGATCTCAGCTACGAGATTCATGACCTGGTGTCTTCATGAAGGCGATAATTCAGCCGACGAAGAAGTATTACCGGGTTTTATATATTGATACGCATCATATCCGGATCACGGGAATCCTGGAACTGGTTGATACTCCCAAAGGTATCAGACCGGTGAAGTACCGGATCCGGCATACCAAAAGCGGGGGATACCGGAACACTCCCAGTAAAGACCTGATCACGCATCTGCGACGCTCACGTGTGTACCTTACAAGAAAGGACAGACCCTTTGAGTCTTTTCTGCAGGATCTTCAGATCCAGTTCTCCTACGTGTCACTCTGCAGATTCTGTCTGATGGATGACCGGGTGACGGAACTTGACAAAAAGAATGCGGTGGATTTTGGAGAGGGCGAACAGATATGCATGGATTGTGCCCGGAAGGAGCTACGCAGGGAACTGGTGCACATGGGCCGGCTTGGAAGATCCGCCCTTTCCCACCTTGATGAACTCCTCGAGAAGTACCGCAGTGTTGACCGGGTTTTAGCGACAATTGAGCCCGACCGGCTGACGGTGAGCCATACCCTGTATGATCGTCTTGAGGCTCATCCGGTTATTCAGACTGCACGGATTGAAGAACTCCCGTTTCCCCGTGAATTTGTTACAGCATGTGGGGTAGAGTCCCTGATGCCGGTTCAGCAACTGGCAGTGGAGGCCGGTCTCCTCTATGGGAAAGATCTCCTGGTCGTATCAGCAACGGCCAGTGGAAAGACATTCATCGGTGAGATGGCTGGTCTGAAGAATTTTCTTGAAAAAAGGGGCAGGGTTTTGTTTCTGGTCCCGCTTGTTGCTCTTGCGTACCAGAAATACGAGCGTTTTCAGCAGAAGTATGGCCATCTTACCGAAGTCTCAATCATTACCGGTGCCAGCAGGATACAGGTGAAGGATTCAAAAAGACCGGCGAACAGGAATAAAAATGCAGGGATTCTTGTCGCTACGTATGAAGGGATCGATCATCTCATGCGGATTGGAGAATGCCTTCCTGGTATTGGTACAGTGATCATCGATGAGGTTCAGATGCTTGAGGATCGTGATCGCGGTCATCGTGTTGACGGCCTGATCGCCCGGATGAAATATACCTCCCCCAAGGCCCAGTTTTTATATCTGAGTGCAACCATCGGGCATCCAAAGCTCCTTGCCCAAAAGCTTGGATGCAGACTTGTCAGGTATGATGACCGGCCTGTCTCTCTTGAACGGTATCTCATCTTTTCAGAACGGGAACAGAAGATACCAACTGAACGGACGCTTGTTGCCGAGGAGTACAACCATGTGTCGACCAAAGGATATCATGGTCAGACAATTATCTTTACGAACTCCCGTGCCCGGTGTCATATTATTGCAGAGAAGATAGGAGAGGGGGTTGCACCGTATCACGCCGGGCTTACGCAGGCGGAACGTCGCCAGGTTGAGGAAAAATTTGAGAAAGGGCAGCTTCGTGCGGTAGTGACCACGGCAGCCCTTGCAGCCGGCGTTGACTTTCCTGCATCCCAGGTCATTTTTGATTCCCTTGCAATGGGTATTGAATGGCTTACGGTTCAGGAATTTTACCAGATGTCAGGGAGGGCAGGAAGACCTGATTTCCATGACCTTGGAAAGGTTGTCATCCTCGCCGAACCTGGAGCAAGTTATATCCGGGGTTCGCGGCTTACCGAAGAAGAGGTCGCAATGGGCCTGTTAAAAGGAGAGATGGGGGAGGTTGCTCCGCAGTATACACTTGAACAAAGTTCAGAGCTCTACGTTGCTAATGCCGTGATATCCAAAGGAAATGAGAGTGCCATTGAGAAGATCGAAGGATACCTTGTCGGTGAGTCAGAACCGGTTGAAGAGCTCCTTCTTTCCAGGAATCTTATCTCGAAGGAGAACGGAACTATCAGGTTAACCCCTCTGGCACGGGTGATGGCCGAGCACTTTATTGGCGTTGAGCGGCTGTCCCGTATTATCCGTCTTGTAAATGAGATGAAGGACCCGCTTGATATTCTTGCTGACCTGGAATGCGCATCTGACGAAGAGGCAGCACGGGAGAAGATGCAAAAAGAACATGAAACGGATGATAAAAAAAGGAAAAAGAAAAAGCACCGTGGAAGAAGATTGAAATAATAATCTCTTCCATTTAGCTCCTTTAGCATCTTATAACCGATTTATACTCGTCTTTTTGGAAAATCTTTTGCGGTGGAGGAATATGTGTATTTTTCATATATACATAATCTTTATATATGGTGGAAGATAACTTCTTACTACCCACGTGGATCAGACCCACTGGGGATGGCTGAAATGTTCAGTTCTGGAATTGTTCTCCTGAAACGACAGGATGATTACGGGCTGAAATAAGATCAGCAATACTGGTGATCAATCAGGTGATTAGATAATGACGCTGGATAGTGGTGCAACTGCGTGGATACTTGCCTCTACCTGCCTGGTCATGCTCATGACTCCAGGGGTCGGGTTGTTCTACGGAGGATTGGTGCGGAGGAAAAATGTCATCTCAATGGTGGCACTGGCATTCCTCAGCTATGCTCTCGTAAGTGTACAGTGGGTCTTTTGCGGATATTCACTCGCATTTGGATCAGATATCGGAGGATTCATCGGTGCTCCGGATTTCATCGGCCTGTCAGGAGTTGGGATGGAAGCGACAAATCTTCCTATACCAGACATCCTGTTTGCAGCATTCCAGCTGGTCTTTGCTGCACTCACACTGGCGATCCTGACATCGGGGGTTGCTGAACGAATCCGCCTTTCGGCCTTTGTGGTCTTCGGACTGCTCTGGACAACCCTCGTCTACGATCCACTCGCCCACTGGGCGTGGGGTGGCGGCTGGGCTGCCTCTCTTGGAGCGCTGGACTTTGCAGGAGGGACCGTAGTTCACATCAGTTCAGGATTTGGTGCACTTGCAATCGCCCTTGTCATTGGAAAACGGATGGGCTTTGGTGAGAACTCCATAGAACCCCATAACATCCCGATGACCCTGCTCGGTGCAGCACTGCTCTGGTTCGGATGGTTTGGATTTAACGCCGGAAGTGCAATTGCGGCAGACGGACTTGCGTCAAATGCCCTCATGGTGACGAATACCGCAGCGGCTGCCGGAGCGCTGACCTGGCTGCTTGCAAGCAGTATCCATGGAAAGCCGAGTTCGGTCGGGATGGTTTCAGGAGCAATCGCAGGTCTGGTTGGTATCACACCGGCAGCCGGATTTGTTGATGTCCCGTCATCACTTGTCATTGGTGGTGTTGCAGGCCTTATATGCTATGGAGCACTCCTCTGGCGGCTGAAGAAAGGATTTGACGAGAGTCTTGATGCATGGGCCATACATGGTGTTGGTGGTCTGTGGGGTGCAATCGCAACAGGTATATTTGCAAGCGTTGGAAAAACCGGGCTTCTTGCCGGTAATGCATATCAGTTTGGAATAAATACCGTTGATGCACTGATCGCTGTCGCATATGCCTTTGTGGTAACCTACATCCTGGCGATGATCATTCACAAGACGATCGGACTGCGGGTATCGGATGATGAAGAATATGTCGGACTTGACATCTCCCAGCATGGAGAGCGGGCCAGATCATAAAAAAGGTGAATCATGAGACTCATAAAAGCCATTATAAAACCAGAGCGACTCGATGCCGTGAAAACAGCCCTTGAAGAGGCTGGTTTTTTTGGCATGACCATTACCGAGGTTCAGGGTCGTGGAGAACAGAAAGGTATCAGCCTTCAGTATCGCGGTGGAACGATCGAAGTCGACCTCATCCCGAAGATTGAGATGGAGATACTCGTGCCCGCTGACAAGGTCAATGAGGTCATAGAAGCAGTAAAGAAAGGAGCCTACACCGGGAAGATTGGAGATGGCAGGATCTTCATTATCCCCGTAGAAGAATCCATCAAGATCAGAACCGGAGAAGTGATCAGAGATTAAGGATAGTGGAGACAAATCAGGCCAGAAACCAGATATCTCCTCCTTTCCATGGGTGGAATAAGGAGGATGTGTACCGTTCCCTACTCTGAATAGCAGACCCACCGGTCATATATGGGGTCTGCATCTGACTCAAATATCTCTCCTTTTTTTCCTGTATCTCTCATCCATTCCTCAATCTGATGGATTTCCGGTTCAGTACCTGCAGTAAAAAGGGCCCTCTCTGACACCCTGCATGCAGCAGTGATTATCTCCTGCCATATGTGCGCATTAAATGAGTGGATCTCACCAATCATGAATCCACAGACAAGAGAGGCCTTATCTTTCATAAACCGGTGTATCATCCTGCCATCGATCCACATCGTCCGTTCGGGCCTGAGCCGTTTTTCAATGATTCCCCGTACGAGGAGGGATTCATCATTATCATATGCCAGCGGGTGCATCCCCTGTTTTTCCAGTACCAAAGATCCCACACCGGTACCACAGCAACAGTCAAGACAGATTCCATCTGATTGGGTGTCGACCGTCCTTTTCAGGAGTGCCTCAATACTTTTGGCCCTCGTAGGATTCAGATCATCCGGTCCGGGTATGACTGTATCACATAACCGGGCACTGTAATACTCCCTGATCGCATCACTGACAGTCTCCCGGTCTTCCTGATACATATCCCATTCAAACTGTTCAAAGAGGTCTATGAGCGCCAGCGAAGGCTCACGAAACATGGTAATACAGCCGGTCCAAAGGCCGCTCTCATCACTTTTGGCAAAAAGTACCGGATTTTCATCTTCATCCACCAGAATTTTTCCCCCCGTTCCCGTGTTACCGGTCATAAAATCATCCATCTCCTGGTAGATGAGATCAGAAAACAGTGGTTCAACAAGCGTGATCGTTTCAAGTTCGAGTATATCTGCAATGTTCATATATCAGTTCAGAACAGTTTGGGGTCTGGAAAAAAAGAGCTATCGATTGTATTGGGACCGGATATAATTAAAAAAACTGGATGATAATGTTATCCTGATATTTCACAGATATTCGCGGCCATTCATATACGGTCGTAATACTTTGGGTATCTCGACGGATCCGTCTTCCTGCTGATTATTTTCAAGAATTGCCCGCATGGCACGTGACGTTGCAATTGCGGTTGAGTTGAGTGTATGGACAAACTGTTTTGACTCAAAGTCTTCTTTGTCCCTGACTCTGATATTGAGCCGGACTGCCTGATATGTTGTACAGTTCGAGCAGGAAACCACTTCACGGTACTCGTTTTCACGGGGCATCCATGCCTCGATATCGTACTTCTTTGCAGCAACCGTTCCGATATCCCCGGTACAGATATTTACAACCCGGTATGGGATTTCCAGCTTCTGAAATATCTCTTCGGCATTTTCCCGAAGCTCTTCATGAATCGTCCATGAATCATCCGGATGACAGTAGACAAACTGCTCAACCTTGTGGAACTGGTGAACACGGAACAGACCTTTCGTATCAAGTCCGTGCGAACCAATCTCACGCCGGAAGCAGGGAGATAACCCGGCAAGTCTGAGTGGGAGATCTTTCTCTTCAAATATTTCATCCTGGTACATGGCCGCCATCGGGTGTTCACTGGTTGCGATCAGGTATGCATCATCGCCCTCAATTTTGTACATTACCTTCTCGAAATCATCAAGATCCGTAACCTCCTCGTATGACCTGCGATTGATCATATAGGGGGGAATGATAGGGGTATACCCTTTTTCGATCAAGATATCAAGGGCGAATCGCTGAAGCGCCAGATCAAGGAGCACAAGGTTGCCCTTCAGGAAATAAAATCCTGCACCGGATGTTTTTGTTGCCCGTTCAAAATCTGCCCAGTTATTATCTGCGGCAAGTTGTCCGTGATTTTTCAGTTCAAAGGAGAAGGTCCGTGGTGTTCCGTATCGTTTCAGCTCGACGTTTCCCGAATCGTCAGCTCCGATGGGAACACTGTCATGGAGGATATTAGGAAGACGCATGAGATAATACCGAATCTTCTGCGATATTTCCTCCATCTCGGCTTCATTCTCCTTTATCCGACCAGGAAGACCTGCAGCCTCCGCAATGAGTGCAGATGCATCCTCACCTGCCTTTTTTGCCCGGTTGATATCGTATGAGATTGAGTTTCTTCTTCTGCGCAACTCGTTTGTCTGGCCGATAAGTTCACGGTGGCGGATATCCTGGATGAGCAGATCATCTATCCATGCCAGCTTTTCCAGATCATTTCTTTTCCTGAGATCTTCCCTGATGACATCCGGATTTGCACGGACGAATCGTATGTCCAACATTACGTAACACCTGAATTGTGGATAATAAGCCCTGTTATAGTAGGATTGCCAGTACCATTGGTCTTTCACCTACATCACGATGATCACCTGACAGGTCAGGATGGTGAATATCCCTTAGATCCGCTGCGTGAAAACCAACGGCCAAAAAAAGTTCAGGCTGAACTCCTGGGGAGTTCAACCTTTGTTTTAATAACTTCAACACGGCGGACCGGGTGGAGTTCTTTTACTTTCTTAAAGAGTTCCTTTGCAAGTTCGCCATTGATGATATTGTTTACAAATACTCCGAGTTCATTCTCTTTGCCAAAGGCCAGCACATCATTGGTAAGTATTCTTCTAATCTCATGCTGCTGACTCTGGTCCGCACGGGTCAGCGTGAAACAGGTGACTGTTGCACGGACCTTGCAGCCGTCCTTGCTGACAAAGTTTACCACACAGTCAATCCGTGATGTCCGGCGTTTTACAAGTGATCTGATAAAATCACGTGCAAGTTCATGACCGATGAATGATGTGTACGCTGAATCACCTGCAACATTGGTGATTGCGAATTTCATCTTCACGTTCTGCTTCGTATAATCGTTCACAAGTTCTGAGAGCGGTGCCTGCATGACCCGTCCGATAAGTTTTCCCGGATCATCTGCGATAGTGTCGCCAAGGTATACCTTTCCGACATTGTCCGGACTGTATACCTTATACCAGGATTTTGCTTTCCATCCGTCGACTCTTCTTCCTGTTGGTTTCTTCGCTGCCATTATTCACACCTTTTTTCATTATGATGCATTTGTTCTGACTTCCTGTATTGATACCACAATTCAGACGGGTTGTATATCCCCGCCTTCATCGCGTTCCTCCTGATGAATCCGTTTGTGCTGATTTTTCACAAACATCTTCCGCTACGGTAAGATTCATAAGATAATCGTCCATTGATGCGATAACTGACCGGACTTTGGTACTTGAGATCCTGGTGATGACATAGTTGCCCTCTGCCCAGGTTCTCATCTCTGACAGGTTATCTGCCGATACCGCATCCGCTATGCATTGTGCACGATGATGCGTTGTCCGGATAATCCCCAAAATATTCATGAGCTGAAAGCCTCCACGATCCCCTGCGAAAACTTATTCAGATGTTCACAGGAGATGGTGGCTCCTGCCCGGTTCTGGTGCCCTCCGCCGTATCCTCCATATTCGCGGGCGAGCTGATGCACTATCTCTCCTGCAAATACTCCGTTTTTCCCGTCAGTCCTGACTGAACATGAACAGGTGCCGTCATTTTTTTGAACTGCAACAATGACCGGAGAGCGGCAGGGAATATTTTTGAACACAATATCTGCAAGGTCACTGACCAGGTGCGTATCACTGCACATTATCGGGCCTGTCTGATCATCTGGTGGTCTGGTAAGAAACCGGTTCATCTCCTGTATCAGGGACAGACGATGGGCGCGTGCAATATCATATGCTTTTTCGATCAGTCTGGATGAACGAAGGCACAATGAAACGGCTATACTTCCATGTCCGGCTTTCCCACATGAATCCACGACAAATGCCATATTATGTGCATGTTCAATCACTTCCCGCTCCAGTACCCAGATATCTCCCCAGAGGGAATCCATTGCCTCAGGCCTGCATACCTTTGCGGCATGAAGAACAAGGAGTGAGCAGAGGATATCGATCTGCAGCGTATCACCGGCAGTTGATGCATGAATAATACGCAGGGATTCCTCTTGTGATCCTGAAATTCCCTGAAGAAACGGTTCAGCAGCGAGCTCAATCTGCTCGGCCGGTGTTCTTCCCGGAAGCGTAATCCCCCTTTTTTTACTGATGATCCCGTTCGCAAGGGCATCAAGATATATCTCCTGATTTCTGCCGGTCAGGCTCTGCCCGTCACCAATGATCCCCAGGAGGGGAAGGCCGGCCAGATCGCGGTTGTCACCCAGAGCATTTGCCACAAGATATGCCGTCCCGGCTGCACAGAGTTCGTTATCCCCGTCGATTCCGTCAAGCCTGGGATTTACATGGTGCGGACCTTCAAAGAGGGGAAGATGATGATCAATCACCATCGTATCCTCCGGTAATCCGGCAATACCTGCTCCAAGATCACAGAGAAGGAGGGGCCGGGTCTTTGGGAGGTTATCTTCAGATAACCGGTGAGTAATCCTCAGTCTGAAGGGAATGCCTGCCCGGTACAGGGCCATCGCCATGATGGATCCTGCTGCTATGCCGTCCGCATCATGATGACAGAGAACCTCCACAGAGCTCTGTCTGGATAATTCATATGCAAGGTCTTTTGCAGCAGTATCAATGGACATATCAACCGTAGGATTATCTGGACAGGAGAATTTCTGCGGTTTCCGGCTTGTAAATCCAGTCTTTCGGAAGTTTTTTGCTGTTTATGTAGTATTTTACCAGTCTGCGGACCTTTGATTCAGTCAGCATAAGCTGGCGCTTATTGTGGATATCACGCTTGTTTTCAGCAAGGTGCTTGCGCATTCCAAGAGCTTTCTGGATGAGATTCCTGAGGTCCTCCGGGATCTCTGATGCAAGGTCATTTTCACGCAAAATCTGGGTTATCTTCTTTCCCGTTGCGAGCTTGACACTGGGGACACCATACTTGTCTCTCATCACCAGTCCGATCTCGGCGGTTGAGCTCCCCTGTCTGCGCAGGTCAATTATCTGCTTGATGATGGCTTCCTTGTCCGTGTTGGACCACTCCGGAGCCTGGGTCCGGTATGGTCTGACTGAACGTGAAATACCTCTTCTACGGGCATGCATTCGTGCCATTTCTAAATCCTCCTGTAAACAGAGCAAAATCCTGAGAGAGAAAAGAGTCAGATACGACAATCCTGCCAACTCTCTGCAATCCCAAAGCCCGTTTCGGGCAGTGATATATGATCACGTCGGACTTGCGTCTGCCAGCACTATGAAAAGTGCGGTATATAGTGAATCGTGGGAGAAGATAAGGATACCCGTCACCTGCCCCACTGGTTTATGAGGGTAATCAGGGTCCGGCAACCATCCATCTCCATCGCGAGAACCTCATCCCTGGTCATGCCCATTGATGTCTCTCCATCAGCGGTAAGCATATCCGGTCCCCGGATAACGGTCCGTTGTCTCCCGTCTGCTGAGAGGACCTGTTCAGCCTCAGAGAGATGAATAAAGGATCTCCCGGGGATAATGATGGTATCCGGCAGGGTGCTCAGGTCCAGTTTTTTTATATCATCTATCGTGATGAGATCCGCGATCTCTTTTCCCACCGTGATTACGAGATTCTCTCCTCCCCGTGCTGAGAGAATTTTTTGCAGAAACGGACCTGCAATCGTCCCCGTGATGACTCCTGCATGTCCGGTAATCTTTGGAAGGAGCCGGAGATGATCCGGTTCATGAGCAATGATGAAGGGAGAGCCGAGATCAGGATCAGACAGGGGTGTGCCGGATATCCGCATGCGGGTTATTTGTTTTATCTGCCGGACCAGATCCGAAAATTCATCCGTGGTATGGATTCTCTGTCCCGGGATCACCGGTGCGTTCTCTAAAATGAGGCCCTGTTCATAGGTGTTAGCAAAACGCATAAGGATGGCGCCTTTTACTCCGATGTGTTCAAGCCACCTGATGGTATCAACAAGAACCTGTCCGTCATTTACTCCTGGCAGGATTACCAGCGCGGCATATGCCTCAATGCTCCGTGCCAGTCTTTTGAGAATCTCCAGTGAGATTTCGGGGGTTGGATCCTTCATAAATGACCGGCGGAGCTCAGGATCATGGGCAAATACGGTGAATGAGATCTCCTGAAGGCCGTTTTCAATTAAAAAATCCGCAACATCCGGGTTATCAAATCCTTTCCCGCTGGTATACCCGATATGGAGCGGTGCCTCAAGGGATGATAACAGCTCAATCAGATCGGTGAAATCAGGATAACAACTCGGATCTCCGCCACCTGAAATGGTAATCCTGGTCAGGTCACCGGTGAGCATCTGAAGGTCCCCAAGTACTTTCTCTGCCACATCCCGTAATGGAAAAAACCCTGAGTATTTTTCCTGCACACTGCGCAGACAGTAGTCACAGCCTTTGGTGAATGGAAGGCAGTATTTGCATCCAAATGCAGGGAGATCCTGAGCGTGTTTAAAATAGCAGTATGAACAGAACCCCCGGCAGTCAACCCCCGGTCGTCCCCCAATGTCCACGGTCAGCTGTACCATTCCTGAATGGTCTGTACCTCAATAGGAAAAAGAAACCGGATCAGTACCTTTATTGGGTATAAGTGATAACTTAATCCCGCGCCTCAGTGGCTTAGCTGGCAGAGCGGCTGACTTGTAATCAGCAGGTCCCGAGTTCAAATCTCGGCTGAGGCTTCTAATTTTATTTCGCTTCTTCTCAAAAACCGGGTTGTATAACTATTCCACCGGTTGATCATTCCCGTGCTTTGATAAAATTATCACTATCTGTTTTCGATCAGATGCGGGCAGGGTTTGAAAACATGAATCCGTATACCGGTTGTTAATTTCTTTCCGGCGCTAAATGAGAAGAAAAGAATCAGTTATGAGTTTAAGATTTTTTAACAATATATTAAATACTTTCTCTGCCAACCTAAATTAGGTTATTTCGTTGGTCTTTTTGGATAAATTTCAATTATTTATAGAGATTGGCTCTGAAGTCGGAGCTCTGCT
>CAZCSN010000036.1:0-21951 GCA_964501255.1 uncultured Methanospirillum sp. | reverse complement strand
TGAGACCCCTGATCACGGTTGATAACCTTACCATGGCCTTCGACGGAAAGGAGGTTCTGAAGAATATATCCTTTACCCTTGAGGAAGGAGAAATACTCGGTATTATTGGCAGAAGTGGCGCCGGGAAAACCGTCCTTATGCATCTGCTCCGTGGTGTGGACGAGCCTCCAACCTCCGGGAAGATTATCTACCACCTGGCATTGTGTGAATCCTGTGAATATGTCGATTTACAGAGTCGTGCCGGAGTACCATGTCCGGTGTGTGGCGGAGTCATGGTCTCACAGGATATTGATTTCTGGGCCCCTGAAAATGAGTCGTTAAAACGACGGATTATGAAGCGAAACGCGATCATGTTCCAGCGGACATTTGCGCTGTACGGGAATGATCGTGTCATTGACAATGTCCTCCGCGCTCTTGAAGATATCGGATATCCGCCAAAAAAAGCCGTAGGGCGTGCAGCAGACCTCATTGATCAGGTCCATCTTTCCCACCGGATGATGCATATTGCCAGGGATCTCTCCGGAGGGGAAAAACAGCGGGTGGTTCTGGCACGCCAGCTTGCAAAGGAACCTTTCTGTCTTTTTGCCGACGAACCAACCGGAACCCTTGATCCCAGGACGGCTAGCCTGGTTCACAATATGCTTGAAGAGGCGGCAAAAAGCACCGGGATGTCCATGGTGGTGACATCTCACTTCACACAAATTCTCGAGGATGTGGTAACCAGGGCGATCCTTCTTGAAAATGGCTCAATAAAGAAGATGGGGACCCCTGAAGAGGTGCTGAGTGTCTTCATGGAGGGATTTTCTGACCTTGAAAAGTTCTGTGACATAGAACTGGGAAAAGAAATCCTCAAAGCAAGGGAACTTACAAAGCGGTACATCTCTGTTGACCGGGGCCTTATCAAGGCAGTTGATATGGTCCAGTTTGAGGTGTACCACAAAGAGATCTTTGGTATTATCGGGACATCGGGCGCCGGAAAGACCACGCTTTCCAAGATGATCGCGGGTGTTATTGAACCGACCAGCGGAGACCTGATTGTACTTGTAGGGGATGACTGGGTAGATATGACCAAACCCGGATATGATCTTCGCGGACGGGCAAAACAGTATATCGGGCTTCTCCATCAGGAGTATGATCTCTTCCCGCACCGGACGATTCTTGATAATCTGACCGATGCCATCGGCCTTGAGTTTCCAAAGGAACTTGCCATGCGAAAGGCGATCATAACCCTGAAGATGGCAGGGTTTACGGAAGAAAAAGCCCGTGAGGTTCTGGATCGTCTCCCCCCGACCCTGAGCGAGGGTGAACGGCACCGGGTAGCTCTGGCTCAGGTTCTTATTCGTGAACCGCACATTGTTGTATTAGACGAACCGACCGGAACGATGGATCCGATTACCAAGGTCGATGTCAAGCATTCCATTATGCATGCACGGGAAGAGATGGAAGAGACCTTTATTGTGGTCTCGCATGACATGGATTTTGTCAAGGACATCTGTGATCGGTGTGCCCTGATGCGGTTTGGAAAAATTGTAAAGATCGGACCGACTGCCGAGGTACTTGCAGAGATTACCGAGCAGGAACGGGAACGGATGGCAAACGAGTAACAAGGGGTGGCGATGCCCACAATCCACGTTGATGGAGAGATAAAGACAGTACCCGCCGGGTTCACAATTGATGATCTGCTGCCGGATCGGAAGAGAGATCTTTCTGTTGGTATCATCAGACCGGTCACGATCAGCCAGGCAGAAACTAAAGAATTTTTGATCAAGACCACCGCCGGCGAGGTTGTTGTGGAGACAATACCGGGAACAGGTGCCGGAGAGATCCTTTCCAGGCTGTCCCGGGTGAAATCCGGATGGCATGATCTGCAGGTTGCAAGTTTCGGCCCGTTTCCCTCTTCTTTTACCCCTTCGCGAAAACCGTCCAGGTATGAACGAGGGGATCTGGCTCTTGGATGTGGAGGATATGATCCCGCACGTTCGTTTCTTGTGTTCTGTCGCAAGACCCATGCTGCCGATCATGGCGGACCGGCAGAAAACGGCATACTTGCAAAGGTCATCTCCGGCATGGGCGTTCTGGACCGGTTCAGTGATGCCGATTCCATCATATCCATCGAACCGGTTATTTCATTTGCCGAATCTTCTGATGCCAGGACAACAACTGACGGCTCTGTTGTGCTGGAAGAGGGGATGCATATCGTTACCCATATCAGGGTGATTGCAGAGGGCAAGGGATCGGACGGATATGATCCGGCAGCTGCCGAAAGCGTTGACCGGATGCTGCTTGCGCTTCAGAATGGGGAGTTTACTGTTGACAAGCGACTGAGCACCCATATCCGGTGTGATATCCTTGCCGGGACTGATGTTCCGTGTGAGCGATGTCTTGCGAGACGTGAGGGGACGGTTCTCATGCGGACGTCAGGAAAAAACCGTGGTTCTGTGTATATCTATACGCAGGATCTCTCCCGGAGTCTGGCTCACACGGTGGTCGGGCATGTGATTCATGGTATTGAACTGTGTAAAATCGCACAGGAGGGTGATCGTCTTCGTATTATCATTGAACCATCTCAGGTTGATCTGGTCGGGATGCCACTTCCAGCGGCACAGGAACGTGCGAAAGAACTTGGCCTTGCGCTGACATCGGATGGAGACGGCCCTGACCGGATCGTCATCGGCCAGAAACCGGTAACCACACTTGAAGTACTGGCACAGGGTCAGGTTCAGGTTGAGACAATCCCTGACAAACAGGTCATCGCAATTACCCTTGACGATGAACACGCACCACGTACCTGTAAAATATTCCGGGAGTTTTCAGGGCTCAAGTATCATCCGATCGGAAGACTTCCGATGCTGTTCTCCTTTGATGAAGTCACTCTCTTTAAGGCAAAAATTCCAAAGACAACCAATGTGATTCCAGAGAATACTCCCGTCTCTTCGGTTGATGCCGGTGTGCTTGCAATGACGAATGATTCCTGCAAAGGTGTCGGTATTGTCGGGGTCAGGGCAGTATCATCATCCGAGTTTGGTCCCACATCCGAACCGTTCTCCGGAACGAACCTTATCGGCACGGTACTTGATATGGATAAGATTGCCGGTTTAAAGGAGGGGGAGATGGTGTTTTTCAGGGAGGGCCGGAGATGAAGGAAAAAATTCCCCCGCTGTACGCAGGCACCGTTACAAAATACGTCTTTATTGAATCCTATAAGGCCACCCCTGATGATATTGCAGCACGGGCGTATGAGGTATCCGGTCAGGTCATGATCAAGGAGACCTGTTTTGGCCTGCAGATAACCGGCAGAGAGGAGGAGGTGGAACGTGTCATCGCACATATCAGAGCGCTCGATCCTGCCCATATTTACGTGAAGGATCGGGGATTTCCACCCGGCGATCCACGGAGATGCAGGGCAAATCTCGGGGGGGCCAGGCCGGGATATTTCGGGCATGAATACGAGATGGGCTTTATCAGAAGAATCTCAATGGGACTTGAACAGCTGGATGCTGCATCACAAAGACCTGCAAATGAATCAGAACAAAAAGAAACGGAAGGATTATCGGTGAAACGACTGATGGAACTTATCGATCAGGAGGCCTGAATGGCACAGGTGTTTATTTATCCTGCAACAAGTCTTATCCTCTCTGATCTTGTGGCACGGTTCGGGCATAAACCACTGGGGACAGCCCTGTCTGTCCGGGAACGGATACAGACCGCAGGTCTTGACTCACCACCGCTTCAGATGACTCCGGATGATGCAAAAAAAGGACTCCGGTGGGCAGCGGTGGAGGTTCCGTCAGGCGTGAGAGGGAGAATGTCTCTCTTTGGTCCCCTGATTGATCAGGCTGAAGCAGCCATCATTGTGAAGAACCCTGATTTTGCCTTTGGGTGTATGGGATGTGCAAGAACCGATGAACTGGTGGAATTTTTGATTAAGCAAAAGAAAATCCCGATTCTTGAACTGTATTACCCGGCTGATGAGGAAGAGGGGATCATCTTTGTCCGCAGGGTCAGGGATTTCCTCACCGGCCTTGGAGGTTCATCATGATTGAAGAGACCGTCCGTATTGCCCAGTTATCCTGTGGCCCTGAGTATTCAGGGGTTCAGAAGGAGATAAACACCGCGGCAGAGGCAGTCGGAGCCGAAGTCTTCTTCCCGGATCTCTCCCTTGCCGATATACGGAGAAACTTCAGGGATTTCGGCCTTGATGTCAAATCAGGTGACCTGAAGCTTGCCATAGCCCGTGCCGTTGCCCTTGTTGAAGGGGCTGCTGAAGCAGATGCAGTCTTTATTGCATCCTGTTTCAGGTGTGCAGAGGCTGCGATTGTCAGAAATGAACTCCGGCGCTATATTCATGAACATTCACGACTTCCTGTGGTCAGTTACTCGTTTACCGAACGGACGACATCAGGAACTCTTCTGACGAGAATGGAAGCCCTGACCACGATTGCCCGCCGGCGTGCCCTCCTGGCCCGTGAACGTCAGACAGGTCTTACGATGGGGGTTGACTCCGGTTCCTCCACGACCAAAGCGGTGGTTATGCAGGATAATGAGATCATCGGGACCGGGTGGCGGCCAACAACTGAGGTGCTGACCAGTGCTGAAACCGTCATTGCCCTTGCCCTTGAGGAAGCCGGGGTCCGCCGGGATGATCTTGACGCTGTTGGTACGACCGGGTATGGACGGTTTCTGATCGGAGAGCACATCGGCGCAGATCTCATTCAGGAAGAGCTGACGGTCAACAGTAAGGGTGCTGTGTTTCTGGCCGACTGTCAGCATGGCCCTTCAACTGTGATTGACATCGGAGGTATGGACAATAAGGCCATATCTGTCCTGGACGGGATACCCGGAACCTTTACCATGGGTGGTATCTGTGCAGGGGCATCCGGCCGGTTCCTGGAGATGACCGCAAAACGTCTGGGAGTGGATATTACCGAACTCGGCCCGTTAGCCATGAAAGGGATGGGCGGGGATGTTCCGATGAACAGTTATTGTATCGTCTTTGGAACCCAGAGTCTTGTAAATGCCCTTGCCGAAGGACATTCAAAGGAGAATGTTGCCGCGGCAGCATGTCATTCTGTCGCCGAGCAGGTCTTTGAACAGCAGCTGCAGGAGATTGATATTAAAGAACCGGTAGTAATGGTCGGTGGTACTTCTCTTATCCAGGGTCTTGTCCGTGCCATGGGCGACCTGCTCCAGACAGAGATTGTTGTTCCCCATCACTCCCAGTATATCGGGTCTGTCGGGGCTGCCTTATTGTCATCAGGATTTGTGGAGAAGAGCTGAGAGGCATGTCAACGCTGGAGTATTTTGAGGTAGACTCAACCGAGCCGGTCGGAGCACAGCTCTACCGTCGGATCGCTTCAACGGTCATCACCGATCATAACCTCCTCAAAGTTCTTGAGAGACTCCGGATCTTTATTGATCCCTCTGTTCCGGTTTTTATTGCAGTGGGGGTCACAAGGACCGTGCCCCGGACCATTACCGTATCTGATCTTGCCGGAGTCACTTTTGATGAACAGAAAATAACGCTCGCGATTGCGGACGAAACCTTCCTTGCCAATCTTCTCCAGATCCTCTGGGAGAAGTACGGAAAGGATCAGGTAAGCCAGCCAGACCGGTTTACTATTGTGATTCAGACGAAGGGAGATGCTGCAAAATCCGGAATTGAAGATCTAGCGGTTGCGGACCCGACAGAGGGGCTCTTTAAGGACCTCATCTATTCCATGCAGGTCATCTGTCCGGAGGGGTTCAGGGTTAAGAAGCAGAATTTTCATGAAGGCAGGTTCTGGTTTGTTGCAAGTGAGAATACCCTGCCTGAAGATGTCACTCCTCTTGTTGACGAACAATTCAGGATCATGGGGGCTGCTGCATGATTCTGGTTCCGATTACCTATAAAGGCGGAGTTTTTCGTCATGATGAGATCCTGGATCTTATCGAGGATATGGGCGGGTATATTATTCAAAAGCACATGATTGCCCAGGAAGTGGTTTTGCAGGCCCTTATCCCGAAGGATGATATTGAGATCCTGAAAACATATTCCCGGCCTCTGGCAGGTGTTGTGATTCCTGCCCCCCTCGTCGGGACTGAGATTGCTGTTGTCTCGATGTCGCTTGAGATTCACCATCTTCCTCATGCCTCATGTGATGTGGCCGAGTATCTCCGGACCGCTGGTGCCAAAACCAATATGATCGGTCTTGCCCGTGGATTTGGAAAGCGGATTGGTCTATTGTCAGATGAAGAGCGGGATATCATCAATGAGCATGATCTGGCAATTTACCTGTTTGGCAACTTTGAGACCTGTATTAAAGAGAAGATGCCAACCTTCAGACGTGGTATCCACGTACCGATAGTTGTCTGTGGGGGCCCGACAAAAGAGACGCTTATGAAGATCATTGATCCCCCGGTTGCCGGGTATATCGGCGGCCTTGGGAGATTCATGCACCGGACAAAGGAGCCTCATGAACTTGCACGACTTGATGAGGTTGTGGCCGAGGTCTCCCGTGTCATTGATCAGAAGCGGGCCGGGATAGCAAAAGATCCCCTGTCAGTGACCCCTGCACGACTGATGGATGTTATACTCGAACATGTGCCCGATATTCATGAGGTCACATCACCGATCCCGGTTGTTGTGCAGATGGACGGCGTCAGGGTAAAACTTCCGTATGATCCCTATGCTGCGCAGGTTCGTGATATTGAGATTGAAGCCGGGATCAGGATAGCAGATGTATGTGATATCCGGCCGTCCCGGATGCGGGATTACATCCTGCTTAAAGTAAAGCCGTTTTCAGAAACCGGGATGCTCGTTTAACCCTTTTCTTTTTATCGTTCTCTCTCCGCCGGTTATTGTACAGGTCTGATGCACGATCACGGCGGGTATCAGTCCCTTTTTGAACGGTCACTTCCGTCACCGTACCGGTACATAGTAAATGTCCCGGCCCTCCTCCTCCAGGCACTCATGTCCGGGTTCAGGTGATAATTGTCTGACACCCGTACGAGATGGTTTGTCATCAGAATTGGGAAAATGTGTCTGTTGCAACTGGTTGCAACCAGTTTTCGGAGTTTTCATGAACGGTTTTTTGGATGATAATCCCACTTCCGTCAACAAATTCAGATGCCTGAAGAAGGTGTGGGAAACTGTTTTCAACCGGCCCAATCATGTTCAGGCTCCAATCAGAATAATCCCGTTGGCATGTTCTCCCGAACCCGGGAGTATGCGGGATAAAATCAGTCTGAACGAATTCAGGAGCATTTCTTATCCAACCCTTATCTGGAGTTTCATCCAACGATAGTGATGTCACAGGATGTCCTGTGAGCAGGATTACAGATATCCGAACCATCCGTAACCTCCTATGAAAAAAAGAACACAGGTGAAATATGGTGCATTCATCCATGTCCTCCTACCATGATGCTTCCTATGTTCCTTCTGTGTGGTGCTCCTCCCAACCAGCAGTGATTCTGCACCCATCCGGGTATCAGAATCGCCCTGCACACGTATCAATTATCATGACAAAAGAACCTCCTGTCAATGGCTTATCAGATAAACCGGATAGTTCAATCGCTGATCTGGTGCAATCTGATGACCGGTTTCTGGATCAGCTTGAAGTCATGCATTATCTGAACTTCTCTGATTTTTAAATCCGTATAATCTCCTCTTTCTCTTCTTCTGAACGGTTATTGTGTGAGGGCGACTATTCCAAAGAATTATGAGTTTTCATCGCCCATGCTCACATATACGGGGTTGATGTGAAGTGAACTGGCATTTTTTACTGACAAGTATGGTGCTTTTTTCCATGATATGCTGTTGTCAGGCTCTCGGAGAGGAGAAACGATTATCTGCACCCGGAATCGGGTACATTGAAGTCAGATCAGATCTGGAGGGTGCCCGCGTGTACTTTGATACGCTCTATATGGGTTTTATCTCACAGGGAAAACTGACAATTCCGGTGGATACGACGGTTGCACCCTCCTGGAAGAATGTCCGGATGGAATACAGCGGGTATCTCCCCTATGCAGGGCCGTATACCCAGACTGAAGCCGGGAAGACGATTGCATATAAAATTGATCTGAGTAAAACCTCCTATGACCGGACCGGTATTGTGCGGTTTATCAGTGAACCCCCCGGGGCAGAATTTCTTTTAAATGATAAGAGTATGGGCATAACCCCGGATTCGGGGATACTGATTGCGTATACTGTTCCACGGGGATTATACACCGTCAACGCGCAGAGACCAGGGGATCAGACGATCACGGATCAGCTCTATGTTGATGATAACGCCGCAACGACCTATCGCGTTACCATGATTCCGTCCCCTCTGGGCGAACTGGGTATTTATTCAAAGCCGGAAGGGGGCACAATCTTTATCGATAACCGGATGGTGGGTATCACTCCGTTACATATGAAGGACATTGCGACAGGTGAGCATACCGTTCAGATCAGGATGGATGGGTATCAGGACTGGACTGCAAATGTATCTGTACTTGGTGGAAGTCTTGGGTCGGTCGAGGCGGTTCTTGTCTCAAATCCTCTGCCTGTTGTGCCGGCTGAGTCACAGGAGCCTGTAAAACAATGAAGTTCCTGGCTTTTATTCTGACTGGCATTTTTTTCTGCCTTATCACCGGGATGCTTTTCTGTCCGGTGACCGGGATTGCCGCACCGCAGGAAGCAGGTACGTATTATCAGGCCACCGGGACCCTGCATGTGGATGGTAATCCGGTCGGAATGGAGATATCCCTCGATGGCAGAGTTGCAGGACAGGTTCCTGATTCAGGAGTCCTGATCATCGAAAATATTTCGGTTGGGCAGCATGCGGTCATGGCAACGTTTCCCGGGTATGATCGTCAGGAGCTCTGGGTTGATGTGCCTGATGGTCTTCCTGCTGAGGTACGCATCGATCTGACAAAGCAATCGGTCGGGTTCCTTGATATATCGTCAACTCCTCCGAATGTGCAGGTGTATGTGGATGATGCGTATAAAGGAATCACCCCTGCAAAGATCGAGGTTTCGGCAGGGCCTCATACGGTTCTTCTCAGACTTGCCGGGTATCAGGACTGGTCATCAGAGATCAGTGTCCAGGGTGGGGAGACAGCCGTTGTAACCGGAACTCTGACTTCGGTATCAGCTTCTCCGGTATCCACCCCATCAGGGGGGCCGTCATTGGTCATAACGATCCTGCTCGTCATTGCCGGATGTATGATCGCATATTCACAAAACGTGAGGAGATAAGTGTTCATAATTCAATGGATGCAAATAAGATGGGGAAGAATCTGATGACAAGTACTGAAAAATATCACAATCTGTTATTTTTCATCCTGGCAGCCGGCCTGATTCTGCTGCCCGGTTCTGTTGTGGCGGACAATACAACGAATGAGACCGGATATTATGAGATCAGGTCAAATGTGGAGAATGCTTCTGTATATTTTAATGGTGAATTCGTAGGCACGATCCAGAAAGGCTCGCTCCTGGTTCAGGCTGAAACAAGTAACCGGCCGGTGCATCATCAGCTGATGATTCAGGCACCTGGGTATACCACATATAATGAAACCATTGTCCAGGCACCAAAACCAGGAAAAAATAACATCATACGAGGAACCCTGACTGCCCTCCCGCCAGCAAAGACCGGGACCTTATCGCTCGCAGTCAGTCCGCCAGGCGGTGAGGTCTTTATTGACGGGGTATCATCCGGTATTGTTGACCAGTCCGGCATTCATGTCCTTCGTGACATTACAGCCGGATACCGCACCGTTCAGATAAAATCAGCAGGATATAAGGACTGGTACGAGCGGGTCTATGTTGAACCAAACATGAATACCAAGGTCAGGGTCGCCCTGAGTCCTATCACAACCGGTTCTCTTGCGGTATCTTCAGAACCATCTGCGGCAAATGTTCTCCTCAACGGATCATCGGCGGGGATTACTCCGGTCACCATACCGGATCTCCCTCCTGGTCCGGTTCAGGTACGGCTCACCCTCCCCGGATATCAGGACTGGAATGGCGAGACTACAATCATCACCGGACAGACAGTCCCGGTATTTGGAACACTCATTCCGGTGGTTGTTGCAACTCCTGAACCGGTAAACACAACACCAGAGGAGACAATGACTCCTGAACCGACACAAAGCCCTCTCTTTATCGGGACGGTGTTTGGTGCCCTTGCCTTGCTGGCAGTCCGGGCCAGTAAAAAATGATCAGCCTCTTGGGCCGAACACCTTCTCACTTATTTTATACTGCTCACCATTCTTGTAAAAGACCACGACCTGAACTTTGTCGTTTCCAGCCGTTCCCTGTATCTCTGCAACACTCCCGATAGTATTGGCCAGATCTTTAGTAACCTCTTTCCCATCAGAGAGCAGGGCATGAACCTGGACTGTTTTTACCAGTGACTGGCCGTGTCCGCCACGGAATGTTGCCGTGATAACCCGGTATACCGGATCCTTGATAACATCTACCATGACAATGAGATTCTTTGGTGGTTCGGTGACCGGACCGTCATACAGACTGTTTGAGGAGGTCACCGGTGCACTCGCAACCGTGGGGGTTGCCGTAATTATTCCTGCCCGTGCCTGACCTACATTCTGGTTAAGGATAAGGTATGATGCCCCGTTCTTGTAGTACGCTGCAACCTGTACCCGGTCAACTCCTTTTGAACCGGCAAATTCTATCTCAGCTCCCCTGTTTGGCGGAAGCGGCTGTTCGGTCACGATGCCATCGGATGTGGTTACACGGACACTGATGGACTGGAGCAGTTGCTGGCCTTTTCCGCCATCAAAAACGACGGTTATCTGGTTATAGACCGGATCTTTTCTGGCAGAAACTGATACCTCAAGCTCCGCAGGGGGCTGTGTAACCGGGCCGTCAAAGATGGAATATTCCAACGTCGGCACGACTGCCGGTGTCTCTTCAGGTGTTGGAGGGATGGTTGTTGGTTCGGGTGTCGGTGTCGGAGATGGTGTTGCTGGCTGTACGGGTGGCGGAGAACCGGTACAACCGGCCAGTACCACGCACCCGGTAAGAATCAGGGTGATGAGGATAAAGTTCGTTTTTCCGTTCATATTAGTAGATATTCTTTCTGCAGAAATGAAAGCATTATCCTGAACGGCCGGACTGACCGGTAAGTATGACTTCCTGGAGGACAGACCTTTGGTCAGGCTGATGTTATGGGCAAACCAAAAAACGGATTTGAAAATATTATCAGGGAAGTTCTTCAAAAAGGGGCTGCAGAGACCGCACAGGAATGGGTTGAGGCAATCCGGAAGGATTACGGAAGAGCCCCGCTTATCTTTGAACGGATGTCCGAACGGCCGGAGGTTCTCATCTCTCATCTGCTGTATAAAAACGCCGTTCTTAAGACCGGAACCCTTGATCCCAAGATCGTCGAACTGATCAGCCTTGCAGTCTCCGCAGCCCTCCGGTGCAATCACTGCACTGATTATCATGTTCAGGCTGCTCTTCGCAAAGGAGCAAATCCTGATGAGATACTTGAGGCGATAATGATTGCAGGTCTGACGTCCCAGTCCACTGTTCTTGCCGATGCATACCGGACATATTCAGAGACCATTGAGGAATGTATCAGTTGCGGGATGAAGATCCCGGATGCGGCTTCGAAGAGTTCTGATTCCTCTTCCGGCTCGCCCTGATCTCCCCTCTTTTCCTGTCCGGAATGAGGCATCTGTCCGTATTTCCGATAAGGTCTTTTCGCCCTGCCTGAATCAGGCCCTCCCGTACAAGGGACTGGTGTGCAGGATCTCTCCAGTGCAGTATGGCACGTTGTATTCTCTTCTCCGCTCCTTTCGGGACATGGACCGGGGAACGTGTTTTTGGATCAAGACCGGTTGCATACATGCAGGTTGAGGTCGTCATGGGGGTTGGCGTAAAATCCTGAACCTGCTTTGTATAGAGTCCGGTATCGCGGAGGTATTCTGCAAGGATGATCATATCACCAATGGTACAGCCCGGATGTCCTGACATGAGGTAGGGGATAAGATATTGCCTGGGCTTTTTTCCCTCCTGTGCTTCTTCGAAGAGCATTCTGAATGATTCAAAATTGCTCAGGTCAGGTTTGTTCATCATGGTCGTCACTGTCCGGGTGATATGTTCAGGAGCAACCTTCATCTGGCCGGATATATGCAGTACAATGCGTCTGATCACCTCCCTGTCATGAGGGATGAGATCAAACCGGAGACCTGAACCGATGAATACGTGTTTAATTCCCGGGAGCTTTTCTGCTTCATCAAGCAGGTCAAGATATGCATGAATACCTGATCTGACTGACGAACAGGTGATGCACTCCCGATCTGTACATGGACCGTTCTTCTCCCAGGCCGGGCAGGAATCGCCGTACATATTCGCACTCGGTCCTCCGACATCACTCACGATACCTGAAAATCCAGGTATCTTCCTAAATGATGCAATCTCCCTGAGTATGGATGCACGACTTCTGCTCTGGATGATCGTTCCCTGGTGCAGAGAGAGAGCACAAAAATTGCAGTTCCCATAACACCCGCGATGTGCGATGACGGAGAACCGGACCGGTTCCAGTGCAGGGATATCCGTCTTGTATGAGGGATGTTTCTCCCGCCGGTAGGGAAGATCATAGATCCGATCCATCTCACGGGGATGCAGAGGGTGTGACGGAGGGTTCTGGATGATAACCGTTTTTGGATGACGTTGCAGGAGCGGTCTTCCGGTATAGGGATTCTGATTGCCGGTTATAATCGTGTGAGCATGACAGAAGTCATCCGGATTATCCCTGACATCGGTAAACGAAGGCAGTATGCACATATTCTGCATATCCTGCTCCTGAACCTGCTTGGGAGGGATCTTCCAGACGGTTCCAGGAATATCATGCATATTTCGGGGATGAATTCCTGATTCTGCACGTTTTGCAATGGTACACAACGCTGTCTCTCCCATACCATAGACCAGGAGGTCTGCCGGGGCATCGGCAAGGACTGACTGCCGTACAGAATCTGACCAGTAATCGTAGTGGGCAAATCGTCTGAGTGATGCCTCAATTCCTCCGATGATGATCGGTGTTTCCGGGAACAACCGGTGGACCAGATCCGTGTAGACCAGGACTGCCCGATCCGGTCTTTTTGGTATCCCGCCTGGTGAGTAGGCATCATCAGATCGCCGTTTTCGTGCGGCGGTATAGTTACTCACCATGGAGTCAACACTCCCCCCGGATATTGCAAAAAAGAGTTTTGGTTTCCCAAGTACCTGAAAAGTCTCCAGGTTTTTGGGATCAGGCTGCGGTATTATCCCAACAGAAAAGCCGGCATCCCAGAGTACCCGCCCGAGGAGGGCTGCTGCAAAGGATGGATGATCGACATAGGCATCGCCTGATATGATGATTATATCAGGCTGCATTATCCCAAGGGCCCTGAGCTCCTCCCGCGATATGGGTAAGAACCGGGGCTGCTCCGGGTGTATCATACCGGTTTTTCAGACGATCCTGATGGTCCCGACGATCCGCAGTTTTTCACTCTCAAGATAATGGAGGATGATGACCGATCCAGGCAGATATATGAGTTCACGTTCAAACTGAAGAGTGAGTTCGGGTTTTCTAAAGTCCCCGTTATCACTGATCCGGGTGATTCTGCACGGAAGAAACTGCATCCAGTGGCCGGCGTACAGCACCATCTGTTCTTTGAGTGGCATAGGCCAGTACGGGATGATTTCTGCTGTTCCGCTGAGTGTGAGGGATGAGATGATCCGCGGATCTGAAGAAAGGACATATCCGCGATCAAGGTCATCAGCCTCGATCCCTTTGAGTGCGAGACCAACCCGGTCACCTGCAAACGCCTCTTCTGCATCATCATCATGCATCTGGATAGAGCGTACCTGTGCCTGTCTTCCCAGGGGATGCACAGTCAGTTGGTCATGGCGACGGATGGTTCCTTCCTTAACGCACCCAAGTATGACCGTTCCAATGCCTTTTACGTTGAAGTGATGATCGATGGGAACACTTCCCTTATCGGTAGTCCGCGCAGTTTTCTGTGCTCCGGCACGGCTCCACAACCACTCACGCAGGAGTACAGGATCATCGGGAAGATCTGCATACTGTTCCAGAACCGTTCCGCGTATGAGTGGGGCAATCTGTCCCTTATCAATATAATTGCGAAGGATAATTGCACCATCCCTGACCCCTGCTGCATTCAGCATCAGGATTATCTCACCCAGCTTTGCGCTCAGTGCATCAATAACCAGAATAGCAAGGTCTGCCAGCGAGGCAGTATAAAAAAGCGAGGACAGTTTCTCCGGGTATCGCGAAGGTTCAATAACCGTAATCGTTACATCCCCTTTTTTCATATTATAGAAGGTTATATCGGTTGAGGTGCCTTTTTTCCCCAGTTCTTTCGCAAGGTCAGCAGGTCCGAGGAAGGCGATATTGAGATTTGGCATCAGTATCTAAGCGTTGTCTGTGGATTTGATAGTTTCAGCAGGGGGATTCAATATGGTTAATACACTTCTGATAATAGTGATAATGATATGAAGGTACTCATCGCGATTCCTCCTGAAAAGTTCAGAGATGAGGAACTCCTGATACCAGTGAAAAAATTTCAGGAGGCCGGGGTGACGTATGAGCTTGCATCGACGCACGTCGGGGTGGTAATGGGCGTCCTTGGCAAAAAGGCGAAGGTGAACCGGACCTTTGAAGATGTTCTGCTGACCGGAGCAGATGATTATTATGCCCTGATGATTGTCGGAGGACCAGGCACCCAGGTTCATCTCTGGAATAACCGCCATCTGATGGAACTTATCAATGTCTTTCATACCAGACAGAAAGTCGTTGCCGGTATTGGGAATGCACCGATTGTGATCGCAAAAGCAGGGATACTGAAAAAGAAGATAGCAACCGTAGCTCCTGGTCCTACGGTCCGTGAGATGATGAAGGAGGATGCAATCATTCAGAATAAGCCGGTTGTCTATAAGGATCGGATCGTCACCGCAATGGGCCCTGAAGCAGCCGAGGAGTTTGCATCAGTCCTCATCAAATATGAGAAAGGAGATCCGGAATTTGTGCCTACCAGCGGAAAAGCCGGATTTGCCTTTTAACTTTTTTCCAGACAGATATCTGCTCATGATCAACAGAACGGTATGTTCATGATTTTAGCCACGAAACTATCCATTCACTCATGAAATCAGAGACGGGGATTTTTTCAGGGGTTCGTCCTTTTGGATCAGTTTTTTTTCTTATATTTCTGTGTATGCTGATAATTTTTGGATCCTGTTCCTCTGTGTCAGGTGCCAAACAAAAGACCCAGATCACTCTTGTGGTTACCCCGGAAAACCCTCCGGAAGGGTATGCCTTTACCGTGACCGGAATCCTGACCGATGCGGCTGGTTCGCCTCTGGGGAACAAGCGGGTTACACTCGAGTCATCCCCGGATGGCGATCCGGCATATCCCTTTGAACGGATTGCGGTGGATGCAACTGACCGGGCAGGAAGATATGAATTTTTCAGGGGCAATCACACTCCATCTGAATATATACGGGTTTCCTACCTTGGAAATGCTGAGTATGAGGGGTGTGTCAGTGAGGCAGCTTCGGTGCATAATGCAGGAGTGTATCCTGCCGGGACCCATCCGTCACGGACGACAGGCGGACTGATGCTGACCGGCGATCCGGACAATGCCATTGTGCTTCTGGACGGTGAGGTGCGCGGAGTAACCCCGCTTGCCCTGAACGGGATTGAATCGGGTCCCCATATCCTTGAGATTGGAAAGCCCGGGTATCAGAATCAGACAATGGAGGTGTTTGTGGCTCCCGAGCGGAAGACCACATTCAGTTTCTCTCTTCCGCCTGCCGGAATAAATCTTGAAAACGCAGGAATTGAGAGCCAGACCGGCCTTCATGTCTATCGAAATACCAGTTACCGTGATGATATGTCAGTGCCTCTGGGGGATCCGATATTCTCATTGAGCAAGGCGGGTATGTCGGTGGATATTTACGGGAATAACTCCTCAGTGAACGGGTCAGGGAAAACTCAGATTACAACATTGTATGACGAACATCCGTTTGGGGACGGATTTTCCATGTCTGTGATTATTACCAGTGATGACACCCCGTTCCGGTGACATAATGCAGATAATTCGTTCAATAATGCAGGGAGGAGCTGTATGCAGGTCTCGATGAAGCTGGAGATCAAAGATACGCCCGGTCAGCTGGTGGCAGCTCTGATGCCGATATCTGATGCTGGCGGCAATATCAAGACGGTCATTCATGAGCATGATTTCTCTTCCGACAAGGGCTCCCTCGGCGTGGAGGTTGTTATTGAGATCCCACCAGAACGGCTGGATGCTCTCCTTTCACTCTTTCAGGAGCGGGGGATTACTGTTATCAGATTTGGTGAGGAACGGATGCATTACCAGCAGTCGGTCATCCTCATCGGTCATCTCATTCATACCAATCTGGGTGACACGGTTGATCGGATTGATAAGACCGGGTTTGCGGAAGTGACCAGAATGAGTCTTGCCATGCCGGCAATTCATGAGCGGAGCTCGGCAAAATGTACCATCAAGGCCTTAAGCAGGGAACATATGGATCAGGCAATGGAGATTCTCCGGGATGTTTCAAAGCAGAAGGATATCCTGATGATAGAGCCGCTGGAGTTCTGACATGACGCTTCGTATTGCACTCATCGGGACCGGTGCGGTCGGACGGGGAATCCTGGAGGCGATGACCAGAAAGGATCTTGGGATTGTCCTGACCGGGGTTGCTGATTCACGGTCCGGACTGATCCACCCGGACGGGCTTATACCTGCTGATCTTATTCATCGGAAACGCGAGACCGGGCTTGTTGGTGATGTCTCCTGTACGGCTCATGATGTGGTTTTCAAAGCCCCGTATGATGTTCTTGTTGAAGTGTCCCCCACTGATGCAACAAGTGGGGAACCGGCCACGACATATATGCGGACCGCGTTATCACGGGGATGCCATGTGGTCACATCAAACAAGGGCCCTGTTGCGCTGTATTACCATGAGCTGAAGGAGGAGGCCGATAAAGCCGGGGTCTCGTTCCGCTTTGAAGCAACTGTGGCCGGAGCCATTCCCATTCTGCACACCCTTCTTGAATCTCTGGGAGGAAATGAAATTCAGGCCCTCTATGGGGTTTTAAACGGGACATGTAATTATATCCTGACACGGATGGCTGAAGAGGGGCTGTCGTATAAACAGGCACTGGATGAGGCACGGGCACTTGGGTATGCCGAGGCAGATCCGACATATGATGTGAAAGGGATTGATGCTGCAATTAAACTGGTTATCCTTGCGAATACGGTATGGAACCGACGGATAACACTTCAGGATATTGACATCACCGGGATTGACCTGCTCACGGAAGAGGCGATCCGGCTTGCGGAAGAGCAGGATGCTACGATACGGCTCATTGGGGAGATAATCCCTGCAAAAAACCTGTACCGGCTGTCTCCCCGTATTATTCCACGCCACCATCCACTTGTCGTTCACGGCTCACTGAACGCGATTATTGTGAGGACAGATCTTGCAGGAGACCTGGTCTTTTCAGGAAAAGGGGCGGGTTCACTTGAGACTGCAAGTGCAGTCCTTGGGGATATCCTTTCCATCCGGGACAGGTATGCAGGGGGTCATTGAGCGCAGGCGCTCGTATCTGAAGTTAATGCGGAAACTGACCCTGCGAAAGGGTTCCTTTACCGTTGATGATCTTGCGCAGTCTGCCGGTATTCCCCGCAGTACTGCACGGGACTGGATTGTCCGTTTATCTGATGAAGGGTGTCTTACGGTTCTCACCCAGCCGCATGGTCGTGCTCCAAGCAGGTACGCTGCCATTAGTGCGATACCACGGACTGCATGCCGGAAGATCTTCACCGCAGTTGACGGTGATATGGTGGAGATTGTGCATGAGTGTCTGTCCAGTGCATGTGCTGCATTTTGTGCCCGGCATCATGCAAAAGCAAATCCCGGGATCCGGATTATTCGTCAGGGGACGATTCTGAGAGAATTTGTCAGAATGGGCCGGTATGAAAGCACTGTTGGGCTGTGGCCTGAGTCAGCGGTGGCTGTTACCGGTATCTGGCAGGAAGGGGATGAGATTGTGCAGAGGATCCGTTCGGTGGGCGGGCCTGCTTTCTCACTGACCGGTATGATGGGCAGGGCGGAAGGGGTCATCAGGGTTGATACGATCAGACATGAGCATGCGACTGAAGGCTGTATCAGAACACAGGCATTGCAGCATGTCATTATCGGCATCGACAATACCGATAAGTTTGAAGAGGGGGCAACCTTTGCACTTGCCATCGCCCTCCTTGATTATCTGTCTGAACTCTCCGGCACGTTTCCTATCGGGCATCATATCGCAATGCTCTGGCAGGAGATTCCGGAAAAGACTGCAGGAAATTCCTGTAGTGCCATTGAACTTGCAGTGGTTCCGGAGAAGATTGATCTTATCAGAAAAGCCGCGGTCAGGTTTGTTGGTGATGAAAGTGTATCCGACGGATGGGGCATTGCCATTAAAACAGGATTTCTGATTCCCGAATCTCTCCGTCAGTACGGGCTGCGTGCACGGACCGGTCTGATAACCTGTCAGGAGGCGCGCCAGTGTGCCCGTGAGTGCGGGGTGTATACCTATGGTGGCGGGGGTATTATCGGTTCACTGGCAGCGATCGGCCTTGCTCATGAACCTGAAGATCTGATCATCACGCCAGATTACTGAAATATTCATTTCCTGGTATGTGCGGTTTTTAAGAGAACCCTTTTTTCGGTATTTCTCCAAGAGCTTTGTATGGAGAAACGTTTCACCATCAGCGGATGCAGTACCTGCCTTGGTATTGCAGGCGCAATTCTTCTTATTGCAGCAGCACTCCTCTGCGGGTGCACAACAACCCAGCCTGAACAGGCTCAGCCGCAGACCCAGCTTCAGACATCAGTACAAACCGAACCGATCGCCTGTGCCGACGGCGCTCAGACGGGAGATATTGTTGAAGTTGACTACATCGGAACCTATGATAATGGAACCGAATTTGACAGTTCATATAAGAGTGGACAGCCGTTCAGTCTGATTCTTGGATCAGGAGGGGCTATTCCCGGGTTTGATAAGGCACTTCATTGTATGAAAGTGAACGAGACAAAGAAGTTTACCCTCTCTCCTGAAGAGGCATACGGCCAGTATGATCCGGCAAAGATCGTCTCCATGCCGATTGAGTTTATCCCGGCCGGTGAGAATGCAAGCATTGGGGATCGGGTCACACTCTTTGATGGCGGACAGCTCTTCCAGGCGACGATTGCTGATATGAATGCAACGAATGTCACGTTTGATCTCAACAGCCCCCTAGCCGGAAAAGCACTCACCTTTGAAGTAACCGTCAGGAATATTACTCCTCTGACTGTTGAAGAAAAGGCTAAGGCATCTGAAAAGAAAGAATAATTAACATTCCCGGACTGCCATTCTGACGGTAGAAAAACCGGTATTATTCTCTTTTTTATCTTCAAATACTGCGTTGTCAGTGTTGGTGACGATTGCAAGATAATAGTTTTTCAGCCCGATTAATTGTGGGATAGTAAAGGATTCGGTAATCGTCTGTTCGCTTTCTGAAAGAAGGTTCTTTACGGTCTTTTCGCCAAGGAAAATATCCCTGTTGTCAATCTGGCGATCCTCTGTCAGATAGAACCTGACCTGGAATGCGTCTGCATCATACCCGCCGGTGTTTTCGATCACTGCCGACATGGTAAATTCAGTACCTGGGCACCCTTTCTCAGGGCCACTGACCTCTTTCACAGAGATGTCGGCATAGGGCGAGAGAGGTTCGGATGGCTTTGACAGGAGAGAAGTTATGTTCGCATCTGACTCTTCCGGTTGCATATCTCCTGCTGGTGGTGTTGAAGTTCCTTCAGATGTGTTCTCCGTAGAATCAGGGCCGGGTTGCTGAGTTTCTTCTGTCTGAAGAGGGGCTGCCATTGTCTCTGCCGGCATCGTTCCTGTGGTATCGGTGACAGGATATTGGGCATCAGGAGCTGGTATAGCCTCTTCAGAACTGTTTTCCGGTTTTGTGTCAATCCATTCCAGAACCGGTGTCTCCGTGGGGGCCGGAGTGACAGGAAGTGATGTGACAGGAAGTGTGGGTTTACCCGGTGTTGCACGGGAGAGCGGATAGAGATCAATGTTATTCGCGTTTAATGAATAGGGCGTATCAGAGATGCCATCATGTGTATAGTCCTGTGCCGTCGCAGAAAATCCTCCCTCGCCGGTCTCATCAAACCAGGCATTTCCTCCTGTCATCGACCCACCAATTATATTGGTTCCTGACTTCAGATCGGTGTTCCACATATTCCGCTGGTCTTCATTCACGACTGCATTGTGCTTATTTTTAAATATATTATTGAAAATGACGTTATCTTTTGACTGGAACACTCCAATGCCGATTCCGTTCTTTTCAAATATATTATCAAATATCCGGTTCTGATTGGATTGATCCAGACGAAGACCCATATTTGCAGCGTTCCTGAATGTACAGTTGGATATCACACAGTTGCTTGCCTTGTACATCCAAATGCCCGCATCTGTTCCTTCAATCACAACATTTTTGATAGTAATATCATTAAGAGCAGTACCGGCATTGATGTAAATCCCTGAGGTAAAGCCTGTTGATCTCCCCCGGATAGTATTTCCTCCACCATCGAAAGTAACTCCGGAGGCTTTTATCTCGAACACATTCAGTTTTTTTATGCCGTCTATATCCCGCTTGAGCACATAATATCCGGGTTTGGTAATTTCCGCAGGTGAATATACCGGAACTGCTCCCTCAGGTCCGGTTAATGCTCCCGGAACGACCGGCTGCTGACTTGTGATTCTGTTGTTGTCAGTATCAGGTTCGATGAAGTAATTACTCGTATCGAGCACGATCATCACCCGGTATTCACCTTTTTTCAGGTGTGCCGGCATTGACCAGCTCTTGGTATAGGTCCTGACTTCTCCTGCAGCAAGTCTGGTATCGGTGATATCTCCCCCTATCTGGGTACCGATCTCATCCTCCCTGCCAACACGAACCAGATATGCACGAAGTTTGTATCCCGGAGCTTCGCGGTTTCCCGTGTTCTTTACGGTGATGGTAACAATCAGTCGTTCATCCGGGATCGTTCCAAGGCTTATCTCCTCCATATCAGAGATGTCCATCTTTACCGTTGCATCAATAATTGCAACATCCGGGCCGGATTCAGCGTCTCCTTTTTTCTGGGTATCAGCCCAGGCAGTTCCGGCAACAACCCCGGTAACAAGGAGGACAAAGAGAAGCATCACCCCATACATCATAACGGGATCTTTTTGAGGTGCCCGGTTTCCCCTGTTTTGTATGTACCACATCACAACTCCCCACATCCCACATATACGAATGAGCAGATGAGAAGTATTGATTTCAGTGAATAAAAAACGTAGTGATATCAGCTCAGGCACTGAACTGAAGAGTGCGAGGAGGGTGATTTGAACACCCGGACCCCTTCGGGAACGGACCCTAAATCCGTCGCCTTTGACCTGGCTCGGCAATCCTCGCTCAAGAAAAATTATGAATTCAGTTTGCATCAGGGGTTTTGCGCCCCTCAATCTCTGAACGAACCTGACTTTGAAGTTTTTCAAACTTCTCCTGAAGCATCTTCTCCTGTTTCTCAATTGATTTGATCCTGATCTCCAGTGTTTCAATCTTTTCAGAAACTTTTGCGATGACTTCAGATTTTGGTTTCTGCATGACGACCGTTCCAACACTCATATACACTGCTGCCGAGTCGTCAGTTTCTTTCAGTTCTTCAACCGCTTTTCGTGCTTCCTGTGCAGCCAGTTCATATTGGCTTTTCTGAGAGAGGATGGTCTGCATCTGCTGTTGCATCTGCTGAAGCATATTTATCTGATTCTGCACTTTGGGCGAAATATTCTGCATCCTTAACTCCTCCTATTCATTTGTTCTTCCCGCCTTTTTAGTTGTCTGTACCATCTC
>CAZCSN010000035.1:0-22685 GCA_964501255.1 uncultured Methanospirillum sp. | reverse complement strand
GATATTTAAGTATATGTCGCGTTCAACCAGGTCCTGGGCATTTCGTGACGGGAGTGTGAGGATATCTCCTGCTTCCATCTGATATGTCCGTCCGTCAATACCCATAAAGGGTTCCATGCTTGAAAGCGCTAATACGATATCATGTGCAAACGGAGCATCAGACGGGGTTTTTATCACCGGCTCAGAGGAATCGGACTCCTCTGCGCGGTCAGTATCCTCCAGGGTGGCTGGTTCAGACACCGGAGGGGAGATCGTCTCTTCCGGATGCTGCACACGAATCTTATGAGGAGCTGCCTTCCACTCAATCAGCTGCGTTTTATTCTGCCTGATTGCCTCAACAATCCGGTTAAACATCTCAAGTTCAGCCGGGATCAGGGCCCGGAGTTCTTCACGTTCTATGTAGGAGCCTTCAGCCTGACTGAGCGCCAGTCCCACGATTTTATCGGTGCGTATCTTGAAAATCTCCTCAATTGTTGTCCTGACACTGGATACTTTCTCAATAAGCAGCCGTGCCTCATCCGAGAACGGATCCTCATGATCATATACCTCCTGCTGAAGGGACCGGATATACTCAGTGGTCTTTGTGAACAGATCAGGAGAGATAGTTGTCAGCTCACCAGTATCCCGTTCTTCAAGAAGAATAGTCCGGAGTTCGTCAAGATGCATGATCTGATATCCCTCCGATCTCGGCCATACCCCTGCAACACAGGAACATCCCCACAGCCTCAGGGACTTTTACCAATCCTTTCCTGATCTCATACTGAGAACCCAGGAGTGAGAAGGAATAATCACGTTCTGATTCGATGATCACATCCCGCTCACCAAAGACGACTGCATCAATCAGCGGATCAAAGTCATACAGTTCCCTGACATCCATCGGAACCACTTTGAATCCTGACTTAGCATGAAGAGAACCAGGAAGCCGGATAAGTCGCCGGACATCGGTTGTGACCGGTTCATCAGCCTGCACGCCAGCATCCCAGATATGGGGCAGAAGAGGACTCTCACGATCCGTTACCAGCGCTGAAAATACAGTCTTTACCGTCTGGTCACGGAAGAGAATGGATGAGGGATTGGTATTGAGTAAAGTGATAAGCTCAGGGATCATCCCGGCAAACCGCTCTGCCATAACCTGACCAACGCCCCGGAGTGAGGATAACTCTGCTTTCACCTCTTTCTCACTTTTCATGCTGAGCTGATGCAGATACCTGGTGAGAAGAATGCGAAACCTATCGTGCCATCCACTTCTGCCAGGAGCCCAGTCGTTGAGCATAATGGACGGACTGATGCCGGTGCCACAGATATAATCAACCAGTTCTCTCCGTTCAGCCGGTTCGAAATCACGAAAGGCCAGTTCCTGAACGTGGACATGATATCCCCTGCCACCTGAAAAGACCAGCCTGACCGTTCGCATATCCACTCCCAGCTCATGGTCAAGGATGTCAAGTAATTTGAATGCCTCCTCCTTGATCCGCATGAGCATCTCTTCATATGATCCCCGCATGATGTGATCAGCATCAAGGTCAAAAATGAGGTCAGCACCGAGCCATTCTTTATCACCCATAGTCGGAGCCTGCGGAGCCCGGTAATACGCCGTCGAATAATAGGCATGAGCAGGGATCAGACTTTTTATATACTCCTGCATCTCCTCACCCGATGAAAACCCGATATGTCGTCTCATCCAGATATCATCAGGGTACCGGTCATCAAAGAAGATAAAACCGAATTCACGTTCCTTAACCGATGAAGGAGCCGATATTCTGGCTTTGGAATAATAGTCGGTAAACCGCTGTCTGATAAATGTCCGGGTCGCAGGTCTCATACCTTACAGATCCTTTATCATATAGGGCCCTTTCCTGAAATACCCAAGCTTCCGGTAATAGGGTCTGACTCCAATCCCGGCCATAATGGCGACATGCTCATACCCCGCATCGGCAGCAAGCGTCTCGGCCTCGCTCAGAAGTCTGGCCCCGTATCGCCGGTGTTGCTTATCCTCTCCCGACCCTTCCTGGCCGATGGGGACTACCATACCATATACATGAAGCTCACGGACAAATGCCGCATGTTCTGTTTCAGGACGCCAGGGATTGCCTGGAAACCGCAGGCGGGCAAATCCTATGAGCGAGTCATCAGACTCAAATGAGATGAAACGTTCCATACCGCCACAGCACTCATAGGGAAGGACTTTCAGAACCGGTTCAGCCTGTGACCGCCTCCGGCCAATCTCCCTGCACCTGATACACGAGCATCTGCCCCCTCTCCTGTGAAGACGATCCTTTGCAAGCTCACGGAAGTTGGAATGAGGAGAACCGGCGAGTATTTTATCTGCCGGGATATCCCGCTGGATTCGCTGAAGTCTGCAGTATGGTGCAATCTGCTCCTTTGCATCCGCAACAAGATCGATGAGGACCTCTTCATCATAGGGAGCATATGCTCCGGTTTTATACAGTTCCTCTATCTTTGATCCTGGGGTAACAAGAGTAGGATATATCTTGAGAAAATCAGGTCTGAACCGGGGGTCGGCAAAGAGATCATGAAACATCTGCCGGTCTAAGGCAGAGGTACTTCCGGGCAGATTCGGCATCATGTGAAATCCGACTTTCAGGCCTGCATCGCGGAGCAGGGTATTTGCCATAGCAGTATCAGCAACGGTACAGCCACGAAGGTTCAGGGTCAGTATCTCATCGTCAAGATGCTGCACCCCAAGCTCCACTTTTGTAACACCCAGTTCCAGCATCCGGTCAATATGCTCTCTCCGGCACCAGTCAGGCCGTGTCTCAAAAGTAATCGCAACGCATCTGACCTTTGATGTTTCATTTCTGGAAAATATCTCCTCCCGTGTCGTATCGGGGAACGGATGATCAGGGTATTCATTCATCGCCCGGATGCACTCGGTTACGAACCATTCCTGGTAGGACAGTTCACGGGCGGTCATGGTCCCGCCCATAACGATGAGTTCGGCCTTGTCCACATGGTGCCCCAGTTCCTCAAACTGCGACAACCGTGCATGTACCTGGTCATATGGATTAAAATGATGGGCAAAGGCACGTTTCGCTGCCGGTTCTCCACCGGTGTAACTTTGTGGTGACTGAAAGAGCGAATCAGGACCGCCGGGACAGGGAAGGCATATCCCATGCGGGCATGGGGCAGGGGATGTCATCACGGCAACCGGGGCCACACCTGAGAGGGTTCGTGACGGTTTAACAAGAAGAATGGGGCGAAGCAGAGGATACTCTTCCGGAGTCGCACATGAGAGAATATCAGAATTGCGGGGCATTACCGGGAGCCGGTATTTTTTACAGATCGTCTTGACTATCTTTCGGAGTTCTCGCTCACCGGGAGGAGTGGAGAGAATAAGAGAGATTATCTCCCGGCAGGCGGGGGTGATGTCTATGAAATTAGTTCTCAACAGCTATCTCAGAAGGTGTGGACATTTCATGGGAAAAACCTAACATCGCCGGCTTACGGGTAATGTGATCGACAATCTCCTGACCGAGAATAAGAATCGCCTCTTTATGAGACTTTTTGTTTTTGTGAATATGCACTGGTGTGATATTCAGCGAATTATAGCGATCTGTTGGGATTGCCTCGTTGGTGATGGTTTCGTAGTACTTCCTGACATGAATAAACAGCATATGTAAATGTAGCAGCTCCTCTTTCTGCACTCTATCACCTAGAACAGTCAAGTGGTATCTTCACCGGGAATGACATATAGGTTATGGGAATATTTTATTAAAGGGAAGATGCAGAAGGGCGCATACATCCCTAACTCCATGATCTGACTCTTTTTTACTGCGCCCGTCGTATGACGGAACCGGGGGTTATCCATCAGTGCGTATATCGTGGCAAACCATCCGGAAGCGGGACAATCCGCACCAAAACCGGAGACGGTCCTGTCCTGCATGCGATGGGATCACTCTCTAGAACTTCAGTGATGATGTACTTTTGTCCCTCCATCACCCCCGCCGGATGACATGCCGCAAAGAAATCACATGCTTCATCACATTCGGGGAACTTCATCAGAATCGTTGTGTTTTTCCTTGCTACATCAGGGGATAGACGTATTTCAACCGGCGCCTCTGTGACATCAACGGTGACTGCACCGCCATGATGAACCGGGCAGCGGTGGGAAGCGGCACGGATAGCGACAACTTCATACCGGCGTCCGGTCTCCAGATTATGGCAGACCCGTGCAATAGTACATGACTCACACTGATCTGCCCGCCCCATATACACAAACTGGGTTCCCGGCTTTGCATACACTGATCCAACAATGGTAACCCGCGATTTTTTCTGTTCCATATTCTATTCCTCATATAACATATGCACAAGATGCTCTGCTGATTCCCGTGTCAGCCCCATATCCAGGATGGTGAACCGCTCAGGTCGTATATCACGTGCCTTCATCAGGGCCTCAACAACGACCCCGTCAGGAATATTCAGATCCCGGGGCGTTGTAGGCGCACCAATTCGCGCAAGTGATGAACGAATTGCACGCCAGTCACCACCATGAAGGTACATCGTCATGATAGACCCGATCCCACACGCCTCGCCATGAAGTGCAGCCCCTGGCATCAGACGTTCAAGGGCATGACCAAACTTGTGTTCACCTCCGGAGGCAGGACGCGATGAACCGGCTATTGCCATCGACACCCCTGATGAGACCAGGGCCTTGACAACAATCCAGGCTGCCTCTTCCTGACCTGGTTTAATAAGGTTGGCATCCTTGACCAGTATCTCAGCGGTCATCCTTGAAAGGGCAATGGCATACTCACTGATCTGCTCCCCCCTGAGACGGTGGGCCAGTTCCCAGTCAAGGATCGCAGTGTAATTGGAGATGACATCGGCACAGCCTGATGCCATGAGCCGGTGAGGGGCCTGTGATATGATGCCGGTATCTGCCACGACTGCTATCGGCGGGTGGGCACCGACCGATACACTCCCGGTTTCAGTAGGGAGCGTCGCCCGTCCTGAAATAATCCCGTCATGCGATGCTGCCGTAGGAACACTGATAAACGGTTTGCCCTGGTTGTACGAGACGATTTTGGCGCAATCAATAACTCTCCCCCCGCCAACACCAATAAGGAAATCAGCCGGCAAAGAGGCCTGACTGCATGCCTCAAGAGTTTCGGTATCCAGTTTTCCCGCAACAAAGCGTCTGACATCATACTGATCCTTTAAAAGATCTGCAACGGTATTCCCCGCTACTTCACGGGTGGTACCACCGGATATGATAAGGACCGACCGGCCTGGCCTGATGTCCGCGATGATATCAGGCAGCTGCAGTATCGCCTGATGACCAATCAGAACATCCCGTGGAAGCTGGGTCCATCTCGATTTATTGAAGCCATCCGGCTGCAATACCTGTACCGGGTCTGTGCTCATGGAGTTCTCAACTCATGATTAGTGAATTCATCTACAAATACTACATCGATCCCGTCACGTATGATAACTCATATAATATCGTTAATACTCTTACCTATGCGTTTATCCTGCTGGTATGTACCTGGCTGATTTACCGGTGGCTGGAGTCAAACCACATCTCCATAGACCGGGATTTTGTCTTCTCTCTGATTCCATGGGTTGTATTTGGAGGATTTCTGCGTGTTGTCGAGGATACCGGATATATCACATCCGGTTTCCATGTTGTGTTAATTACCCCCCTGATCTACTTTCTGATCTTTGCAATAGCAATGCCAGTCCTCTATGGTTCACATGTGCTCGAGAAAAGAGGAGTGATTTCATCCTGGAAGCGGATCTTTTTCCTGACCGGAGTCGTACTGTCGGGGGCAACACTCGCCTTTCTTATCTGGTTTGGTCTGACCAGCGCTCATCTGGATCTTCTGGTCGCTGCAACGATCATGGCGATGGCACTCGGGACATCAGGTCTTTTATATGCAATCATCAGGTATGGATTCGGATGGACATATATTCAGGACCGGTTATATCAGATGCTCATCTTCGGGCATATGCTTGATGCCAGTGCAACGTCGTATGGGATTGATCTGCATACTATTCCCTACACTGAAAAGCATGTGGTAGGATCCGCTCTGATAGACCTGACAGGAACGGCATTTGTGATGTTCCCCCTCAAACTGCTCGTGCTTATTCCGGGTATTTATATTCTCGAACTCTACCGGCGTGAAGGGGCATCAGGAATCTGGTACCTGATTCTCCTTGCCATGATCATGGTCGGTCTTGCCCCTGGTATCAGGGATATGATGCGAATGGTGCTCTATGTCTGAAACGTTAAAAATCACACATTACCTGGCAATATCAGGAATTATCCTTATTGCCGGATTTATTGCAGGATTTGCTGTATCAGCCGTTAATCCGGCATTTGGCGAATCATTGACCGCTCTCTTTCAGGAGATGCTCGCAGACCAGATAATGGATGATGACCCGCCGATCCTTGCCCTTCAGCTCTTTCTGAATAACCTTGAGGCATGTGTTGTCATATTCATTGGCGGGGCATTTTTCGGATTTATATCTGTAGCTATTCTGCTGCTGAATGGGGTAATCATCGGTGCCGTGCTGGAGATTGTCAGAAAAGAGGCGGGGTACCTGGCCCTTATGGCTGCTATTGTGCCTCACGGGATATTTGAACTTCCCGCAGTTATTGCATCAGGTGCACTTGGTCTGATGATGGGGCGGGCGGTAAAGAATGAATTATCCGGGATTTCTGATGCATCTTATGAGGCATGGCGTCTTGGAGGATACTTTGTGAAATATATCATCCCGTTCGTTGCCATCGCAGCAGTTATAGAGGCATTTATCACACCAGCCGTCTTACAGATGGTGACATAGGAGCTCATGAATGGAGGAACAGGAAGGAACGCTCCCTCAAAAGGCAGATTTCTCAGGTTGGTACAATGATATCCTCTGGCGTGCGGAGATAATGGATGTCCGCTATCCGGTAAAAGGACTGTATGTATGGTTCCCGTTCGGATTTGGTATCCGTAAACGGGTATACGGCATTCTTCGGGAATTGCTTGACCGTGACCATGAAGAGGCATTGTTTCCGCTCCTGATACCTGAACCTGAGTTCATGAAAGAGGCCGAACATATCAAGGGATTTGAAGATGAGGTTTACTGGGTCACTCATGGCGGAACAACTCCCCTTGATATCAAACTCGCTCTTCGTCCGACTAGTGAGACGGCCATTTACCCGATGTATGCTCTCTGGGTACGATCTCATGCCGATCTTCCGATAAAAGTCTACCAGATCGTCAACACGTTCCGGTACGAGACGAAACATACACGCCCGTTAATCCGGCTCCGTGAGATCACCTCATTTAAAGAGGCTCACACGGTTCATGCAACCTGGGATGAGGCAGAAGCTCAGGTTGAGGATGCGATCGCACGGTACAGGGAGTTTTACAACCGGCTCAATATTCCGGTCCTGATATCCAAACGTCCTGACTGGGATAAATTCCCCGGGGCAGACTATACCATTGCCATTGATACCATCATGCCTGATGGCAGAACCCTCCAGATAGGGACCGTCCATCACCTTGGTGATCACTTCTCAAAAACCTTTGGTATTCAGTATGAGGATACCAATGGCCGGCAACAATACTGCCATCAGACCTGCTACGGAATTTCAGAGCGATCAATTGCGGCACTCATCAGTATGCATGGTGATGATCGCGGTCTGATGCTTCCGCCTGAAGTTGCACCGGTGCAGATCGTTATTGTCCCGGTCATCATGAAAAAACGGGAGGAAGAGGTGATACAGGCTGCAGAAATGCTCGAACGGGAATTAAAAGACGCAGGATACCGGGTGAAGACAGACAACCGGGACCTTCGGCCTGGTGCAAAATATTACTACTGGGAGATGAGAGGCGTTCCACTCAGACTTGAGATCGGACCGCGTGATCTGGACAACGGAGTTGTCATGGGAGTTCTCCGGTCAGGCGGGAAAGAATCACTCCCCCGTGCCGCGATCCTGTCAGAAGTTGCAAGAAAGATGACCGAGTATACAGATACCCTGCAGAACCGGGCTGAAACCCATATCAGGGAACATCTGTTTATGGCAAGTGATGCATCTGCTGTTCAGGAGCATGTGTCAAAAGGTGTCGTGGCGGTTCACTGGTGTAAAAACCGTGCATGTGCAGACCGGCTTGAAGAGATTGCTGATGCAAGTGTACTGGGAACAGACGTCAGGACCGATCTTATCGACAGATCCGAAGGGAACTGCATCATCTGTGGGAAACCAGGATCTGTGGTCACTCTGGTCGGACGATCCTATTAATCCTTTTTCGATATCCGTATAGACTTTGTATGCTCATTTCTACAGTATAATGACCGGATTTTCTGCTGCACTGACAATAGCCGGTTCCGATCCCTCCGGAGGTGCCGGGATTCAGATGGATTTGAGGACCTTTGCAAAGACCGGTGTGTGGGGGATGGCAGTCATTACCGCACTCACTGCACAGAATGCAGCACGAGTAACCGGTTCATGGCCTTTGGAACCTGATGTTGTACAGGAACAGATCAGGACTGTTCTTGAAGATATCTCCCCGCGGGCAGTCAAAACCGGTATGCTTGCAAATGACCGGATAATTCAGGTTGTATCAGAAGGGATGCCGGAAGATATTCCGCTTGTCATCGATCCGGTAATGGTATCCACGTCCGGGTTCAGACTGCTCGACACTGATGCGATACACACTCTTTGTACCCGGTTAATACCGAAAGCATTTCTTATTACACCCAATATCCCGGAGGCGGAAATCCTGTCAGGAATGGAGAGGATCTCTTCACCTGAAGAGATGGAGAAAGCAGGGGAGATCATCATGGATATGGGAGCAGAATATGTCCTGATAAAAGGAGGTCACGGAACCGGCCATGAATCTCTTGATCTTCTCATCTCGGATAGAGGAGTTACCTCCTATAAAGCCCCCCGGTTACCATACGCAGTCCACGGGTCAGGATGTTCTTTTTCTGCGGCAATCACCGGTTATCTCGCCCTGGGCCATACCATACATGCTGCATGTGAACAGGCAAAACAGCTTATCAGTACCGGTATCGTCAGGGCAATATCTGGAAAAAGCGGACATAAGATAATAAATCCGTAAAAAAATCTGTTTCTGATTCATACCAGGGGTAATTTCATTACCGTCCATTGGTTCAGCCTGATTTTCAACGTATCCGGATTACTACCGCTCATGGGGCATGAACATATATATAGCAGGGAACCGAATACCCACACTAATTGCATAAAACGGGGTTCTCATTCATTCCTGTGTGAGATATCCATGAGCGAACAGGAATTTTCCGGGAGAGTATCACATTCAGAAGGATAGATAGTATGGTAAAAAACTGGGTATACTCATTTACTGAGGGAGACGGAAAAAATAAAAAATTACTTGGTGGGAAAGGGGCGAATCTATGTGAATTAACGCAGGTAGGGATACGGGTTCCACCAGGGTTTGTCATTACGACCGAAGCCTGTCTGGCATTCCTTGCTGATCCGGAGCGCAGACTTCCGGAGGGACTCATGGATCAGGTCCGGAGTCATCTGACCCTCGTTGAACAGGTAACACACAAGAAATTTGGGTCAGAGCACAAACCCCTCCTCCTTTCTGTCAGATCAGGGTCTGCCATGTCCATGCCCGGGATGATGGATACCATCCTCAATCTTGGATTAAATCCTGACACCTTAAAGGGTCTTTTGGCTGATACCAGGAATGAACGGTTCTGTTATGATGCCTACCGGCGATTCATTCAGTTATTTGGAAAAGTTGCCCTTGGTGTCCCGGATGAACTCTTTGACGAGGAGTTTGATGCGATAAAAAAATCCGCAGGAGCGAAGCAGGACATCGATCTGTCAGCTCAGGATCTGGAAAAAATATGTCACTCATTCCTGCAGGTTGTTCAGCGATATACCGGGAAACCATTTCCCCATGATCCGTATGAACAACTGGAGATCGCAATAAAGGCCGTATTTCATTCATGGATGGGAAAACGTGCGGTCGATTACCGGAGAGAGTTTAAGATTTCACCGGATATGGCAAACGGCACAGCCGTGAATATTGTAGCCATGGTTTTTGGGAATATGAGTAATAACTCTGCGACCGGCGTTGGATTTACCCGTGATCCCGGGACCGGAGAGAATGTCATCTTTGGGGAGTATCTGGTAAATGCCCAGGGTGAGGACGTTGTTGCAGGTATCAGAACTCCAAAGCCAATCTCGGCAATGGCACACGAAATGCCGGAGATATTTAAGGAATTAATGGACCTTCGCAGGAAACTCGAATCACATTTTAAAGAGGTTCAGGACTTTGAATTCACCATTGAAGAAGGAGTTCTGTACTGTCTTCAGACAAGAAACGGGAAGATGAATGCAACCGCCATGGTCAGAACATCGGTGGAGATGGTACAGGAAGGGCTTATTGATAAAAACCAGGCACTTCTCCGGATAAAACCGGAAATGCTTGAGCAACTGCTCTTCCCACGACTGAATCCCGGGGCAGACGTCAGGCCGGTTGCAAAAGGACTTCCCGCGTCCCCCGGGGGTGCATCAGGAATTGCAATTTTTGATGCTGACCGGGCTGAGAAGATGGGTCGTGACGGGCATAAGGTGATCCTGGTTAGGGAAGAGACAAAACCAGAAGACATCCACGGATTTTTTGCATCACAGGGAATACTCACGAGCCGGGGTGGAAAGACATCCCATGCGGCTGTCGTTGCCAGGGGGATGGGAAAACCCTGTGTGGCAGGAGCCGAAGGTATCAGTGTTGATGTCCGATTACGACAGGCCACAATCGGCGATGTGAAGATCACTGAGGGAGATGTCATTACTATAGATGGCTCGACTGGTGCGGTATATCTGGGAGAAGTACCCCTGATTGAGGCAGAATTCAGTGAGGAACTTGCTACCCTTCTCTCATGGGCAGATAATACCGCACATCTTCAGGTCATGGCAAATGCTGATACGCCACATGATGCAGAGCGGGCACTGAAATTTGGAGCAATGGGAATTGGTCTGTGCAGAACGGAACGGATGTTCAATGATCCATCCCGTCTTCCTGTTGTCATCGATATGATCATTGCCGATACAAAAGAAGAACGACAAAAGGCACTTGATAAACTACTTCCTATCCAGCGTGATGACTTTAAACAGATCTTCTCAATAATGGCACCACGGCCGGTCACCATCAGGCTGCTTGATCCGCCCATTCATGAATTTTTACCGCAGGAACAGCAACTTATCGACGAGATTGAGATACTCCGGAACCTGCGGAAAAACCTTCGCGGGCTTCGGGTTCTTTCTGATACGGTGGCATTCATGTATCAGAACGATCCGGATCATCCAAAGGTGATAACACCTGCTGATCCTGAGCTTCTCGATGCCGTCATCCTCAGGAAAGAGATGATGCTGAGTAAGGTCAGATCTCTTCATGAGGTCAATCCGATGCTTGGCCACCGTGGGGTCAGGTTAGGACTGACTTTTCCGGAGATATACTCCATGCAGATACGGGCAATCCTGGAAGCTGCCGCAGAATGCCGAAAAGAAGGGATTGAGGTTCATCCGGAGATTATGATTCCCCAGGTGTGTACTGCGCAGGAACTAAAACGGGTAAAGGAATGGGTTACAGATATTCATGCCCAGGTTGAGGCATCATACAAAATATCCATATCCTGTACATTTGGCTCGATGCTTGAGGTGGTTCGGGCCTGTATGCGGGCGGAAAACCTGGCAGAAGAGGCTGAATTCTTCTCATTCGGTACGAATGATCTCACCCAGGCAACCTTCTCATTCTCCCGTGAAGATGCCGAGAACAAGTTTCTACCAATGTATAATATGAACCACATCCTCCAGGACAATCCTTTTGATGTGCTTGATGTCAAAGGAGTTGGAAAACTGATGGAACTGGCGGTTCAATGGGGAAGGGCGACACGACCAGGGATGAAAGTCGGGATTTGTGGGGAACATGGCGGCCATCCGGCATCAATTGAGTTCTGTCACCGGATAGGACTGACCTATGTTTCATGTTCAGGACCACGAGTCCCGATTGCACGACTTGCAGCGGCTCATGCGGCAATTAAATCCGCGTAATTTTTCCCCTCATTAATACGTTTTTTTCTTTGGGACTTTTATGATATCCGCTGCACTCCCGAGATCAGACTGTGTCTGAATAAAATAATTTGTTGCAGGAGCAGTACTTTCCACCTTTCCGGTTGATTGATCAATATCCCCCTGAATACTTTCTATTCCCTTTATAGTTGCATCCATTGCACGAAGGAATAACTCCCGTGATTTTTTACAGGTATCAGACAACGTCATCTGCTCTGCAGCAGCTTTGGACTGTTCGGCAAACGCTTTCATCGATGAGAGCTCATCAGCCGTCATTCCCTGATATGGTTTGATGATCTTTTCGTTCTGTAAATCAAGCTTCTCAATGGCATCAATAACCAGTGCTTTGTACTCTTCGTCCTGTGCACCACCGGTACATCCGGCACAATACAGAAAACATGCGACAATTAGGGAAAGGATGAGATATCCTGCACTATTCATATTATGGTCATGAGCTTTTTTCATTATTAAATGATACATATTGTTCCAAACCGAAAAGAATTCATATGTTCATTACCGCCGTGAATAAAAAATTGTGAATCGCACATTGATACTGGCACCATATCAACAGTCTGCAAGGGTGAGTGCGGATCAGTTCAGAGGTATGTACCATTATGTCATCATATGAAGAATCGGCAGATATTGTATTTCAGAACGGAATTGTTTTTAATCCATTTACCTGTGAATGGCTCAGGGAAGATTTTGCCGTACGGGACGGGATTATTATCGGAACAGGAGCAGGGTATCAGGGGAGAAAAGAGGTGGATCTCAGATCCTCATACGTAGTGCCAGGGTTTATTGATGCCCATGTCCATATCGAGAGTTCACTTCTCTCTCCGTATGAATATGCCCGGCTGGTTATGCAGAACGGAACAACGACCGTGATTGCCGATCCTCACGAGATAGCCAATGTGTGCGGAACAGCAGGAATTGATTACATGATACAGGCACACCGGTCTCTTCCGCTTGACATCCTGATAATGCTCCCATCCTGTGTACCAGCCACACCACTTGATGAATGTGCCGCAGATCTTACAGCAGATGTTCTTTCTCCGTATATTGGTCAGGATGGTGTTTTAGGACTTGGCGAGATGATGAATGTTCCTGGTGTTCTTGCCCATGACACCGTCGTCTGGGAGAAGATCGCTCTAACCCCCATTCGTGACGGACATGCTCCATATCTTACCGGATCAATGCTTGATGAATATATTGCCTCCGGGTTGCAAAGTGATCATGAGACATGTGTACTTGAGGAAGGAAGAGAAAAATTACAAAAGGGTATGTACCTCTACATGAGAGAGGGTTCGACCGAACGAAATCTTAAAACTCTTATCCCTCTGGCCACGCCCTGCACATCATCGGGATGTTGTTTCTGCACTGATGACCGGCATGCAGACATGCTGGTTACGTCCGGTCATATTGATGATTGTATCCGAAAGGCCATTGAATATGGATGTGAGCCGGAAATTGCATATAAAATGGCATCATTCTCTGCTGCAGAGCGATTCAGACTTGATGATAGGGGTGCTCTCAGTCCCGGACGAATTGCTGATTTTTGTATTATAAGCGATCTGAACAGCTGCACAGTCAAAGCCACATTTAAGAAGGGAACAAAAATTTCACCTGACCAATGGAAACCGGTCCGGACTGACATCGCACAATGCCCATTCCATGCACGCATTCCGTCAGTACAGGAGATTCAGATCAAAGGGACGGGAACAGCACGGGTTATCAGAATTCAGGAAGGACAGATCGGAACAACGGCAGAGTACATCCAGGTATCAGGCGAGGATATCCCTGACATAAAAAGAGATATATTGAAAGCCGTAGTCGTTTCGAGATATCATCCGGAAGATATCGGAGTCGGTCTTGTCAGGGGATTTGGACTTACCAAAGGTGCTATTGCTTCCAGTATATCCCATGATTCACATAACATTATCGCCATTGGAACATCTGATGATGAGATCCTTAAGGCACTATCAACCGTCATACAACACAAAGGAGCGATGGTCGCACGAGGTGGCACCAGGGAATGCTGTCTTCCCCTCCCGATTGCCGGTCTGATGTCAGAATTACCATATGAGAATGTTCATACACAGCTGACAAATCTTCATAGCATTACAGATGCATGTGGAGCAATTACAGATCCCTTTATGTATCTGTCATTTCTTGCACTTACGGTAATTCCTGAGATCAGGGTGACAACAAAAGGAGTATTTGACGTGAACAGGTTCTCCCATGTTCCGATATTTACTGATACATAATCATTTCATCTTCATTTCATCTCATCAGATGAAAAAAAGTTATTGATACAGACTGCCTGATGAAAACCCCTGCATCAAAAAATCTCCTGTTTTATAATATGCCCGATCCAGGGGATGATAAAAAAAGAACTGAACATCTCCAAACTCAACTTTTCCATCTGGAGAGATAGCAGAGTCATCCAGCAGGACATCGACGACCTCTGCGATAAACAGATCATGAACACCCACATCGACGACTCTGGTAATCCGGCACTCAATCACAATGGGAAACTCACCAACATAGGGAGCGTTTACCGATGGTGCACGGATAGGAGTAAGCCCGGTGTCGGCAAATTTATCACAATCTCTGCCGGATCTAACTCCAAAATAATCTGCTTTCTTTACATAGGCTGCTGATGGAATGCTGATCGTGCATTCTTTCTTCTCAAGAAGGGCCTGATGGGTATGGCGTGTCCTTTGCACGGAAAATGAGATACTCAGGGGATCCGAGCTGCAGACCCCGCCCCATGCTGCTGTCATTCCATTCGGTTTTCCGGTTTTATCATAGGTTCCGATAATGAGAACCGGTGTCGGGATGATTGCGGGTTTTTTTCCGATTGATTGTTTCATACCAGATAATTGGATGCGAAACCAGAAAACAAATGCCCCGGTGAGAATGGGAACAGATATCAGTTACCCGGTATGATTCCTCTGGCAGGAATACAAATATGAAACACCAGTATGTTGATTTGAAATCAATCGCATGGGAAACCATGGAAAAGTATGGATTTGCTCCACGGTTCTCCCGGGAGGTTATCCACGAAGCAGAGAGACTTTCACAAAACCATCATGTACAAATAAAAAAAGGAATCAGAGATCTCCGGGGCCTTCTCTGGAGCTCAATAGATAATGTGGATTCTGAAGATCTTGACCAGATCGAGTACGTAAAGGAAGGTGAGAATGGTGAAATCCATGTCAAAATTGCCATTTCTGATGTTGATCAGTATGTACCCAAAGGTTCAAAGACAGATGCCCATGCTGGACATAACGGAACATCAGTATATCCAGGAATAGTTACTTTTCATATGCTTCCTGACCAGCTTTGTAAAGGCATTTCATCACTTCTGCCCGGTCAGGACTCCCATGCAATTATTATCGAATATACGGTTATGCCGGATGGGGAAGTCAGACACGGGAACATATATCAGGGAGTTGTCAGAAATAAAGCAAAACTGGTATATGAAGAGATTGGCGACTGGCTTATGGGATACGGCCCTGTTCCACCCCAAGTTGCCACCATTGAAGGTATGAAAAGACAGATCGAGCTGCAGAATGAGGCTGCAGTCCGTCTTCGTGCATACAGAAGAAGACAAGGTGCATTAGATCTGGAAACCCTTGAGGCTCAGGTAATTTCAGATGGTGAAACGGTCACAGACCTCATCATTCAGAAACAAAATGCGGCACGTTATCTCATTGAAGAGTTTATGGTTGCAGCAAACGGGACTGTGGTTCTTTTTTTGGAAAACGCAGGATTGCCCATGATACAGCGGGTTGTCAGAGTCCCAAAATACTGGGAAGAGATCAGACGTATTGCATCCGGATATGGTGAAAACCTGCCCGTTCACCCTGATGCAAAATCCCTCTCATCATTCCTGTCAAAACAACGGGAAGCAGATCCTGAACGATTCCCGGATCTTTCTCTTACCATTGTAAAACTCATGGGATCCGGAGAATATGTACCATTTATTCCGGGGAAGAACCCTATCGGGCATTTTGCTCTTGCAGTCACAGATTATACCCATGGAACTGCACCAAACCGGAGATATGTGGATCTCATCATTCAACGACTGATCAAATCGGTACTCCATGGAACAAAACCACCATACACAATCCGGGAACTTGAGGAAAAAGCAGAATGGCTCTCAGGCAGGGAAAAAGCAGCTAACAAAGTTGAACGGTTTATGAGAAAATCAGCTGCTGCAGTCCTGCTCAAACCTAGAATTGGAGATGTCTTTGAAGCTTTTGTGACCGGTGCCTCAGAAAAAGGAACCTATGTCAGACTTATACATCCTCCGGCAGAAGGAAGAGTTGTCCGAAGAGAATCAGGTCTGAAAGTGGGGCAGAAAGTTGTTGTGAAATTACTCAGGACCGACCCGTACAATGGTCATATCGACTTTGAATACCAGCATGATGTATAGTCAGGCCATTGTAATCCAACCAATAATCAAAGGTTATATCAGGGAAAATGACCGGATGGCAGATGTATTGTCCGGATATACCTTCAAAAATTTCAATAAACCGGTCAATTGAAGGACTTCAGACACATTTTTATTGGGTGTTGAGAATCGTATCTCTCCGTTCTCTTTTTTTTAGTGCTTTGGCAGCAGAAATGATAACACGGATTCCTGCACTGGAAATCATCCGGACATCAGTCAGATCCAGGATTATCCATCGCATACCCTGGGAGATACCTTCCATGAGTGTTTCTTCAAGATCCGCTGATGTTGTGGTATCAATCGAACCGACCGGATGAAAAACCCAGATATCTCCTTCATACCAGATATCAATAGGAAGAGCAGAACCTGCCTCTTTCCGCAAGGTATAGAGCAAATCGGACTCGTTGGTATTGGGTGACATGTGTACTCTCTATTCATATCATCATGTTTTATATAAGATTCAGGATTACATGATGAAATTATGTATAATAAATCTCTGTGGAATAGTACTTCCATATATAGGTTTGATCACAAACCAATGAATACATATGGATCCATCAGAGAGTCTGTACCAGATCTGGTATGAACTCACATCAGGATTAGAGGATGGCATTATCATCATGGATTCATCAGAAGTCATTCATCATCTGAATTCAGGGATTTGTCAGCTTTTTCCTGTAACTCACAATGCTTATACCGGTAAGAAACTGGATGAGTTCTTAGAAGAGGTTGTAATTCCGGTTGTCAGAAATCAGGGAATTGTCTGCCCTGATGGATATGGGATTTCTTCCTCTGATTTGATCGGAAAAGACCTCTCCATTTTTGCGGGACCTGGAAAAGGCCATTCCGTAGAATTTACCATTCAAAAAAGGGATATTTCTGATTTTCCCTGGATGATGGGATATTTCAGAAGAATAACAAGGTGGAAGAAGACAGAAGAACTCCTCATCCGAACTGAGGAACGGTTTCGAATCATTTTTGAAAATCTTTTCGACGCTGTTACTATGTATCCGATTGATGATAATTTTTATCCCGGTCATTTTATTGAAGTGAATGCTTCATCCAGAAGGAGGTTAGGATACACCCAGGATGAACTTCAGACTCGTTCACCTGCAGATATTATCCCACCTGAAGAGTTCGGACGATTTTTATCGTTTATAAAAAATTTTAAAATAAAAAAGGTTCAGACTGCAGAATTTTCAGAAATCTCCAAAGACGGATGTATTATTCCGGTTGAAATCACTGCATTACTGGTTACAATACAACATCAGAATTACATCATCCAGATATCCCGTGATATATCAGACCGGGTCCATGCCAGGCAGCTTCAAAAGAATGCCTTTGAACAGATCAATAAAAATATTGAGCAGTTTGCGGTTTTAAACGACCGGATAAGAAATCCATTAAGTGTTATCCTGACCCTGGCATCATTTTCCGAGACCGTGGAAAATGAAAAAATTGCAGAGCAGGTTAAAATAATTGACAATCTGGTTGATGAACTTGATAAGGGTTTTATTGAATCAGAAAAGGTAAGAAAATTTCTTGTCCGTTACTTTCATGAAGATGTATCAGAACAGGCATTCAGGAGATAATACGAGATTCATTCCCGTTTATAATAATATCAGCACCGTGATTTTTTCCTTTGGTACCGAGTGTTCTTCCGCCCATCCACTGGTTCATTACCTTTTCAGCTGCAGATCTGATGGCAGAACTATGTGAATCACATACGGCATATACGACCGGACCAAATGAACTCATACCAGCACCTGCAGCTCCGGCATCCCTCATGGCATCGATAATTTCATGAATAACCGGGGGTTGAAGACCAAGTTCACATTTTTTAAAACCATACTTCTGAAAATCATTCAGTGCTTCCCCAAACTGTTCTAAATCCTCTTCAATTATTGAAGGAATGAGTTTCATAAGAAGAATATGAGAGAGAATCTGAACATCCTCCAATGAGACAGGGCAGCATGACTGAAAAATATCTTTCTCACTCTGACCATGAATATTTGCAAATCCATCAGGTATTGCAAGAATAAAATTCCAATCTGTTGGAATATCATATCGTCCCACGAGGTGAGGTGCACCAGCACCAGTTGATGCTGATGATGGTGCATAGGATTCCTTTTTTTTTCCTGGTCCGAAACGATGACCTGCATCAACAATCAGTCCACCATTAAAAAAGGCCCGGATTCCTACTCCGGATGTTCCACCCCGACCAGATATTTTTACCAATTCATCTGCCATTATTTGCTGATCCATCATCGCTCTGATACCTGCTGCATTACCAAGTGCTGCCTGAGTGCCACTTCCAAGACCGGAATGAAACGGGATTGATTGTTCTATATGAATATGAACAGGGGGGACCGGTAGCCCATTCTTGATGAGTTTATCCAGTATCGGCTGTATCACACATGCAACATCAGGCTTCCGTGACGTGATTGTGAGAGAATCTGATTCAGAGAAAATAAATTCAAATCCGGGATCTTCAAGAGTTATTCCTGCACCACCATCAACTCTTCCTCCTGATCCATTCATGTCGATAAGCCCGATATGGATCCGGGATGGAGTAATTATTCGGACTGTTTTACGGTCAGAAAATAATGAAAATGGAATATGTTCCTCAATATAAAAAATCGGATGAGTATTATGAATGATACGGTATGATCTGCTCAAACAGGATTGCACGCTGTCATCCTTATTCCAATATTGTGATGGAAGAGAGGTCTTTTGTATGGATAAGATTTCTCTTCGTGATTCCATCTTTTCGTCACGCATGATCTTTCCAATCGGCTCATCTTCTTTCATAAGCCGGGTAATTGCGCCAGCGGGGAGATGTGCCAAGGGTGCATATGAAATGGCATGGACCAGAATACGATCATCATTTTTATTGTAAAGATGAACCTCGCGATAATTGACATCATCACCAGGTTCTATCTCCAGATTTTCTGCAATTTCTGATGAAGCAGGAATTATTTTCTGCATTAGCGTCCTGACCCCCACTGGTGCATCTCCGAATGCTTCCAAAAGCCGGGTAACAGATCCATCAGTAACGAGAAGGGCACGCTGAGATTTAGATAATTTTCCAGTTTCAGACTCTATATGTGTAATAATATCCAAAACAGATTCATGCATGTTGCTAACCCTGATATGGCAGATACAAAAGATTCCTTATCAAATGTCCTGTTATAATAAAAAGAGCATTGTCACAATTTGATGGTTTTTGAAAATCTGTATAAGTATTCCAGGATCACCAGAATAACCTATACAGAAGAGACTATCCTAGTGCATGTTACGCTGTGTGACAGATAGTGCACCACCTATCATTGTTCTTGGTGCAACTTAAGTGTTTCGACAAGTCATGAACGTGTATTTTAATAAATTACTATATAGATTTTTCAAGGATTTGGTTCAATTGAAAATATTAATGAAATATAATTGCATCGATGAGGGACGAAAAATCTATTGAATTGGTTCATTCATGAGGATGTTATGCACCACAAATAACGAGGCAGAATGCTCATATGAAGATCATCTCCGCAATCGAAAATATGTATGTGGATACATGATTTTCAGTAATCAAATCTGTCTAGAGAGAAGAAAACACAATGTAAAGATTATTCAAATATACTCAGATAACTGTTGGTCGCACTGGAATCGGGCACGGTATCGCTTTGCTAAGAGAAGGAATATCATTTACTACAACTGATGACTGCTCCAGCATCAGATTTACCATTTCATTCACACCAACCCGCCGGAAATCAGTGCGTAATGATATTATCTTTTTTCCTTTTGCATATGCATACCCTATCTCCCATGATGTTCCGGAGTCAGCATCAGCACCATCAATAATAGCTATTATAATATCTGCATCATCAAGTGCCCGCAGATTGCTCGTAAAAATTTTTTGCTGAACAGAAAGCTCTCTTGCATGCTCTGAATCACCACAATCCTGAGGAAGATGTACCTGCAGGGCATATCCTGCTAAAATATCTGCAACTTTCCGATTATAATCGCATTCAGATTCTGAAAACAACGGAGCAGCCAGATAAACTTTCCAGCAGGCTGCTTCAAAAACATCAAAAGCCTTAACATCTGAAAACCTTTGTAAAAAAAAACCACGACCAGAAACCTTTGCTGGTGATCCATCATGAGAACCATACCAGGTATATCGGACGCCACAGACAGGAGATGAATCAACACCGATTATTGCATATGGTGGACCATCAATTTCCCAGTTTTTCCGTACTTCTTTTTCAAGATAACCGACCAGTTCTGAAAAATCCCGGGTATCCAACCGGTCAAGAAAACATCCGGGTTCACGATCTGGTCCAAGATACCTAGTTTCAGCACATGGAAGCCTTTTTACAGGGATATGAAAGGTTTTACACCGCAACAGAACCTGACGAAATGCATCCAGATCTTTTTGATGAGTAATTCCCTTTGCCCGTAAAGACGGATTTTCGATGCAGGGACAAATAAGCAGATACATCTCTTATTAAGAATTATCAGCCTTTACTTTTCGAAACCTGTCCAGCAATTCATGAAGCAGTGATCGTGAAGGCAGGAGAAGCAGACCAGCTTCAAGATCAAATTCTGCACAATGCATATCTGTTTTAAATAAAAGGATCTGATCCAATTCCTCGTCAATTTCCTGACCGGCAATGACAGACTGTATGACAGCATGGGGCATATCAATAACCATGGAAGGAGGAGAAGGAATAAGCATAAGAGAGAGGAGATTCGCACAGGCATCAAGATACGAAGATGTCATGATATTTCCGATTTCATGAAGCATACTCATATCCATTTCATTAATTTCCCTCTCTTCATCTGGTGCAGCGAGCATTATTGATGATAATCTGATAATAGACTTTTTTGGGACATGAAGAATTATTGATCCGTGTCCAGATACCTGCCCCCGGACCTGAAAAACAACCATTGAAGCAATAGAATCATCAAGGTAGTTCTGAAGGTTTTCCAGTTTTACCATGATAATTTTTTGAACAGAAATTGTAACCGGAACACCTATGAGAGAAGAAAGAGCAGTTGCGGCATTTTGAGCTCCGCTATTTCCCAGTTCCCATAGTTCATCAACCTGCTCTTGTGTAAGAATTTCAGTTCCATCGGTGATGATTTTTGGACTCATATACTCCTCAATACTACAACAATTATTGCTCTTTGTATATCTGATTGACCATGAAAAATTAAAGGGGGTTTTAATTTATCAGATTACCTGAGTGAATATCTTCTTTAAGGAGATACACTCCCGCAATAAGAACTGCCATAATAACAGAAATGCCCAGGTAATGATACACTTCAGTTTCGCTGATATTAATCACGATAATATGTCTTATCAGGGCAGTAAGTGCAACTATGAGAAGAGCACGGACCGGAACACGTTTTGTTTTTAAATACACCGTCACCGTTTCAAATAATTCAATAATGATAATGGTAAATAAAATCGAATAAATCACCTGAATAATTCCTTCTTCCCAATGAAGAGTTGATAATATCATAATCACTTCTAAAAAAGATTCTATGAGGGATAATATTGCAATAATTGATAAAAGAATCGCTACTCCAATATACACAACAATAGAAATGGAAGAAAAGGTGTTGACCAGTTGATTAGCACGCTCTTCTGATATTTCAGGCATACTACATAATGATTGATTGTATCAGAAATATCTTGTGATATATATTCAAACAATATAGATAATTATAATTTTATATCCTAATCATACCTTTAAAACGAATTTTTTCTTATTTTTTGCAAAAACTGCTTCTGCAAAGAAATACACAGACATAACAATACAGGCAAGAGATGCAATCATGGTGGGTAATGTCCGTTCATTGCTGGCAGAACCAATTAAAGTTCCAATGAGAAAAAGTCCGACGAATACTAAGGTTATTCCATCAAACAGATATACAAGCCATTCGTACTCTTCTACATTTCTGATGGCAACCATATAAGTATCGGTACATTGGAGTATTGGCTGTAAAATAACTATCTCATTGTTATTGTGAAAACTGAAGAAAACGTATTGAAAACTGTCAATCATAGCAATAGCAGCGAGGATGATTTTCCGAGGACTCGCGTACCTCAGTACCGTCACCCACGTGAGGTGTCTTAACTTCCGT
>CAZCSN010000034.1:0-23946 GCA_964501255.1 uncultured Methanospirillum sp. | reverse complement strand
CGTGGATATTTGTTCATGGTCTTTATTGCCCTTATCATTCGTATGAGATTGCAGATGATTTTGAAAGAGACAGGACTTTCAAAACAATATTCGGTTGAAAAACTTCTTCTTGAACTTGAAAAGATCAAACTTTTTGTGTTATCCCAAGGACAAATCCTACAATCCGAAGTCAGTAAAAAAAACAGGGACATTTTAACTGCATTTAATATATGTGTCTAATGGAGTTCGTTCGTTGAGGGTATACATGAAATGATAGGCATCATTATTCCAACATAAATCATAAATTTTATACATGTTATGAATAAATGAATAATAGTATGAATTATACTGTATTATTCTGTATTTTCATCACACTTATGGCAGGGGTAACGCCGGTGCTGGCACATGAAAGCTGGGCAATACCTCAGACATCATGGGTACAGGTTGGTGATACGGCGTATTTCTTTGTGGGCAGCAGTCATCTGTTTGGAACGAGTGAAGAGCTGCCAGCCGGGTATATGACCCTAACTTTCCACAATCAGGATGGCACAACGGTGCAGAAGGTATCTGATGATATCAATGGGACCCAGGATGGAAAGACCATGGGATATTACAAGGTTTTCGAGTTTCCGATAGAGAAAAACGGGTTAAACATTCTGGATCTCTATCATACCGAAGGGACATGGACCCATATTATCACCAATCCCCCTGACACAGAAGGAGGAGAGTGGATAAACAAACCGATTGAAGCGATCGATTTTGAGACCATGAACAAAACCGGCTGGGCAGATGACTGGTATATTGAGCGGTCTTATCCAAAGCATGTTTATTCAAAGACATTTATTGCAGGGCCTGATGCTGATTTTACCGTTGCAAATAAACCACTGGGCCAGGAATGGGAGATTGTGCCACTCAGTTCCATCACAACCGCCGGGACCGGGCCGTTTGAAGTACAGGTTCTCTATAAAGGACAGCCATTCGAAGGAGCTGTTGTCAAAGCAGCGAAAGCCGGAACTCCTGAGAACGAAATTACCATCAATGAGACCACCAACGCTGACGGAATAGCAGTCCTGAATCTTGATTCACGGGGCAACTGGGTGATTAAGTCGGATACCGGAAAAGATTTACGGATTTGTAAGGAGATGGACATGCCACGTGGGCCTTCCTCCACACAAAAGACAATTGTCGGCCCGGTATACCGGTATGCTCTGGTGCTCAGTGATCAGTACATGAAACCGGAAGGGGAGTAAACAGATCCCATACGAATCATCCTTCCATTTCTCTCTTCATTTTTCTTTTTTTCACAATTTGACAATTATTCTGATATTCTGCGATGGTTGCAGAGAGATTCGCAGAAAAGATATCCGTATCAATGGGCTGAGTATGGTAATGAGCCCCAGTACGTCTTCATAAAAGCCCTCAAAGGGGTTTTATCTGTATTGACACGAGTCCCTGACATTTTCAGTCGGTCCGTCCGGGTATATTATCACATACCCGGAAACCTGAATATCCGAGGATTTCAGTCAGGAAACCTTATCATCAACCGGAGAAAACATATGCTGGTTCTATGTTGAAACTGATTATTGGTTTATTCGGACTTCTCTGTGTACTGGGTTGTCTGGTCTCCGTCGGAACAGCAGCTACAGCGTATAATTACAACGATTATTATGGGACCTGGGGAACAAAACTGAAAACTGACTTTAGTTTAAACTCATCTCCTGATTCCCAGCCGAAATTTGATCCAAATACCGGATTTAGTGTTACGAGCACCCCTCCGGGAGCAGAGATATTTGTCAATGGCGAGAGTGCAGGTATTACCCGTTCATTAAAGGCAAAGGAGATCAAGGGACTTATCCCCGGTGAGTATAATGTTACCATCAGTTTTCCGGGATATCAGGACTTTGCCGCAAATTATACCGTGAATGATGGTGAGATCACAAAGATCGATGCCGTTCTTTCAAAAATATAAGGTAAGACTTGTAATTCCCTTTTTTTTCCGTTTTCCTTTTTTTTGTTCCCTGTCCGGTTGTCCTGACCGGTTTTCAGTCGGCAGGGTATGAGTATTTTAAGATCCCCTTTTCACAGAAGGGATAATTCTCAAATACTCATGAGGTGGTACTACATCCATATCACGAGAAGGGAGTATCATGCACGCTCTGATCACATATCGAATGTTCATGGTCTGTTTCATGTGTTTTACATGTTTCATCTGTATCGCCGGATCTCTCGGGACTGCTGCCACCAGTGACGATGATGTGGACTGGTTTTCGTATTATCTTGATCATCACCTTGGTGCTGAACCCTTTTCCTACACCGGAATGCATGCGCCGACGTTTGATTATTCAGATTTTATAAAAACTCCCACGATTTCTGCGAATCCTGATATGTTCAGATCTCCGGGCACCGGTACGAATATTTCAACATCTGCCGCTTCCCAAAACACGGGATTTATGATTACCAGCTCGCCAGCCGGGGCAGATGTCTCTCTGAACGGGGAATACAAAGGAAAAACCCGGACATTACACTCATTAAAATTATTCGGTCTTGAATCAGGCCCGTATGAAGTGACGCTCTCCTATCCCGGGTATCAGACGTATACACAGACCTATCTGCTGTATCACAATCAGGTTGTAAGAATACATGCAAATCTGACTCCTCTTGGAGAGTAACAAAACCGGATACCGCTGTGGTGTCATGCCAGTCCACCTGATCAGCCCGGAGGATTCTGATCCGGACAGGAATTCATTGTCAGCCGGATACACACTGTATATGAAAAGGCTGCACGAGGGAATAGTCTGATCTGGCATATATCGCCAGCCAAACTCAATAATCACCTTATTATTCCCGGTGGGTTTTGAATAATCTGATCCGTGCATACCTTCATCAACCTGCAGGGTAATTAAACGTGCATGGGTCTGTACCGTTCTTCCCGGTTTTTGTTTTTCATTCGTTTCTGGTCAGTCTGTATTCTCTGTGTGATAATTCTTGTATCCTGTCAGGTTTCGGCCTGGAACACACCAGGTACAAATGAAAAAAGCAGGTCTGACCCGGATGGGTGTGACTTTCGGGACCGATCCCTTTGGGACAGCACGAGCCGGGACTGTTCATTTGTCATCAATACAGAACCCGGAGTCATTCCCGGGTTTGAGCAGGAACTGAATACTCCGTATTATAACGATGGTCATCTCTATCTGGTGGAAAATGCCATCCGGATATTTCGTGATAAAGGATATGATAATTGGGCAGCTTACCTCTCTGACCAGAGCAATTTTCAGGCAATCGCTGACGGGTTAACCTGGGCTGACCGGTATAAGGACCGGCTTCATGTGTATGTTACCCTTGAATTATGCCTTATCTGGTGCACGGATCTCCATACCTGGGATGTCACTGATATGGTTTATGCCGGGTTTGATCACTATTACGAGAATTATAGTGAACAAAATCCGGCCGGAGAGGGGCTTTCAACTGCCGGGTTACAGATCTGGAAACAATTTCTTGGAATGTTTGCAAGTGCCCTTGTGAAAGGCGCGACCGGAGGGATTCTCAGCGTGTATGGTCATTCAGATCCCCAAATACTGCCCATATATCCGTCTGCGGCATTATTGGCGGAGAAGAGATTTGATGATGCCATATTTGCGGCGAAAAACGCTGGAACAGATCCAAATACCGGCAGGAACCTGCTGTACTGGCCGGATAAATCTGCCCAGTATAACAGTCTGTTTCAGTTGGGATGGGCATTACATCTCATTCAGGATATTGGTGTAATCTATCACATGAATGGCTGGGACGGATCATTATTGTACTCACACAATGAATTCGAGGATCAGGCAGATAATAAAGGTCGTGAATGGCAGATATCCGGCAATGACTGGAAATACGGACTGTCATATGACAAGAGCATTCCGGAACTTGCCTTCGAGGAAGCAGTGCTCATCAATACCCGTCCTGACTGGGAAGCGGCAAAAAGTGATAATGAAGCGGTCAGGGAACCGGTGGTACAGAAAGGAATTCAGATCTCACAGCAGTTTACTGCTGCCGTTCTTGCAAAATATCTCTCTGCCATCGGAATTCCGCAAAAGACCGTTCCCTTCAGAGGACATGTTGAGGATATGAAAAATGCACCCGTCCCGGGGGCGTATGTCTTTTACCGGCTGAAAGGAGAGGGTGACTGGAAATATGTGCTGACAGATGCACAGGGGGACTTTACCCTGAGCGGGATAGATCCTGGGTATCGCGGGCCGGTCATTATCCGGCCTGTTCTGCCCGGATACCGGTATTATGGATATGATACCGGTCAAAGCGACGAGCATTTGTCGTTGGTTCGGGATACGCCTCTGGTTTATACCTTTGAAGCCGTGCAGACTGCAATTCCGTATTATGAGTTTGTCATGACAAGGAATACCGACAATACCGGCAGTAGTCTGGTCATGGCCCCTGAACTGATGGCGGCAACCCCGGGTAAAGAGGGCAGTATCCCGGAATTAATCAGAAAAAGTATCTTTGAGGTCAAAAAGGAGGATGACCGGCTGGTTGTATCAGATCAGATGGAAGATCCTGAATGCGGGACTGCCGGAGGGGGATGTGCAGGTATTCCAAAGGAGACCTATGTTGAGATACAGCTCTCCAATCTGGTCGATCTGACGTCAGGCAATATTCTGCGCACGAATTCTGATATCGCATCAAAAGTGGCCCTGGCACGAGTGGAGCGGGTTGATTTTCTCAGCCGGTTTGTGGCATCCGGTCAGGAGCAGCAGCCTGGAAAAGCCTTTGCCAATCTTTCAGGCTCACCGGATACCCGGCTTGTCCTGAAAGGGAAAAAGGGTCTTCAGACAGTAAAAATGATGACTCCCCAGTTCTTTTCGTCTGACTCATTCCGGGTATATCCGGTGGATGTCGATGCGGAGATGAAGAGTTCGGATGTGATCACTGATATGCGGTACACCTTTGGTCCTGATGCCCTGTCATCCTCACATTCCTTATTTGCCAATGATATGGCACGGGTTCCTGCCAGGAATGCAGAGATTGAGGTAACCCTGATCCAATCCAGGGGATATATCGGACCGGCATGTACTGCGGTTCACATGACCCGGCTTGCACCGGTGCAGGCTGGTTCTGCATATCTTTCGCCGAATGCGTATCAGATCTCATCATTGACGGGTGGACAGTCCGGTTCAACCGGCGAAGATATGCCGTACGGATTCATCCAACCGGTTCAGACGGGTAGTCAGGCCCGAAAATCTGAAGATCGGCTCATCCTTCGGACTGATGCAGACGGACGTGCGGCTTTGCTCCTTCGGACCGGCGGTCAGGCAGGAAAGATTGGCCTGCATTGTACGGTTATCAGCAATCCGGATGCACCAGGCGTATTGCCTGAACAAAGTATTGATTTTATCGTATTTCCATCGGCACAACACCCTGATAACCCGGATGTTCTCCCGGTTCTCGAGGAGGTTGATCCACGAACCTATGCCTTTACCGGGATTGCCAAAATATCAGCTATTCCAAAAGAACTGACGGGCTGGGATCGGATTTGTGGAAGAATAAATGAAGACGGGACATTTTCCGGAGGGGACTGCACCCGGCTGAAAGCGTCTGTATCGGAGCAGACTCAGATTCAGGGCCTGTCCGGCATGGTGCTGACTCCCGGTGTATCCCCAACACCGGCAGAATTACTGATGATAACAGATTTGGCAACACCAGGGGCGTATGAGCCCGGATATCAGCAGCCTGAAACAGGACTGGCAGTTCCGCTCATGAATATATCCGGGCTGCCTCACGAGAGTACACCGGCATCAGAACCATGGCTTGGTGATACAGACCTGCCAGGCGCGGATTATGATTCGTTTGAGCTGGATGAGCATGATCCGTTCCGGTGTATTGATGCGTGTTCAGAGGATCCTGCATGTGCTGCCTGTACCTATGTAAAACCGGGGGTTCAGGGGGAAAAGGCCCGATGCTGGCTGAAAAATGCTGTACCGGAAATAAAACCCGATTCATGCTGTGTTTCGTGGATAAAATAAATCATACATTTTATCAGGTTCAGGTGTAAGTATACCATATGAAGGGACTACAGATTCTCGTCATGCTGTTGGTTATGCTGTTTATAACTGGTATAGCAGGTGCAGATATTCCTGATATGGTCGGGAACTGGACAGGGCCGTATGATGCGTATAAAGCGGATGAGGGGTTTTTTAAAGGAGATAGCGGAGTATTGTTCCTGAATATCACGGAACAGAAGGATCGGATTATTATCGGATATACTTCGTTGAAGAAAAGTGATGGGACTGAAGAAAAACGTGACCTGGCCGGAGTTATCAGTGCGGATGGGACTGAGATCTCATGTGCAGAACGAAATAACGGATATTCACATGGAACGATCATCGGACCGGATGAAATTGAACTGACGTATGTTTCTGATACCGATCCGGTACGTGTTGCACTTGATCGGTTTTACAGAATCGTGTAACGATTCACCCTTTAAAATGTGAGATGAGTATAGTAATCGCATCACGCATGTACTACAGACTCCTGGATTTGTGTTGAATTACCGCCTGAATTATCTCCAGGAACCAAATTTTTAACAATTTTCGGAGGAGTCCAGTTACTCTTTATCTTTTCCAGATCCGGCCCGTATATGCGTAAATAGATATGGAAATCCTGATTTCCAACCGGGAGCCAGTTATTCATCATCTCATCAGCTGGTTTTTCAGCCTGAAGCAGAATGTCAAGTGACCCGTCTTCATTGTATGTCACATTACTTCGGTCATTGATACAGTACCGATCAATTTCATTCGGAATTAAATAGTTATCACTTCCATAGACGGTAAATGACCAGAATCCGTCCCTGATAACCGGTGGAAGCATGTCCTTTTCAATATGAAGCCGATAGGTATGGGCTCCTGTTAATTTCTCTCCATCGGTATCTGTATCTGCCATAGGATATATCGCAACGGAGGTCGGATTCGCACCAAGTCCCTTGATGGCAATCAGTGCCCGATATGCATACGCTGTGCCCCATTCTCCGATTGGCTCGCCATAATACTTCCAGCCATCAAGAGCGGTCATGTATTCCTTTGTTTTGCCAATCAGATCCGATTCCATCCGTCCTACCATGGAATTCCACCGTTCAGCCCCGTCTGGTCCAAGAATTGAAGCGTTAAAGACAAGGCCAGGTCCTACGTGTATCTGCTTCATGGTATCCAGTATTGCAGTATCATCGGGTGATGGAGGGTTATTTATCATCAGAGCATTCGCTGTGGAAAAGAACTCTTCTGCTGACATATTGTATACATATTCAGCCGGATTGAAGTTGTATTGTGCATTATATGTTCCCTTTTTTGGAACATAGGTCTCATTATTCATATATACATCAAGAGGCACCAGCATCATTTTTTGCTGGATCGCTTCAACATTTGGGAGGTCTGAAGGGTCGTTAATAACGGTCCGGATAATAATCCATGCCATATCAGTCGGTATGACGATATGGTTCATCCCCTCCGGTACATCTCCCTGATAATCCCTGCCGGTAATCAGACAGATAACTTCATCGTCAGGATTATCAGTTTTACTTCCTGATCCAACAACCTCAACGGTGTTTGTATATGCGTCCAGGATTTGGACCGAAGAAAAACGGTCTGTTTTCGGTTTTACAAAAACAAAAGCAGAATCATGAAGGTCCAAAAAGGCACTTGAATAAATGTCATCAACGTTTGGTGATACAACAAGTCTGTTATCTGCCGTAAACAGGAAATTACTGTGAGCCAGTTGGTTTATCGGTGCCTGCGTAGGAGTCGGGATCTCGGTGTTGGTAAATTTTTTCAAAGTAGCGTCTACAACCACTAACGGGTAACAGTATATATAGGCATCCTCTACAATATCCCAGAGTTCTGTGTTTTCTGCCTGTATGGGCTCTTCTGCTATGACTGCCCCTGTCCATGAGATAGTAAGGAGTACTACACTCAAAATCAGAGGACATGTCCTGTTTGTCCGCATAGGTTATCATTCTTTTACACATACATAATGGTATAGGTCGGTCTGTAAAATTCTTTAAAAGTGAAGATTTATTTTGGTAAAAATCTGAATTTATGGAGAATTTCTTTTATCCGGGACAGGTTCAGGTTCTAAAAAGAGATGATGATATCAGGCAGAGAATTATCTCATTATCTGAAATACTCTACGATATTTCTGAATAATTTCATATTCATTGATTCTGTCGGAACAGGCTGGTGTTGCCGCCGGAGTCTCTCCTTCTGTAGGGGCCAGTCATACTCATTGACGAACTCCATTGCCCGTTCCGGGTGTGGCATCATGGCAAGGACTTTTCCGTCTGCGGAGGTGATTCCGGCAATATCCGCAACCGAACCGTTCGGATTGTACGGATATTCCCCATCGGCTGGTTTCAGATTCTCCCGGCAGTAGGTGAAGGCGATCATCTTTCTGCTCTTCAGCTCCTGCAAAACCTCCTTTGAGCATGAAAAATTCCCTTCTCCATGCGATACCGGGCAGATAATCCGCTCAATTCCCTTTGTCCAGAGAGAATCGGATGCAGGCCTGATGGTAACATACCGGCACTCCAATACCCCCTTCCTGTTTGGCATAAGGGCAATATCCCGCTTATACTGTCGGTTGAATGCAGGCACAAGGCCAAGGTTTGCAAGGATCTGAAACCCGTTACAGATGCCAAGCACAAGATTGTCCTCCTCAAGAAATTCGGTCACATCATTCCAGAGATTGTTCCTGACACGGTTTGCATAGGCATTTCCTGCTCCGGTATCATCGCCATACGAGAATCCGCCTGGAAATACGAGGAGCCGGTAGTCAGACATCCGGTATGTACGATCGATGAGATCATTGATATGGACGATGTCTGCATCCATACCTGCACGAAGCAGGGCTTCTTTGGTCTCCATCTCCGAATTGATCCCGTACCCGCTCATAATAAGTGCTTTGTCAGGGATCAGATCCGCCTGCCTTGTCCGGGCAGGTTGTGATGCGATTGGATTCATGCTCAGTACCCCCCGAACGGTTTTTTGTATGCCGCCTCAAGATCACTGACCGGAAGAGCTATTCGCAGGGACGGGCCGGTTATCTGAAGATGTTTTCCGGTGACCCGGCCGATAAGGGTAGCTTCAGACCCCATGGCCAGTTCAAAGGATCGTTTTCTGTCAGGATCGACCGTAACGACAAACCGCCCCGGGGTCTCGGAAAAGAGCAGAATATCCGGTCTCAAATCACCGGAGAGAGTGATATCCATCCCGATCTGTCCCCCGACGGCTACTTTTGCAAGTGCAATGGCAAGTCCCCCGTGGGTGACCGGGAATGCTGATGCAACCAGATCATGCAGGATGGCATGGACAAGCCGGTCATACCTGGTTTTCATGGCCGCAATATCAAGACCGGGGACAATTCCTCCTGATATGCCCAGATGAGCATAGTATTCAGATCCGCCCGCCTCATCGGTGGTTGTTCCGATCAGGTACACAAGGTCCCCCTCAATCTTTGCCTCAAGGGAGACGGCCTTTGTCACATCAGGATGAATCCCGATGGATGATATGAGAAGGGTTGGGGGGACTGAAACAAGGACCGGGTTGTCAGATTCGTCATATCCCCTGAAATCATTGAACATACTGTCTTTTCCGGAGATGAACGGTGTTTCAAATCCGACCGCTCCGTCATAACATCCACGGGCAGCAGCCTTCAGCTGGGCCAGACGCCGGGGATCATCTGAGGAGCACCAGCAGAAGTTGTCAAGGATGGCTATTGCGTCCCGGGGAATTCCAAGAGCGATCAGGCCACGAATGGCCGTGTCAATACAGATGACTGCCATCCGGTACGGATCAATCTCCGAATAGGACGGAAATATCCCCTGTGAGAGGCCGACTCCCTTCTTTGAGTCTGCAACCACCTTTGTCAGGGTTGCCATCCCCTGAACCCGTCCTCTGCCCTGCACCGGTCCGAGGACATGCCCTCCCTGCACGGTATGGTCATACTGGATGGAGATAAACTCCTTTGAACAGATGTTCTTTCGTGAAAGCATCTGCAGAAGAGTCATATCCAGATGCTCCGGACAGGGAGGCAGGGGGTCTGATCTGACCGGCTCCGGGGCTTTTGTTCTGAGATGTCTGACCGGAAGGCCGTCATGGAGGAACGAGAGGTCGATATCCATGACGGTGGTGCCATGATACTCAACCACACACCGGCCGGTATCAGTAAAGGTCCCTATCACGGTGGCCTCAACATCCCGGCTGTGTAAAAGGGCCATAAACTCATCCAGCCGTTCAGGCGGGACAGCAAGGGTCATCCGTTCCTGCGACTCGGAGATCCAGATCTCCCAGGGTGCCATCCCCGGATACTTCAGGGGGACCTTGTCAAGCCAGACATGACATCCGTTGCATTCCTTTGCCATCTCGGCAACCGAACAAGAGATCCCGCCTGCACCGTTATCGGTAATACTGGTATACAGGCCACGGTCGCGGGCTTCTTTGACAATCACATCAGAGAGTTTCTTCTGGGTGATGGGATCCCCAATCTGAACCGCAGTGACCGGACTTTGGGGGTCAAGTGCTTCAGATGAGAAGGTGGCTCCATGAATTCCGTCTTTTCCAACCCGCCCGCCAATCATTACGATCAGGTCGCCTGGCCGTGCCCGCTTCTCATACAGGTTTCGCGTCCCGTCATTTCTGGGCATGATTCCGACGGTTCCCGCAAATACCAGCGGCTTTCCGACATACCGGTCATCAAACCAGACAAATCCCTGCGGGGTCGGGATTCCCGAGCAGTTTCCGCCGACCCCCACTCCGGCCACCACCCCCTCGAGGATACGGCGTGGGGAGAGGATTGGATTGGTCTTTTGTTTTCCTCTGTACAGGGCAGGGCTCTTTTCCGGGTCGCCGACACAGAACCCGTAGATGTTGATACAGGGCTTTGCTCCCAGGCCAAATCCGATGGTGTCCCGGTTTACTCCCACAATTCCGGTCAGGGCTCCGCCAAAGGGATCCAGTGCGGACGGAGAGTTATGGGTCTCAACCTTATGGGTGACCAGATACCGGTCATCAAAGATTATCGCACCGGAATTGTCGGAAAAGACACTCAGGCAGATGTCCTTGTCTCCTTTCTGTGCCCGGATGGTGTTGGTGGCCGCCTGAATGCAGGTCTTGTACAGGCCCTTTGGCATATCATCATCCATCGGTGAGGCAAAGATGGTGTGTTTGCAGTGCTCACTCCAGGTCTGTGCCAGTGATTCGATCTCAACATCGGTCGGTTTTCTGCCCAGGGAATGAAAGTAATCACGGATGGTATGCAGCTGATCAAGGTCAAGGGCAAGCGGCCCCCTCCTCTGACCGGTCTTTGGATCCACAATGCCTTCCTTTCCAATCCGGAGCAGTTCCTCGTCACTCACATCAAGATCCACCGGGTCTGCGGCCGGACGTTCGTGCAGGCGGACAAGCGGGACAACAGTGTCCATCCCTTTCGTCCCGTATTCTGTCCGTGATTTGATGTGAACACGGTTGATGAGCGGATTTGCAAGGGTTGCGGCAAGGGACTGTATCTGCTCTGCCGAAAGTCTCCCGCAGACAAAATAGAGGCTGGATGAGTACACCGCCTCACCAGGCTCAAATCTCTGTTTTATGTAATCCTCGATGGTCTGCCGTGCAGTCGTGCCGACGTTATCGGTAACGCCTGGCAAAAACCCGACCTCGATAGCCGTATCAAAATGAGCAATCGTTGGGGTATCGACGGTATAGGTCTGTACCACCGGGTTTGTGAGTTGTGCTCCTATCCCGTGCAGCTCGTCCGGAGTAAAATCACGTGTATGCGTAGAGATGGTGTAAATGTCGATGAGATGAAGTTCTTCAATGGGAAACCCAAGAGAACGGAATTTTTCGGTCCTGACCTTCAGTCTGGGGTCGGTTTTATATTGGACTTCTATCCGGTGGACATATGCCATGTATACCTGGGTAGTACTTGGTTTTTATCTGACATAAGTATCAGGACTGACCGGTGCGGGATCTGCCCGTATGAAAAATGAGTATGCCAAATTGAAACGTTATGGTTTTTCTGATTTGAGTTTCTCCATGATTCGTTTCTTTTTGGCAACAGCAGCCTGTGCAGCCCGGTCAACGGCTTGTTTCATCGCCTCAAAGTCCTGCTCCTTCTTCTCGACCAGTTTTTTCAGAGGGGTATATGCCGCCTCCCTGAACCGGGGGGAGAATTCCTCTTCCCTTCCGTTTCTGATGAGCACCGGTTCTGCCTTCCCGGCTTCGACCCGGCCGATGACCGATGATTTCACGCCGATTCCTGACAGGAGGGCCTGAACCTGTGAGATCGTATCCGGCTGTGCGATGATAAGCAGAGCATCAATGGAGACGCCCAGGGGATCTATCTCAAGATCCATGAGCATCCGAAAGACCTGTGGATCCACAAGATCGAGGACCGCATCTTCCTCGACAATAAACCGAAGTCCAGCTGTCTTTGCCATCTCATGTACATCGCCCCGCAGCCCGCCGTTTGTCACATCAGTCATTGCATGGATGGAACTGAGCAGGTCGCTTCTGAGGATGGCATCTGCCGCCCGAAGGAAGGTCAGGTTTATTGTCCGGTCGACAACGTCATGATACCCGTAATAGAGGGCAGTTGTTGCAATGGTTCCGCCTCCGGCCCCTTCGGTCATGAGCAGCAGATCCCCCGGAGATGCCTGCCGACGTGCGGTGATGTGATCTGCAACCCCCACGGTTCCGACGCACCCGGTCATCCGGTCTCCAATCACCATATCTCCCCCGATTCGCAGGGTTGATCCGCTCACAAGCGGTACACCGGTCAGTTCACCAACCGTTGTCACTCCGGCGGTATAATCAAAAATCTTCGCCACATCGCCGTCATCGGCCACATGGATATCAGAAAAGAGCATCACCGGCCGTGCACCCATCACATAACAGTCCCGCAGTGTTGCACGGGTCACATGAAAACCGGCAAGGTATGGAAAATCTGAAAGCCGGGAGTGCATGCCGTCCACCGTACAGACAATATACTGCCCGCCTGCCTGGACCACACCGGCGTCATCCATGTCCTCAACACCCACCGTCGCCGCGGATGTTCCGATTATCTCAGCAATCTTGCGGTGTGCATAAAAATCGCCGGTCCCCCGGGACCCGACACCAAATGCACCCATCGTCACACCGGCTTTCTCATAGGTGAGAATGTCCCGGGAGATATCACTGGATATCTCAGCGGTAGCAGAGACTTCAACCATGACCGCCTGTGCAAATGAGATGGCATATTCCCTGCTGATATCTTTTATTTCCACGATCCGGTCGGCAAGATCAGATATTATTTCTTCGGGAGCCCTGCCTTTCTTCAGATTCCGGCGGGCATAACCCTCAACATCCATGTCACAAGGTTCGCGGTCCCAGCATAAAATAAGGGCATATGCTGCGAAAGTCTTCTTATGATGTATCGGTAAACCTATCTCCTGCTGGTGGACTGGTGCGGAAGAGCGGAGTAATGTTCACATGTGTGCTCATCGGAGTGCTTCTTCTGATTGCATGGGATGGAGGAGTGACCGGGGATGATGTCCCGGAAGATTCGCACGGTCCTTTTCTTTCAACCGATCTGCTTCAGATTATCAACCGTTCATCATGTCCCCCCGGTCAGGGTCCTGATGATATTATCCGGGCGATGGAGCAGAGCGGAACGGTTCGCAGGAATGAGTCAGGGATGTGGGCCGTACATGTCACCCTGATCCTGGAAACGAACGAGACCGGTGAGCATATCCTCCCCCTCCTCTCTGACCCGGTTGCGGATTCATCCTATCATCTTGTCACCGGCTGGGCGACCGCAGACAACCTGACGTTGCTCTCCGGGATGACCGGAATAAAACGTATCACACCGGTCTTTCCCCCTGCCTCATCAGGGTCATTTGAAACAGAAACGCCAAAGCCCGAAGAGACCCCTGATCCCGGATGGAAGATGAAGCTCTCAACCGATCTGCTTCAGCTCATCGACGATACATACCTCTCCCCCGGTCAGTCCCATGCAGATATGATGGCTCTCATGGAAAAGACCGGTGAGATCCGGCTGGCAGGCACCGATGTCGAGGTCCGCATTTCTGCAAAGGTAAAACCGTCTGACACACCCTCCCGGTATGAGTCATTCTTCTCATCTCCTGTTGTTGATTCGCTGTACGGACGGATTGGAGGATGGATTCGGGCTGATAATATCACCCGCCTTGCGATGCAGGAAGGAATCCTCTCCCTGATGGTCCAGATACCGCCCCGGACGTCAGCGGTTACCACCGAGGGGGATTATCTGCTAAAGACACGGGAATTTCGGAATACCTCCGGCCTCTCCGGGGCGGGGGTGAAGGTCGGCGTGATATCTGACGGGGTTGACGGCCTTTCCGATCTGAAACGACTTGGAGAACTCCCTGATGTTGAGGTGCTCTCTGATACGGTCGGTGGTGACGAGGGGCTTGCCCTGCTCCAGATTATTCATGATATCGCTCCAAATGCCACCCTTGCCTTTCATGACCGGGGATCCAGTCAGATAGAATACGTGCATGCTCTTGATCAGCTGATCCGGCATGGCTGCTCCATCATCTGCGATGATATCACTTATGTGGAACCGTTTTTTGAAGACGGCTATATCAGCCAGAATATTATCGACCGGGTCCTTTCATATAATATCCTGTATATTACCGCAGCAGGCAATTTTGCACAGGAGCATTATCAGGCCCCGTTTCACGGATATGAGGATCAGGGGTACCTGTGGCATGACTTTCAGGGGAAATCAGGCCGGGATTTGAAATTTACCGTCCCCGCCGGGCTTGCAGGCCATGTCATTCTCCAATGGGACGACCGGTTTGGTTCCTCTGCCAATAATTATGATCTCTTTTTGTATGATGACTCAGGGCGTGAGATTGCCCGGAGTGTGAACCTGCAGGACGGTGATGATGATCCGATGGAGTGGGTACGGTTTGTCAACAGTGCAGACCGGCCACGGGAATATACGGTCAGGGTTGTCCAGGCGGCGGCAGAGGATGCTCTCCTTGAGATCTATGTCCTTCCGCTTTCAGGCCGTTCGGTAACGCTTGATCCCTATACTCCTGAAGATTCCGTATTTGGTCAGCAGGCTGTAAAACAGGCCCTGGTGGTGGGAGCAGCAGCGCCGGGGATGAAAAATATCACCGTTCAGGAGTACTCATCCCGCGGACCGGTGACGATCCGGTATCCGGCGTTTGAGATGAGGAAAAAACCGGATCTGGTCGCTCCTGATCATATCACCGTTCTGACCGGATCCATGCAGCATGCGGTCTTTACGGGGACGAGTGCAGCAGCACCCCACATTGCCGGCCTTGCAGCACTGGTCATGAGCGGATCTCCTGGCATGAAGGAGAGTGATGTCAGGGCGATCATTCTGAATGCAACCGGCCGTTCCCCGGATGACTGGGACGAGGGGTATGGCAGGGGGATACCGGTTGCATCAAACCTTACTCTTCCTCAGCAGTCAGGGCGGGAAATCTGGTATCCGGTCACGACCGGGTGTGGGTTTGAGCCACGAAAGAATGATGCGGCTGACCGGATTGTCCTCTATCCCGGCTGGAATATGGTCTCAATCCCCTATCCGCTCGCGAAAGGGAATGATACCGCCCGGATATTTGAGCCGGCCGACACGGGCTGTCATTCCATATGGCGGTATAATCCTGACGGGAGATTCTGGAAGGCTGTCCGCCCGGATGACCGGCTTTTGCAGATGGATGTGGTCTGGGTCTATGCACGAAATGAGACCTGGATCTCCCTCTCCTTTGATACGACGGGGAGCAACCAGACGGTAAAACAGTTACAACAGGGCTGGAATCCGGTTGGTGTGCCTGGACGGGAGAGTGTCACCGCACGGGATCTCCTCGCACCGCTGACGGATGCATGGACCACGGTGCTGGTATTTGATCCAAAGACACAGGAGTTCAGGCCGTCTATTATAAACGGTGGATCAGGGACATATTCTCCATCACGGCTCTTATATCCGTCAGAAGGGTGGTGGATCTATATGAACCGGCCTGGAATACTCCTTCCTGGCTGCTGACAAATCAGAGGGTTTTTGTCTCTCTGATACAGATGATGAAGTACTCGGGCAGGATACATGGTGGGGCATAACTGGGGTTGCCTGATTCAGAGCGGATGCTGTTTCAGACCGGTGGTGATGGGGTTCATTGGTCTGTTTCTATTGAGTGGGCTAATATTTCCGGCAGCCGGCGCAGATACCGGTGATGTCAGGCTGATTGTGTATGCAGCCCCCAATGAGTCAGGAGGATATGATCCGCTCCCTCCTGATGTCCCGCTTCCTGAGAACGTATCCTTTTCTCTCCGCTCCCCGGCATTAGGATTTATCACCGTTGATACGGATCCGAATGAGACGGAGTATATCAGAAATGAACTGTTAAACCTGCCCTGGGTGCATGAGATCGAACCTGATGTGCGACGCACTACATCAGGAACGGTAACCGGAGATGAGACGATCACGAACGGGTCTTTCGATCAGTGGGCACTTGTCAGAACCGGGGTGGATACCGTGCAAACCTCCAAAGTGAACTCGTCGGTCTCAAAAGTGGCAGTGATCAGCACCGGGGCAGACATCTTACATCCTGATATCGGGCCTGTATCTCTTGGGTATGACTGGGCTGGTCAGGACAGCAGACCGGAGGATACAGACGGGTACGGAACTGCTTTGTGTGGTGTTATCTCGCTTATTGCAGGGTATGTCTCTGAGAACCAAACGCCCTCATCAGTCATGCTGATACCGGAACGGATCGGGACAACCGGCAGTGACCTTACGGCGTCGCGGTCTGCTCTTGCCATAGCTCATGCAACCGATGCCGGGGCTGATATCATTCTGATGGGATATGGCGGGACTGAACCGTCACGTGCGGAAGACCGTGCGATCGCCTATGCAAAGGAACACGGGGTTCTTCTTATTGCTGCGGCCGGGGATGAGGATTCCAACACGATGCATTCCCCGTCCGATCATTTTGATGTGATATCGGTCGGGTCTGTTGCAAAGACGGACGGGCTTTCGTACTTTTCCAATTACGGGATTTATACCGAACTTGTGGCACCGGGAGAAGGGGTCATTGCCCCGTTTCTGAACGGGTCATACTGCCGGGGGACCGGGACCGGGTTTGCAGCCGCAACGGTTGCCGGGGTTGCTGCACTCATGAAGAACAACTATCCGGCCCTTTCTGCTGAGGAGATCCGATCCCTGCTCCAGTCATCAGCAACCGATCTTGGAAGAACCGGCCGGGATATCTACTATGGGTACGGTCTTGTGAATGCTCCGGCTGCATTGAAAGCGGCCTCGGATTTGAGTTTGCAGAAAACGCTGATCGCCTTTCATGCAGGAGCAGGTTCCCGTGGGATACGGCGGTCATTATCGCCCGGAAATGCAACTGTTCATGAGTTAAGTCTTGTGTCCGGCTGGAATTTCATCTCGTTTCCTGCTCCGCTCAGGTCGCAGAAGACCTGTCGTGATCTCTTTTCAAAAGTCAATACGGACGGCCATACCATCTGGACCTACAAAAATGCAGGCGGATGGACCCCGCAAAACCCGGAAACATCTCCTGCACCTCTGGAAGGGCTGCTTGTGTATGCTGACACACCGGTTACGATCCCCCTCGTCCTTGACATGAATAAAAACAGCACCAAAACACTGGAGAGAGGATGGAACCTTGCCGGATCACCGGCTTTGCAGGAGATACCAGCCCGGGATCTCTTCAACTCCTCCCCTGACGGGACTTCTGCTCCCTCATGGGTCAGTATTCTTCCCTACAATGTCTCGGTCCAGCAGTATGAGCCGGCCATCATCAGCGGGGCTACCGGCAGGTTCTCCGATTCCCGGACGATTCCTCCGTTTACTGCATTCTGGATCTTCATGGAGACGAACGGAACGTTTATCCGGTCATCAGGGATATAACCTATTTACTCTGCAGGAGAATTGTGCATCATGGTCCAGCTCGGTGAACGGTTTTTATACGCTTTTGAGATAACCGGGGCATGTATCATCGGTCTGATCTTTGTCGGGATGGCGGTTACCTCTGAATCAGCCGATATGGCCTGGAAACTGATGATAGCCGCAGTTCTGTGTTTTTGTATCGCCCTGTTCTTCGGGGTGATGTATATGACAAATGCAAAGGAGCGGGAGAAGAGAAAATTCAGAATGTAATCTGAAAAAAAAAGAAAAAACCTGAAAAAGTTTAGATGATGATTGCGGCAGATGGCTTATCTTTTTCTTCGTCGAAATCGACAACAACTGCCTCAGTGGTCAGGAGCATGCCTGCAATGGATGCAGCATTCTGAAGACCGGATCTGACAACCTTTGTCGGGTCAAGCACTCCTGCCTGGAGCAGGTCCTCATATACATCGGTCTTTGCGTTGTATCCAAAGGTCTCGCTTGGATTGTTCTTGATCATTGCGATGACTTCAGCTCCTTCCCGGCCTGCATTGTATGCAATCTGGCGGAGTGGCTCTTCAAGGGCACGCTTGACAATGTTGACACCGATCATCTGTTCTGCGTCTACCTTGATTGAGTCAAGTGCCTTGATTGCACGGAAGAGGGTGACTCCGCCACCGGCGACATAGCCTTCCTCGACTGCTGCCTTGGTTGCGTTCAGAGCGTCATCAATACGCATCTTCTTCTCCTTGACCTCGGTCTCGGTTGCTGCGCCTGCCTTGATGACTGCGACACCGCCGGAGAGCTTTGCAAGACGGTTCTGAAGTGTGGTCTTGTCATACTTCTTCTCGGTGATGTTCAGCTGGGACTCGATCAGCTTCTTGCGGCTGTCGATCTCTGATTTCTTACCCTTTCCGCCGACGATGGTGGTCTTGTCCGCGTCAACCTTGACTGTGCGGGCCTGACCAAGGAGATCAAGGGTGACATCCTCGATTGCAAGGTTCCGCTCTTCGCTGATGACCGTTCCGCCGGTGAGGATTGCGATATCCTGCAGGACTTCCTTTCTGACATCTCCAAACTCCGGTGCCTTGACTGCACAGACCTTGATTGCCCCGCGGATGATGTTTAAGATAAGGGCGGTCTGTGCTTCACCGTCAACATCGTCTGCGATAATGAGCAGCGGCTTTCCGGTCTGTGCGATCATCTCAAGAACCGGGATTAACGTCTTCAGGCTTGAGATCTTCCGGTCGGTGATGAGGATGTAGGGTTCTTCAAACTCAACGACCCGGCGTTCCTGGTCGGTGACCATGTACGGGGAGATGTATCCGCGGTCAAACTGCATACCCTCGACATGTTCAAGGGTGGTCTCAAGGGTCTTTGAGTTCTCAACCGTGATGACACCGTTGTATCCGACCTTGTCCATGGCCTCAGAGATCAGGTTTCCAATCTCCTCGTCGTTGTTTGCAGAGATGATAGCGATACGGTTTATGGTCTCCTTGTCCTTTACCTCGATGCTCTTTGCCTTGATGGAATCAACGGCAGCATCGACGGCCTTCATGATACCCTTCTTGATCTCGATGGGGTTGGCACCGGCGGTAATATTCTTGATACCTTCGGTGATCATGGCCTGTGCAAGGACGGTTGCGGTGGTTGTACCGTCTCCGGTGGTGTCCTGGGTCTTTGATGCGACTTCCTTGATGAGTTTTGCACCAACGTTCTCGAACTTGTCTTTGAGTTCGATCTCTTTTGCAATGGTTACCCCGTCGTTGGTGACAACCGGACCACCGGCCTTGTCAAGGACAACATTTCTTCCCTTTGGTCCGAGGGTGATCTTTACGGTATTTGCTACTTTGTTAACGCCGTCAAGGAGGGCATGACGTGCGTTTTCGTTGAACATGAGTTGTTTTGCGGACATGTCTGGCACCTAGTTCAGTTTTGCGACAACATTCTTAAACTCGACAATGACATACTCTTCCTTGTCAAGTTCTACCTCTTCCTGGCTGTATCCGCCATAGAGGATGATGTCTCCTGGCTTGATGGGGAGTTCCTTTCCATCATCGAAGGTTCCAACGGCGATTACTTCTCCCTGTTTCTTCTTCTCCTTTGCAGAATCAGGGATGTAAATGCCTCCCTTGGTCTTCTCTTCCTGTTTATATGGTTTAATCAGGACGCGTGGTCCGATTGGTGTGATTGCCATACATTTACTCCTTTCAAATGCAATGTGCACATAATTGTTGATTAAAAATTCTATATAAATTTTATTCTTATGTTTGGGATCATTTCGATAAAATTGATATGATCTCAACAGTAACCTGGATCTACCCTATCCATGCATCAGCGGCTCATCCTTCATGACCACCCCAGACCGACCAAAAAAGACCAGATTGAAGAGATCTACTGCCTAAGCGCTAACTAGCTTCTCTCATCCGGCAGGGACCTTGACAACCTGTCAACGCAGATCATCCTGAAGATACTGGAGCATTCATCAGAATCTGCCGGTATATCATCTGATGAACTTGGAACACTGCTTGCCATATCACAGGGACGGGTGAACCATCATCTACGAAATCTCTCACGGTCAGGTATGGTGTATCGTGACCGGCGTCTGATTCATCTGCGGGGAAGAAGCCTTCGGGATTCGATCCGGGAGATTCGCCGGGATGCAAACCGGATTTTTGATGAACTGGAGGCTGTTGCGGATGAGATTGACGGACTGGTGGGCCTATCTGACCGGTCATCAGAGAGGGCGCTGGTCATCAGGACGAAATCAGGACTTATTATGCAGAAGTGACCGTGCATCACTCTGTTCCATGCAGCATCCGCATCAGCTGATCCCGCATATTTCTCGTATGGGACCCTTCCCAGTACTGGCGATGACAGACCGGGCAGTACATAAGCGATGCAGTATCCGGGGTGACAGGGTCTTTCGCATGAGGTGATATCCCCTTCCGTAACAGGGCATTACATCGTGAGCACCGTGTCAGTCTGATCTCCGGTGAAATAAGGCCGGCATCAGCCAGTTGTCTGATCTGTCCGGCAAGGTCGGATGATACCAGCCGGATTGCATGATCGCCCCCCCGTCGTGCAAGTTCAGCATCCTGTGTCAGAATATACCTGTTCTCCCGTTCTGCGATCTGTAAAATCTCTGTATCCTCCCGGGGGTTGCCATTGGGAAGATCATTTGCATCCCGGCAGTCATATCCCATAAACCGCAGGTATTTACAGAGTGAACCGGCCATCCGGTCACAAAAAAAGGCAGTTTCGTGTTCTCTGGTCATATGCGTGTGATGATGCCGGTCTCTTTCTCGCAATGGGCACATCTTCCCTGATGCAGATGTATCGGGCCGATGGAGTAGCCGGATCGCCCGATCAGGAGATTGTTGCAGTGGGGGCACCATGTCTGTTCATATTCATGACCTGGCACATTGCCCAGATAGGGGTACCGGAGTCCTTTCTCTTTTGCGAGATGAAACGCCCGCTCAAGGGTTCTGATCGGGGTTGCCGGGATCTCCTGCATCTGAAAGTCAGGATGGAACCGGGTGAAATGTACCGGAGTGTCTGGCCCCAGATTATCAATCACCCAGGAGATGAGACGGCCGGTTTCCTGGGGATCGTCATTTAGGCCTGGAATCATCAGATGCACGACCTCAATATGAAGCCCCAGTTCCCGTGCCCGGATTGTTGTTTCAAGGACCGGCTGGAGCCGGGCACGACAGACCTTATGATAAAATTCTTCGGTAAATGCCTTGATATCAACCCGCCAGGCATCAAGATCAGGGGCAAGATCGGTCAGGGCATCCTCGGTCATATAGCCGTTTGTCACATAAATGGTCTTCAGTCCCTGCTGATGAGCAAGCCGTGCCATATCCTGCGTGTACTCAAACCAGATCGTCGGTTCATTGTATGTCCATGATATCGAGGAGGCCCCTGATGTAATCGCCCGTTTTACCCCTTCCTCCGGGGAGAGCGTCTTTTGCCTGATACTGTCAAAAGCGGCATGTGAGATATGCCAGTTCTGGCAATGGGTGCAGGAGAAGTTACAGCCGACACCCCCCAGCGAATAGGAGAGGGTTCCGGGAAGAAAGTGATAGAGGGGTTTTTTCTCGATGGGATCAACCGCCTCGGATGAGACGCGGCCATATGTTTCAGCAATGAGCTGCCCGCGTATTGATCTCCTGACTCCACATATGCCGGTTTTCGTATCCGCAATCCTGCAGTGATGATTGCACAGATTGCAATGCATGATACCTGCATCATCACGGGAATAGTGTCGCGCTTCCATGATTACCCTGATTCTCTGAAGATGGCTGAACGTTGATTTATAAATGAAGTACTGGTGCTGAATAACCTATATGGTTTCTATCGGTGAACGTATGAGGTTGAATGCCTACAATTGTGCTCTCACTGGGCGGGTCTGTTCTTCTTCCTGATATAGACCGCCCGAATATCAAACCCTATATCTCTGTTTTGACCAGAATTTCTGCAAATCATCGTCTTTTTGTTGTTGTGGGCGGGGGTGGAACGGCCCGTCAGTATATCACGCTGGCACGATCCTTTGAGGCTGATGAAGCCTTCTCAGATGAACTCGGTATCATGGTAACAAGGCTCAATGCAATGCTTCTGGTCGGCGCACTGAAAGAGGCAGCATATCCTGCTATTGTCACCAGTCATACCGAAGCACTCTGCGCTGCTGAATCAGGAAAGATTGTTGTGATGGGAGGCATCACACCCGGACAGACCACCGATGCGGTTGCTGCAGTACTTGCCGAACGGGTACAGGCAGATCTCTTCATCAATCTGACCGCAGTGGACGGGATATACTCTGCCGATCCACGCAAAGACCCCTCGGCACACCGGTTTGATACCATGACACCTGCTGAGCTTCTCCAGGTGGTGATCGGTCAGCAGGCGGTGGCCGGTGTCAACACGGTCATGGATATTGTGGCAGTGAAGATGGTTGAGCGGTGCGGTATCCCGCTTCTCGTGATGGATGGTCGTGATCCTGCCCTGCTCGAAACAACGCTTGAAACTGGCAGATTTGTCGGAACCCTGGTTACCGTTCAGGGAAAAAATCCATTTCCACTCAAAAAATAAAAAGGAAGGGTATAAATGGTACCGGGTTCAACATATGTCCCGCACGGGGTAATAGGGTAGCCTGGTCCATCCTAGAGCGTTTGGGACGCTTTGACCGCAGTTCAAATCTGCGTTACCCCATCTTCTTTTATGACACGTGCTGACCCGGATAGTATCCTTTCCCGTCTGCGGTCACAGTATGATCTCTCACAGAGCAGGGATGAATTTCTTCACTTTACCAATCCGTATGAGACCCTGATCGCGACCATCCTGTCTGCACAGACAACGGACCGGTGCGTGAATATGGTCACGAAAGAGTTATTTTCAAGATATCCTGACATTGCAGCCCTAGCCCGGGCTGAAATCCAGGATGTTGAGGAAATCATCCATCCGACCGGGTTTTATCATACCAAAGCCAGATCCATCATCGCGGCATCGCAGATGGTCATGACGGAATTTCAGGGCAGAGTGCCGGATGAGATGGAGGATCTGATACGGCTGCCCGGGGTTGGGAGAAAGACGGCAAATATTGTGCTTGATCATGCCTTCTCAAAGACTGCCGGGATTGCTGTTGATACCCATGTGAGACGGGTGTCCATGCGCCTTGGAATTACCGATAAGCGTGACCCTGACCGGATAGAAACGGATCTGATCTCGTTTTTTCCACAGGACTCCTGGGCTGAGGTCAATGGTCTCTTTATCTTACATGGCCGGAGGGTGTGTACTGCACGCAAACCTGCCTGTGACCGGTGTGTTCTTTTTGATCTCTGCCGGTATGCATCAGGGCGATAGCGTATTCATCCCGCTGAACGGTTCTGATAAGACGGTGAATGGAATACCGGAGTATTATAATGCGATTCTGTTGTGTTTTGAATAGTATGTACAAAAATTATTGGAAAAGAGATGGACCGAGCGGGAATTGAACCCGCGGCCTCTACCATGCCAAGGTAGCGATCT
>CAZCSN010000033.1:8363-24122 GCA_964501255.1 uncultured Methanospirillum sp. | reverse complement strand
GCCATCTTCTTTTTCACTTTCTTCCGCTCAATCAGTTTCTTTACCTTCTTCAGCCTGAAGAGATCCTCCCGTTCCCGTTCCTCGATGCTGAACCTGATATATCTCGCCTGTTCTTTCAGTTCCGGAATAATAATCTGATCCAGGGCATTGACCCTCCTGCGGTTCATCTGGATCTCATTCCCAAGCCGGCGAAGGGTTGTCTCCGTCTCGGCAAGCCGGATGATCATATCCATCTCGGCCTCGAACTTTTCAGCCGCCTCATTTATCCGGCTGCTGGTCCCGATAAGTCCGTACCCCCGCTGCATCACATTCAGGGCAACACTCTTCTTCTGGATGACCGGGACCGGCACACCCATGATGTTCTTTCCGGAAATATCAACCATGATCTGCCGTTTCGTAGCATAGGAGGCTGATTTTACTGCAATCGGATCATCAACCGCCTCTGCAACCAGAAGGGCGAGGTCAGCCTCAATGGCAAGCTGTTCAAGCCCTTCCCTTGACTCAGAGAAGTTGACCATAATCTTGAAAAATTCCTGGATAAGAGCCTCCATCTTCTCTTTCAGGAGGTCACGTCCCTGTTCTGCAAGCACAATCTGGGACCGCTTCTTCATCAGCTCCATCCGGGTCGGGTGCACCTGCTCCATGGCTTATCCTCCGGAGATGATTAATGCCCGGTATTTATCAATGTACTCCTGTTTTATCCGTTTCAGCTCATCATCAGGCAGCAGACTGAAAAGTTCCCAGGCGACCTGAAGCGTTGTCTCAATGCTCCGCTCCACATTCCCCTGTGATATGAACCGCTTCTCAAAGTGGTCGGCAAATTTGAGGTAATTCCGATCAAGCTCAGATAGGGCCTCCTCGCCGACAATAGCTACAAGCCGGCGGAGATCACGCCCATAGGCATAGGATGCATAGAGCTGATCTGCCACATTCCGGTGATCCTCTCTCGTTTTCCCCGGGCCAATGCCCAGATTCATCAGCCGGGACAGACAGGGAAGGGCATCGATGGGCGGATTGATCCCTTTCCGGAAGAGGTCACGGGACAGAACAATCTGCCCTTCGGTGATATACCCGGTCAGATCAGGAACCGGGTGGGTAATGTCATCATCTGGCATTGTCAGAATCGGAATCTGGGTGATTGAACCGGTACACCCTTTAATACGCCCGGCCCGCTCGTAAATGGTTGCAAGATCGGTGTACATATACCCCGGATACCCACGGCGGCCAGGAATCTCCTCGCGGGCAGTTGAGATTTCACGGAGAGCATCACAGTAATTGGTCATATCAGTCAGGATGACCAGCACATGCAGGTTGTGGGTATATGCAAGGAACTCTGCCGCAGTCAGGGCACACCGGGGCGTTGCAATCCGCTCGATGGTCGGATCATCAGCCAGATTGAGGAAGAAGACAACCCGTTCAAGGGCACCGCTCTCTTCAAACTCCTTCATAAAGAATGAGGCTTCCTTGTAGGTGATACCCATCGCTGCAAAGACAACGGCAAAATTCTCCCCTTCTCCAAGCACCTTTGCCTGTTTTGCAATCTGGGCTGCCAGTTGATTCGCCGGAAGTCCGGCACCGGAGAATATCGGAAGTTTCTGACCCCTGACAAGGGTGTTTAATGCGTCTATTGCTGATATTCCGGTCTGGATAAACTCTGCAGGCTTATCACGGGAGTAGGGGTTAATCGGCATTCCGGCGATATCAAGCCGTGCCTCAGGAATAATTGCAGGACCCCCGTCCCGTGGCCGGCCAACCCCGTCCAGCACCCGCCCCCGCATATCATATGAGACATCAAGAAGGGGAGACTGCCCGGTGAATCTTACGGTGGTGGCATGACTGTCAATCCCCCGTGTTCCCTCAAATACCTGGACAACCGCAATATCCTCTGAAATATCAAGAATCTGACCGGTCCGATGCTCCCCATCAGGCAGAATGATCTGTGCCGTCTCACCAAATGAGATCTCTTTCGGACGTTCAACAAAGATGAGGGGTCCTGACACATAATTCACCGTCTTATACTCGACGGTGATCAGGCTGCCGTGCTGCATGTCTGCACCTCCAGGTTTTCCGTCTGTTCCCAGACCATATCGCTGAGCGCTTTGAGCCGATCCACATCTTTCTGCTCCTTCATCCTTGCAATCTCTGACCGTGCCGGAATCTGGAGAAGAGGTCGGAGCGGTACACCACGCCGGAGCGCTGCACGAATTGCATCATAATACCAGATGATGACCTTCAGCATCCAGTACTGCTTTTCAAGCGGGCAAAAGGAATCATCATCGCTGTAGGCACTCTGTTGCAGGAAATCTTCGCGGATAATCCTCGCTATCTCAAGGACAATCTTTTCTTTGTCAGGTAAGGCATCCGGTCCGACCAGTTGCACAATCTCCTGCAGTTCCACCTCTTTTTGCAGGATATACATCGCCCTTCCCCTGAACTGGTACCAGTCCCGGGCAACCTTTTCTGAAAACCATTCCTCAACATCCTCAAGATAGAGGGAATAACTCCTGATCCAGTTTACCGACGGGTAGTGCCGGCGATAGGCAAGGTTTGCATCAAGGGCCCAGAATGTCCCTGCAATACGAAGCGTGTTCTGGGTAATCGGCTCTGAAAAGTCACCGCCTGGTGGTGATACCGCTCCGATGATCGTCACTGATCCGGTCTTCTCTTCCGACCCTGCACAGATGACCCGGCCGGCACGTTCATAAAATGCCGCAAGACGGGTTGCAAGATAGGCAGGATACCCTTCTTCTCCGGGCATCTCTTCAAGTCTGCCTGACACCTCACGGAGTGCCTCACCCCACCGGGATGTTGAATCTGCAAGGAGGGCAACATCATACCCCATGTCCCGGTAATATTCAGCGATGGTAATCCCTGTGTAAATGGATGCTTCACGGGCAGCAACAGGCATATTTGACGTATTGGCGATCATGATCGTCCGCTCAATGAGCGGGTATCCGGTCCGTGGATCGGTCAGTTCAGGAAACTCGGTGAGAACATCGGTCATCTCATTACCCCGCTCACCACACCCGATATAGACAACCACCTGGGTATCTGCCCATTTTGCCAGGGTCTGCTCAGAGACTGTCTTTCCGGTTCCAAAGCCGCCGGGGATCATGGCAGTCCCGCCCTTGACCAGAGGGAACATGGTATCAAAGACCCGCTGTCCGGTGAGCAGAGGGACTTCCGGGTCAAGACGTTTCACAAACGGCCGTCCTTTCCTGACCGGCCACCGCTGAAGCATGGTTATTTCTGTCCCGTCAGCAAGGGTGCAGACCACATCGGTCACCGTATAGTCCCCGCCGGAGATGGTCTGTATCACACCCGATATCCCTGGCGGGACCATAATCGAATGAACCAGATGAAACTCCTGAACCGTTCCGATCACATCACCGGATCCTACCGCATCACCTGGCTTTTTCACCGGAGTAAATGACCATCGCTTTTCCCTGTCAAGGCCGGGGACCATAATTCCCCTGCTGATATAATTCCCGCTCTTTGCATACAGGGCAGGAAGCGGCCGCTGCACACCGTCATATATGGATGCCAGAAGACCCGGACCCAGTTCGACGGAGAGCGGAACACCGGTATTCTCCACCGGTTCATGGATCATCAGACCGGTGGTATCCTCATAGACCTGGATGACTGCCTCATCGCCTTCAAGCCTGATGATCTCACCAGGAAGAGCAGCCCGTCCCACCGAAACCACATCATACATCCGCGACCCGGTCATGTGCCGTGCAGTAATTACCGGTCCTGAAATCCGGGCAATTGTTCCGGTTATCATATTAGCTCCTCATTACCACGTTATATCCGATTGCTCTCCGGAGCAGCCGTTCAACATACCCACTCACCTCATCGCCTTTCCGGGGTGCAGGAATCGGGATGATGACCGGGTGATAACACCGCTCAACCTGTTCATAGAGCGTCTTATCAAGGTTTGCAAGAAAATCCTCCCTGATGGCGATGATTCCAGCCTCTTCCTCATGAAGGAGTGATGAAAGGGCACGGGACGCATCAAGGGCGTCTTCGGCCTCCATCACGTCCGAACCGGCAAGACGAAATCCGGTTGCAGATTCCGGATCCGTTATGACAACTACTTTATACATACACCATCTCCGCCTCCATGTCCTCAGGGGGAATCAGGGCATTCTTACACCGTGCAATAATTCGCAGGTTCATGACTTCCGTGTATTTTGCCCAGAGGTACCCGATGATCACGGTCACCGAAAGGGGATCACCCCTATATAACCTGACGGCATGCCTGATGAGATATTCATCAAGAAGATGCTGATATGCAGATACTTTGACCGAATCGCCCTCACTGCTCCGAAGATCAGCCAGAAACCGGTATGGTGTCTCCTCAAGGTACTCAATCAGGGATGCTATGGATCCAAGATTTAAGAGTGCACGAAGCTTCTTCCGGTTAAGGACCTTCCCCCCATCCAGAAGCATCGGCTCCGCATCCTCCGGATCAACATGATCCCGGAATACCAGAAGCAATAATTTGATGTTGATGAGGTCAATCTCGGTCCCGATGATCTCACGGATCTTCTGCTCTGCTGCAGACCTGCCAGGAACAAGTGAGAGGGCACGCTCATAATAAAACCGATCAAGGGCATTTTCCAGGATGAACAGATCGCCATGGGCAGAATAATCTGGAAATGCACGGGTGAGCGGGATGGCATAGACTACCTCCCAGGTTGCCAGAAGATCGATGACACTTTTCACATCAGGCTGCTTTAACAGCTCAGAAAGGAGCGATTCATCAAACTCTCCGGCTGGAACAAGATTCTCCCTGATCTCCATGGTCGGCACTTTGATACGCTTTCCCCGCAGGATTGTCTTCAGGTTGTGAATATCCCATCGTGAGGAGAAGATCTGGATATACCGCTCTCCCTTTTCTCCTTGTAAAAACTCACCGATCTTTCGTATCGTCCTGACAAGGTTTTGCCTGAGTGCTTCTTCAATGCCAGAAAGCCCCGGTTTTCCAACAAGAGCACGTTCAAGGTCCTCACGATACGGTGTCTCTTCCAATGCGGTGATCAGGGAGCTGATATCCGGCTTTAATATGAGATTACTCAGGCTTTTTTTATCAAGGAGTCGCGAATACATACCTCTGACCCTGGCATTGACATATCCGCTATCCATCAGGGCCTCCCAGAATCAGGTTGATGATCTCAAGCGTTGATGTATCCCGGATCCTTTCTAATCTTCTCTCAAGAGTATTATCTGCAAGGATTTTTCCGTCTGCAGATGTTCCGCAAAGCCCTCCCTTCGTTGTGATATCCGTGACAATATCACAATCAATGCCGGATTTTACAACAGCCTTTGTGCATACATCAGCATCAGCCGGATCGATATGGAGGATGATATCCTCACCGGCAAGAGCTGATATGACCTCTCTGGTCAGTCGTTCAAAGAGTGCAGGATATGATGGATCTGATCTGATACCAGATAACTGCCTGGAGGCCTGTACAAAGGCATCATCAATAAGTTTCTGCCTGACTATACTGATTCCCTTCTTTACATCCTGCTTTGCCAGGAATTTCTGCCGGTTTGACTCCAGGATCAGGTCACGTTTTGCTTTCTCCAGGTATTGTGCATGAATGGCAGATGACTCTGTCTCTGCTTCCCGAAGAATTGCTTCCACTTCTCGTTCAGCATTCCGGATAACTTCCTGTTTTTTCTCCTCCGCAGCCGATTCTATGGACTTGATAAGGTCTTCGTATGCCATTCGCCCTTCACCTTCTGCTTCACCTGGTGGCAGCCTGCAACTACTTGACCATGATGATGATCATTGCCGCTACGACAAAACCCAGAATAACAAGTGTTTCAGGAATTGCTTCAAGGACAATTACCGTTCCGGCGGACTCCGGCCGCTCTGCCACAGTTCCTGCTCCCGCAGCTCCAATCTTTGACTGAGCGATTCCTGTCGCGATTGCGCCTCCTGCAAAAGCAATAGCAGCGCCAATAGGGACTTCCCATCCTGTCATGATAACCTCCAACGATTACCTCATCCTATGCACATTTATATATTGTGGTTTGTCAGTCGGATGAAAGACCAGAGAAAAGGAGAAATCAGAGTCGCTCTTTTCCAAAAGGCTTATACGGGATGCCTCCACCCTCATAAAACTTTGAGAAAAATTCCACAACATGCAGTCTGAGTGAGTGAATGGACGGGCTGAACATAGCAAGGAAAATATTGAGCGTGTGAAGGAGAATAGCGACAATGATTCCCAGAACAAGGATACCCAGCTCATGCGAAAGACGATTCGCGACTAAAGCCAGAATAACGGATGCAAGTCCGATTGCCATTAGACGGGCATATGACATGATGTTCCCGATGGTTCCCATCACTTCAATGACCCCCCTGCTGCCTCCACCATAGAGCAGACAGGCAATTGAGATCAGCATCAGGATAACGATGGCGAATAGAACTGATCCCGGCACATGACCGGCATACGATCCAAGGAGCAGCAGAATTCCGGTAATAAGCCCCAGCATCCCGGCCTTTTCAAAAATGTGCTTAGTCTTGTGATGACGGTATGCATTCAGGATTCCGAGCGATAATCCAAAAAATACATGAAATACACCAATACCAATGGTGAGGATCAGCAGCGGTATGATGGCCTCTATCCGATTCCAGGTAATACCAAAGATGGTCAGAGGATGAATCCAGCCCATATGCTCTCCAAGGTCACCAAAAAACTCACCATATATATATCCGAATACTATCGTTGGTATCGAAGAGATCATCAGAATGCTCATCAGCTGGGAGATCCACGGAATATCCCTGAATTTGAACCTGACCGCAAGGCTGAAACAAAGGATTACAAGACCATATCCGATATCTCCCACGATGAGACCAAAGAAGAGAGGGAAGAATATGGCTATCAGCGGGGTGGGATCTATCTCGCGGTACATGGGCGGGGTAACCAGATTCATAAAGAACTCAAATGGTTTGACCCATGCGGGATTGTCAAAGAATACCGGGGCATTATCATACTGCTCCGGATCATCGGGGAGTTCATGCACTACAACCGACTCCCCAAAACTCTCCATCAGGGCTTTCCTGGTTGCAGGAAGGAATTTTTTCGGGATCCATCCCTTCACCACAAAGGTATACTCGGTCTGCCCGAAATGTGAATATGCAGATGTCTCTTCAAGATAATCGGTAAGCAGCGTCTTTAATGTAACGAGATCTGCATACCATTCGGCAGAGATATCGCGGATTTTTTCTTCTATCTCCGATATCTCAGCACGAATTGCATCTTTGTCTGCCTGAATCAGAAGAAGAGCGTCATCCAGGGGCATGTTCGTATACTCCTGGGGTATCCTGACTTCATTGACATTTTTTGAATAGAGAAAATCATGGACCTTACTGGCATATTTCCTGCTGAATACTGTGATTACAGCGATATTTTTTTCATCGAGGTCGGCACTGATGAACTCAAACTGGTTTTTTGTGATCTCGGAGAGAAAGGGGTGAATAATATCAAGAACCGATTCAAACTCCTTTTGAATAATAAGAATCGTAACTTCGAACCCTTCCAGTGTGGGAAGTTGTTGCTCAAGAGGAGATATCTTTTTGATAATCTTCTCGTACCGGAGCAGGGTTGTATACCTGACGTCCAGATCTCCTTTCCTGTTTTCCAGGGTTCTCAGCTTATTCTCAAGCGAGTCACAGATGGATGTTGCGGTAATGACCAGATCCTCATAGGAAAGGCTGGCATATTTATCAATAAAAGGACTTTTTTTTTGCTTTCTGGAATCAACTGGGGTCAGGATCTGGATCTGCCCCCTTATCCGGGCAAGAAGTGAGGATATCTCATCAGGATTGAATGTATCAAGGGGACTGATCTCCATAGATCCGGCTGATTCGCTCTTTGCATCTTCAAGATGAATAGAACCTGCCTGGTACAGTACATCAATGATTCGCTGATAATCACGTTTCGGACCGACTACCAGGATTCTTTTCATCTTCTGGAGCATATTATCCCAACGCCATCTCGATAATGCGTTTTACCGCAATATCCACTCTTTTCTCTCCAGCCTTCAGGATTTTTTCAGCTTCCCGCTCCCCTGATTCCCTGATCGCCCTGATCTGTATTGCAAGTTCATCTAGGCCGTTCTGCATATACCGTGATGCTTCTTCTGCTCCCCGTTGCTCTGCTTCATCCCGCATACGCCGTGCCCTGACCCGTGCATCATGGATCCGGGTTTCAGCCTCTCTGCAGACGAGATCACATTGCTCTTTCAGTTCCGTTTCCTTTCGTGATATCTGATCCAGCAGTGAATGTTCTGTCTCCATAATCTTCCCCGCTTTCATGCACCGGCCGGATAACCGGCACTGATGCAGGAACTGTCGCTATCATGAGAATGTGAGTACATGGAACCTTAAAGGCCGTATTTACTCTTCATTCTCCTGGTCATGCCATAGCTGTCGGTATCTTCCAGATGCTTTTTACAGGGCGGACGGCTGGCGGCTTCAAGTATCCGATCCTCGCATCGCTTCATTGCAATCTGCTTGAGCTCGAGGATCTTTTTCATGTCTGGTAGAGCCATACATATCACCCCGTATCATATGTGACAGTGACCTTTTACTATCACATAATATTTAAGTATAGTACTTTGACGACCATTTCGTTAAAATCAAAATAAGACAGGATTAACTGATCCAATTGCATTAATTACAAGTCAGGTTCATTCATTACAGGTGTACGGTATGTTCAGGCGAATTCTTTTCCCCACCGATTTTTCAGAGTATGCACGGCGTGTTATGGACTGCATTGCAGATCTCCCCGGAGTTCTCGAAGTGGTGATTGTTCATATTGTCGGGACTGACAAACCCGGCCCGTTACGCAGTGATATTGAGTTGTCTGCAAAAACGAGGATAGAATCAGACGCCACCCTTTTAAAAAGCCTGGGCATTCCATCCATCAGATCAGAAGTCATCGTTTCTGAATCGGTCGCTGCCGGTATAGACGATGCAGCAAAAAGGAATAACTCAACTATCATCGTAATGGGGGCCAGGGGGAAGAGTATCATCAAAGGGCTTCATCTTGGTAGTGTCACCCACCGGGTCCTCCATGATTCACGAAGCAACCTGCTTATCATGCGGGGTCAGATCATCGAAACCCTCTCAGGGGAGAAATTCCAGAAGTACTGCCCCCTCATCTTTTCCCGGGTGCTGGTCCCGATCGACCTGACGCCCGAGTCATGGATTGCTGTTGAACAACTTGCAAAAATTCCGGATGTCCGGGAGATAATCATCTCCTTTGTCATTTCACGCGGAGAGACCGAGCGGGATCTTGCGCGACTCAGAGCTCTTGCTGAACAGGAGATACAGGAGAAATTAAAGAGTATACAGACAGCAGGAGCAGAGATCCGATGGCGTATCCTCGAAGGGGATCTCATCAGCAGAATTCTTGATTATGCACAGGAAGCGGATGTCTCGCTTATCAGCACCGTTCCAACGGAGAAAGGTTTTTTTGCCGAGATGCTGCATGGAAGCTTTTCCTGTGAACTTGCACGCCTGGCAACAAAGCCGGTGCTTGTTATCCGAAGAGCACCATAATTATCGTGTAAGACCCTCTCCCCTCTCCTTTCGTTCCATATTCTGTTTCATCCGCTTTCTCCTGAAAAGATCCTCCCGCTCCCGTTCCTCAAGCCTGAATTCGATATATTTCATGGTCCTCGCCAGCCGTGGGATAACCAGATGTTCAAGGGCATTGACTCTTCGTCTTGTCCGGTTCATCTCGCGTGATATCCGATCAGCTCTTCCTTCAAGTGACGCGTAGGCAACAAGTGATTCAAGAACCGATTCATACCGGAGAGCAGCCTCATCCACCTGGCCTGAGGTTCCTGACATGCTGTACCCCCGCTGACTTCGAAGCCGCGTCCTGTCCGGGAGATCCGGCAGGGATATATCCGGAACTGTCACTCCCATGACCTGTGAGGAGGAGATGACAGGCTCAGGGATTTTCACACAGGCTGCTGCGAGTTCTTCAAGCTGTACCCACCCGGTCATGATCCCGGCCAGCTCAAGAGCAGTATACGCATCCCTGAGCTGATTTTGGATAGATAGGGCCTTATTTTCCAGTTCTTTCGAGAGCCGGGTGTGTTCAATAACCAGTGCATCCAGTTTCTCCTGCAGAATGTCCCTGCCTTTTCTGGCGATGAGTTCACGCCTTGAAAGCCGGATCAATTCAAGTCGTGTTGGTCTGACGCCGGCAATCACGGCCCTTTGCATTCACCAGCCTCCCTGCCATGATAGTACATTCTGATGAATTCTGTACTGATACGCTTGAGTTCTGATCTGGGCAGGACTGAAAGAAGATCCCAGGCAAGAGAAAGGGTGTCCTCAAATGAACGGTCCTCGTATGATGCCTGTCTGATAAAATCATTCTCAAACCGATCGCAAAACTGCATGTACAGTTTATCAAGAGGGGAGAGCCCTTCTTCTCCCATAACCGCGACAAGACTTTTCAGCCTGATACCCCGGGCATATGCAGAGTAGAGCTGGTTTTTCACTTCTGCATGATCAGCCCGGGTTCTGCCAGGTCCTATTCCTCCCTGCATGAGACGGGAGAGGCAGGGGAGTACGTCAACCGGGGGGTAGATACCTTTCCGATGCAGATCACGTGAAAGCACGATCTGGCCTTCGGTGATATACCCGGTCAGGTCAGGAACCGGGTGGGTGATGTCATCATCCGGCATCGTCAGGATGGGAATCTGGGTGATTGACCCTTCTCTTCCATGAATACGTCCGGCACGTTCAAAGAGTGAGGCGAGATCCGTATAAATATATCCCGGATACCCCCGTCTTCCGGGAACTTCTTCGCGTGCTGCTGCTATCTCACGAAGCGCTTCACAATAATTCGTGATATCAGTAAGCACCACAAGCACATGCATCCCCTTGTCAAAAGCCAGAAATTCAGCGGTTGTCAGCGCAAGCCGGGGGGTGATAATCCGCTCAATGGCCGGGTCGTCTGCAAGGTTGAGAAAAAGGACGGTCCGTTCCAGTGCACCGCTCTCTTCAAACTCCCTGATAAAAAAGGCAGACTCTTCATACGTAATACCCATCGCAGCAAAAACGACCGCAAACTTTTCCGCCTGACCGGTCACCTTTGCCTGTCGTGCGATTTGCGATGCCAGCAGGTTGTGGGGAAGTCCCGCACCCGAAAAGATGGGAAGTTTCTGACCCCGGACAAGGGTATTCATACCATCTATCGAGGAGATACCGGTCTGGATGGAGTCACGGGGATGCTCACGGGCGGCGGGATTTATCGGTGATCCATAGATATCGCGGATGCATTCAGGAATAACCGGGCCGCCGCCGTCTATTGGTCGTGCACTCCCGTCAAAAGTCCGGCCGAGCATATCTAAGGACAGGGATATCTTCATCGGTTCTCCTCTGAACCTGACCTGAGTCTTCTCAGTGTCCAGATCACGGGTCCCCCGAAACACCTGAACCATGGCACTTGTCGTCGTTGTCTCAAGGACCTGGCCGATACGAACTTCACCGCCAGGAAGGGTGATCTCTGCTATCTCCCCATATCCGATTCCTTCAACACCATCCAGTACCATGAGCGGACCGACCACCTTTGATACGCCGGTATAGGTCCGAAACCGCAGATCGGTCATGTGCCCTCCTTCAGATGTCTTATCGCTTCGGTATCCCTGGCAATTCCTTCAAAGAGCACATCCTCTTCTTCAGGAGAGGCAGAACCCATACGGGCGAACGATTCGATGAGAGGAAGGGTGCGGAGTCGTGATACCGAAACCCCGGTGTCAACCAGATGTTCTGCCTGGGCAAAAAAGGTGAAGATCGCCTGTAACATGCGGTATTGTTTCTTCGGACCGGTGAATGTGTCATATTCATCAAACGCATACTGCATCAGAAAACTTTCCCGTATGATCTCCGCCTTGAGCAGGAGCAGACGATCAGATTCAGGAAGGGTTTCCGGACCGACCAGGCGTATGATCTCCTCCAGTTCATTCTCACGCTGTAATATCTCCATCATCTCCTGCTTCATCCTGATAAAATCAGGACCGATATGCTCTTCCCACCATACCCCGGCTGTTGTACTGTACAGTGAATAGGACATGAGCCAGTTAATCGCAGGGAAATGTCGCTGATACGCAAGATCCGCATCAAGTGCCCAGAACACCTTGACTATTCTGAGGGTGTTCTGTGTCACCGGCTCTGAGAAGTCACCACCAGGCGGAGAGACGGCTCCGATCACTGATATGGATCCCTCATGTTCCCCTGAACCAAGGAGCGATACTCTTCCGGCCCGTTCATAAAAGTCGGCAAGCCGGGAACTCAGGTATGCAGGATATCCTTCTTCCCCAGGCATCTCCTCAAGCCGGCCGGAAATCTCACGCATTGCCTCTGCCCAGCGGGATGTGGAATCAGCCATAAGAGCGACATGATACCCCATATCCCGATAGTATTCAGCAATGGTAATTCCGGTATAGACCGATGCTTCCCGTGCGGCAACCGGCATATTACTCGTATTTGCAATCAGCACCATCCGGCTGCTTAAGGCATGACCGGTTCTTGGATCTTTGAGGGTCGGGAACTGCTCAAGTACATCTGCCATCTCATTGCCCCGTTCCCCGCATCCGATGTAGACAATGATATCAGCATTTACCCATTTTGCCAGTTGCTGCTGCACGACAGTCTTTCCTGAACCAAAGGGACCGGGTATGGCTGCAGTACCTCCACGGGCGAGAGGAAAGAGGGTATCAATGATCCGCTGCCCGGTCAGGAGAGGTTCAACCGGGTCAAGGCGTTCACGAACCGGACGGGGATCCCTGACCGGCCACCGCTGTATCATGGAGAGTTCCTTCTGCTCATGGCCGTTATCAAGAACTGCCATAATATCAGTAATAACATACTCTCCTCTCTCTGCAACGAACCGGAGCGTACCGGAAAGTCCGGGCGGAACAAGGATGTAATGATTGACTGATACCGATTCACGGACACAACCGATCCGATCACCCTCCCGGACCATATCACCGGCTTTCTTCAGGGGATAAAACCGATACTTCTTTGTCCGGTCAAGTGCCGGAGCTGATGAACCCCGTTCGATCATATTCCCGGATTTTTTCAGTATCTCTTCAAGCGGGCGCTGAATACCATCGTACATCGTACCGACAAGCCCCGGACCCAGCTCAACGGAAAGTGGCAGGTAGGTTCTGACAACCGGTTCACCAGGAGTTACACCTATCGTCTCTTCATAGACCTGTATGGTGGCACGATCGCCTTCAAGGATAATAATCTCACCAATAAGCCCGTCTTTTCCGACACGGACTGACTCATACATCCTGCTCCCGGTCATCCCCTCCGCTTCAACAACCGGCCCGGTAACCCGGATAATAACCCCGTTTCTCTCACCCATTATTCGTGCCTCGTTTTATTGTACTCATTACAATTCCTGTTTTCAATCCTGCATCTGCCATCATAATCGGCAGCATCATCTACCCTGAACAAAGCGGCATACGCTCCGGCACATCAGGGATAACTGATATCACAGGTATGACCGCTGATGAGTTCTTTAATTCCTGTATTCTGTCCGGAATCATGCTGGCAACAGTTTTGCTTACCAGGATTATTCCGATATCACCATCTTTCAGACATGTCTCAAGATTAATACGTGATTCCTCTGCATTTTCGCAAACATAACCGGTATGAACACCTCCAAGGAGAAATCCCGTCACCATCCGTCGTGATGCAAGAAGGGCAATTTTCATGTCTCCCCCGGGCCCCTCACCATCATCTGCATGATCTGTTCGGCAGAGAAACCTTCATACAGACCTGACAGAATGATACGAATGTTACGCAGTTCATACTCTTTTGCAACCAGATACCAAAGAAGAGGGCCCCCGGTATGATAGTAGACAAGTCCCAGCCGGGATGCGGTGTCCAAAAGATACTGGTCAAGAGCAAGGTCCAGGCGGAGCATCGTATCAGAAGACGGATACGAACGAAGCATGGGGGAGAGGATCGGATCGTACGCTGTTCCGATCAGCTGACGGATCACATCAGGAACGCTCATCATCTCATTCATCTGCGTCAACCTCCACAAGGGAAGATCCTGTCCTCCGTCAACAAGACAGAGAGGGACCGCATCAGGATCCCAGCCGGAGTGTTTGGCCCTGAGAAGTACCCGGAGATTGTGAATATCGATGAGGACTGCAATATATACACGATAGGGTGCGGCGAGATACGTCTGCACCATCGACATCTGTCGCTTCAATTCCGCATACCCCATACAGTCCAGAGCAAGTTCGAGGTAAAACAAAGATTGCCCTGTATCATACCCGGGTATTCCATCAAGAAGAGCCTGCCCGTATTTTGTCTCCAAAAGCAACCTGATGCCTTCGTTCATGCTCCGGACATTTGATAGTTTTGCTGCCAGATCAGGTGTGCAGCCTTCAGGCCATAGATCTGGTTTATTCATAATCATATCCGCACGGTGAACATGGATCAACCTCAGAATACGTTTGACCCTGGCAATCTCGTGAAAAAAGAGGACTGCATCAAAGAAAAGCCATGCATCACGGGGAGCCTGAGATCTGAGAAGAGCAACCTCCTCATACCACATACGGAGCAGTTCTTCTTCAGCCTGATCAGGTGTACAGTCCGGAGGGGCCCTGGTCAGATACCCCATATTCTTCAGCCTGCTCATACAGTCCTGAACCGAACCGCTCTGTATCAGTTCTTCAAGTTGTTCCGGATTACCGTACGGAACCCCTTTTGCCTTCAAACGGGCGATGACCGGGGTATATGAGGTGATTGAGAGCAGGACCGGAAAATATCCGGAAGTGCTGAGGAGCGTTATGAACAGCAGAACCAGGATGATAATCAGGACTGCTGCTGACAGGGGAGTAAGATAGGGAGAACCTGTTTCCATAAGAGTGTATATGTCAGGTATTTCCATTACGGATCTCCAGAAAAGAGAATTTTGGACGCTTCAGCAATCATCTCACGTTCCTGACGAACAAACCTGACCTCAACAGTATGATCTATCACCACTTTGTCAGCGATCCGCTCACAGACTGCTCCACCCCCGGTATCCACGGATTCATCTGAAAGAAAGAGAGAGTATCCTTCCTTATTTATTGTGGAGATGATCTCTGCTGCAAGAGCCCGGTCATCGGGATGAACTCTGACTGCAATCGCTGAACGGCCGAGGTTTCTTGCAGAGTCAAGAATTATGGAACGGAGGAAGGAAGGGTACTCCGGTGTTGAGCGGATATTTTTCAGATAGAGAGAGACCTCCTCAAAACACCGGCTGAGCATCTCTTCTCTGACTTCCCGGACTTTTCTTTTTGCCTCAATCCTGGATCTGGACTCCTGACTTGCAATCATTTGTCTGATCTCCCGTAATCCTTCAGCCATCCGGTGGTTATAGGCATCCTCTGCCTTTTGCTCATACTGAGCCCTGATTGCGTCAACCTCGCAGGTTTCCTCTGCACGGATGGCCTGTATCTCTTTTTCCGCTTCTTCGCGAATCCGGCTGATGATGGTTTCAACAGACATATGCCGACCGGTTATCCACTAAAGAGTCCTAATCCGAAGAGGATCAGAATCGCGATTAAGAGACCAAAAATTGCAAACGTCTCAGACATTGCCGCAAACACAAGGCTTCTTCCGATGGCCCCCGGGTTTCGTGCGGTTGCAGCAATCCCGCTTGAACAGGTAATACCCTGGCCGATGGCCGAAAAACCGGCAAGACCGACGGCAAG
>CAZCSN010000033.1:0-8263 GCA_964501255.1 uncultured Methanospirillum sp. | reverse complement strand
GAAAAACCGGCAAGACCGACGGCAAGTCCTGCTGCAACCGCAACTAACCCGGCCGGTGTTGGAATATCACCTGCCGTCCCTCCTAAAAACCCGCCTGCCTGAAGGATGAGAATTGCAATGAGAAGTCCGTATATCGCCTGAGTCTGAGGAATTGCCGTGAAAACCAGCGCCATTCCAAATTTTTCAGAGCGCTCGGCGATTACCCCTGATGCAGCAGAGCCAACAATCCCCACACCAATTCCTGACCCGATTGCTGAACAGCCCACAGCAATCCCGGCACCGATTGCCATCAGTACTGCTCCGGTTCCGATTGTCATACTATATCCTCCCGTGTACCGCTTGTATAGATGCGGCGCTCATGAAATGGAACAAACTCTTTTCCTCCACCTGAATAGAACTTTCCAAAGAACTCAATATAGTGCAGTCGTAATGCATGAATCACACTTCCAAGAGTCTGGATGGCCAGATTAAAGAGCTGGCCGGCAATACAGAAGAGTATTGCGGGAATTATCATCAATGGATGAACTGACGCAATCATTTCTGACAGAATATTAATTGTCATGGCGATCCCGCCGGTCGCAAGGGCAAGAGCTAATATTCTCACATACGAAAGCCAGTCCCCTAAAAATCCGGTAAGGCTGAAAAAACCCATCGGACCATTCCGGACAAAGAGTACCACAAGTCCGATCACCCCCCCGATAACAGCCAGAGAGATCACTGGCGCTGAAAAGGTCATCCATCCAAAAAATTCGGTGAGCAGAACGGCTGCAGATGGCTGAAGGATGAACCATATTCCATGATCCATTATCGCAGTCCGATACAGGCGGGCACGAATATTCTGCCATAATCCGAGAAGAATACCCAGATTGATGTGAATGGTTCCGATAACAAGTGCGATCTGAAACAGCAGGATAGGCTGGTTTAATGGCTGAATCATAACGAATGGGGGAGTTATATGGAAAAACCGGGGGAGGAGATCCCCAAACCAGCCACCCTGCAGTGTTCCGAGTATGATATCAGCAATACCGCACCAGAACAATATATAACTCATGTCACGGACTGGTGCATCATTCCTGCCAGGACCCACATAGAGCAGCAATCCAACAAGGGCAATAAGAATACCATACCCTGCATCGCCCAGCATCAGCCCGAAAAAGAGCAGATATGCCGGAGCAAAAAAGGGCGTAGGATCTATCTCATCATACCGTGGACGTGAAAAAGTTGTTGTAAGTATCTCAAACGGGGCCAGCCATCGCGGGTTGTCATACCGGACCGGCACATCATCATCCGGTGTCGCAGGTCTGCTGGAGAGGAAAAATTCGTCATGTGTGACATGTTTTAAGAGGTCATGAAGATGTCTGGTATCCTTTTGTCTGACCCATCCATGCAGATATACCACATTCCTGCTGGACCCAAAATTCCTGGATACCTCAACCCGATCCCGTACGATTCCAAGTTCCTCCCGGATCGCACGAAGAGGGGCCAGGTGACGTTCGGCAAAGGACCTTAAGAGGGCCGTGCATCCCTCTTCCTCTGCCTGATACTTAATAAGTGCTTCCTGTTCTGATGCGATCAGTTGTCCGGGAAGTCCTGCATATGTTTCAGGAAGAGTTATACGGGAAAACCATGAGTGGTGCGCAAGTTCTTCAAGGAGTGGTTTTGTTGCACGGGTACCGATACAGATGACAATAACCTCATCTCCTGCCTGTTTCGTATGGAAAAAAACCTCATCGGTTCCTGCATTACTGAACCATTCTTCAAGGTAGGAGAGATTGTCAGGGTGCATCCATCCTGCAATGGTACGAGTATAGGGAGCAGGTGCAAGATATGAGATATCAATGCCCAAAACCGCCAGCCGGCTCAGATGTTCAATACGTTCCTGTGCGATCTGAATTAATTCACGGTTTTTTTTCAGGGTTTCATAGGTGGCAAGAACCGGTTCTGCATCTCGAATGGATTCCTCCGCCACACGATAAAGCTCGTCTGGTGATTCATATCTGACAGAAATCCGTCTTGGGTCATCAGGAAATAGGATCGATTTCAGGCTTTCAGGTTTGTGTTCATAGGGTTCTATAATTTCCAATATCCGGTCGGTTCTGAACTGAAGGGCAATAATTTTCTCAATATCCTGGCGTGAAATGTCCGGGTGGTGTTGAGGAATGTCATCTTCTGTTGTCTTTTTCAGATCAAGAACTTCGAGGGTTCCTTCAGCATGCAGGGCAGATGTAACATCCATGAGCCACCGGTTATGAATCCCGATAACAACATGATCCATTCGGGCCGGATAAAACATATTATCCTCCGGTAATCAGCCGGATAAGAGACTGAACAGCTGTAGTATGATTTTTTTGTGCATATTCCCTGATAAGATCTGCCTCTTTCCGGGCTTCTTTTATCAGACGTGACTGCTGCATGAAAGCCTCTTTTCCGGCCTGCTCCTTCTCTTCACGAAGGCGGGTTTCTGCTTCAGAAAGACGGAGCTGAACGAGTGCTTCCCCTTCCCGTACAGTCTCCTCAATAGCAAGAGTCTTCCGGCGTTGTGCAGCCTCGATCAGATCCGCAGCCTCCTGTTCGGTGCGTTTTATCTGATCTATCTCAGGGATTGCCATACTCTCTCTTTCTACTCTATCTCCACTTCATTTATCAGTTGTCATATGATTCATAATCCGTTGCAGGTTGGGGCAGACAGGAGAGATGTAAAATTTTTAAAAACAGGAAAATTGAAAGATTCAATGTATCCACATGCCATGATACAAGGAGAGAAAGAGTACCAGAAGGACAACCGGTATGACCAGGTGTATGATAAACGCTGCTCCTTCAAGACAATACAGCACGTGTTTTGCAATTGGTACCGATAGTTGAAACTGCATGTACAGTTATATTTACAAAATGGAATACATCCTTTCCTCTGTCACCTCATAATTCCACCAGTTCGTATGTCCGTGATCCAAGGCCTATTTTTTCAGCATATTCAAGAATATACGCACCGCTGACATAATCCCACACGCCGGTAAATTTGTCCTCTCCCGGTCCGTGATGGCAGTGGAGGGATGAACAGGAAAGCCCCTGCTCCCGGTTGATAAGATCGAGAGCTGCAGCATCAATGGCAACAGGGTCGGTTGAAACAAGAAACCCTATGTCAGGCACTATCGGCGCATCACTCCAGGGAACACAGTCACAATCAGGGGTAATATCCATCAGAAAACTGATATAGAGTACCTTTTCAGTTTTTCCTGACACCGCCCCATAGGCATACTCTGCCATTCGTTCAAGGAACCGTGGTACATCCCGTTCCCAGTTGAATGATATCGCCTTCTCAGGACAGACCTGCAGACAGGCTGAGCACCCGTAACAGACCGAACGGTCAACTGCCGCCTTCTTTCCCATATGAATGGCATTGAACGGGCACTGTGTGACACAATACCCGCACCCGACACAGTGTGACTCATCTATCTCTGCCTGCATTCCCTGGTGCTGGTCACGTTTTCCAACAGGGGGAGCACATCCCATCGCGAGGTTTTTAATCGCCCCCCCAAAGCCTGCAAGGGCATGCCCCTTGACATGAGTCATGACCACCATCGCATCAGCATCGGCAATGTCCTGCGCAATCTTAACGGTTTTAAAATGCTTTCCGTCGATCGGCACTTCCCTGTAATTATTACCTTTCAATCCGTCGGCGATAATGACCGGGCAGTCAACAACAGCATAGGCAAACCCATGACGGATGGCGGTGGAGAGATGATCTGCCGCATTATGCCTCGATCCGATATACATTGTGTTCGTATCGGTCAGAAACGGTTTTCCTGAAAATTTCCGAACCAGATCCACAACCGTCCTGACATAAACCGGCCTGATATAGGTATCATTTCCTGGTTCACCAAAGTGAAGTTTGATCGCAGTCAGGTCTCCTTCTTCAATCATCCCAGAAAGGCCTGCTCTCTTGCACAGATTCAAAATTTTGACACTATTGTTCTCTTCAGGATTTTTAATCCGCATGCCGGAGAAAAAGACAATACTGTTTGTCATACCCGTGTGAACTTGGAACCGCCAACCATATGAATCTGCAGGAAACTTACGGCAGAAGAACGATCCCGACAAGCGGGATCGTAATGAGGGAAAGCAGGGTTGATATAAAAACCCCTTTTGATGCAAGCTCTGCATTCACCCCGTACTCCTCTGATAAAAGCACGGTATTCGCAGCAACAGGCATTGCTGCAAGCAGGACGGGGATGCCCAGAAGAAGTGGATCCGTAACAAAAGGCGAGATGATCAGGTATACGATCACCGGAATCAGCACCAGTCTGGCTCCGGAAATTACCCACACCCGTATATCTGATATCATGGAAAAGAAGGGGAGAGGCGCCAGAAACGTACCGATGACAATCATCGCAAGGGGTGTTGTGATCGAACCCAGGAGTGAAACGGATTCATTCAGGGGAGATGGGATGGTGATACCGGTCCAAAGAAGACACAGACCAAGGACTGAAGCCGTAAGACCGGGGGTGAGAATCCGTTTTAAATCAGGATTTCGTGCAAGGTCGGGCCTGAGCAGAAACACCCCTACGGTAAATACCAAAAAACCGAAGGGGAGATTGATGAGGGTAACATAAAAGACCGATTCCCCCCCGAACATTGCATTGGCAACCGGATAGCCCATAAATCCCAAATTAGAGAAGATAAGCATGAACCGCAGGACACCGGTCTCAAACCCGGAACCCTTCATAAACGCCGGAATGATGAGGGCACAGAGAAAGGAGACAAGATACACCACAATCTCAACAATCGCAATAATCTCCATATTATATACAAGACCACTCGAGAGGGGGACCTGCATACTCTCAAGGATAAGACAGGGAATGGCCACATTTACCAGAAGTGATGAGAGCCCTGATGCACCACTGCGGGTGATATACCCCATCCGAAAAGCTAAAAAACCCACCCCGATCAGGATAAAAAGGGTGCAAATACTGGTTGCGACGGGAAGAAAGTCCATTTCCTGTACCTTTCTGTGATAATCATTCAGGATATTGCAGCATCAACATTCCTCTTCCGGGAAGATGACCATGTCGACAGATAAGGAAATGCCGGAAGAAGGTTTATATGCCTGTTCTGATGCAATAGGTTGAGGGGTACTCATGCTAGAATACATCATTCCCGGTATCGCAATCCTTGTCCTGATAGCACTTGTTGTCTGGTTTGTATCACTTTATAACCGGTTTTACGCACTTAAAAATTCCTACGAGGCAACTTTGGGTCAGATTAAGGTAGCCCTGAAAAAGCGTCTTGACATGATTGACCAGCTGCTGGGTGCAGTCAAGAGTTATGCTGCCTTTGAAAAGGAGACGTTTGAACGGGTAACCGCTATGCGGGCCTCGGTCGGATCGGCAGGGGCTGCTGATATCGCCGGACTTGAAGCAGAATCACGGACGATCCTGGGAAGGCTGCTTGCCGTCATGGAAAATTATCCTGACCTGAAGACACAGGCCACTGTTTCAGATCTGATGGGTGCGGTAAAAAGTGTTGAAGACGAGATCGCCCGTCAGCGGTACACCTGTAACAATATCGCCGAACAGTTTAACACCATGATCGATACCATCCCCTCAAACCTGGTTGCACGGTTATCAGGCCTTACAAAACTGCAATATCTTGAATTTGAGGAAGAGATCACCAAAAGACCGGAGATCTCCTTTTAATCACTTTTTAACTTGTCTCAAGGATGATACGGCCCTGTGCCATGATCCTGACCTGCCCGCCACTTTCAGAGACGACAATACCAATTGCGTTCGTCTCCTGTGTTATTGCTGCAACCGACACATGACGGGTTCCAAATCCTTTTGAGAGCCGAACATTACTCGTATCAATGGAGATGTACCTGCCGGCCGCTTCTACCGTCCCGTCCTCTCTGATGACAAAGGCACCATCAAGCAGTGCAAGCTCCTTGACATTCTCCCTCATGTCCGGGTTGGTAATCTTCCGCTCCTCCGGGGAATGCCCTGCAAGGGGGTTGAGAATGAGCTGCCGGGATCGCGAAAGAACAGCATCGCTGTCACCCAGGATAAAGGCAGTTCCCACAGGTTTGCCCTCTCTCCCTTCCCTGGCTATCTCAATAGCCAGCCGTACAACCTGCATGCAGATGTCCATATCGCACGGGTAATAATCGGCTATCTGTTCAGCAATATTCTGCAGCTCCTCATCAGTAACCGGCCCTGATGACGATCTGGACAGGACCACCGGTCCTTCCGGAGCCGGACGTCTGCGTATATGATACAGCACAAGACCGCTGATAATAAGACCACCGACACCAGTTCCTATGAGAACCCAGAAGAGCGGCCCTGACAGGAATAATAGCTCACCTGGTGGGGGTGGTACGTCAAGCGGACTTATATTTGAACTCACCGGCTTTGTTGCATTCCTGTTTTCAGAGAAATATCCCGGATCAATGGTAAGCAGGAACCGGTACGAATCATACGCTTCATCATACATCCCCTGTTTCTCATAACAGACCGCACGGTGATACCAGGCATCAGCATAATAGGGATCACGGGCAATGGCCTTCTCAAACTCGGTAAGTGCAGCCGGACAGTTCCCGACGTCCTCATACGCACGCCCCCACTGGAAATAGGTCTCAGCAGTCTCGTTATTCCCGGTATCGGTACTGACTGGTGACGGGGTAGGGGTCCCGGTCCCGGAAGGTGTGATGACCGGCCTGACCGTCGGACTTTGGACCGGTGGAAGAGTCGGCGAAACACCCGGTTTCGGGTTTTCAACCGGAGGTTTGACTGCCGGTTCTTTGGTATGAATCGGGGCTATTGTCGCCTTTGTTGTTGTCTCTTCCAGTGGAACAGGTGCAGTTACCACAGGAGTAAGCACATCAGTTCCGGGGACAGGCGTTTCGGCAAAAGAAGGCTTAATCACCGACAAGCATGCCAAAACAACGATAAACACCATCAGGTACCGGTACCAGGGGATGGTGTTCATAGTAGTACTAAGGTGCTGATGAGTGATAAAGATGTAACCGGAAGGATGTGTCATTTTGGGGATTATAAAGTTATTTCTTCAGCAGGGAATGGTGAAAAGAAAATGAAGAGTTCTGAAAAACCGGTTTAACCGATCTTTGTAAACCCTGCGATGATGGTATGATCCCGTGTGACATTTGCAAACAGATATTCAGGAGCTGGATCAACATTGGAACCGTCGATAAGCAGATACTCAATCTCATGACCTTCGTACGGAGTTATGACAAAGGTGATGTCTTCACCGGCCATCACTTCAACCGTTCCTTCAGGAAAGATTGCTCCCCCAGGACCTGCATATGCAGTAACGGTATGGCCTGGCACTAGTTTTCCGGCGGCATTTTCAATTACAATCCGGCCGGCAGGAGTATAAGTTCCATTCGCATCCCGGGTATCAGGAAGATATGTTAACACCGGGGGGGTGACCAGAAATGGTGTGGTGTTGTTTTGAGTCGCTGCTGATTCATTCACGGTCAGTACTGATGCCGGTGCGGCCATCTCCGGAAGGATCAGGACAGCCGGATCACTGAGAGCCTGTGCCGTCTGCGTGGTATTTTCCGTTACCGGTGGTTCGGTCTTACTGACTGCAATCACCACTGTCTCATCAGCAGCAGGATACCGGTCAATGGTTCCCTCTGCACTGGTCTCATTCTGAACCAGGACTTTCCATGAGGTATATAACCGGAGATCCGCCGGGACAGGGACTGAGAGGCTTGATGTCATGACGGTATCAAGGACTACCTCCTGGAGGGTGCTTGTGGTGAGCACAACCCGGCTTTCCGGTTTCAGCCCGGTAAAGAGAAGATAGCCGTTCTTTACTGCCGGAGTAGTCACCTGTGTTCCGTTTGTGGTCGTGTTGGAACTGATCACCGTGCCATTCTCATCCTTTACTCTGACTACCTCTGAACCAAGTGCCGAAAAGACAGATTCTTCCTCCTGGTGCTCGTTCTGAACAGAGATCGGGGGGGTTGCTGACTGATGCACCGTCGACGTATTCACGGTTTCATTGATTGTAGTATTTGCGAGATCAGATTCTGACTGATTCACCTCTTCAGCCTGAAATTCAAGGGAAGTCTCATTCGTTACCACGGTCTCTTCTTCTGATGTGGTATTACCATCAGAACCCGTTTCCTCTGCTGATTCTGATGAGACCGGTTCGGTCGGTTCAGGAGTCGGAGCAGGAGCAGTCTTATCGGTATTTGTCAGGGGGAGATAGTCAATATTATAGGAGTTGATCTCAAAGGGTTTGT
>CAZCSN010000032.1:0-24365 GCA_964501255.1 uncultured Methanospirillum sp. | reverse complement strand
TTGGATTGTAACTCTCAGCTTCAAATTTAGGTAGCCATTTTCTTCCAAATTCTGCAGTAAAACCTGTTGGATTGCCTTTCAACCATTTATTTTTTAAATCGTCACATTCAATTGGAAATTGATCTAGTTTATTAGCGTTAAGAATAATTTCAGAATGTAAATCTTCAAATGTCTTCTTGAGAGGGATAATTAAATTTTTAAAAATTGTAAAATACACAATAATTATTGCAGTAATTATTGAACCTAAAACTGAACAGACTATACTGATCTGAGTACCAATATTAGCACAGAAAAGGCTGATAATTAGTAGCAATACAAGTAAAATGGAAAATACAATTACTGAGTAGTATACATAAGTATCTGATTTAAGGACTTTTAACCATCCAATCATAAATTTTATTTATATTTAAAATTAAATAAAATCTCTTAATTCTAAAATTGAGTGAACAAATAAAGTAGATCTTCTTTGATGTAATTGTCGCTTCTGTCGCTCCATTCCTTCATCCCTCTTCTCTCCTCCGCCCGTTTCAGATCCCTGTTCAATCATTTATATACTCCCGCCGATTTCTATTCAGCCGTGAGAGATCACGGCAGGGGTCAATCGAACATGGCAGATTTCACACAGACTGCAACGGTGAAGACCGCCGTCAGGGAGCTTGCAGCTCCTATCGACAGTATGGCAGCCTTCACTTCAATTATCGACGACATCCTGACCAATAACCCGTGGGGATGTACGTCCTATGAACAGGCCGGAGTCACCCTCCCTGGTGTCTCGAAGGCATCCGAGTCCTATACCGGCCGGGTCATTTATGAGAATAACGTGGCCAAAACCGTCGGGACTATTAGCATTAAGGCTCCGACACCATCAGCTTTCAACACTGATGTCAGCACCATCGTCGCCACCACCGCCCTGAATACCGCAATGGGAGGCACTCCATCCCATGACAGCTCAGAGGACCGGTTTAGCTGCACCCTCAAGTGTCATCACTCCAACGGAGAGCTCTACTCGGTCCGGTTTGCCCGTGATTCCATCACCCTCTCATCCTATGAGGCTGATGCCATCCGGACCGGGCTTGAGACCTGGGCTGATACGATCGCTGCACTCGCATAAACAAAAACAATACCCCCTTTTTTCCCTTTCCGAGGTATGGGAATGAATTGGTACTACGTAATAGCCGGAGCAATCTGCCTCTTTATCGGATGGCAGTTCTCTCAGGCTGATATGATCTCAACCTCCATCAGTTGTGATGGAGCGGCTTTGCTGTCCGGATCATTCATTGGACTGAACCAGTCGTACAGTCAGCATCTCTTCACTGATGACCGGGCTGTCCTCTCTCGGGATCTCCGGTTCACCGGACCGGTTGAATCCACCATCCGGGTGAACGGTTCGGGGGCGATCGGGTATGATGAGTATGCCGGAAACTACCGGATACCGGATGTCTCCTCGTTCCTCTGCTCCTTCATGGGAGTGAAGAATGAGGAGAGGAGATCCGAAGAACTGGCTTCATCCGGGCTGATGCAGAACGGACAGATCATCTCGGCCAAACAGGTTGGAAAGGAAGGAACCCGGTCCAGGACTCTGATCAACGGGACTGGCCAGGTGTCTCTCTCAACAGAGACCCGGAGCAATAATACCTCAGAAAACAGCCGGATGTATGCCGCCGGTCCGATGGAGGTCACTGAAGTGGTTGCCCTGGGAGGAGGTGAATATGATGGATGGTAGTCTCGTTCTGGCTCTGGTCTCAACCGGAGCAGCCATTCTGAATGGCATCGGGCTCCTGATGACCTGGTTGAAATACCGGAAACTGGCATATGAATCGCTCATCTTTGCCAGCGAGGTTCTCGGTGCTCTGAACATGGAGGAGGATGATTATCCCCCTCCTGACCTTGCAGCCGGAGCACTCTCGATCATCGGGAAGATCTCTTCCTGAAAAAGTCTGACCGGTTTTCGAAACCGGGTTATTGTAAGCGATACGACACGTATGTGCCGTGATACACGGCTCGGGGAGCATGGAGGACCGGCCCGATACCGGTCCTTCATAATACTGGCAGGGTGCAACCTCGGGCACTCTGATTTCTGTAGTCAATTCACCACCACCTGATCGTTCCGATGTTCCGGAAAAACCCAGGTTCCCCCCTTTTCTTTTTTATTCCAAAATTCGCCCCTATATATAACCGGTGTTACTGGTGTGAGGAATTGTTGAGACTTGAATTATTACTCGAAGAGATCGAAAAGAATAGAGAGTTTTCAGTGGTAAGTATAGGTAGTTCGTATAATTAATGAAAAAAACCATCCCCACAGAAATGTGGTTTAATTTACGAATCAGATCCCACAATTCAAGAATTGAAAATAATTGGTTACCTACAATATGAGACGAGAAAATAATACAGAGAGTGATCAAGCGAAGCCTTTTTTTAAATGGGCTGGAGGAAAAACCCAATTAATCCCTGAATTTACAATTCGGCTTCCTTCTGACTTATTGAATGGTAATCTCACAAGATACGTTGAACCTTTTATTGGTGGAGGGGCGGTCTACTTTTCTCTTCTCCAGTTATTCCCGTTTAAAGAATCGTATATTTGTGATGTAAATGAGGAATTGATTCTCACATACCAAGTTGTGCAAAAAGATGTACATGCCCTCATTTCATTACTATCCGAATATCAGGAACAATATGATACCCTTGATGAATCAGGAAGAAGCCAGGAATATTATAATATTCGAAATGATTTGAATACAAACCATGAGGGTTTTGACTATTCTACCTATAGCAACGATTGGATAGAACGAGCAGCCCAGTTGTTATTTCTTAATAAAACCTGTTATAACGGTCTATTTAGATTAAATTCTAAAGGCGGATTTAATGTTCCATTTGGAAGATATAAAAATCCCCGAATCATAAATGAGCCTAATTTGTTAAAAGCCTCAAAGCTCCTATCCAATACGACGATATTAAAAGGCGATTTTAGCATATGCCAGGAGTACATCGATGAAGAAACGTTCGTGTATATTGATCCTCCATATCGACCACTAAATCAGACTTCTTCATTTACCTCATATTCTCAAGGAGGATTTTCTGAGGAGGATCAGATACGTCTATCCAAATTCTTTGCCGATATTGATAGAATTGGAGCAAAAGTAATGCTGAGTAATTCAGATCCAAAGAATGAGGATCCCTCTGATCATTTCTTTGATGACCTGTATCAAGATTTTACTATTGAACGGGTATTAGCTAAACGTTCGATTAATAGCATGGGAAATAAACGTGGGGAGATCAAAGAAATTATCGTAATGAATTATATACCTCCCGAAAAAAATGCCACTCGATAAGAATAAAGCATGGGATGAGGTTTTTTCTAAAACTTCATTACTTACAGAAATTACTCAAACCGGATATTCATTTCTGACGGCAGATGCTCTAAAAGATTTTTCAGGAGGAAAAGAGCCCCGTCTTCTTGCAAAGATGGATACGGAATCTTCACGACCTTTAATTTTTAAGAAAAACCAATTATCAATTCTTCCCGTTGAAAATGGAAAATATGTAATATTTCGTGATCCTCAATTATCTTCGTATTTCACGTTTACGAATTTTTATGAATCAATAAAACCTGTAGTTTATGACCCTTCTGGTTATATTACAAATTTTGATACAATAAAACCAGGTAAAATTACAAGCGAATCCCTTGCTATTGATTTTGCATACCATGCTTCTCTTCTTCGGACTTTTACCAATCAGAAAGAACTCTACCAAACCATTCGGGGGAGGCAGAGATCCAGTGAATTTATGCTCAGTCTCCCTTCAGGATCCGAGCATAAAATAAAAGTAAATGGAGTTCAGATGGAAGTAGATGCAGGATATGAAAGTGCATCATCAATTATTCTCATTGAGGCAAAAATGGGAAGGGCTGATACATTTCATATCAGGCAACTCCTTTATCCATATCTTAATTGGATATCGATTTCTTCAAAACCAGTTATCCCGATATTTTTCACTTATACTAATGGATTATACTACTTTTTCCAACTTCGGTTTGGAGAGAAGTATGGCGATGTAGATGTAATTCATCGCTGCTGCTATACACTTAATGAACCACCGATTAGCAAAATTGCTCTTCATGAAACCCTTATTTCAACGCAGATAGATCCAGAACCAATAGTACCTTTCCCCCAGGCTAACGATATTGACAAAGTAATTGATATCATTACAAATTGGTCTCAAGGCCTAAAAACCAAAGAAGCGATCACCAGATTCTTTGAATTTGATATCAGACAAGCTGATTATTATGCGAATGCTGCTATCTATCTTGGTTTACTTGAAAGAAGTGAAGAGAAGGGACAATTTATTCTCACTTCAGAAGGAATGAGGTTAGCACAGTTCTCATCCCGAGGGCTCCGCAATGAATACCTCTTTAGACAAATGATAAGAAAACCAGTTTTCCACGCAATTTTTTCTTATCTTGTATCTGTTGAATGTCATATTGAGGAAATCAGACCGAATATTATTACTGAAATTATCCAAACACACACATTAAAGGATTGTAATGATACCACAGCGAAACGAAGGTCATCGACAGTGAAGAAGTGGCTGCATTGGATGAAGGAATCTGTTGATTTTGAATAGAGGAGGATGATAGTCTCGTTCTGGCGAGGTATTAACTGAAGCACTCTCCATCATCGGGAAGATATCTACCTGAAAAAGTCTGACCGGTTTTCGAAACCGGGATATTTTAAGCGATGCGACACGTATGTGCCGTGATACACGGCTCGGGGAGCATGGAGGACCGGCCCGATACCGGTCCTTCATAATACTGGCAGGGTGCAACCTCAGGCACTCTGATTTCTGTAGTCAATTCACCACCGCCTGATCGTTCCGATGTTCCGGAAAAACCCAGGTTCCCCCCTTTTCTAATTATCGTCTCTAAAATGATTGCTACATATTTGATTATCTCCCATCCGGTATTATTGAAATCGTTTGTATGTACAGTTGAAATCTTATTTTGGGATAGGGGTTCTTTTCATCGACAGGTATTCTGTATCATATATTCTGGCTCTCCGTTTCATAACTTCATTTCTCATGAGATCCATGGAAAATTTCGATAATTTCCTTCGAATGAACAAAAAAGGGATTCAAGTGAGTAAGAACTTTTATTATATTTATCTGAGAATTATATATCTCTCGATTAATACAGTAATCTGAATATTTTCCGATTTTCAATCAGACTTTTAGTGTCAGACATCAGGTTTAAAATATATTAAAAACCGGCGATCATAGATGAATATATTCTATATTATTCACCAGATACCTTCATTGATCCAAATGGTGGAAATTTTAGCAGACATACGTCTGACAAACGTTTTTGTTTATATGGTTCCTAAGGTGTAAAGAGGACACAAATCCGGAAAGTTGAGCACACTCCACCCAATATGTACAGAACATTAATTATCATAATATAGAGCAAAAATTTCAACAAAAACAGAAAAAGGGGTTCATTTTCTGTTACCTTTCATCGTGCTTCTGATCGTTTCAGGAGTGAGTAGACATCCAAGGCCAAAGTGTCCAAATCAATATGATTGGACAGGGTTTTGGAAGGGGTGATATCGACCAGGGTTAGTCTTTTTGAAGGGGGGTTCCCAATCTTCATCAGAAGCATGATCTTGCTGTGATACTATGGAATGACGGATTAAAGAGATGGTACATTGTGAAGTTATCATAAAATATCATAATTCCGATACCATAACTTCGATTCTCTTTGGTGGCAGAGACACTAATGTTGGGCAGATCGAATTTCTTACGGGATATTACCTCCCGCACAATCTTAATGATGTTTTTTCAGGATCTGTATATCATTCTGGGTCATGATTACCGATTTCTGATCACCTGATACGGTTCTCGGAGAGACCTGGTTCATGCCCAGAATTATGTTCGATTTTGAGTAATAAATGCATTCTCGCATCAAAAGCTACGTGAAAAAATTACGAAGGATTTAATTCGATTATTATGACCAACTAGTTATAACCGGAAATATATGTACACCGTATCTGGAGTATATACCATCAGCACATTTCAGAAAGTATTCAAACCAGATGAATGAGATAGTTGTGATTCAAAGACAAAGAGACGAACTGAACAGATATGAAAATATTTGCTTTTCTCGTTTTCATTTGTGCGATAACCGAATTTAGCCTGCCGGATATTGTATTGTATGGGACTGGGGATCGGTCCCATCATATGAATGATCCATCAGGCAGGGATACGTCTTTCCTGGAGAGAATATTACGGAATATCTCAACGGGGTGCAAAAAATACACAGATAAAAGACCGTTAGACCATAAAAAACGGAGAACGCTATTTGATCTGATCCTTCAAAAACCTGGCATTGATATTCAAACCATGACAGGAATTACCGGTTTCAATGCAAACACCATGCGATATCACTTATCCATACTGGAACAATCACACTTGATCCAATCAGTACATGAAGGAGGTACCCTTCATTTTTTTGAAAATAAGGGACGATATTCTGTTTCAGAACAGAAAAAACTTTCAATCCAGTACTCACCGACATATACCCGAATCCTTACCGTACTCAGTCAGACACCCGGTTTATCGAGAATGGGACTTGCTGAGTGCCTGGGTATTGCTGGATCATCTGTCACAAAAAGTATTCAGACCCTGATTCGGGAAGAATTGGTAACGGCCAACAAGGATGGAAAATTTACCAGATATTATCTTACAAATCCATCATGTATCTGTTCCGATGTATCATCTTCAAAAACAGATCATTCCATAGTGGGGGATACAAAGAGAGGAAATCATGCATAAATTCCCAATTTCTCTATTACTTGTGACCTGTCTTGTCACGCTAACTCTTCTATCCGGCTGCACTTCAAACTCCCAGAATGAGGGACCCTCCCGATTGAAAGAAACAACATACAATCAATCGTCAAATTCTGAAGCAGGGTTACAATGGTTGACAATTCCCATCACTGACGTTATCACTGGCAGACAAACCACTATATCAGATCTGGCATCTCAGGGAAAACCGGTCATTGTCCACACATTCGCAGTGTGGTGTCCGGCCTGTTCCATGCAACTCCGCGAAACAAAGAAACTAAATCTGAATAATCCGGGAGAATTCATCATACTCGGAGTAGATATCGATCCCAGGGAAAATACCGCCCAGGTGAAGAACCACATTGAAAAGAATAAATTTGAAGGGATTTATGTCACTGCTCCCGAAGACTTTACCCGCAGTCTCATCAACACCGTAGGAACCCAGGTGGTTCAGTCGCTTCCTCAAACGATCATCATTCGCAACCAGTCGGTGACCTATATCGGAGACGGGGTTTTCCCGGAGAGCAAATTAAAGATTATCCTTTCTCAACTCCCTTCATAAGTAAAAAAAAATTTCATTTTCACTCATTGAGATTCCTGTTTTTCACAAATTTGTATCCCTCAAACCAGATCACACTGATAAATCCGGCAATTGCACACAATCCCAGTTCTCCAACTGAAAGCGGAGTAAACCTGAAGAGCTCAAGCAGGAGCGGGACGGAGAGAACGAGTCCAAGGAGAACCAACGCCGCGATAACCACGATCCACATCGCAGGATTCTGTCTTCTGAACGTCTGATAGAACGGTTCAGTCCAGGAACGATTAACCATAATAAGGCCAAGGTTCGCAAACACCAGGGTCGAGAAGAGAACGGTCCTGACATAGGTATCTGCTGCTCCCTGCTCCATTAAGGTGATAAATATCCCGGTCAGGACGGCAAGAATCACAAATCCCTGTATTACACACATCGTAATCAGACGGGATGAGAAAAGATGGTCCCCGGTGCTCCGGGGTGGCCGTTTCATGACACCCGATTCTTCCGGCTCGAGCTCAAAGGCAATCGAGCAGGTGGGATCAATAATCATCTGGAGAAATACCACGTGAGCAGGAAGGAGCATCAGCGGCCATCCTAAAATGACCGGAATTACGGAGAGACCGGCAATCGGGACATGCACCGCAAAAATGTATGCCATCGCTTTCTTCAGGTTATCAAAGATACGACGGCCCATCCGCACGGCTGAAACGATAGAGGTAAAGTTATCGTCAAGAAGAACGAGCGAAGCAGCCTCCCTGGCAACATCGGTACCTCTCATTCCCATGGCAATGCCAATATCGGCAGCCCGGAGTGCCGGTGCATCGTTCACGCCATCGCCGGTCATGGCAACAACCTCACCGGATGCCTTCAATGCCTGGATAATCCGCAGCTTCTGTTCAGGTACCGTCCGTGCAAAGACACATACCTGCGAAGAACGCTCGGCAAGTTCATCGTCACTCAATCTGTTGAGTTCGGTTCCGGTGATCACCTGGTCCGGAGGAACCAGTCCTGCCTCCCGGGCAATGCAACATGCAGTCTGCGGATAATCGCCGGTGATCATGATCACCCTGATACCTGCAGAATAGCATTCCGAAATCGCCTGATCAATCCCCGAACGGACTGGATCAGCAAATCCTACCAGGCCCAGAAATTGATATGTGAAGTCGTGCTGGATGGTGGGCAGTTCGGTAAGAGGATGAAGACTTCCGGCTATACCAAGAACACGGAGTCCGCGTGAGGCCATCCGATCTGCCGTGGCTCTGACCTCTTCCATCTTCTCATCAGAGAGATGGCAGAGATCGCCGATTGCTTCAGGAGAACCCTTGGTTGCAATGATATATGACGTCCTGTTCGGAGATCTCCAGACATTTGACATGGCCAGGAGATCGTCAGAGAGGGGATATTCCTGCACCAGTTCCCAGGTTTTGTGAATATGCTCTGTCTCTCCGAATTCTCCGTTTTCCAGTGCCCGGAGTGCCTTCTCCATCGGATCAAACGGGTCCTGCCGACAGGCAAGAATGGCGTATTCCACAATCTCATGGCAATGATCTTCGATGGATGCGTCCTCACCTTTTCTGCAGCAAATATCACTACCATCTGCATAGAAAGCCTGTGCAGTCATCCGGTTTTCAGTAATCGTCCCGGTCTTATCCACACACAGAACAGTGGCAGACCCCAGCGTCTCGATAGCAGGAATCTGGCGGGTGAGAACATTTTTTCGTGCCATTCTCCAGGCACCAAGCGCCAGAAAGATGGTCAGGACTACCGGAATCTCTTCCGGAAGAATCGCCATGGCAAGGGTTATCCCGGCAAGAAGGCCGGATATCCAATCCTGAACTCGGACCCCATAGACAACAATAACCGTCACACACAAAAAGGCAGCAATAATGGTGAGAGTTTTTACCAGCGAATTTATCTCACTCTTCAGCCGGGTCTCTCCCCGTTCAACCGACTGAACACTGGTCCCAATCTTTCCCATTTCGGTATGAGAACCAATGGCAGTCACCCGGGCGATTCCCTGACCCTGGACGACCATGGATCCCGAGAAGACCATTCCCTCCCGTTCATCCGTTGTTCCTCCTTTTTCTGATTTATCAGGAGGTAATTTCCGTACCGGAACCGATTCGCCGGTGAGGAGAGATTCATCAACCAGCAGATTCCGTGATGAGAGAAGGGTTGCATCAGCCGCAACCCGGTCTCCTTCTGCAAGAACGATCAGATCATCTCTGACGACCTCCCGTCCAGGAATTCGTACCCTGACACCATCCCGTATCACCAACGCTCGGGGAGAGGAGAGGCTACGAAGGGCATTCAGGGTTTTTTCGGTTTTATGTTCCTGATACAAGGTGATCCCGATGATCAGGACCACAAAACTCATAAGCATCAGGGCTTCGTGAGCATCCCCCAGAAAGAGATAGATCAGCCCCGCAGCGACCAGAAGCAGGAGCATCGGCTCTTTCACAACTCCGATGATTAATGTCAGGATGCTCTGTGTGCCGGTCGCAGTGAGCTCATTGTATCCTTCTTGTTGCAGCCGGGATTGTGCAATCTGTTCGGAGAGCCCGGATTCAATTTGTTCAGTTTGTGATGTCATACATGGTAGGGAGAATACTGCCGGAGGAGATGAGGAGAGGGAAATCTGAACCGGTGCAGAGCTGATATACCCGGAAAAGAATATATCTCATAAATGGTTAGGAAGGGGCATTCGAGTGAATATTCTTAAGACCTTATCTTCAATCTGGCCGCTTCACATCTGTGAATGTGTTCTAATCCTTTAAGGAGTTGATTATCCATCATCATTATAAGAAAGGATTCATACCATGAGTGGGAAAGGAATTGCGATCCATGTCTAATATGAAGGAATTTTTGAATCGATGATTCATCATCCTTATCTTCTTCTTTCACATACGTGACTGAGATTTTACGATAACCTATGACAGACTCTTATCAAAACATCCATGAAGAGAAAGAGAAGACGGCTCTTCTCTCGGTCATTTCAAACACCGCCCTGGTTCTCCTCAAACTCGTTGTCGGCCTTGCCCTCGGTTCAGTCAGTATCATATCTGAGGCCATTCATTCAGGTATGGACCTTCTTGCCTCCGTCATTGCATTCTTCTCGGTCAGGAAATCTGCCGAGGCACCGGATGAGGAACATTCCTTTGGCCATGGGAAATATGAATCCATATCAGGGTTGGTTGAAGCTGTTCTAATCTTTGTAGCTGCCATTCTCATTATCCATGAAGCGATTATGAAGCTCATTGAGCCTGTTGCAGAACCCATGGATCAGACGCTGATGATCGCCGGTATAGCGGTAATGGGAATATCTGCTCTGGCAAACACCGTTGTATCAGCCCGACTCATGAAGATAGCCAAAAAAACAGAATCCATTGCTTTGGAGAGCGATGCATGGCATCTTCGCACCGATATTTATACCTCTGTCGGAGTCATGATCGGCCTGATCCTGATCTGGTTCACCGGGATTATCCTTCTCGATTCCCTGGTCGCGATTGCGGTTGCCGTGGTGATCATGAAGGCGGCATATGATCTCACCTCGAAATCATACAGGGATCTGATCGATTACCGGCTTACTGATGATGAAGTATGTCGAATAACAAAGATCATCTGTGAACACCAGTCAGATTATGTCAATTATCATGGGCTCCGCACCCGGAGGGCAGGACCAGAGGTCTTTATTGACTTTCATCTCGTGGTGGACAAAGATATCACCGTTGAGCAGTCGCATGATCTAACCGACCACCTAGAAGCAGACCTTAAACTTGAATTCCCACGAGCCTGTGTCACGATCCACGTTGAACCGAATACCGGTGATAACGCATTAAAACCCTCACTCTGCGAACTACCTGGCGAAAAAAGGGAGTAATAATCAGAAGAGATCATCAAGAAATGAACGTTTTTTATGTTTTTTCTCGTAATGGTCGTGATCATGATGATCATGATCATTTCCTGAATATTTCCCGAGCATTGATTCGATGACCCCTCCGGATCCACTGGAACGCTGGGGTTGCTGACCCATACCGCCACCAGCGAGCAGCTGATCCAGTTTCCCTTTTTCAAGCCATATTCCTCTACATTGAGGGCAATAATCAATCGAAATAGATAAACGCTCACCCATCAGCAGATCAACATTACATACCGGACACTTCATATTCACGATCGTAATATCTAAGATACTTACAGAGAAATCGTTTCTCTATTCTCTCTACAGAGGATGAATTATGATGGAAAAAATATGGTTTGGCATCATAGCCGTTGCATTGGTAGCCGTATCGTTATTCTCAGCCGGATGTACATCCGTGTTCAACCCGAATGATCTTACATTCCTGTCATCCCTCCAGGAGTTTCAGAATGAATCAGTCTCCAGGATCAGCCTCATCAACGAGGATGTGAAATTGAAACAGTGGTACACCGTGAAGAACGATTTGAGCGAATATCAGGGAGTAATTAAGACAGAGATTGATCACCTGAACTCTCTGCAGGTTTCCGAGAAAGTTATTCCTGTTCGGGAGCAGGCAGTGGCAGCCCTGAAAAAACAGGATGCTATCATTCAGAAAGTTGTGGATCTTCCTGAGCTGAATGAATCGGTAATTCCTGACCTTGCCGGAGATTATCTCTCCAGTGTTATCGATACAGCCATGAAGTCAGCATTATCAGGGAAAGAATAACTCCCCTCTTTTATATCCGGGATGGTAACTCATAATTTCTCATGATGGTTGTTCACCCGTTCAGGACATACCATGAATAATAAACGCATTCTTGAGGGAATTATCAGGGAAAAGAATCAGGCAGTCCTGATCGTTAACACACATTCCCGAAAAGGAGAGAGACTTTTTTTTAAGGCTCTTGATCTTCTCCAGTTAAAAGGGATTGATATCGTCGCCGCTTATCCTATCCGCAAACCAAAACGACTCAGGCAGGTGGTTCAGGACGTAATTGGGGAAGGCCACCGATTCGTTATCGTAGGGGGAGGAGATGGCACCTTTAACACGGTTACAGACCTTTTTGTTCACCAGGAGGTTGTTCTCGGGATTCTTCCCATGGGGACAGCAAATAATTTTGCCCGGTCCATGGGGATTCCGATGGCTCTTGAAAAGGCCATTGAGGTTATCGCTTTTGGGAAAGTGGTGGATGTTGATCTGGGGATGATCAATGATCAGTATTTTATCAATATTGCCACGGTTGGGTTTTCCAAAGATATGGTTTCTGCCACTCCCCGACGTCTGAAACGGTATCTCGGGGTCGCATCGTACCTGCTCTATGAGATGAAATACCTGCTCACACAGGAGCTTTTTGAGTGTGTTATCACCATACATGGAAAAAGTGAGTACATCAAAACCCGGCAACTGATCATTGCAAATGGGAGTTTTTACGGGACACGAAAAATTGCTTCCGATGCTCATATCGATAACAGGACCATCATGATCTTCATGATGGACAGCCTGAGTGAATGGCAGGGACTGAAGTTCTGGATTGGTTTTTTACTCGGGCGTCATCTCAGTTTTCCGGAGACACGGGTATTCAGGACAGATTCAGCCATAATTGAGACCTTCCCGCAAAAGTATGTCATCATGGGAGGGGAAAAGACAACAAAAACCCCTATGAAGATAGCCATCGATCCGGCAGCAGTAACCATCATGGCTCCGAAATCTTTCCAGGATCACGATGAGAAGGAGGCAAAGGTATCAGGGCTGCCCTGTCCGGATAGGTTTCTCTCTGAGGGAACATACACGTTCTTTCTTACCTAAACTCTTATTCAAGCAGATCAATAATAAAAAAGTCAGATATAAAAATCAGATCATGGGAATTAGGATGATTATCCCCATCGCTACCATGATAATTCCTATTGCCAGCCGTAACTGACTCTTCTTCTCGTCTCTCCAAGCATTCACCTTTTCAGGAGGAAGGCCAAAGAACACCAGAAGAAGAATGGCAATGAGCGGAATAATCACCACAATATTATAGAGGATGAGATACTGCAGTCCTGATACCACATCCTTGTACAACATGCCAAGAATGGAGATATAAATTCCTGCAGTACAGGCCATCCCATAAATCCCGACAAGAACCCCGACAATAAAACCTCCCGGAATGCTTGCTTTTTTCATGTATGAAGATATCAGACTCTTCTTTGAATCCGGAATGGAGAGCAGGGGTTTCTGTTCCTTGGACAGACCATCCTTAATCTGTATAATTCCTGCTACGATAGCAATCAATGCGGCAACAATGGTAAATGTGGTTGCAAGACCTGGCAACTGGATGACTGAGAAGAGAGCAAATCCGGAGAGAAGACGCACCAGGAAAAAGGCACAGATGTACGCAATCCCTACAGCGAGGACCATCCGCCGTGTACCGGTTGCCATAAGGGACACCAGAAGCAGAGCCAGAACCAGAAGACCACATGGATTAAGTCCCTCTCCGATCGCTGCTACCAATAATACGGCAGGATTAATTGAAGCAATACTGTCAAAAACCACAGGAGAGGATAATAAACCGGAAGGAGACTTTTTCAGATATGATTCAACGGTCGCGTTAAAATTCTGGGTAATATTTGCTTCACCCTGCAGGAGCATATCATCGATGAATACCACCGGAACATGAATTGTCTCACCAGGGAACTTACTTCTGAATTTTTCAAACCGTTCAATATTCGTCTGGTTCCCGGAGATGTCATTCAACATAACCTGGGTGTTAGGATTATTTTTTGCGTAATCCTGGATGAAGGGAAGAACTTTCTGACAGGAACCACAGGTTGGATTATAGAAAAATTGCACACCGGCAAGTTCCTGTTGAGCAATTCCGGGAGAAGGAGAAGAAGTGAGAGGGTTAGATCCGGGTACACCCGGAGTTGCCAGTACTGCAGGATTCTTATTCCCGATTTTTACCGGTGTAGGGTTCTTTTGCAGAAAAGCTTCAACCGAGGAGGCAAAGGAAGTGGTGATATTTGCTTCACCCTGAAGATAGGTCTCTCCGATGAACACGACCGGAACGTAAATCTTATCCTGTGGATATTTTGTCTTTATCTGTTCAAGCAACTGATGGTTCTCCGGATTTGCGGATATATCCTTGAACTCAACCGGAGTATTGGGGTGACTCTTCACATAATCCTGGATGAAGGGAAGCACTACCTGACAGGATCCACAGGAAGGATCATAAAAAAACAGAATTTCATTTTGGTTTGGACCAGGGGATAAAGAACCAGAACCGAATTCACGAAGTGGTGAATTTGGAGGGACAATACCTGTTTTAGATTCCCTGACAAGAATATCCAGGTTGTTCATGATATTGTCCTGTCCGACCAGGTACTGATCCCCGATGAGAACAAACGGAACATGAACATGCCCAAGACGCTTCTGCATCTCGGTGAAGCGATCTGAACTGGCATTATCCTCTGCAATATTCAGATAATTCACCGCAATGCGAGACGAATTTACCTCATATTGCTGAATGAAAGGAAGAACCTTCTGACACGACTCACAGGACGGGTTATAGAAGAAATCAGCAGTCAGTTTATTATCAGTCTTTTCCCCCGGTGACGGTAAAATATCCTTATGTTCAACCCCGGACACCTCTGCTCCGGATACTCCCCCAATCAGAATTAAAACGATGAGTATTGTACAAAAATAGTAAATATTTAATCTCATTTTTTAGACCTTACAGTAGATAATCAGTTTTTTGAACTTGCATTAATATATTCTCTCACAACAGGAGCTACATGAGGAGAGATTTTTCTACCATCTCGCTCATGCTTTAGGCTGAGAACAATCATTCTTCGAAATCTTCGGCCCTGTCATTTTGTTCACCGATTAATGAACGAAAAATGTCTTCCCTGAGTATTTGCCAAAATGAGAAAACGGGGGAGAATGTCTCACGGTTTAATAACCCGGAGCCCATTCCCCACCGCAAGCAGTTCAGATGCTTCATGGAATATCACCGCAGCAGTCACTCCCAAAACTCCGATAAGAGCCGTTGGAATGAGTATTGCGAGGACGGCAAGAGAGAAGACGATATTCTGGTTTGATACAGATCTGGCCTTCTTTCCAAACGCAATCGCTTCAGGTACTTTTAGTAGATCATCGGCCATGAGGGCAACATCTGCTGCTTCAATCGCTGCGTCAGTACCAATAACCCCCATCGCTATGCCAACAGTGGCATTGGCGAGTGCCGGGGCATCATTGATCCCATCCCCAATCATAGCCACATACCCGTATTTATTTTTAAAAGATTGTATTGCAGCGGCTTTTTCTTCAGGTTTCAAATCTGCCTGAACATCATCTATGTTTACCTCGAGCGCAACAGACCATGCAGTGTTCTTGTTATCCCCGGTAAGCATAGCGGTGGCAATCCCCATCTTGTGGAGCTGGTTTATCATATCCTTTGCATCCGACCTTATCTCATCTCTGGCAGCAATGATCCCGAGGACTTTATTGCGTGTCCCGACGAACATGACCGTTTTTCCTTTTGCATAGAGGCGATCCATTCTTTGTTTGATCTCGGAATCCAGTGGATTTGTATCAAAAAAATCCGGCTTCCCGACAAAATATTCAATTCCATCAATAGTTGCCTGGACTGCCTGACCGGGAAGGGCACAGAGGTTCATCGCGCCATACGGCTCTATACCTGCTTTTTCTGCATGTTGAACTATCGCTTTCGCTAACGGATGGTCAGAACACCGCTCTATGGTATATGCATACCGGAGGAGGGTCGCTTCATCACCGCTGAGTGGAATGACATCAGTAACCACCGGTTTTCCAGTGGTTAGCGTGCCGGTTTTATCAAATGCAACGGCCCTGATTTTGCCAAGATTTTCAAGATGTGCTCCTCCTTTGATAAGAATCCCCCGACGGCCTGCCGAACCAATTCCTGCTGCAACAGCAACCGGGGTGGACATTACGAGGGCACAGGGAGCAGCCGCCACTAAGAGCACCACCGCCCGAACCGCAAGGTCATAGCCAGGGATGCCAAGGATGGTTGGTACAATCATCATCAGGAGTGCGGTAAGCAGAACAGCAGGAGTATATTTCCTCCCGAATGTTTCGATAAAGAGTTGGGTCTTTCCTTTCTGTTCCTGGGCTTCTTCTACCAGGTGGATAATCCGGGCAAGCGTGTTATCTTTGAATGATGCGGTTGTCCGGACCTCAAGCACTCCGTCAAGGTTGAGCGTTGCTGCAAAGACATTCATCCCTTCATGTTTTTCTACCGGAACCGACTCACCGGTCACTGCTGCTTCATTGATACTGGATCTCCCTTTCTCTATGATCCCATCAGTAGGGATTCCTGCTCCGGGTTTTACCAGGAATCGATCACCAATCTGAAGATTTTCAGCAGGAATAATCTCTTCTACGCCATCCCTGATCAGAACTGCTTCGGTCGGGGCAAGATCGAGCAGCTTCCGGATTGACGACCGGGTTCTGGCATAGGTCAGCTCTTCTACTCCTTCAGCCGCACTATACAGCACAACCAGTGCTGCTGCCTCATCCCAAAGACCGAGAGCGATTGCACCTAGAGATGCGACAATCATCAGAAGCTCTATCCCGATCTCCCGTTCGTGAAGTACCTCTTCAATCCCCTCACGTGTCCAGTGGTACGCCCCGATAGGGATTGCGAGGAGCAGAAACAGATTTTCTGTCATGGGCGGGATTATTCCAAGATGGCCGAGAAGGATCCCAAACCCTGCGATAACGCCTGCGATCAGGGCATTTCGGAGAGGCGGATGACAATACCAGGCCCCGTCATATCCATCATGTTCACCATGATCACATGTTTTCAGACAAGAGCATCCCATTTTTTTCTCCTGATATTTTCAGATACATTTCTAATACATAGTATCCGTTTAATAGTTGATAAGCCGAAAAGTAACCAGCAAGGTAGGTAGTATCCATGAGGGAACTCCCTAATCATACGAACGATATCTGTTTTTGTCCTCTCTCCGGTATTCTTGATGTCATTGCAAAGAAGTGGGCCCTTCTAATCATCGCAATTCTGGGAAATGAAGGAGAACGGGGCTTTAATGAACTGAAGAAAGAACTTGGATGTATCAGCCCGAAACCACTTTCTGACACCCTGAAAAAGCTTGAACGGATAGGTCTTGTGAGCAAAAGAGTAATGGCAACATCTCCCCCATCCGTAAAATACTCGCTGACCCCGGATGGAATGGAACTTCGTGAACATCTTATTCCGATGCTGGTCTGGGTTTCAAAGCGTGGCGGGCAGGACTTGCCGGGCTGTCCGATCAAGGCAAAACGATCCCTCCATGCAGTGAGCATACCAGAAATGGATGAATCCATTCCTGGCAGGGAAGATCAGGACACTTAAAGAGTATGGTATCGACTAATCCAATTTATTTATCCTTTTACACGCTGATGAGGTTACATGAATTCGAGAGCGATGATCTGGGGGACCATGATCTGCCTTCTTCTGGTTTCCCTGGGTGGAGTTATGGCAGCAGCAGGAACAGAAGGAAAACAGGCCGCCCAGAATGAAACAAACCTGACAAACAATTCAGTCATCATCAGTAATTTTGCATTCGAACCGCAGGAGTTGAATGTTACTGTGAACTCATCAGTTATCTGGACGAATGAGGATTCAGCGCCTCACACCATCGTCACCGACAAGGATGCTCCGTCAGAAATTGCATCAAAACAATTCATTAAGGGAGAAACGTTTGTGTTCAATTTCACCACCGCTGGGACCTATCCGTACCACTGCGGTATCCACCCGTCAATGAAAGGAATTATCCAGGTTAATCCCTGAACCCTTTTTCCTGGTTACTGTGATCTCATGCGGCCAGTATCCAGTTAATTATAGAATTTTTTGCGTATCTCTTTCTTTCACGGGAATTTCTCCCCCGAAAGGATGTTCGCATACCAAGAGGATAAGTCGTAAAAATCTCTCCTCATCATGATCAGATATCCCCTCTAACCACATATACGAACCATACCTATTTGTTTCAAATAAAACCAGTATATAAGAAATTCTCGAGATAATTGTTAATCCATCTTCTAATCGAGACTATTATTGATAGATTCAGATATCAGCGAATGAGAAACCCAGGAATAAAAATATGGAGATTCTGATTACATCGACCCTCATCGGGCTTGGCCTTGCAATGGACTGTCTTGCAGTCTCATTCGCAGCAGGAGCAAACCAGCGTACGGCACGGATAAAAACAGCATTCATTCTTGCGATCTTTTTTGGGGGGTTCCAGCTTGGGATGACTATCCTTGGTTGGGTGCTCGGAACAGGATTTGCTGATATCATCTCTACATATGATCACTGGATTGCAGCGGGCCTTTTAGGAATTATCGGGATTAAAATGCTCTTTGAAGGCATTCATGATGGAGAAGAAAAAGAAGCTCCTGATGTGCTGCATCTCATACCAGTGGTAACCCTGGCTATTGCAACCAGTATTGATGCTCTGGCGGTAGGCATATCATTTGCATTCTTGAAAGTTGAACCTATAATCCCGGCGGTTATCATTGGAATTGTTGCATCATTGGTGTCCATCATTGGTGTGTATTCAGGAGGCAAAGCAGGCCACATCCTGGGAAACCGGGTTGATATTCTCGGAGGTATTATTCTCATCGCGATAGGACTGAAAATTCTCCTTGATCATACGGTTTTGAGTGGCTGATAATCTCTCCATATCTTCCCGATATGGGGGAATATGTCATCCTCCTTATTATTGATGGGGATAAGATGATTAGAGTCTGACTTTCTGAAATAACCTGACATTAAGAATAATCACACCACCTGTTAACAGGACCAGTAACAGGAGTCTGATACCGGGAAATTCTCCTGAAGTGACTTCACGTATTGAATCTATTTCTACACTCAGTGAAATTCTAAAGCAGGGAGAATTTGTCAAAAAAATTTAAATTATAGGAAATTAACAAGATTGGGTGTATTTTAATCATCCAAATTGAACATATAAATGATTTGGTATCAGCGAATCAGAATATCAGGAATGAGAATTATGGAAATTCTTATTACATCGATCTTCATCGGGCTTGGCCTCGCAATATACTGTCTCGCAGTTTCTATCGTAGTAACCGTTCTGAATGGCATCGGGCTCCTGATGACCTGGATGAAGTACCGCAGCCTGGCATATGAATCGCTCATCTTTGCAAGCGAGGTGCTTGGTGCTCTGCACATTGAGGAGGAGGAGAATCCCCCTCCGGACCTTGCAGCCGGAGCACTCTCGATCATCGGGAAAGTCTCTTCCTGAAAAAGTCTGACCGGTTTTCGAAACCCGGTTATTGTAAGCGATGCGACACGTATGTGCCGTGATACACGGCTCGGGGAGCATGGAGGACCGGCCCGATACCGGTCCTTCATAATACTGGCAGGGTGCAACCTCGGGCACTCTGATTTCTGTAGTCAATTCACCACCACCTGATCGTTCCGATGTTCCGGAAAAACCCAGGTTCCCCCCTTTTCTGATGGATAATAACAAACATTTGTGAATTATTTGACTATATTTGCAGATTTTCGAATAGCAGATCACGAGATGATACTGGGGCAAGAGCTACCCATGAGTTCATGAGGTGGAAAACTGCTCAATTTAGCCTTCTTTAGATCATACTGATAATTCGAGGACTAAAAAACTCCCCGTATCAGGGAGCAAATAAGAATGTAGTAAAAATAGCCCCATTTTGAGACCAAATCATGAAAATAAAAGCAGATCATGATTCACCATTCGCTCTTATTCCACGAATCTACACATCTCTTTTTTCGATGATGCTTTTACTCTATCAGGTGGGATTCTCGCAATACCAAGCGAATGTATGGATGGTATATATAGGATACCATGGAGTCAGACCTTCACAATTACGCCCAAATTGCAATAATAGCGACATAAATCAATTAGAAGTAAAAATTAGTAGATTTTCAGCAATATTTAGTAAATCATATATATTATGACACCGATTAAATCTCTGGTAAATTATGGCAGACTTACCAATTGCAGCCATTGTGAGGATCGCAAAGGCAAATGGAGCTGAAAGGGTTGGAAGCGATGCAGCTGAACTCTTGGCAAAAAAAGCAGAAGAGTACATCGGAAAACTCACGAAAGATGCAAATAAACTCGCCTCTCACGCAGGAAGAAAGACAATTAAAGCAGAAGACATTGAGATGGCTTCAAAGAACTAATCTTTTTTTCAAAATCAGTGCATAATTTCAGCTGATATCCGTTCAATACTTCCAGCGGTCTTTACCCATAGAATGATCAGAATCACTCAAGGTGCCCGGCCCATTATGTTGGAGCGGAAATCAGGAGTAATTCTGGTATGATACAGTCAAATCTATTGCCGTTTGCAGGAAGTACCATTTGAGAGAGAGCCATGCATATGATGCAGAATTCTCTCTCCGATTCAATCAGTTAATTATTCCTGGTTCGCCATACAAGAACATCGGTTTAAGAGGGAATTGACCTGGAGATGTTTGTAATGATACATGGGAGGAACCATACCTCCCAAATGTCATCATTGTTGATCAAATCGACAGGGATGAGAGAATAAAAACAGAAATAAGAATTTTTTGGCAGGCTTTGCCTGGTTTCAGACTGCATTCTTTCATGATGGATGTGATATCAATATCACCTCATCACCCTGCTCATTTTGTATCCTTAAGCAATCACTCCATTTTTTCCAACAGGAATTACCATCCCCGGGTTGCAAGGGTCTCTTCCTTGGTGAGCAGGTGGACATCCAGCCCGGGCATGGCTTCACCGAGACTTTGACTTACACTTGCTATGATCGTGGCATCTGTATAATGATTTACTGATTCCACAATGGCCTTTGCCCGACGGGCCGGATTCTCAGACTTGAAGATCCCTGAACCGACGAATACACCGTCAGCACCAAGCTGCATCATGAGTGCTGCATCCGCCGGAGTAGCAATACCCCCTGCAGAGAAATTCACGACCGGTAGCCTTCCCCTTTTTGCAGTCTCTATGAGAAGGTCGGCCGGAGCTTCAATCTCACGGGCATATGCGACAAGTTCCTGCGGTTCGAGTTTTCCGATAGTCCTGATCCCCCCCTGGATAGCCCGCATGTGGCGAACAGCTTCGACGACATTACCAGTTCCTGCCTCGCCTTTCGTGCGGATCATTGCTGCTCCTTCGTTAATACGACGGAGTGCCTCACCAAGATTCCGGGCTCCACAAACGAATGGTACAGTGAATTTAGTTTTTTCGATGTGAAATTCCTCATCAGCCGGTGTGAGGACTTCACTCTCATCAATCATATCGACACCAAGTACCTCCAATATCTGTGCCTCAACAAAGTGACCGATCCGGACCTTCCCCATCACGGGGATAGAAACGGCCTCAATAATCTCTGATACCTTTTCCGGGTCAGCCATACGAGCAACCCCTCCAGCCTTCCGGATATCAGATGGAACCCGTTCAAGAGCCATCACAGCAACAGCACCGGCCTCTTCTGCAATCTTTGCCTGCTCTGCATTGATCACATCCATTATTACTCCACCTTTCTGCATGGATGCAAATCCCCGTTTGAGGAGTTCAGTGCCATATCGTAATTCTGATAATTCCACCATATTTTTTTCCTTTGCAATTAGTCGATTTTTGATTATACGAGAAGATTCCTGTTTTTATCAGGAATGTCAACTCTCGTTGCTATCTTCAAATATAAGAGAGATGAAGGGATAAAAACAATGAAAACTGTATTATTTACCTCAATACATGCTATTAAATGCCTGAATGATAGAACTACATTCTTCACTGAATAAACAGCGATAAATCTCCCGAATATTCTTGAACAAAAAAGGAAGAGGCCTCTTTTCTTTTGAAAAGTAATAATTTCAAATAATTTTTAAACAAACCGTAGGAATCAAATTCATCATGATCCACCACCTGATCTCCGATTATCTGATGTTGATATCACAGGTTATTATATTTTTTAAAATTTTTTGAGTGAAAATATAGAAATCTACGTGAGAAGGAATATGAAATCAAGTTTTAATTTTTTAATCGGACCAGAGATTCTTATGTAGCTTTTCATGCGAGAATTCCTTAATAAACAGAAATGGTATCTCTAATCAGGTCAAGTTCAGGACGTTTCCTGAAAACCGAACAAATAAGGATAATTACGTATGCATGACATGATAACCACAGCGGCATCAGCGATCAGCGGAGCAGGCGGGATGCAGATGACTCACTACATGGAGCTTCTTGCTACCAATCAGCCCTGGAATCTGATCATCTTTATGGCAATTCCTGTGATTCTGGCAGAGGCATTAACCGCTACAGAGTTTCTAGTCCTTTTCAAAAAAGAATACCATGATAAATTACGCCCGATTAATAAAATAATCGGGATTGTTCTGGGAATATACTTTACCGGGATCTTTGTTTATCTCATCACCAATGTGTATCCCAGTATCCAATGGAGAAGCATCGGGGATTTCATCGCCGTTAACTCATATATGAGCGGAGTAATTTTCCTCGCCGGTATTGCACTTCTCGAACTCGGAGTTATTGCAAAAACTGTAACAGAAGAGAAAAAACGATTATATCATGTGATGCTTCTCATTGGATTCCTGGTCGTAGCACATATTGCCATGATCTTTGGAATGCTTAATCCATCGATCTTTTAAATGGAGTAACAGGATAACTTTGAGAAAAAATTTCACTCTTTTTATTCAGAAGGCGATTCCCTGGAAAGAGCAGTCAGGAAAGATTTTTCAATCATGCTCGAATCTCTATGCCTGTTATGGGTAATATTTACATATAGAGAATATAAGCGGCTAATAAAAATCGGTGAATAGTTATCTCTGATGCTGCAGGAAAAGAAAGTCTTGAAGCGTTTTTCGTCGTTGCCATGCATCGTGAAGATTATCACCATTAACAGATCGACTCACAACGTGCTGCTCTCATCACCCGTGGTGTCTCACCGATCATTAGAGATTGATGGGGATTGGCTCATATTCTACCTGTATCTTCTATTCCAATGAAGAGGATAACTGGTTTATCCCCCACACTGTTCATCACCTTCACGGAGTTGCCTGCAAATTTCACAAATACGCTGGACTAAGTTTATTTGTTCTTTTTTTTGTAAATCTTCAGCAAGACGTTCAATAGATCGTTTTACCTCATTCTCAAACTCTATCCGATATCCCCGTTTCCCGGAGATATACTGAGAAACTGCAGAAGGAGCTAATTCGAGCATTTTTGCAGCATCGACCTGAGATACTCCACATCTGACGAGTTCTACTGCTATTGCAGATCGTATTGCTGGTAGAACGTCCCATACAATTTTCTGACACGGTAATTCCATGACATCACCACATTGTTCTGATAAAAATAAGAAGCAGATTCATGTATTCACAATTGTGAAATTTGTTTTTACAACTACAAAAATTTACCGTATCACCGATTCTAAAATCTGTCGAATCGATGGATCTCGAAAAAAACCATTTCATGAAAGAGAAAATTTTTCATAACGATGTGATATGAAGAAACACAAAAGAGCAAATATTGCCTCAATATCATCTCTTATCAAGAGAGAAAAACAACCTTGAATTCAGCAACAGGAAATCCCTGATGTAATGCCAAGGTGGCGGAGTGGCCACGCGGCTGACTGCAGATCAGCTATACTCCGGTTCAAATCCGGACCTTGGCTCTCTTCTGATTATCTGACGGGGAAAAAATGAACGCTGATGTATGGTTGATACGATATTCTGAAATTTTTCTGAAGAGTGAACCCGTTCGAAGATCCTGGGAAAAAATCCTCATCAACTCTCTGAAACAAAGGCTTCCGGCCTGTTCCATAATCCAGGAGCGGGGAAGAATATGGATCTCAGGACCAGTTGATCCAGACCAGATAAGATACACGTTTGGTGTACATTCATTTTCACCCTGTACCCTCTGTTCCCTTCATGATCTCAGGGAAACTATATCCCACTATACCAGGGAAACAGGTATCAGAGAGGTTTCCACCTTTGCTCTCAGGATTCACCGCACTGG
>CAZCSN010000031.1:0-25924 GCA_964501255.1 uncultured Methanospirillum sp. | reverse complement strand
TAGCAGATCGCAGGATCATATCCAAGCACGGAAAGATTTGCAATATCCCTCCCTGGTGCAAACCCCTCCGGCACGGTCTGAAGAAGTCCCATGGCCCCCTCTCTGGCGATATGATCCATATTCGGGGTATATGCAGCCTCAAGCGGGGTCATCCCTGAGAGTTCGCTGAGCGGCTCGTCTGCCATGCCGTCGCCCAGGACGATGCAGTACTTCTGTGTCATATATCACTCCAGGGCGGATTGTACCGCTACCCTCACACTCTCTCTGCTGGAGATTTCAGGGATAAACCCAAGACTCTTCAGCCTGCTGATGTCAAGCTGCATCTTTGGCACATCGCCCACCCATCCCCTGCTCCCGCCGGTATACCGGTACTCCGGTGACAGGCCCATCTCCTGGCAGAGGATATCTGCTATCTCGGTCACCGATATCCAGTCCTCAGATCCGATATTGTAGGTGTTGACCGGGTCCTGTGTATGGTGTACAACAAACATGATGGCTCTGATGCACTCCCTGACCTCAAGGTATGATTTTGTCTGCTTCCCGTCGCCAAGGATCTCAAGTTCATGGGGATTTGCTCTGAGCTTTCTGATAAAATCGGTGATCACGCCATGACCGGATCTGGCACCAATGATGTTTGCAAACCGGAATATCCACGACCGCATGGAAAAGCTGTGGCAGTATGCTGATATGAGTGCTTCACAGGCAAGTTTTGAGGCACCATACACTGAGACCGGTTCCATCGGGGTATACGACTCCGGTGTCGGGATAACCGATGCCTCCCCATACACGGTTGATGTCGAGGTAAAGACGATCTCCGGAACGCTCGCCTTTCTCATCGCTTCAAGAACCCGGTGTGTTGCAATAATGGTATTATTCAGTTGTTTGTCAGGGGATACTGAGCTCTCCCGCACATCAGGATCCGCAGCAAGGTGATATACCCGGTCGGCTCCCATAAGATGTTCCTGCCAGGAGTCACTGAGAAGATCTGCGCTTACCAGGGTGATCCGTTTCGAATCAAGATGATCCTGTATGGAGTTCAGATCGCCGGAAATAAGGGAATCTATGACTATTACGTCGTCACCGGCACTGACCAGATAATCTACCAGGTGTGACCCGATAAACCCGGCACCGCCGGTCACTATACTGCGCATCCATACTCATATCCCTTTCCTTCTACCTAAATGTATAACAGCAATGTTTGTCGGGATCGATCATGGAACGACTGCTATGCGGTTTGCCGGTGGAGGAAGAGTCTATAAAATTCCCCGGGCAGAGGCAGTCTCGTTTCAGCTCTCTGACCTGCTCCACCTGACCGGAGGCGAAGAGATTGAGGGATTTGCGGTTACATACTCGATGGGAGATAATTTTTCGGTCATTTTACCCATCGCATCCCTGACCAACCGTGGTCTTGTAAGTCGTGAGGGGGCAGGTGAACATACCGGTGGCGGGACCCGTGTTTTTGATATTATTAAAGAGAGCGGCATCCCGGCGATTGCGATCCCCGGTCTTCACCGAGGATCTCATACCGATCCCCGGTTCAAGGTCTACTCACACCAGGCCAGCCCGGAAAAGATCGGCCTTGCATATGAAGTGGTATATCATCTTGGCCCTACCTGTATTGTATCTGATATCAGTTCAAATACTGTCAGCCTGCTCATAAAGGATAATCAGATAGTCGGGGGGTTTGATGCATGCCTGTTTGCTCCCGGCTGGGTGCATGGCGCCCTTGACCTTGATGCCATCCGTGCGATTGATGCCGGAAGAATGACTGCGAATGATGCATTTCTTCATGCAGGCGTCAGGGATACCCTGCAGGATCCTGACCGTGAGGCAGCACTTGCCATGTTTGCTGCCATGGAATGTGCATCTTTGCGTCTTTTGGCACCCGACGCCCCGGTCGCGTTATGCGGGAGCAGGGCAGGTTCGGTATCTGAGGAGATCAGCCGGCTGCTCGGATGTGAACTACTCGTGCTTGATGAATGGACAGCGGCAAAGGGGCTGTCGAGGATTGCAGAGGACGTTTTTTCAAAAAAGGTCACACAAATTCTTGGCATCCCGGTCAGACTGTAATTTTATATGATTAATCGTGTAAAATATTCTGGGAATTTTCTTGAGAGAGTTACGGATCCATGGGAGAGGTGGTCAGGGGTCGGTCACAGCGGCCGAGCTGATCGCCGTTGCAGCCTTTAAGAGCGGAGTATTCTCACAGGCCTTTCCGGCATTCGGAGTGGAGAGGCGGGGTGCACCGGTCCAGGCTTTTGTCAGGTTCTCGGATGAAAAGATCCGGCTCAGAAGCCAGGTATATGAACCGGATTACGTCATTGTACAGGATAGTACCCTCATCAAGGACGTAAACGTCTTTTCCGGGATGAAGAAAGGGGGCATAATCCTCATCAATACCAGCGGGGATATTCATGGCACCATACCGGACGGTGTCAGATATATTCCGATCGATGCAACCAGGCTTGCACTGGATATTTTAGGTGTCCCGATCACAAACACTACCCTGATGGGTGCCTTTGCCGCAGCATCAGGTGAGATAAGTCTTGAAGCGCTTGAAGAAGCGGTTCGGGAACGGTTCTCCGGGAGCCTGGCAGATAAAAATGTGGCAGCCAGCCGTGCGTCGTACGACCTTGTTAAGAGAGGTGCATAAATCATGACACTTCGTATCGGATGTGCGGCAGCTCCAGGTCAGGCACGGGATAACAAAACCGGATCATGGCGGGTGTTCCGTCCGGTCTTTGATCATGAAAAATGTACATCCTGTGGCATGTGTCAGCTGGTCTGTCCGGAAGGTTGCATCCTGACCGGTGACAAGCAGTTCAACCCTGATTATGACTTCTGCAAGGGGTGCGGTATGTGTGCCCATGAATGCCCGGCAAAAGCCATTACCATGGAAACGGAGGAGAAATAAATGAAAGCAATTCTTGAAGGCTCCCATGCAGTAGCAGAAGCAGTCAGGCTCGTTAAACCTGATGTCATTTCTGCATATCCCATCACTCCTCAGACGCATATCGTGGAGCGGCTCGCTGAGATGGTAGCCGATGGCACCCTGGAAAGTGAATATATCTGCGTGGAGAGTGAGTTTTCCGCCCTTTCCGCATGTCTTGGGGCTTCTGCCGCAGGGTCACGGGTATACTCGGCAACCTCCTCACAGGGTCTCCTCTTCATGGCCGAGGTCTGTTTCAATGCTGCCGGGATGAGACAGCCGATTGTTATGTCGATTGCAAACCGTGCAGTCAGTGCTCCGCTCTCCATATGGAACGACCAGCAGGACTCCATAAGTCTGCGTGATGCAGGCTGGATTCAGCTGTACGCTGAGGATGTACAGGAGACATTTGATCTGCATCTGCTTGCATACAGGGTAGCAGAAGATCACCGGGTCATGCTGCCGGTCTTTGTCTGCTTTGACGGATTTATCATCTCTCATACCTATGAACCGGTGGATATTCCGGTTGCGAAGGATGTTGATGCATACCTTCCTGCATATGTTCCCATAAACAAACTGGATGCCGATGATCCGCTCAGCATGGGTATGTATGCAACTCCTGAATATTACATGGAGTTCCGGTATGAGATGGATCAGGCGATGATCCGTGCTCTTGATGTTATCAGACAGGCCGGGAAAGAGTTTAAAGACCGGTTTGGCCGTGACTACAGTGAACTTGTTGAGGCATACAGGCTTGATGATGCAGAGACAGCTCTTGTTGCCATGGGCTCTGTATGTGGCACTATCAAGGATGCCATTGATGAGATGCGGGCCGGGGGAAGAAAGGTCGGCCTGCTGAAGATCCGTGCCTTCCGTCCGTTCCCTGCAGAGGACATCAGAAAGGCACTGTCAGGGATCAAAAAAGTAGGTGTATTTGAAAAGAATATCTCAATCGGGTCCCGCATGAAAGGGGCTGTAGGATATGAGATCAAGGATGCCCTCGGTGATTCGTCGGTGCAGGTTCTCAGTTATGTAGCAGGACTTGGCGGACGTGACGTCAGAATTGAGGATATAAAAAAGATGACTGATGCAATTGAGGCTGGCAATGGTGATTGTTTCTTTGGCCTTCGGGAGGAGCTGATCTGATATGGCAGACAGAACCCTGGAACTCGTCGATTCGGGGCACCGGGCCTGTGGCGGATGTGGTCCTGCATTTGCAGCCAGATTAATACTCAAGGGAGCCGGAGAGCGTTCCATTGTCTGTGCTTCAACCGGATGTATGGAAGTATTCTCAACGCCATATCCCCAGACCGCATGGAAAGTCCCCTGGATACACTCGCTCTTTCAGAATGCGGCAGCTGTGGCATCTGGTGTTGAATCTGCCTTAAAACGGCAGGGCCGGGACGAACATGTCCTGTGCATCTGTGGTGACGGCGCAACATTTGATATTGGGGTGCTCTGTATTAGTGGTGCCTTTGAACGGGGACACAATATCACCTATATCTGCTATGATAACGAGGCGTACATGAATACTGGTATTCAGCGTTCCGGTGCCACACCCCTGGATGCAAGCACCACCACCTCTCCGGCCGGAAAGAAAAGTCATGGGAATGCCAGACCAAAGAAAGATATGCCACAGATCCTTGCTGCTCACGGGGCACCGTATGTTGCAACCTGTTCGATTGCATACCCGAATGATGTCATCAAGAAGGTTGAGCGGGCTGTGAATACTGAAGGTCCCTGTTACATTCAGATCCATACTCCCTGCTGCACCGGCTGGGGTTTTGACGGCTCAAAGACCATTGAACTTGGGAAACTGGCAATTGAAACCGGCCTGTGGGTAAACTATGAGATTGTGAATGGAAAGATTGAGAAGGCAAAAAAGATCAAACGAAAACCGGTGGAAGAATATCTTCGTGTTCAGAAACGGTTTGCCCATCTTTTCAAACCAACTGTCAATACTGAAGAAATTGCAAGAATTCAGGCTATTGCTGATGCAAATGCAGAAAAATATGGCATAGACCTGAAGATATAAGTATATTTTTTTCGCGCCCGGCTTTGGATACCTAAACATTATATACGCTCCGGGTGAAAGCGTATAAACCGAAACGGGTGGTCTCAATTATCCCCGTACTCTTTGTTGATGACAATCGGGAGCTCTCGAATATCTTCCAGTTTTATCTGGAGGAGACCGGTCTTTTCACTGTACATGTATGTCTTGACGGGCTGGATGCACTTGAGTATCTGGAGCGTCATGATATCCAGGCCGTCATCTCTGATTTTGATATGCCTGACATGGACGGAATAACGCTTCTTCGCCATATCAGGGAAAAATATCCCTATCTCCCATTTATCATGCTCACCGGCAATGACAGCAAAGAGACGGCCATCGAAGCATTAAATGCCGGAGCAGATTTTTATCAGAATAAAGCCGAGGATCTTGAGATTCAGGTCCTTGATCTTTCACACAAGATCACAATTCTGGTAGAGAAAGCTCGGGCAGAGGCTGCAATTCAGAGAAAAGACCTCATACTTGAGGTTATCGGGAGAGCGGCCGGACGACTTCTGAAAGGGGAGCATTTCTATGCAGAAATGAAGACAATCCTTGAGGAACTTGGTCAGGTGACCGGAGCGGCCGGAGCGTTTATTGGAGATCCACGGCATCATGATGAGAGGAGTGATGTACCGGAGTTCATTACCTGGTGGAAAGATAAGGGAAAAGCACTCGCAAATCCCAACCAGGATGACCTGTTTGCAGATCTTATCAGGGCCATGGAGATGAGCCATGATGATGATCCCTGTATTATCATTAATCCGGATGATGCATCACCATCAGAGCGTGAGGCACTGACACGGCTTGAAGTTGATTCAGCCGTTTTTCTTCCGGTAAAGGCTGGTGATGAACGGTGGGGATATCTTACCCTGTTTTTTACCGGGAAAAAGAAAGATCTTGCAACCCCTGAGCTCTATGCCTATACTCTGCTGACAGAACTTGCAGGAGCCGCACGGTACCGGGCATATATGGAGGATTATTTTAAAAATCCTGTTGAAAAATCACTTGTTGGCGTGTTTCTTATCCGCAATAACCGGTTTCTCTATATCAATCCACGCTTTTCTGCAATATTTGGGTATTCACAGGCTGAGATCATCAGGACAAAGTCTCTCCCAGGTCTGTTTCAAATGCCTGATGCTGAAATCGTCCGTGAAACTCTTGATCAGATCATGTCAGGGTGGAGGGAACACGCCCATCTTGAGGTGACCGCCCTGAATCGTGACGGTGTACAGATACAGATTGAACTGTATGTGACCATGTTCCGATGTAACGGTGCTCACTGCCTCATCGGCAACTGTCTTGATATAACGCAGAGAAAAGAGGCAGAGGAGAAGGTCAGGGCACAGGAGGAGCTTTTAAAACAGAATATGATGACCTCCCTCAAGGAGAAGGAGACCCTTCTTCGTGAGATTCATCACCGGGTGAAGAATAATATGCAGATTATTGCAAGCCTTCTTCGCCTGACTGACTTTCAGAGCGGAAATCCTGAGGTGCATGAGGTTATCCGTGACTGCAGGAACCGTATCTTTTCGATGGCATCGATTCATGAAAAACTCTACCAGACAGAAGATCTCGCGAATGTCCCTCTTGGAAGCTATATCCGGGATATCGGAAACCGTATCATACTTGAGTTTGAGATGGAAGACGGGCAGATTCAATACCGGGTCGTCGAAAAACAACAGGTCTTTGTAGATATCAGTACCGGTATTCCGATTGGTCTTATGATGAATGAACTGATAACAAACAGCATTAAGCATGCATTTCCCGAAGGGAACCCTGGGATCATCGAGGTCGAGACAGGAATGAACGGTCAGAAAGGAGTCATCCGGTATCATGATAACGGACGGGGTCTGCCTGAAGGATTTGATCCCAAAGAACAGACAACGCTGGGATTAGAGCTGATAAGAAACCTGACAACACAGATTCAGGGCACTGTCAGATTTGAATCAGGATCGGGAATGACCTGCACCCTGACGTTCCCGCTTCAGAAGACCAATAGTCATGGAGTACCAGAGGGGTGGAATGTATGAATCCGGTTCATCAGATACTGATTGTTGAGGATGAAATGGTCATCTCCATGGAGCTTGCGCAGACGCTGCGAAGACTTGGGTATGGTATTGCAGGACAGGTGACCAGAGGAGAGGATGCGATAGAAACAGCCGGTAAAGTCAGACCGGATCTTGTACTCATGGATATCATGCTTCTGGGTGAGATTGACGGTATTGAAGCAGCAGACCGGATCAGAGAGATGTATAACATTCCGGTGGTATTCCTCACCGCTCACTCAGATGAGGCCACTCTTCAGCGGGCGATTGCAGTTCAGCCATCCGGCTATCTGATAAAACCATTCCGTGACCGGGAGCTGTATTCAACAATTGAATTGTCACTTCATAAATATGATATCAGACGAAGAATTATGCCCCATGTCCTTCATCACCCCCTGGAGTCAGGGGTTCCTGATGATATCCCCTGCCTCTTTCTCTCACGCGACTGGATCATCACCGGAGGAACTACCAAAGCCTTTGATCTGCTTGGAATGCCATCCGGCTCACTCATTCAGACCCGGTTTGATCAGCTCATCGATCACACGTCCTCTGACCGGTCAGTCATCATGCCGGAATCCATCTCAGTCCGCACAGGAAGCGGGCTTTGTATTCCCGTCACACTCGGCCTTGGAGTAGTCACCGGTGATGGTGGAGCAATCACCGGATACCTCCTGACCCTGACCCGGAGGGATATCCCTGCCTGAAGACGTAATCATTGAAACGGTGAATGAGTGTCCGGTGGATGACATCCGTTCCCTCTTTTGTGCCGGTGACTGGTGGGAGGAGGAGTGGGATGATACCATCCTGTGCGGGATAGTCAGAAACAGTTATGCATTTGTTGCAGCAATCGGGCCGGATGATCGGTGGGTCGGAATGGGTCGGATCATATCGGATGGGATCTCGGATGCATACCTGCAGGATATAGTCGTCCTCCCTGAGTGGCGGAATCAGGGAATTGGTACAGCAATTGTAAAAAAACTTATGACTATCTGTATGCATGCCGGCATCAGCTGGATAGGGGTGATAGCTGCACCGGAGACTGAGTACTTTTACCGCCGGTTCGGGTTTGCAAAGATGAACGGGTATACGCCAATGAGGTATGAGGGTCCTGTATACAGACAGGATGAGGATACCCTTTCGTAACGGATCGGCATGGGTGAACTGAAACGACCAATCCGTACTGATGACGGATATCAGGTATCTGCAACATGCCCGGTCATCATTTCCGCAAGCAGAGCGACCGACATCCCTGCATACTATGCTGACTGGTTCATACACCGGCTGGAGAAAGGTTATGTCCGCTGGATAAACAGTTTTCACCCCGGTCTTCCCTGTTATGTATCATTTGAAGACACCCGGGCGATTGTGTTCTGGAGTAAAAATCCTGCTCCACTGCTCCCGTACCTGCACTATCTGGATGCCAGGGGGTATGTGTATTATGTTCAGTTTACCCTGACTGATTATGGACCGGAAGGTCTGGAACCTGGTCTTCCTCCACTGAATGAACGGGTCTCCACGTTTATCCAGTTATCAGAACGGCTTGGCAGGGACCGGGTGATATGGCGGTTTGATCCGGTACTGTGTACTTCGTCTCTTGATGTGAAGACCCTTCTTTCCCGTATCCAGGCCATCGGAGCGTTGGTATCACCATACACGGAAAAATTTGTCTTCAGTTTTGTCGATACTTCGTACGCAAAAGTAAAAAAACAGGCCGCAATCTGGCATTTCAGGACTTTGAATCAGGAGGAAAGAGAGGATTTTATCAGGGGGATTGTCAGGATGAACCAGACCTGGAACCTATCTCTTGCATCATGTGCTGATGAAGCTGATTACCATCCGGCCATTGACCATAATAAGTGTATTGATGATGTTCTCCTTCGCCGGATCGGTCAGCATGATAATGCCCTGATTCGGTACCTTGATCGCTTCCCGGAAAAGGATCGGGGTCAGCGTCCTGCATGCAGGTGCATAAGGAGCAAGGATATCGGGCAATATGACACCTGCCTGCATGGGTGTGTATACTGTTATGCAACTGATCATAAAAAGGCACGGCTATATGCAGAAAAACATACAGAACATCCTGAGGCAGATACGATAACCGGTGAGAGGGGACCAGTGATGTATCAGAGGATGACGGGGAATGATATTCAGACGTATTTATGATACCGTATTCTACTCAGACACAGAAGGGAGTTTGTAAATGAATTGTGAAATATGTGGAGAAGAGGTATCCGGAGGTTCCGCATTTACCTGTAATTATTGTGGAGGGGTATTCTGCCCAAATCATCGCCTCCCCTTTAATCATGCATGCAAAAACCTTGCCGGATGGAAAAAGTCCGGCATGCCGGGTAAGAAAGGAGCCGGACCAGCCGGGCGGGTCAGAACACCGGTGAAGGTCCCGTTTTATCAGAGGAAAGAAGTACTCATCGGTGGAGCGGTTCTTATTGCTCTCCTCATTCTTCTTTGGGTGTTTTATTTCTCTCATTAAGGAAACGCTCTGACAATGCATTCCCGATTGAGATGAGGTATTCTTTCCCGAAAGGTCCGTCTTCAATCCTGTCGATGAGTTCCCATATGGAGCTCTCCTCTCCTCCCTGCACGAGGGCAACGCCCAGAACAACTGCTGCAACCGTATCAGTATCCCCTCCGAGGGATATTGCCTGAGTAAGCAGCCTGCAGGGATCACTGCCGTATCTGGTAAGAAGAAAGATCACCGCTCCAAGAAAAATGCGGGATTCGGTATAGGGAACACCATATGAGGCATATTCTCCAAAAAGAATCTCCCGTTCCAGGGCCCTCAGTGCAGCACACCGATCACACCAGAGGGTCACATCAGGTGAAATCGTGCGTACATCGTCACGAATACCATTCCAGAGCTCTATATACGATCTGGCATAATACAGTCGCTCATGAACCATCAGAGCGATTGCAACAGTTGCTGCAAGAGCATCCGGATGACCATGGGTGATTGATGCACTCTGCAGGGCAGATTGGGTTACTCTGGTCCGGTCAGAAAAAAAACCAAGAGGCAACGCCCGCATTGCAGCACCATCGGTTTTTCTCTCTCTCCGTTCCTGTTCAGTAATACTGGTGAGAAATGATTCGGGGTTCGGTGAGGTGAGCATTGCACATGTCTGCCGGGAATATCCCGGACGGGGATCACGTGCATATACGGCAAGAAATGATTGTGCGAGATTATATGGAGTAATTTCCATCCCTGCAGCCATAACTTCTGCTATGGCAAGAGCCTGCTGGGTATCATCGGTATAGATACCCGGTGAAAAAGACTCCTTTTGTAATTTCTGTATTGCATCCTTATAGGAAAGATTTTCAAATGGCGCCCCGCATGCATCTCCTGCTGCCATCCCGAGCAGCATTCGTGCTCCGGGGGAATATCGGCCGTTCAAAAAAATCAGGGGATTTTAGCACACCGCAGACATTCGTTGTACCCCTTCTCCTTGATGAGTTTGAGAATTTCACGGGGATTGCCATGACATTTGAACTCTCCGTTAATCATAACATGTCCCTTATCCACATCAAGGTAATCAAGAATATACCCCGTATGCGTGATGACAAGTCCGCTGTTCTTCCGGTTTACAAACCGCTGGTTCTTCTGAAGGAGCAGGGCGATCGATTCTCCCATAAGATGAATATTCTCAAGATCAACCCCGCTTTCAGGCTCATCAAGCATGATAAACTGGGGGTCCTGTATCATCATCTGTAATATCTCACTCCGTTTGATCTCCCCGCCTGAGAATCCCAGGTTGATATCTCTTCCTAAAAACTCCTGCATGTTCATCCTGGCAACTGCTGCAGAGATATCCTCCGGATTCTTATCAGGACCGATAACATCAAGCATCTTACCCAGTTTCAGTCCAGGGATGGATGGAGGCCGCTGGAACATGATACCCATACCAAGGCGGGCACGTTCATGGATCGGCATATGGGTGACATCGACCCCGTTGAAGGTTATGGTCCCTTTTTTTATTGTGTATGCATCAATCCCCATGATGCACATAAGAAGTGTTGATTTTCCCGATCCATTCGGACCCATCAGCACATGGGTCTCACCAGGTTCAATGTGAAGGGTGATTCCGTGTAAAATCTCCTTTCCATTAATTTCTGCATGTAGATCGATAATATGAAGCATATTATACTGTACCTTTTTTTACGGGCGCCTGAAGATATATCCAAAATGGTGTTATAAAAGCCTTTTTCCTGCTTCTGCTCCCGGCATACATTCGTATACTTCGGTTATCTTCAGTATAAGGAGTGATTTTGCCGGAAGATTTGGTTTTTTCTCATGGATCATGGCTTTCATCCTTGCATGTTCCTCGCCACTTGTCTTTACCGTAACATCAGCCTTAATCTGGTAACATCCCTTTGCTCCGGCACCATACACATATAATGCTGCCTTCGGGTTTTCAAGGACATTTGCGAGGGTTTTCTGCATAAAATTGTCGCCAATCCAGATCGTTTCGTCATCCATTAAAAAGACCGATCCCATAGGCGCAACATTTGGAATCCCTGATTTTGATGCAGTCGCAAGGGGAAATACTTTCACCGCTTCAAAGGCGGCCTTCATCTCAGGAGTCAGTGCAGTCATGGTACTTGAATTTCTCTGGGATCATAAAAAGGTTCGGGTTTTATGTCTCCCGAATCACCAGAGCAGGGAAGATAACCCTGACGACTGCACCGCCGTCATTGGCCAGGGTCATTGTTCCGGAGAGTTCCATTGCAAGATTTTCAACAATTGTAAAACCTGAAGTTGCGCTGCCGGTTCTGATCAGTGATTCCGGAAGCCCCCGTCCGCTGTCCTGAACCTGATAGATATACCAGTCTTCCTCCCGCCGTAATGAGACCTCGATTCTTCCTGCCTGTCCGGGAGTAAAAGCATGCCTGATTGCGTTCAGGACAACCTCGCCGGTAATAATGCCCAGAATTGCTGCATGCTTTTCTGCAACAGCGTCATCTATCGTACAGGAGATAACGATCTCGATATCCTGTAGATCTTCGGCATAGTCTTCGGTAATACAGCCGATGATAAGGCGGATATATCTGCACAGGTGAACTCCGCCTCCTCTCCCTCCGCCTGCCTCATACAGCTGCAGAAGAGATTCAAGAAGGATTTTGGCATATCTGATATCATGCTCCGGTTCTGCGGCAATGGACAGGTATTTTTGACTGATCACATTTCTGACCATCTGAAGGAGCGTGATATAGGTATGCCGGAATTCTTTCTGTTCAGTGCTTGAATCAGACATCGGCTCTGCACTGCCTCTTGTTTCAGGATTAATTGTCCATATGATAAGATCCCGATCGCCACTCTGAATCTCACGGGCGATGATTCTGACCGGCTGCCATCCGCCCCGTATGTCAGGAAGATCGACCTGATCTGCAATGGAGAGGCCTTCGCGTATCTGTTCAATAACCTCACTGCTGATAAGTCCGCTCTCCCGAAGATCAGCTCCGGTCTGCCCGAGTGATGAGTATGATGATGCATATGCCGAGGCAGCATGGTTCATCTCCAGAATGCGAAGATCTGAAGCGGTTGTGATGATCGCGGGGACCGGGTTTCGTGCGAAGAGATCATGGTACAGACTATCCCGGCTCAGTGAGATATCCTGGTCATCAGCCCGTGAGGCACTCAGAATCATCCCTGTCATTCCCGCCGGCCTGAAAAGCCGGATAATGACGGGGCGGATCTGACCGTCAGGCATGTTTACATGAAACCGTGCACTGCTTCCGCCCCCGGCAAGCATCTGTGTTTTAAGCTCATCAAACCGTTTCTGCTCTTCAGAAGGGAGGAGGTGGGTGAATAACAGACCGGTTATGGCACCCTGATCATATCCGATTATCCGGGAGACCGAAGGGGTGACATAGGTAATCTGCCCCTCAGGACTGAGCAGCGCGATGAGTTCTTCGGTATGGGAGAGGAGCTGCTGGTATATATCAGGTGATAATAATCCGGTTGAGATATCGGTGACCGGTTGACTTAGTACCCTGATGATGTATCCTTCAAGCCCGGAAAGAGCAAGTGGTCCTTTAAATATTCCCGATCCAATAAGAATTCCTTCAGCAGATGAACGATCCTTCACCTGGAGTCTGGTGAATATAACAAAGGATCGCTTCTCATTCAGTCCGGCCTGAATAGTCCTTCTGACGGTATCACGCTCCTCCGGATGAATAAGATCAGGAAGGGAGATAAGACCGGTATCCACCAGTTCAGCAGGTGTGTATCCGCATACATCCCGTGCTCCCTCGTCAGCAAAGGTAATGGATAAAGCAGCATCAGCCTTTGCCCGAAACATCATCCCAACAATATGTACATTATCCTGCATGGTCCCCCGGAGAGAAATGTAACTGATGTAGGTTTCTTCTGATGTATGATAAGAGGCGGGGTATAGTTTTATTGATCTCTGAAGTACACAAAGAAGAGCTCATTGGTTGAATTCTGTGATATCGAACGATCATATCTCTCTGCTCCTTCTCCTGTCCCTGACCGTCATGCTGGTCATGACCGGTGAGTCCATGCTCACTGCTGCCCTGCCGGAGATCGAACATGAATTCTCCGTTCCTGGCATTTATGAGTCATGGATTTTACCAATTGTTCTGCTTGTGGGAGCGGCAGCTTCACCGTTTATCGGAACGGCAGGTGACCGGTTCGGACATAAGCGGCTGCTCGTGATCTGTCTTATCATATATATTGCTGGTCTGTTTGGCGGCTTGTTCGCACCTGATATCTGGATACTCCTCATAAGCCGTGCCCTGCAGGGTGCCGGGATAGCTGCTTTTCCCCTCGGGTATGCCCTCATCAGAGAACGGTTTTCAGAGACCGAAGCTGATACGGGTATTGGTATTATCAGCGCCATGTATGGTGCCGGGACTTTTCTTGGTGTAATTACCGGATCCTTTATAACCGGATTGTTCTCATGGCGGATGACCTATATGGTTCTTATTCCGGCATCATGCATCCTTCTTCTTTTCATTGTACTCGGTATACGGAATGATCATGCAAAGAAAGGTCACGGGTCACTTGATTTTGCAGGATTTTTCTCCCTGCTGCTCTTCCTTCTCCTCTTCCTGGTATTCTTCTCCCTGCCATCAGAAGAGAGGGTCAGCACGTCGGGGATCCTGGTACTGATGTGTGCCATTCTTGGAATGCTCCTGTTTGTCCGGATAGAGATCCGGGCATCCCATCCGCTGGCCGACTTCAGGCTGATGAGAAAGCGTCCGGTTGCGGTATTCATGCTCATCGGATTTCTGACAATATTCACCTTTTTTGTCCTCCTTCAGATGATGCCCTATATCATCCGGCTTCCGACAGGACTTGCCATGCCGGCAGAAATGGTTGGATTTATTCTGATTCCGGGTACTTTGTGTGATATGGTGGCCGGGCCTCTGACCGGCCGGATGATACCGGTTACCGGGTGCCGGATCCCCTGTATGGCGGGCTCTCTGTTTCTTATCAGTGCAGGAGTACTTCTTATCCTGGTTCCGGTATCAGGTACCGTTCTGGTTATTGCCTGGATGCTCTTCTCCTTTGGCATGTCTATGGTGGCAACAGCCGATCTGATTGGAGTGATGGATTATGTCGGTGAAGAACGGACAGCAGAAGCAACCGGCATTATCCAGAGTATGCAGACGCTTGGCGGGATGATCGGCCCCATTGTCACCGGCATTATCCTTGCCTCCTATCAGACTGTTATGGTAATTCATGGTGAGAACTGGGAAGTACCGGAACCTGTCGCCTATCATCTGGTATTTTTGACCATCATCGCAGTAAGCAGTATCATTCTGATCATTTCATTTCTGTTTCTGCATGACAGGCATACAGAAGGATATGATGGATCCGGATGAACTATATGAATATATGACTGAAAAATCCCTCCTCTGTCCATTTGATAAGAACCCCTGTGTCATGAACCGGTGTGCCGTGTGGTCTGCCACGAATGCCTGCTGTAGTTTTGGCATGATTCCTGATCTGGTAAAATCCATTCGGGGTCATGAAAAGCCGGTCCGGCCACAGCAGGAGGTATCATCAGGATCAGGGAAATACCGGACACTGCTCTTTGAATAAGTGGTTATGGTATCTCTTCCACTTTTATCATGTTCGTCCGTCCTTCCTTTCCTGAAAAATTCCCTGCAATTATCACCAGTTGTTCTCCTGACCGGGCGATTCCTGTACATCGGGCGATCGTAACCGCAGCCTGGAAGAGTTCATCAGCTGACTGAATCGGATCATACACGACCGGCTGGATACCCCACCTGAGAAGGAGCCTTCTGGCGACGGCAGGGTCAGGGGTAAGGGCGAGAACCGGGGCTCGTGGTCTGCATCGTGATACCCGTTCGGCGGTCAGTCCGGATCGTGTGAACGCAACGATCGCCGGGCTCCCAAGTTCTTCTGCAATATAACAGGCACGATAACTGATGATCCCCTCAACATTTCTCTCATGCCAGTCGGATCGTTCGCTTAGGATACGAAGGTATGGAAGATGTTTTTCTGTCTCGGTTGCAATCCGTGCCATCATCATGACTGCCTGATCCGGATGTCTCCCGACTGAGGTCTCGGCTGAGAGCATGGTCGCATCGGTTCCGTCCACAATGGCATGTGCAACATCGGTTACTTCAGCCCTGGTTGGTCTTCCTCTGCTGACCATTGATTCCAGCATCTCGGTTGCTGTAATCACCGGTTTCCCCTGCTGGCTGCATGAAGTAATGATGAGTTTTTGTATGTTCGGGACCTCTTCAAGGGGGAGTTCAACCCCGAGATCACCCCGTGCAACCATAATTCCGTCTGCATCCCTGATGATATCAGCCAGTCCTTCGACCGCCCGTCTGCATTCGATCTTTGCAATGACCGGGATATCTGCCATCCCGTGTTCAGCAAGGAGGGCTCTGGCATCCCGGATATCTGCTGCCGTTCCGACAAATGAGAGAGCGATATAATCAGGTCTGAGTGCCCCCCCCTGGCTGATATGCTTCACAAAGCGGGGCCCTGCATACGGAATATCAGGCCTTCTTCCCGGAATGACAACCCCCATTCCTTCCCTGATGGTCCCTCCTGACAGGACGGTTGTACGCATTGGCGGTCCTGGTTTTAAGACCTGTAATGTGACAGCACCGTCACCGATCAGCACCATATCGCCAGGGCATACCGGGGGGATACAGTCAGAAGGACTGACCAGCACTGAACCCTTGGAGGGCTTATGTTCCCCGGCGATATGGATGATGTCTCCTGATATGACATCCCGGGGTGGCGAGCCGTTCAGCACTCTGAGCTTTGGTCCGGGGATATCGACAAGAATGCCGATCTCACGGTTTAATTCTTGAGCGAGAGTTCGAATCTGCTGAACGGTCTCTTCATGCCAGGCTGCTGATCCGTGTGAGAGGTTTACCCGTGCGATATCCATTCCTGAGAGGATCATCTCCCTGATAATCCGTGGATGAGCAGATGCCGGGCCGATAGTTGCGATGATCTTCGTTCGTCGTAACGTACATGACATGCAGGAATCAGGAGAGCCGGCCTTCCTCTTCATGGTACGGGAGATGTGAGTGTTCGAAGAATAAAAGGCAAACTCAAGGCTCACTCCTGTGAGTGGGCTATAAACCCACAAAATGACAACTCAGTACTGCAATGGATAATGCAGAACGGGAGGATATCCTTCTTTCTCTTATGAGACAGGCAAAGCTGACCGGCATGGGAGGAAAGCCGGCAGATATTGCATTTCATACCGGGTACCCGGAAGAGAGGGTGCAGGAGATACTCTCAACCCTGGTCAGGTCCGGTGAAGTCACGGTATCAGAGGACGGGAGGTATCACCTCTCTCCGGACGGGATGCAGGCTGCGGAAACCATCATGCGCAGGCACCGGGTTCTGGAGACGTTTTTTCAGGAGATGCTTGGTATGGACCATGATCTGGCACATGCAGAGGCCTGCTCAATGGAACACCACACCTCTGATGATACCATCAACCGTCTTCGCCGCTTTATCAGAGGAAACCGTGACTGTCATGTTCCATGTCATGGTCATGCACGGCGATGCTCATTTAAAAGTCTCGCAGATTGTGCGCAGGGCGATGTAGTACGAATTGATGCAATCCGGGGGTGTGGCCGGGGTGGACGACTTGCAGACCTTGGGCTGATTCCCGGAGAAGAAGTCACAGTCAGGCAGCGGATGGCCGACACCCTCCTTATCAGAGTGAAAGACTGTGATATTGCGATAAGTCCTGAAATTGCACGTTCTGTTCTGATTGAGGTGGAGCGGTGAAAATCGGGCTTATCGGCAACCCGAATGTTGGAAAATCGCTCATCTTTTCGCATCTGACCGGCATCGGGGTCGAGGTCAGTAATTATCCCGGCACAACGGTTGACATTCTGTCCGGTATATCCTGTATCAATCGTATTCCGGTTGAGATCATCGATCTGCCTGGTATTTATTCACTGGACGGTGAGAGCGATGAGGAACGGCTGGTCAGGGATATGGTTCTTTCCCATTCCTTTGATGTGCTGGTTGTCATCCTTGATGCTGCACACCTTGAGCGAAATCTCTATCTCTTCCTTCAGGTTCTTGAGCACCATCTTCCCATGATCGCTGTTCTGAATATGGCAGATGAGGCCGAGAAACAGGGGATTGAGATCGATACAAAAGCCCTTTCACAGATTACCGGCGTACCGGTCCTGCTTACCTCGGCAACACTCGGAAAAAATATCACTGAAATAATCCCTCTTGCAACAAAGCAGGCTAGGGTTGGGACATATCAGGTGTTATATGACCGTCATATCGAGGCCGGGGTCAGAACCCTGATGCGGGTCTCAGGTTCCGGTTCATCACGGGTTCCCGCACTCCTGGCCCTTCAGGGCATCGGAACCGACCCGTTGCTCCTCGAAGCAGCAAAGACCATCACCGGGGAACTGGAAGAGGAGCACCGGATGCCTGTTTCATCCCTTCTGGCCGGAAACCGACATCATGCAGCCCGGGAGATAGCTGCCCGCGTTGTATCAAAAGCCCCGGGAAAAGAGATGCGCGGTCTGGATACCTGGCTTTTAACCCCGTTCCCGGGAGTCCTGATCATGGTTGGGATTCTTCTCTCCCTGCTCATCTCGGTCTTTTTTATTGGATCATATCTTGAAGAGCTTATTGTTCTGGCATTTGACCTCTGGGTTCTTGCCCCGCTTGCAGATGCCTCCCTCGATCCCCTCGTATATGAACTTGCATTCTCTTTTGTCATTGCCATCCAGGCAGGACTTGGGATTGCGTTTCCCTTTGTTTTTACCTTCTATCTCCTGATGTCGGTGGTGGAGGATACGGGATATATGAGCAGGATCGCATTTCTTGCAGACCGGATCATGCACCGGTTTGGCCTGCATGGACAGGCAATCATTCCAATGATACTGGGCCTTGGGTGCAATGTGCCGGCGATCATGGCTATCAGGCAGATTGGAACAAAACGTGAGCGCCATATTGCTGCATTTCTGATCACCATGGTCCCCTGTTCCGCCCGGACGGTAATCATCGCCGGGATTGTCTCGGTCTTTGTCGGACTATTCGCAGCACTCTCAATTTATCTCATCATCTTCATCCTTATCCTGCTCTCCGGCCTCCTCCTCTCCAGGTTCACCCCCGGAACCCAGATGGGGATGGTACTTGAAGTCCCGCCGCTTCGGATCCCGTCTCCTGCCATGGTTCTGACACGTGCCTGGATTCATATCCGGGAGTTTCTCATCATTGCCATGCCGCTTCTGATCGTCAGCAGCGTGTTTCTAGGCCTGCTTGGGTTTTACGGGGTGCTTGATGTCATCGAAACGGCCACTGCACCGGTGGTCAATGGAATTCTTGGTCTTCCTCCGTTTGCATCAACCGCCCTGATCTTTGGGATCCTCAGAAAAGAGATGGCGTTTGAGACGCTGATTATCCTTGCCGGAACTGCAACCCTGACCGATGTAATGACCAGAGTACAGCTCTATGTATTTGCTTTGGTCAGCACCCTCTTTGTCCCGTGCATCTCAACAATTGCAGTTTTGTATCGCGAGCAGGGACTGGGGACTGCTATCCGGATCTCCCTGTTTACCGTCTTTCTTGGATTTACTGCCGGTGCGATTGTTCATTGGATCAGTACAATGGCACCGTTCTTTTAACATCCCGGCGATCCAGGTATAGTATGGATCCCCATCCTTTGATCCTTGGAGGGAGATATCGTCATACTCCGTCTGTCATCCCGGTTGTGAATCCCTATTCACAGGTAACCTTTGCCGAAGTCTGTGCTGCCGGTCCCAATGAAGCAGAAGAGGCCATACAACAGGCAGAGGAGGGAGCACGGCTCATGGCTGCCCTGCCTGCATATAAACGATCCGCTACTCTCTCACGTCTTGCCGGCCTGATGGAAGAGGAGGCAGATCTCCTGACAGATATCATCGTCCGTGAGGGTGGAAAGGTCAGAAAATTAGCAGAAACGGAAGTCTCCAGAGCGATCACAACAATCCGGATTTCGGCTGAAGAAGCGGTCAGAATACATGATCAGACGATCCCGATGGACGGGTATCCTGCAGGAGAAGGGAGGATAGCCCTGATCCTTCGTGTCCCCGTCGGGATTGTCCTGGCGATCACCCCTTTTAACCTTCCTCTCAACCAGATATGTCACAAGGCAGGACCTGCATATGCGGCCGGCAACGCCTGCATTATAAAGCCTGCTTCAGCGACCCCGCTCACCGGGTTGAAATTCGGCGAGCTTATGCTCCGTGCAGGGTTTCCAAAAGAGGCAGTCAATGTCATCCCCTGCAGACCGGATGTGGCTGAACGGATGGTAACCGACCGGCGGATCGCCTGCCTGAGTTTTACCGGCAGCCCTTCCGTCGGCTGGTATCTCCGGAGCATAACCCCGGCCCGTCATGTCACGCTTGAACTTGGTGGGAATGCCGGTGTCATTGTTCATGAGGATGCTGACCAGACTCTTGCGGCATCACGAATCATCGAGGGCGCATATGCTCATGCAGGCCAGGTCTGTATCTCCGTGCAGCGTGTCTTTGTCCAGAGAAGTATTGCAGATTTGTTCATCCATGAACTGGTATCCCGGTGTAATGCGCTGGTAACCGGCGATCCGGAGGAACCAGGAACTGATGTGGGACCGATGATCACTCCGGAGAAGGCGATTGAAGCTCATCGGAAGATTGAAGAAGCAGTCGCACATGGGGCACGGATTCTCTGCGGCGGGAGACTCTCCGGTCATCTCCTTGTTCCAACAATCCTTGCTGATACCACTCCTGATATGGCAGTCAGGTGTGAGGAGCTGTTTGCTCCGGTTCTTACCGTAACGGTATATGATACCTTTGATGAAGCGGTAACCATGCTGAATGATTCCCGGTATGGTCTGCAGGCTGGTATCTTTACGAAAGACCTTGGCAGGGCGATCTCTGCTGCACAAATGATACAGTGTGGTGCGGTACTGATAAATGACATCCCGACTTTTCGTATGGACAGTATGCCATACGGCGGTGTTAAAGAGTCTGGAATCGGAAGAGAAGGCCCATACTTTGCCATCCGTGAGATGACCGAGGAGCGACTGATTATTATCAGACCCTGATGTGTATCAGTCAGGAACCAGAGAACATAAATTATAATACTGAGATATTCTGGTATACTATTCACCGGATGGGGGTATCCGGTTGTATCAGTGCAGATGGGTTCAGGTATGAAAATTGAGAAGAAGCTGCTGATGATCATAACCTTTATTGGAGCGTTAATAGTCCTTCTTCTCGGATTTTATCTTACAACCGGCTTTCAGTCAGGTATCAAGGATATGATTGGTGCGGTATATTTTTCCCTCTGGATTACCGCAGTAATGGGTCTTTGGCTCTATATTATTCATCCATATCTGAAAGGACGGCCAAAAAAGAAGGGCCAGACTGATCATGCATCCGAGCCGGTCAAAGCAATGCCGGTTCAGTCACCCCGGGCAAATCTTCCGCTTCGTGACCGCATTCGTGAATATGTGGCTGAGCGGAGAAAAGAGGAAGGACTGCCCGTTCCAGAGCCGCTTCGCCCGTCCCGATCCACCACATCAGCGGGAGCAGGTTCATCATCCCGCCCACCTTCATCAGGATATGTTCCGGCTGCAGTAGCTGCCGGGCCTGCCGCCGCCGCAGCTTCTGTGGCAGGTGCAGGGGGAGACGGGGATCTTCCGTTACCAGATGACTTTGATGAGAATGGATCACCAGATCTCTTCGGTGATGAGTTCACTCAGGATGAAGAAGAGGAGACATCACTGCCAGGAATCGGTGATGATGAGTTTGGATCATATGATGATACCGGGGTTGATGAACAACCGGTGACTGAGTCTGGTGATCTCCCTGATTTCGAAGGAGATCTCGAACCAGACATGTCAGATACAGGCTTAGGTGATTCGCTTGATGATGACTTTTCAGACACGGGAGAAGAGCCAGGTGAGACAGATCAGAGCGGCGGTCTCTCTGATGAAGGATTATCTGACTTTGATATGCCACTTGATGAGTCCATGATGGACGATGACCTGTCAGGCGACGGTGATCTGACCGATATCGAATTTGAAGATCTGGAACCTGATGAGGTCTGAATTTTTCCCCTGTAACGGAAATTTGTTTTTCACGTACAAACCACCTATCTCGTCTGATGAATCTCCCGTACAGTAATAACCCCGTATATATCAGTACAATTTTCCTCATCGTCCTTATCCTGTTTCATATGCCGGCGGGTGCAGTTTCAGCCGGACCATCTCTTACGATTACCGGTCTTACGGGGGAGCAGACGGCATATCAGGGTTATCCATACCAGGGAACGGTTACAGTCAGGAATTTGGGTGACCAGACAAGTGGAATTACCACATTGTATATCTTTTTCAGGTCACCTGATAATCCGGATCTGAATGCGACGATCAGTGCTCTTCCGGTCGATCCGGTTCGTCCCGGTGCCGTCATAACGCTTCCCTACATCGGAACGGTATCCCAGGATCTCCCCTCCGGCCGGTATTATGTGTATGGGTATGTGAAAGCGAGCGGCCAAAATCCTGAAAAGACGGGAACCATTGCGAGAATTTCGTCCCCGATCCCGGTTCTCCCAAAACCCCTCCCTGATCAGGCAGCTCTTAAGGCAGAGATTATCTCCACAATCCGGGCGGTTACAAACCAGAACCGGATTGAGGAGGGGCAAAAACCCCTGATATGGGATGAGAATCTCTCCCGTATTGCAGAAGAGTATGCACAGGAGTTGGCCCGGGCAGGCCGGCTTTCTCATACTGACAGAGATGGGGACGGACCATCTGAACGGGCACAACAATCCGGGTATCCGGTCACAAAGGATATTGAGGGCGGAGTCAGGATTGGCATTGCTGAAAATCTTGCGTATATCGGCACCGGTATGGTCGCTAGAGTCGGATATGTGGATCCCACGAACGGCACTGCAATTGGTCAGGCTCTGATGGACGGGTGGATGAATAGTCCGGGCCATCGAAAAAATATCCTCGATCCCCTTGCAGATCGGTTTGGCGCAGGTTTATTCTGGAACGGAGAGTATTATTATGCTGTTTCGGAATTCTGGTGATCAAACCACAAACTGTTCTTCCAGATAAAATAAGAAATTATTTAGACTCACTAAAAAGACGCTATTATACCAGATATCATGGAAGATACAACCGACGCGGATTTATCGCCCTCCTGGGAACTCCTGCTTACCCCGGGGATCTGCTGGTATATCCGGGCTTTTGAGGATCGTCTGGAGTTCTGTCTTCCGTCTGATGAGATCCCTTATGTATCACCTTCTCTGCCTATTTCTGAGTGCATGGATATCGAGACGGTTTTTCCGCCTGATATAGCCTTCCTCCTTCATGAAATCATCCGTGATGCTTCGGATATGACCCCGGGTGATACAAAAAAGATAGCGCTCACAATTCCAGGTTCAGATCGAATCTGGCCGGGTGTCATTTCCCGTCTGACGTCCGGCCGCTTCTCTCTGATCTGGACGAAAAATGGCAACGGTGTTCCTGAGCCGGATTCCTGTGACCTTCTGGAATATATCAGAAATGAACGGGCGGTCAGAAAGGCAAACGAGAAACTGAATTATTTTAATGCCATCGTCCGTCATGATATCCTGAACCTCATGATGGGGATAACCGGATATATTGATATTATTGATGAGATTGTGGATGACGATGAGGTCCATCTTCTCGTCAGAAAGAGTCGTGATCTGGGCAGTCGTATCCGCCGGGTTGCTGAACTTACCCGCACGTATCAGGATCTGGGTATCCGTCCTCCTGCATTTATTGAAGCTGGCCAGTCAGTCCGTCGTATCCTCGATCGTCATGAATTTACCGGAAAAATTGCAGCCGATGTTCAACTCAACGGGCTGTTCATTTATGCTGACCGGATGTTTGATGTGGTCATCTATGAACTGGTAAATAACAGTCTTCAGTACGGGGGTGAGGGTGTCAGGATGAGGTTTGCATGTGAAAAGATACCGGAGGGTCTGGCACTCATTATTGAGGATTCAGGTCCAGGTGTCCATCCGGATCAAAAAGAGCGGATATTTTCCCGAAATTATGCAGACCGGAAGGGGTATGGACTGTATCTGGCCTCGGAAATCCTGGACATCACCGGAATATCTATCCGTGAGACCGGGATATACGGGGGAGGGGCAAGGTTTGAGTTGATCTTTCCGCCTGATACCTACCGGTTTGGCCCCTGATGATCTGGTGTATGGCGGATGAGCCCTGTCACAAAGAGCAGGTCTGAAAACTGATCAATGGTATGATCCGGGGCACATTCAGGATTATAGTGCATGAAATAATCTCCGTACCGGGCATATATGGTTACAAAGCCAAGCTGCTGCCCGGGTATCACTTCTCTTCTTATTGAATCACCAACCAGCCAGATGGTTCCGGAAGCGTTCAGTTCCTGGAGGGCCATTTGAAACGGGGTATGGTCCGGCTTTCGTTTTCCTGATCGGTCAGGAGTGATGAGGACAGGAAAAAATGTGTCAATATTACATTTCTTGAGGCGCTGCCGTGCCTGAATATTTCCCGCATCGGTAACAACAGCCATTTTAATGCCCATTAATGCAAGGGATGTGAGGGTTGTATGAACACCGGGGTACGGATGGATATGTGCTATCTTTACCTCCTCAAACAGACGGATTGCATGCCTGGCAGCAGCGTCGCTAAACACGCCCTTTGCTTTCATATAGTCGGTGATATGCTGTGGATCTTCAAATGAATGAACCGGCCTAAGGAAAAACTGAAAGAGTTCTTCCTTATTTCCTGTCCCCAGATAGTCTGTGACCGCCCGGCATGCTGCAATTTTTGCGTCAATGAATGTACAGAGGGTATTATCAAGATCAAAGAGAATAGCATCAGGATAGCGACCGGATGGATTGTCCATGACGTGTATGTCATTGTCGCGGGTACCATAGTATGTTTGTGAATGGTGCAGAGAGGAGGCCTTTTCAGGACAGGTATCGGTAAAACCATATTCATGTATCGCTCATATTTTCATTCGTTTATTTACGGAGGTGTACAGGACCCCGTTGTCCTGGATAATATGAGAAAGGATCTGACAATATCTCTTGATGAAGAATATATTAGTGAACTGCTGGAGATTGCAGAACATCAGAATACGACCCTTTCAGCACTTATCCGGGATATTATCTCGTCATACATTCTGTCAGTCTCCAAAGGGGCTATTCCTGATTTTCAGGATCTGACTTCGTCCTCCGGCCCGTCACCGGGGCTCATCCCACCCCCGGCCGATCTATCCAGGATGGTTGCACGGCATGAGGAACTGATTGCGGATCTTGAACGCCGGCTTTGTCAGCTTGAGGGAAAATCAATAAGTCCTCCCATTCAGCAGCAAAAGACGCTCTTTCCTGATCTGATCGCTCTTACAAGTCCGGCCGGGGGTTCATCATCACCGGCGGTGATCGATTCTGATATGCCCCTGCCTGGAAATCTTGCTGAGGAAGCCCTGGTCAAGGTGCAGAAACAACCGGTCGCCCCGGTGATGGACGCGATGGAGGTTGGCTCGATGAAGATCAGGACCGATAAGGAGTACAGCCAGACTGAGGCAGCGGTCGCTCTTGGGATCTCTGTATCAACGATGCGGAAGTACATTAAGGAACAAAAGATTGCAGCACGAAAGGTTGGCCGATCCTGGCTGATTCACGGGCGGGATATTCTTGCCCACAAGGCTGCGATGCAGGGGTAAACCAGAGAGTTTTTGTGCTGCGGCACTAACATACTGTATACCGGGCATTCTCCGGTGTGACTGGTGGGGTTTTGCACCGGTGTATGCCCTGGGATGCTGCATGCAGGGGGAGCATGCGAATACTACATCATATTCTGTTTCCTGTACTGTTTCTTATCATAATACTGCCGGTTATCCTGCTGCCACCCAATATGACAGGAAATCCGGATGAGATTCTCCCAACGAGAAACCTGATGCTTCTTGGTCAGTTTCAGGATGTTATTCCTGCAGTACCGGAAAATACAGGCCCTGTAATATCTTTTTCAGATGAGGCAGGTGATACTCCTGCTCCCCCCCCAAATAGTTCTATTCCTGTTCCTGCCGGTTTTATCGCACCTAACGGGAAGATGGTTCCACCGGCTCTTTCTGAACCTGAGAAACCGATGGGAAAGGGATGGGTTTGTGTGAATTTGTATTCGTCAGTTGACAGTCCGACTGAGATGATCGAAGACCGGCAGCGGTACATGGCATCCGGGTTATTTAATGTGCATGTGTTTCATAATTTTGCAGGATAAAAATAGAAAATCCTTATATGTTCTGAGGTATACCTTGTAAGGCGCACGGGCCTATGGTCTAGTTGGTTATGACACCGCCTTTACACGGCGGAGGTCGCCGGTTCGAATCCGGCTGGGC
>CAZCSN010000030.1:0-26063 GCA_964501255.1 uncultured Methanospirillum sp. | reverse complement strand
CCAGTGCTGTTCCAATCGGTGAGGGGAAGTATACCATCTGGATGGCAAGTGTTGATCCGGGTTGCCGGTTCTGCCAGTGTGATGCTGCAGGAGGCGGACCATGTGGCTTTGGCGACTGCTTCGGAGTAGCATGTGAGGAAGGTGTATGCAGTCTGTTGAAATGCCCGGAGTGTGCTGCGGTAACGAGCATTGATGTCACCCTGATAAAACCGGATGTTACGGCAAAAGTGGATGATGTCACCCGATGCTGCTGTCCGGGATACCCGTGTGGTCAGCTGGGTGGTGTTCAGGAGATCTGGGTAGAAGGCAGCTCAGGAGGAAACTCATGCAAGCAGCTCCAGGTCTGGCTCTTTGGTCAGAGTCAGTTTGGTCTGAAGAATTATCTGATGGCGGTAACTCCCATTTACTGCGATGGAACGTACAGGTTCGAACTCAATAAGGGACTTCTGCAGGCGAATGGTATTGACCTCTGCAGCATTGCAACCGGCAAATATGATGTGATCGTCCAGGCTCCGGGAGCGAACAATAACTTCGATATCCGCCTTGGAGAACCGGAAAACACGGGAGATCGGTTTGTTCTGACGACCATGCCGACCAGTGACAGCAAACTCTTTAAGATTGAGGGGAAGGACGCTCTGTATGCAGGAGTTGCAGTCAAAGCCCTGATTGATGGATTCAACCAGGATGGCATTGATGATCTCTATGCACATGTAACCTTTGAACTGAAGGATAAAGCGTGTGAAGGCAATGTTGACTTTACTGCTGATAAGACACAGGGCAATGCACCCCTTGCAGTCCAGTTTACCGATAAATCGGTCATGAAGGGAGTCAGCTGGGCATGGACCGCAAACGGTGAGGCCTTCTCAACCGAGCAGAATCCAAAGAAGGTCTTTGACAAGACCGGAAAGTACACCATCTCACTAACTGTGACTGATGCAGAAGGAGTCAGCAATACCGCAACCAAGGACAGCTACATTAATGTTATCTCCGGTCCGGTTGCAGACTTCAGCTTTAACCCGGCCGCTCCGGTAACTGGTGAGACCGTGCAGTTTATGGATGAGTCACGTGGATCTCCTGCATCATGGCAATGGACGTTTGGTGATGGAACGTCCTCTTCCGTGCAGAGTCCGGCTCATGTCTACTACCTGCCCGGTACCTACAATGTGACTCTGACCGTAAGTGATAAGTTTGGTGATTCAAGCGCATCCAAATCGGTAACCGTTACGGGTAATCCGATTTCCACAGGTCTTATTGCAGATTTCACGGTTGCACCGGCATCAGCATATGCAGGTGACCAGATTCAGTTTACTGACAAGTCAACGGGTGGAACACCGACGTCATGGCAGTGGAACTTTGGAGACAATACAACCTCTTCACTCCAAAGCCCGGTTCATACCTATGAAAAACCAGGGACGTATCAGGTCATACTGAATGTGGGTGATAACCGGGGTGTAGGAGTCCCGAAGATTGTCGATTATGTGGTCATGAATGATCCACCGGTAGCTGGATTTTCAGCTGATCCATTGTCATCTGAATTCTTCCCGGTTCAGGTAGATTTCACTGATGAATCTACCGGCGTCGTGGATGAATGGAACTGGCAGATCATCCGTGAAGGGAAGGTTGTAGCAACCTCGGTTGAGCAGAACCCGACCATTACCTTCACTGTCCCGGGTATCTATACCGTAACTCTGACGGTAAAGAACAATGGCGGATCCAACTCGGTAACCAAGGATAATTACATCACCATTGGAACGGGCAGTCAGTTTACCATTGAGCAGGGGTGGAACCATGTATCTGTTCCGATGGCAGTCACTGAAGATTACAATACCGTAAGCAAACTCTTTAAAGGAATTCAGACCGGAGGCGTTCCTTATGCAGTCTTTAACAATGCTGCAAATGAGTGGGTAAATGTCACTGATGATTATCCGGTAAAGCCCCTTGAAGCACTCAGAGTCTGGAAGGAAGATCCAGGTTCGATTGTGATCACTCCGGACTATGTCAAGGGAGGAGTATTTACCCGTGATCTGAAGATAGGCTGGAATGGTATCGGTATCATGGCCATGCAGCCGACCCCTGCCAATGTGGCCCTTGCATCATTAGGTGAGGCATGGAATAAGACGCTCATGTTCAACCCGCTGACACAGCGGTGGGAGTACCCGATTATCCGGGGAGTGGATGATGACAAATTCATGTATCCAACCGTCGGGTATCTCATCGAAATGAATACGGACGGGATACTGATTGGTGGTGAGTAAGATGAGTACGGTGATGAAAGGAATCGGAGTCTGTCTCCTGATCCTCCTTCTTTTCGCAGGTATTGCACCGGCATTGGCAGAGGATGTGGAGATAAAACAACTTGTCCCGATGTTTCTGAAAGGAACAGTATACATCGGTGACAAACCTGCAAAGCCCGGACTCACTGTGGAATCTGATATTCTCGGATTCTGGGGTGGTTCTGCAGTAACAATGTCAAATGGAACATACGGAACAGAATCTCAGCCGATGATGGTTCAGGCAGGGGCAAACGAGACTCTGAAAGGGGAACCGGTGACCTTCTGGCTGAATGGAGTCAAGGCGGAAGAGACAATCCCGTATCAGCCAGGTCTGAACCTTGATCAGGATCTGCATTTCTCAGGTGCAGCAGAGAATAAATTGACCGTTGTTCCCCAGGGCGGAGATGTCTTCATAGGTGAAGAGGGTCTTGATGTATCACTGTTCCTGAAGAGTGGCGATACGATTGCCTGGTTTGATCCAACCTCTGAGGCATATCTTACCGAACCGGTAGCATCTATTGTTATTGATAATCCGAAGAGTTTCTTCATTGACCCGGCACAGTTTATGAACCGGACCGGCCGCTGGTGGATCTGGAGCGGAGAAAAGGCAAAACAACTTGGTTTTATTGTAAAAGATCCATCCATAGCACTTCGTATCTGGAACCAGAACGAAGATCAGGACATTAATGAAAACGGCGGTAAAATCCCGGCAGGGAACTTTGTAAACTTCCGTATAGAATCAAATCTGTATTCTGCAATTATTCAGCGTGGCAAAGGCCTTGCACCTGAAGATCTTGGAATTATCAACATGGTCGGGTCTTCGAATGTGACCCAGGTGACCTACAAATCACTTCGTGGAACCCTGCATGGTGTACCTGATTCCGAGATTGGACTTCGTAAGCTTGTAGTTGACGCAAATCCATGGTTCTGGCCTGAGAATGATAAGAAAACCTCAGGATGGAACACCGGTGCACTGGCATCCGATGGAAACCGTCTCTATCCGAATGGTGAATATAATTTCTATGCTGAAGTCGATCTGAACAACATAAAGAAGAATTATCCGGGAGATCAGACCGGTAAAGCAATAACGAAGGTAATACCTGCAGTCATTGCAGACGATTCAATCGATGTCATAATTAATCCAGGCACCGTGACCCGGAACTCGTCATTCTTCGTTACTATCGGAGGACGCCCAGGCAAGGATTACATTATTGTCATCATGGAATGTGCTCCTGGCGAGACAGATCCGACCAAATGCTGTGCTCTGAAGATGACTGGTGCTCCATGTGATCGTCCGCCAATGATCCGGCCGGATCAGAGCGGAGTTACAGAGGGAGATATCGTCTTTGATAATAAAGAAGGACCATTCACAATCGGCTCTACAAAGCTCTCTCCGGATTGCTGTGAGAAGACCGGAGACATCCGTTCAGTCGTCCCAACTGATGACAAGCCCAATGCACGTGATGTCTATGAGAATGGTGTGTATTATTATGCAAAGGTCACCACGGACAATGACAATGAACCAACCCCCGGATTCAAGACGGTAGAGTTTACCGTCGGGCCGGATGTTGCCCCTGACCGTGCATACCGTATCCATGTGCAGAGTGTCGAATCTGATCCTGCAAAGGTAATCGACGGAGACGGACTGGTTCAGGTCAACAAGGGCGTTGTCACACTTGAGATCAAGGAGGAACCACCATATTATCTGGGTAATGATATCACCCTCTCCGGCACAAACACTGACAGTGATACGGTCTATTTATTCATGACCGGCAGTCAGTGCCAGAACAAGTGTGGAAATGACCTCCTCGGATGGAAGCGTCCGGACGAGACTGAACACATTATCCAGCCGGGACTTGATATGATCCAGCTTGGCTGTAAGGAGGAGTCTGATCAGTTTACAACCATTGCAGTGCCGGTGAAGAGCGACGGGACCTGGACATACACTTGGAAGACACAGAAAGCACCAATCAATCCGGGAACCTACACCGTATATGCATCCAGTCTGCCGGTGAACGGATGTTGTCTGGATTGTTCATGTGCAGTTGTCGCATCACGGGATATCATCCTTGAAGAGCCATGCTTTGATGCGGTCCTTGAGCCGGACGTTATTACCAAGCCGGTTGAATGCTGTCCGAACGGATGCAGCTGGACATCGATGGATCAGATCATGCTCACCGGAAAGGCATGCGGATTCCCGCACACCGGAGAGGGCGACAATGTCACTAAAGAGATCAACATGTGGATATTCGGAGAAGAGAAGGTCGGTAATGACAAGTATGTCAATGCACGAATCCCGGTCTTCTGTGATGATACCTTCGAGGTAAACCTCCTGAACTACATCAGCCTCTGTGATCTCAAGCCAGGTGCCTACACAATCATCCTCCAGCACCCGATGTACAACCACAAGTTTGACATGGTGAAGGAGACCGACGTTCGTGACCCAATCGAATCGAACCGTATCTGGATGGTCACCTCATATCCGGATGAGTGGAGCAAACTCTTCCCACTTGACGGACCAGGATACTATCAGGGCAGCCAGGCAGTCACGGCAATTAAGAACTTCCTTGACCAGCGGCTCGTGGATGATAAATACATCATCCTCACCCTCAGAATTGTTGATGACCGTGTTCCAACCGCTGCATTCAGTGCTGATCCGACCCAGGGAAGCAGACCCCTTGAAGTCCAGTTCAGGGACGAATCAACCGGGAAGAATTTGACCTCCCGGTATTGGGAATTTGGAGACGGAACAACCTCTACCGAGACCAATCCAAAGCACAGCTACAGTGAGGCCGGTGTCTACACGGTCTCTCTGACGGTCATGAACAAGGAAGGTGCAAAGGATACTGCTACAAAGCCTGATTACATAACTGTCCGTGAGCCACGGATCAAGGCGGACTTTGTTGCAAGCCCCACATCCGGGGCTGCTCCCCTTTCGGTTAAATTCCAGGATAAGTCAACCGGATCACCGACGAACTGGTTCTGGGACTTTGGTGACGGATTCACCGCTGCGGGAGTAAAAGATCCATCCCATGTCTATCAGTATGGTGGCAAGTACACCGTTACGCTGACCATTACCCTTGGTGATGAGATCGACCGGGCAGTCAAGAAAGATTACATAACGGTCATTGGCGGACCACAGCCGACTCCGACCATCGGACCCTATGATCCAACCAAGATTCAGCTCTACAGTGGCTGGAACTTTATCTCTGTTGCCCGGACCCTTGCAGATGGATTCAGCAATGCAAGTGCCGTATTCAGGGATGTCCCGACGGGAGGACATGCAATCTGGGCATATGATCCGGCACGGCAGTACTGGGATCAGGTTCTTACCGGAACGGTCATTGCACCCCTGAATGGATACTGGATCTACTCAGTCACGCCGTTTACTATCAACCTGACCTTTAAAAACGATCCAATCAGTGCTCCGCCAACCAGAAGCCTTCCAACCGGCTGGGCGGCAATCGGATTTACCGGTGGTAACCCGGCTACAGCAAAGGACACCCTGAAATCAGTCAAGGATGCATGGATTTATGCCCGTGGCTATGATGCACAGCACCAGCAGTGGGAAGCAACCATTGTGAACGGTGGACAGGGTGAGAACACGTATCTCTTCCCATCGAGGGGATACTGGCTCTACATGGAAAAGCCTGGAACACTGGCTGCCATTGGTGTGTGAGGAATCATGAATACAGGAACCGTAGCCGCCCGGACGGCTCTGGCTACACTCCTCCTGTTTTCCTTTGTACTAATCTGTTCTGCCGGGGCTCCGGCACTTCCCTGTGAGTTCTACGGAACCGTAACCATTGATGGCTCCCCTGCACCGGCAGGGACAATTTTGTCAGCCAAGATCAATGATGCAGAACGTGGCCGGTATGTTCTGGAGGAAACAGGAACGTATGGAGGACCGGGGACGTTTGACCAGCGGCTCAAAGTTATTGCTGAAGAAGGTGATCTCTCCGGTGGAAGTGCAAAGATCACCTTCTGGATAAACGGACAGAAAGCATGGCAGGAGACTGCATTTCAACCAGGAGTCAGCATGAAGCTGGATCTTTCGGTTGGAGGCGATGCACCGGCAGTAACCGATGTCCCCATACCTGACCAGTCTGCAGGATCCGTTCCTGAAGCGGAAATCACGCAGGAACCATCTGGTGATGCGGGTATTGTCACAGAACCTGCTGTGGAATCTCCGATCCTGCCTGAAATCACTCCTGGCATAAGTGATATGCCTCCCCAGCTGCCGGAGATGGAAAACCCTGTTCCGGTTGGTGAGACACCATCAGATGTCCTTATCGCAGATTTTGTTGGGGAACCGGTATCAGGAATCGTCCCGCTTACGGTGACATTTACCGATCTTTCTGCCGGCAGTCCGACCATGTGGGCATGGGATTTTGGTGATGGAACAACAGATACGGTTGCAAATCCGGTGCATCAGTATATGCTTCCCGGGACCTATACCGTTCGTCTGACGGTCTCAAACCAGGATTCCAGTGCTACCCAGCTGAAAGAAGGATATATCACGGTATCAGACTCCGGAACCCTTCATGCTGACTTCAGCGCTCAGCCGACATCAGGCAAACCTCCGCTGACTGTGCAGTTTACCGATAAATCGTCAGGCAATCCGACGATGTATGCCTGGACATTTGGTGACGGGACCGGAGATATGGTTGCAAGCCCGAGTCATACCTATACCAGCCCGGGGAAGTACACTGTGAATCTGACGATAGCAGATGAAACCGGAAAGAGTTCAACTGCCGTACAAAAAGATCTGATACAGGTTGAAGGAACGGTAACTCCTGCCCCGACCCTGACACCAATCCCTGTTCCAGCCGTCCCGCAGACCTTTGTCGGAACGGTTGAGGTGTATGGAAAACCAATTCAGAGTGGTGGCACGGTAGAAGCCCGGGTGCCCGGGTATGATATCTCCGGACAGTACAACCCGATAAAAACTGCAAAAGGAGTATTTGGAAAAACAGGAACATTCTCTCCGAAATTACAGGTGCAGGGCGTTCCTGCAGGTTCAGAGATTGAGTTCTGGGTCGCTGATGAGATGACCCGGATGGTTCGTGCATACATCCTGCAGGATGATGGAACGTATCTCTGGACTGTTCCTTATCAGCCCGGAAAAGAGACACAGCTTCGACTTGTTGTATTGAAAAACCCGCCAAATGAAATCCCGCCAATTCCGGTAACTCCGGTTCCAACCAGCTGTGCCGGTATTCCTTCTCTTCCCATGAGTATCCAGGGAGATGTCAGGATAACTGATGGAACAGAATACCTGGATGAGGATGGTACCTGTTACAACTGCAAACCTAACATTAAGATAGGAGGAATGATCGAGGCCCGGATCGAAGGTTATGATGTATCAGGGCCGGAAAATCCCTTTACAATGACAAGCCCCGGTTATTTCGGGAGTGGGAACAGCAGCTGGGCGGACAAGTTAACAATCCAGGGAAAATGTCTTCCTGAAAAGGCCAATATTACCTTCTGGGTAAAAGATGACGGATGGCCCCGCTACACCCAGGCATGGGTTGTGAACGAAGCCATGGATGAGAATGAGACCATCAGCGTCCTCGGAGAGACACGTGAAATTCCGTACGAAGGCGGCAAATCACGGACTGTTCACCTGTGGGCAGGTCCATTACCCACGGTTCCGCCAACACCCACACCGACCCCGGCACCATCGGCTTGGGAGCCCCAGTATTTCTATGGAAAGGCTGAATTTAACGGATTCCCGCTCAGGGTTGGTGACCGGGTTATGGCAACCAGGGAGGGAATTGATCTCTCCAACCCGACAAACCCGGTATCAGTGAAGAAATTCGGAGAGTACGGAGATCTGGTCGGAAAGGAGATGCTTGCCGTTGATGTTCCGTATGAATCAATGGAGCAGCGTGATCCGATCACGTTCTGGATTAAACCAAAGGACTTTGAGTACTGGTATAAGGCGGAAGTAAAGAATCCTCTGTCCAGTGCTGACTGGAGTGACACCTATCCGTTTACTCCCGGATCTATCACAAACCTTGATCTCAGATCTAATGACCGGGCGGATTTCATGTATTTCTATGATATTGTAGAGACTATCAGCAACGTAATCCTGCCGGATGATTATACCGGCTGGTAAATCAGGTGAATACATAACACCTGTTTTTTTGATATTATGACGAGCAAGTGTACCATCTGGATGTCAGCTTTCCTTATTGCTGGCATGTGTATCGCCGTATGCGGACTGGTATCCGCTGCATCTCCCCAGCTCCCCTGTGAATTTTACGGGACTGCAACAATTCAGGGATCACCGGCTCCTGTCGGAACGGTCATCACCGCATACGTAAACGGAACACCGCAGGGTAAAATTACCGTCACTGAAGCAGGAAAATTTGGCGGCATTGGAACATTTGATGAACGACTCATTGTCATGGCTGGTGAGAATGATTTTGCAAATGGTGTTCCTGTTATCACCTTCAGAATTAATGAACAGAATGCGGATCAGACTGCACCGTATCAGCCGGGGGCAAGTACCCAGCTTAATCTTACTGTCGGGAGTCAGGCAGTAGTATCTGCTCCGGTACAACCGGTTTCCCAGGGAAATAATTCAACCCAGGTCCCGGTCATAACAGCACAGGCTCCGGCTCAGCCACAAACATCTGCACCAACTCCGGTTGCAACACCGGTTCAGAACCAGAGTTATCAGGCTGCCCAGCCGGCCTGTGCGTCTGCTCCTGCTCAGTAACTCCCGGTTATCATTATTTTTTTGTGAAAAATCAATTAAATCTGATTTCTCTCTCTTTAATATCGATGTCATTTACAATTGAGTATGGCGATATTATTTTGGATATGATAATCAAATGAAAAAGAACATTGATTATATGACATTTCAGTGTGACAATGATTTTATACAGAAAATTCTTGATGAATACAGAATTCCTCCTGATGAAAAAAATGGTATTATTGGATTAATTCATGATTTGTCTGAAAACGATCAGGTGGTTGCGATTTATTTGTACGGATCCTATGCACGTAAAGAGCCAAAACCCTATTCTGATGTTGATATTGCAGTAATAACTCAGATGATGGATCCCCCCCGATATCTGAAAGAGATAATCGGATCGTATTCATCTGAAAAAATTGATGTCCAGGTTTTTTCTGATCTCCCTCTTTCAGCACAGATGCAGGTTCTGGTTCAGGGGATCTCATTATTTGTCAGGAATAAAGACTCTTTATGGCGGATAATAAAGTCAGTAAGTCTGACCTGGATGGATCTTGAGCCCATGAGATATCGGTGGAGAAAAAGGATTATTGGTGTGTAATGGAACATCAGGCAAGAATAATCGCGATATGTTCAGACATTGATCGGTTTTTTCGTGATTATGAAAAAATTATTTCAGAAGGTGAAATAGATGATGATATCACACGATTTCATGCCATATCAATGGTTCTTTTTACTATCCTGAACCTTTCTTTTGAACTGGGAGAAGAGGTGATCGGACACAGGCATGCAGGTCTGCCAGGTTCGTATCGGGATATTTTCCGGATACTCCGGGAAGAACAATTAATTGATGAGAAGATTCGTGAGACAATGTCCCGTATGGTGTATTATCGCAATCGCCTTGCTCATCAGTATGCAGGTTTAAACCGGGAAGATATTGACGCAGTCATCACCAGTCTTGATACAATACGGGATTATATCTCCAGAATGAAAAACAGTTTCATGCAGTCAGGATTCTGAATTTTAAAAAACAAGTTCAATGATGTCAGACTTGCATCTGACAAAAAATGAGGAAAAAGACCTCATTATTATCGTGTTTTTCCTTTTATTGGATACTGGACATTATCATTACTGATTTTTCCCCGTACATTCACTGTAACATTCCATAGTCCCGGTGTACAGGATTCCGGAATACTAAAGGTTCCGGTAAGCGTTCCTTTTACAAGTTCACCAGTGGCGGTAATATTCTGCTCTCCCGGATGTGAGAGATTTACGATTGCCCTGTTCTCAAAGTTATCACCATAAACAACAAATCCGGTCCCCTTTCCTGGAGCAGCAAATGACATCACAATTGATCGGACAAACGGGTACGGTCCTGACGGGAGGATCGTAAACTGGACATTATCATTGCTGAAAAGGCCGCTTTGGTTCACGGATACGTTCCATGCTCCGGGAAGTGCATCATCAGGAATTGGAATAGTCCCGGTCAGGTTTCCTCCGGTCAGATTTCCGACTGAAGTGATATTTGACTGCTCTGGATGTGAAAGGTTTACAAGAGCACCATCCATAAGGTATTCACCCTGAAGGATGTACTCTGTTAAATTCCCCTGTATGCCCAAATCCGGAGTAATCCGATGGACAACCGGTACATGGATCGGATTATCCGTGATGGTGAACTGGATATCATCATTACTATACCGCCCATTCTGGTTTACTGACACATTCCATGGACCAGTGAGAGCATCTTTGGGAATCTGAAATGATCCCGTGAGATATGGTCCGGGAATATCCCCAATCGAGGTAATATTCTCCTCACCCTCATGGGTCAGGTTAACGATTGCGCCATAGAGCAGGTGCTCGCCGGTTATTGAATAGATGACTTCCGTTCCTTTCTCTCCTGAATCAGGAATTATCGATGTTACGACCGGAGTATCAGACGGGGGTGGAGTAATAGTGAACTGGATAGTCTCATTGCTGTATAAACCGTCCTGTTGAACGACAACATTCCACGGACCGGGAAGAGTATGTACCGGAATGTAGAATGTTCCGGTAATATTTGTTTCATTCAGGATTCCTATTGAAGAAATATTGGCCTGTCCTTCTCTGGTAAGATGTACCCATGCACCATTCATGAAATTGGATCCGGTAATGGTATAGTTAACAGCAAATCCGGCCTGACCTGAATCCGGGGTAATCCCGGTCACAACCGGGACCGGAACCGGTGGTGGAGTGATGGTAAAGAGAATGTTGTCATTACTATACAGTTCGTTCTGGTGTACTGATACATTCCACGGTCCGGTGACTGCATTAACCGGGATGGTGAATGTTCCGGTGAGGTCTTTCCCGTGGATGGTGGCAGAAGAGGTAATGTTTTTCTCTTCTGGTCTTGTCAGGTTCACGATTGCTCCGAAGATAAAATTCTCACCTGTTACCCGGTAGGGAACTGATGTACCAGCTTGTCCGGTATTCGGAACTATTGATTGTACAACCGGCGTTGGTTCAGGAGTCGGAGTAGGTGTAGGTGTTGGAGTTGGTGCAGGATTGAGATGGATGACACCGACTGCATAATGCTGCATCCCCTCATACACACCTCCCCATGTCATGGTGTGCTTGTTATAATCCCAGGTATTGTGGATGATAATCTGATCGGTCCCGGTATATCCGACACCAAGCATGGTATGGCCCCTGACCTGAATTAAGACCGGATACCCTGCATCAATCTCTGCTTTATACTGATCATAGGTAAAGCCTTTGGTGTTTCCATTATACCCGTAAATTAACTGGTTATAATTAAGCGAATGCTGGCCATCGCTTGCGACCGAATATCCCCGTGATTCTACAAATAATTTTATCCCATGCATACCATCACGCTGGGTATCATCATATTCAGTAAAATCATAGACCGGTGATCCATCCTGATTTGTCCAGATCCACGTGCTTCCATCAGTTGATCCGTATTTTTGGAACATACTGGTCCCCATAAAATCTGCAAGTGAGTCCTGCGGGGCATGCTCCTTCCAGGAGCCATAATAGGGGTCAACATTGGATCCGTATTTATGATAGTAATCGTCTTTGTGTCCCTTTGTCGTTCGCCCGTCAAGTCCTTCCTGTGACGCTGTCAGGGGACACTGGCCGTTTCCTTCAAACGAGGGCCCCCAAATCGCGTTTGTAAGTGGAAATACTCCCCCGTTTACCGGGCCGGTGTACATATCCGGATACCCATGGCGGTCCAAATATCCGCATATCATGGTAGCAGATGTCGGAGTGCATCCAAAAGACCATGACATAGCCGGGACCTCGTTTTTATCCAGATATTGTGCGGATATATCATTAAGATCGGCGAGATTAAAGTTTGGATCGTAATTTTCAGGAGGTAAACCGGGTCCTACAAGACGACCTTCATATATGGTTCCATCTTCAGCAATGGAAAGCAGTTTTAATGTGCTGTCATTGGCATCAGAGACCTCAACCAGAGTCGGTTTTGCACCGGCACTCCCTGTGAAGGAGCATGCAATAATCAGAAGAATGATCAGGCCCCATCCAGCCTTCACAAAAAAAGAGCGGGTATACATACAGCATATTATTATTCAAAGAATATATTATTTTTTGAATGGATTAAATAAACCCGTAAATAGTAAAAAGTATTTAAGTGAGCCTCAAAAAACCTATAAAATATCTCATTTATACATGAAAACAAAGATTTAGTCCATATCCAGATAATAATACTCCCCTTTGCTCTTCTGTTCCCGATCCAGGTATGACTCCGGCTTGTTTATCCGTGGTCTGCCACTCATATCCCGTCTGAACGTAACCCCAAGCTGGGAGAGGAACATATTCATCCCGGTCCGCATGTCAAACGGTCCTTTCGCCTCTCCCCTGATCCCCGGTTCACCGTCAAAGACAAGGAGCCGTTCACTGATGATATCTATCACATATATATCATGGTCGATAACAAGGATTGCTGCCTCTTTTCCTTCAACCTGGTTCCTGAATATCTTTGTCAGTCTGACCCGCTGCTCAACGTCCAGGTGGGCACTTGGCTCATCAAGGACATAGAGATCTGCCGGCCGGGAGAGACATGCAGCAATAGCAACCCGCTGGAGTTCTCCGCCGGAGAGGGTGTTGACCGGAAGCTGCAGGATTGGCCCAAGTGTCAGACCTTCCACAATATCATGCTGGTACTGGGCAGAATCGAAATTTCTGGCAATCTGCCGGAGGAAGAACTCAACCGTATCTGAGGTGTCCCCTTTCAGGTACTGGGGTTTATAAGATATCCGGACCGAGGTCTCCATCGACCCGGAATCCGGCTTTTCAACCCCGGCAAGAAGCTTGGCAAAGGTGGATTTTCCAATACCATTCTGTCCGACAACCCCGATGACTTCTCCGGCAAATATCTCACCCGGATGTACCGTGAGGGAAAAGCGGTCAAAAGATCTTGTCATCTCCGGGATTACGAGCAGCGGTTCCCGCTGGGATCCTTCCTTATGTGCCCTGACCTCAAAGGTAACCTGATAATCACGGAATCTGACATTCTCTTCCGGAAGGAATCCGTCCAGGTACTGATTAATACCAATCCGAACCCCCTTTGGACGGGTGATGATACCAAAGACTGCCGGTTTTCCGTATGCGATATGAACTGTGTCTGCCAGCATATCAAGGATAGCAATGTCATGCTCGATAAGAACGACTGGTTTTTCTGCAGCAAGCTCTCGAATCGCTGATGCAGCGGCCATCCGCTGGTAGATATCAAGGTAGGGTGTAACTTCGTCAAGGAAATAAAAATCGGCATTGCGTGCCAGGGCTGCGGCAAGTGCGACCCGCTGAAGTTCTCCGCCGGAAAGATTCTGGATCTCCTGGTCAAGGATTGAGCGGAGTGTCAGGATATCAAGGTACCGGTCAAGGGCACCCCGTTCATCAGTTGTTTTTAATAGATCCCGGACTTTTCCCTGAAAGACCTTGGGAATAACATCAATATACTGGGGTTTGACTGATGCCCTGATGGATCCTTTCGAGAGTCGCTGGAGATAATCGAAGAGTTCAGTTCCGGTATATTTTTTCAGGACCTCATCCCATTTGACCTCCGTATCAAAGATACCAAGATTCGGGCTGATCTGTCCGGAGAGAATCTTCATGGAAGTACTTTTTCCGATACCGTTGGCTCCGATTACACCGGTTACTTTTCCCTCAATGGGCGCCGGAAGGCCATAGAGGACAAAGCTGTTCGGTCCGTACCGGTGCGTCGGGTGCTCAAGTTCCTCCGGAAGGGTGATGATATCTATCGCTTCAAAGGGGCATTTCTTCACACAGATACCGCACCCGACACAGAGCTCCTCAGATATAACGGCCTTTCCCTCTCCATCAAGAAGAACAGTCTCATCACCGGTTCTGACCCGTGGACAGTACAGAATACATTCCGTCCCGCATTTGCGTGAATGACAGAGATCTTTATGGACGACAGCGATTCGCATGGGCTATCAGGATGATATGGTGGTTTCCGAGAGCAGTATGGTCCAGGTTACATACCAGAATGCAAAGGTGATAAATCCCTGGTAAAACCAGTCTTTCTTCTCAAGTTTTGTTGTGTCTATCCGGATGAACATGAAAATATGTTTCTGAATGATTATTGAGGCCAGCATGACGAGGATGGGAAATATAAATGATTTCCCTGCCCCTGATGCTGCGGTCGCCTGATCGGTCAGAAAACAGATAATTCCGGCGATGCATCCGGCACCGACTGCAATCAGCGTGCGCGTAATACGCTTTGTATATTCAGCCGTTTCATCAACGGGGAGAGGCACAGGTTTTTCCTCTGCCTGAGTATTCAGGATCGGTTCTTCTGTCATTGGGGCACCAGTTGTCCTATTTTTTTAGTCATGAGGCCATATGTAATTTGGTATCATGGCAACGATGCAGGGGATGAGTGGACTTGACCTCATCACAGTTACAGACGAGATCTCACGGCTCCTCCCCCTCTGGGTGCATAAAGTGTACCTGGATGAGAACCGTCTCTGTATTGTCCGGTTGAACAGTAAAAATCAGGGAAAAATAAACCTCCTCATAGAACCGGGAAGACGGCTCCATCTGACTTCATCTCTTCCGGAGATGCCGCAAATCCCTCCGGCTTTTGCAATGTTCCTGCGAAAATACCTTGCCGGGGGAAGAATCGACGGGATACGCCAGCAGGGTCTCCAGCGTACGGTGATCATCGACATCAGAAAATCAGAGCAGCTCTTTCACCTCATTGTCGAGGTTTTTGATGAAGGCAATATTATCCTCTGTGGAGAAGACATGGCCATTATCCAGCCGCTCACCCGGCACCGGTTTAAGGATCGGGATGTTCTTCCCGGAGCGTTGTATGTCTTCGGGCCGCCGGATGTCAGCTCGATCACATGTGAAGAATTTGCAGGGCGGCTCTCTTCCGATGATCGGGATATTGTCCGTTCCCTTGCAGTCGGGTCCTTTCTGGGCGGCCGGTATGCAGAATATATCCTCTCGGTTACCGGGATTGACAAAAATACCTGTGCAAAGGATGCAGATGCAGCCGTATTGTATGATGCGATTCATGATTTGCTGAGGAAAGCCCGCGAATCACCGGCACCGGTCCTTGATAAGAACGGATGTCATCCGGTCCCGGTTGGTGATGAAAAGCCGGGGGTCTTTGATTCATTTAACGCTGCTCTTGATACCTTTTTCCCGTCGGCACCACCGGTAAAGAAACAGGAAGAGAAGAAACGGATATCCCGTGAGGACAGAATTCGTCACCAGCAGGAAGAGGCTATCGCAAAATTTGAGAAGAATATTGCCAGGAATGAAGAACTTGCATCTCTCCTGTACGAAGAATATGGTTTTGTCTCTGACATTATTACCACACTTGCGAAAGTCTCACAGACACGATCATGGCAGGAAATCGAGGCCGTTTTAAAGAAAGATACAACCGGTGCAGGAAAGCGGATCATCAGGGTGTTTCCTGCGGAGGCAGCAGTAGAACTTGATCTTGGAAAACCGGTGAAGGTGTATGTTCATGAGAGTATTGATCAGAACGCCGGCCGGTACTACGATCAGGTAAAAAAGTTTAAGAAAAAACTGGCCGGTGCAAAGGCCGCCATGGAACGCGAAGTCCGGCATGCACAGACCAGGAAAATTCTGTATAAGCGGCCAAAGAAACGATGGTTTGACCGGTTCAGATGGTTTTACACCTCAGATCAGGTACTGGTTATCGGTGGCCGGGATGCCGGGCAGAATGAGGAACTGATAAAGAAGTATCTGGAAGGGGGCGACACGTTTGTCCATGCTGATGTTCATGGAGCCAGTGTGGTTGTGGTGAAAGGGAAGACTGATGCGATGGATGAGGCAGTACGGTTTGCCGCTGCATACTCTGGTGCATGGCGGGCAGGGTTTGCATCTGCCGATGTCTATGCAGCCCGTCCTGACCAGGTATCAAAAACCGCTGAATCCGGTGAATACCTGTCACGTGGTTCATTTGTGGTCAGAGGAGAGCGGCAGTGGTTTCATGATGTCCCGCTTGAAGTGGCTGTCGGTCTGCAGAAGATGCCTGAGACCAGAATTCTTGGAGGTCCGGTATCAGCACTGTCAAAAGTATGTGATCTCTATGTGACGCTCCGGCCTGGAACATTCGAACCAAATGACATCGCAAAGAAAGTGGTCAGGGCTCTTCGTGAAAGACTTTCTGCCGAAGATCAGAAAGCACTAAAATTTGCCCTCAATACCGAAGCCGTCGCAGCATTTGTCCCGCCTGGCGGATCAGATCTGGTGGAAGGATGAAAGCGGAGTGTGAGGAACTCCAGCGGTCGTTTGGCGAGATTCGTCTCTTCCCTGAGAATAGTGACGACCTGTGGCATCTCCATCATCTTATCACGCCCGGCGCACTCGTATACGCAACCACGCTTCGGAGTGTTGAAGGATCCCAGGATAAGATACGGCCTGAAAAGCAGGAAAAACGCCCGGTCAGACTTGGTATCCGGGTGGAGGATGTGGAGTTTCATGAATACTCAATCAGGCTCAGGGTGTTTGGCACTATCGAATCTGGCGTGGACATCGGCTCTCATCATACGTTAAACCTCGAACCGGGCTATGAGATATCGGTCATCAAACTCTGGTCCAAAAGTGATCTTGAACGGATCGACCGGGCAGTAAAGGGTTCGGCAGCAGATGCAGTTCATATCCTCACGGTGGAGGAGGGTGAAGCAGAACTCTACCGGGTGCAGAGTTATGGGCCAAAACAGATCTGGTCATGTGCTGCAGGGAGTGGCAAGACTGCGGAGGTCAGCAGCAGAGAAGAGTTTTCAGAGGCTGTCGTGTCACAAATTTCGCAGATCACCGGACCGCTGGTGATTGCCGGACCTGGGTTTGTAAAAGAAGAGATTATCGCAAAATTTCGAAGGAAAAACCCTTCACGAACTGCACCACTCATCATCGGGGACACGAGGGCCGGTGGGAGACGGGCAGTACAGGAGATCATCGGCCAGGGCATTCTGGAGAGGCTGAACGGGGATCTGCAGCTTGCACGGGAGGTGACTCTTCTTGATGAACTGATGCGTCGGATCGGAAAAGATGAACCGGTCGCATATGGAATGGATGCGGTAAAGAATGCAACCAGTTGCGGTGCAGTCCAGACGCTCATGGTCGTAGACACACTGCTCCGGAATCCTGATGCTGCCGGTCTTATCACACAGGCCGAAGAGATGCGTTCAGAGGTTGTCATTTTTTCATCGCGGTTTGAGCCTGGTGAACGCCTGACGGGTCTTGGTGGTATTGCTGCCCTTCTCCGGTACGCGATAGGATAAAACCCCCTGAATCAGCATTTCAGAGCTGAAAAACAGGTCTTCCTTTTTTATCCCTGATCGTATCTGATCACACGAAACCGGTTGATGTTTAAACGGGGCTCTCTAATATATATTATGCGTAATCTGGTGACTGGTACAAAAAACCAGAATCGCTGGGTAGTATTTATTATATTAATCACTGTGCTGGTTTTTTTCATATGCTGGTTTGCAATATCCCATAATATTCATACGGTCATATCCCACCTGTTTTATATCCCGGTCATACTGGCATGCTGGCGGTTTCCAAAACAAGGTATACTCTTTACGCTGGGAATTGTGTGTGGCTATGGTGCTCTTGAGTACTTCAGTCATGATCACCTGATAATGGATCCTGAGGTTATCCTGCGGTGCCTGATTATCATTTTTATCGGTCTGGTGGTTGCCCTCCTCTCACAAAACCTGCATATACGGGAGGAGAATTATCGCCGTCTCCTGTCAGCCATTGATACCGGGGTACTGGTGACTGACCGTTCAGGGACGATACAGTATGCAAATCCATATGCCGTACACGTCCTGGACCGGAAGGCTGCCTCCCTGAACGGGGCATCTCTGTATGATTTTGCAGGTTCAGGCGATGATCTGAACGGGTTTATTGAAGAATGCATAAAAAATGGTCATACTGACACAACCCGTGAGCTTGTTCTCAAAAGAAAGGATGGTTATCCTGTTCCTGTCCTGCTGACCGGGTACTTCCAGAAAGAAGAGAATCTGATCATTACCCTGACCGATCTCTCCGAAGAAAAGTGGATGGCCCATGAACTGGCCACCGGCCGGATGGTTATGACCACGCTGATGAATGCGATCCCTGAAGGCATTTTTCTCTCCGATACGAGAGGAACCATCATTGAGGTGAATGAATCCTGCAGGAGTCTGACCGGATGGACGAAGGGCTCTGCTCTCTCACCAGATAATGGCGGACTGATCTCCAAAGACACTGCTCAGCAGATCAGCCAGGCTCTCCATCAGACAGCACATGAAAAGCAGTCACAAACGCTTCATCTTGATGTGGCAGCAGATGATGAAAAGCGGCATTATGAGATCTCTCTCACGCCAATACCTGATGATACCAACACCATCACCCGGATTGCAGGAGTCATCCATGATAGTACTACCCGTGAGAACTACCTGAAACAGATCAGGGAGAGCGAGGAGTATCTTCGCAATATTCTGGATGGCCTGCCTCTGGCAACCCTTGTTATCGGACCGGATCATACGGTTCTCTCGGTAAACCAGGCACTAGCCATGCTTTTTGAGCAGGAAGTCAATGACCTTGTCGGGACATCCCGGCACGGACATCTTCTGTATCCTGCCGGTGAGCGTCCGATGCTCTGTGATCTCATGGTTGGAGATGAGGTCGACGTCCTGCTTGATCAGTGGTATCCTGGCATGTACTCTCCCTCACCAACCGTTCCCGGTGCATATGAGGTGATTGACTTTTTCCCTCATATCGGGGAGGCAGGAAAATGGATTATGAGCACATCAGCACGGCTTGTTGATGAAAAGGGGGTGACCATTGGTGCCATCGAGACGTTTGAGGACTTCTCATCTCAAAAGGCTGCTGAAGAAGCCATTCGTATCAGTGAGGAACGATTCAAGATCGCATCCCATATTGCGACCGATCTTATCTTTGAGTATGACCAGAAGACTGATCAGATCTTATGGTTTGGTGATATCGAAAAATGGCTTGGTCTTGAATCATCGGCCCGGGTCAGTACACTCACCGGCTGGACCAGTCTGATTCATGAAGAGGATGTCGGAAAGATAAAAAGTGCTTTTATTCACCATGTGCTGACCGGAGAGCCAATCACGGAAGAGCTTCGGATTCGGCACCGGAGCGGGCTGTACCAGACCTGGATTATCAAGGCCGTGGCTTTGTATAATAATTTCCAACAGATTAAAACGGTTGGGATCGTTTCAGACATCAGCGAGATGCGGGCAAACGAGGAAGCAAAGAAGAAGGCCCTGATCGCTATTGAGAAGTACATCGAACAGTTTGCAGTCCTCAATGATCATATCAGAAACCCGCTTCAGGTGATTGCCGGGTATAATGATCTCCAGGGCGGAGAATATGCCGGCCACATCGCCAACCAGATCGCCCAGGTAAACCGGATCGTTGATCAGCTCGATAAAGGATGGATTGAATCAGAGAGTATCAGGGAGTTCTTACGAAAACACTATGGAATTTCTGCAAAGGATACACAGACCAAAAAGTAAACCTGTTATGGTGTTATGGAAATTCCACAGTAAGTGTAACCGGGCAGTGATCTGATCCCATGATATCACTTCTGATCCCTGCCCCGGTAATGAACGGTCGTACTGCCTCATTCACAAAGAAATAATCTATTCTCCAGCCGACATTCCGTGCCCGTGCCCGTGTCTTGTAATCCCACCAGCTGTACTGCTCCGGTTCATCGGAAAAGAGTCTGAAACTGTCAAAAAACCCGGCTTCAATGACCCGGTCAATCCATTCCCGCTCAACAGGCAGAAACCCTGACACCAGTTCATTCTCCTTCGGCCGTGCAAGATCGATCGGTTTGTGGGCAGTATTGACATCACCGCAGAATATAATCCGTTCCCCGGAGGCATTCATGGCCTTGATCTTCTCAAGGAATGCATCATAGAACCTGAGTTTGAATGCAAGTCGTTCATCAGATGCTCCACCGTTCGGGAAATAGACATTGAAAAGGACAAACTCAGGATACCGTGCGATAATCATCCTTCCTTCAGTATCAAACTCAGGAGAGAGTCCTCCAGGTTCGATGGATACCGGTTCGGTCCTTGAATACATCGCTACCCCACTGTACCCTTTCCGTTCAGCCGGGTTTATATAAAAGAAGTACCCGGGAATTCTGGTGATCTCCGGCGGCAGCGTATGAATATCTGCTTTGGTCTCCTGCAGGCAGAGGATATCAGGTTTTTCATGAATGAGAAATTGTGAAAATGAGATACCGGGAAGTACCTCCTTGCCACTGACGGCTCTGATGCCATTTACATTCCAGGAGTACAGGGTATATTTTTTCATACCCGGCTCATCCGATCCCAAATCTTCGAAGTGCGATCAGGCTGTTATGGGCTGCCCTGAATGTCGGAACATCAATTACTCCTCTGGCACCATTTGCAAACATACTCGCAGCCACCTGTTCAAAGTTTACAGACCCTCTGCCTATCTCAAGGTGCTCCTCTGAAAACTCCCGGCAGTCATACAGGTACAGGCACCTGCTCGCTGATTCATGCAGAAATCCGGGTAAACATCCGTTCACATGGGCATGGCCGATGTCAAGGGCCAGGGGAACCTGGGTAATAAGATTGAGATCTTCAGGATACCTGACCATATACCCTTCACCCCTCCCCATATTTCTGAATAAAAACCGTACCCCAAATTCATCCGCAGCCCTGATGATATCAACACATGATCTCGCAAGCTGCCGTTTTGCATGGGGGCGATCAGCAGATGATGTGACATATCCCGGATCAACCACCACCTCTGCTCCTATCTCAGAGGCAAACTCAAACCGTTCGGTAATCACCGCGACTGCTGCCTGTCTGACCGGTTCAAGAATACTGGACGGGTTAATATCCCGCTGAGGGAGCCGGATCATATACTTGTAGGGAAATGATTCAAGAAGACTGACAGCCGGGATACGATGAACCCCTCCGTCAACAATCTCAACCCCCCGTGTCAGGGAGCCGATACTTTCAAGGGCGATGTCAAGCGGTGTCTCCCGCATACAGGTGGTTGAAATCCAGAGCATGGTATCATCAAAGGCGAAGAAGCCGTCCTGTTGTTATATATGGAAATGGATCTTTTTATAGTACTCAATTCATGACTGATTCCATGCGGGATCGGTATCCTTTTATTCGTGACTTATCGTACCTATGAGTATATGGCATTGTCCAAAGATTCTACGATCCTTGAAGTATTGCAGGAAAAGCCAGATGCAGGTGCGATATTTGCCCGCTTTGGCATGGGTTGTGTCGGTTGTGCAATAAGCAGGGGAGAGACTGTCGCAGAAGCAGCAGCAGCACATGGGATTCCGCTCGAAGAGCTGATGAGCGCTCTTGGAATCTCCGCATAATTTTTTCTGTTTTTTAAATTTTTAAAAAAAGAGATCAGATATATCCGAATGACTGTAAGGTCACGTCCGGATTTACTTCGCCGACATGGTATACTTTTCCTTCGGTCAGTTCATTAATGGTAACTTCTGCCGGGGAGAAGAGTGAGGTGTCGATCTGGTAAAAGTCAAAGTTTGCCTCCTTGAAGATGTCATAGAAGGGCTTTCCATATCCTTTTGACTTGTTGCTTGGTATTTTGTCAAGGAAGTTGACAATATCGGGGGCTTTCATCGTGAGGTTGATCTGCCCGTGATAGATGGTGGCGTCATTGGTCGTCCCCATCGCCTTGGTTGCATCTGCTTTTACCGGTGGAATCGGGGCAGTTCCTATTGCTGCGGTGATCTTTCTGGTATCAAACCCAAGTTCGTTCAGTTTGTATACGGCAGTCTCCACACACCGGCCACACACCTGAATGGATCCGACCAGGGAAGCGGTTGGTGCAACAACGGCACAGAGGTTCTCAACATCAATGCCACAGTCCTTTGCAATCTTTTCCATAACCTCGCCATTGGGAAGGTGATCAGACTCAAGGGCGATGACCGCATCATCACTCTCATCCTCATAGCCGATGACTTCGTAGGTGTGCTTGGGTTTGAGCGCAAGGGCACGTGCCGGGCCTGACCCCATGGCAAAGTAGTTCCCTGCCTTTATCGTCCATCCGGCCTTTTGTGCACCAAGACAGGAGATTGCAGGATAGTCGGTGGTTACCTCGATAAAGGGCATCGGGACGTTCTTTATCTGACCCATTCTGAAATTTACCTCACCAAGTCCCCCCATACAGATCTCGGTGAATGCACGTCCGGCTGCATATCCGCCAGGAACTGATACACCACAATCGACTATCTTTGCGCCGTTGTCAAGTTCGTGATATGCGACATTGAAATCTTCTGAATAGTTTGCAAGATTATCGAATATCTCAAGTGCTAATTCATTAACGCTAATCATGTTCGAACCCCCGTGGAGTACCATTACATCTCTGATGCAGCGGTATTGAACTCTTCGTTTTGGCCTTACGGGGGATTTTTATAGATATAACAGGATTTTATCAGGATCATAGCGAAGGTTAATAAGGCGCGTACGTCCGCGTCCATCCCGGAATTCAAGGTTAATGAGGCGAAGCGTGTCCAGTTTTCGTAATGCCTCGTAATATATGGTATATCCAAGTTTCAGTTTCCGTTTCACAACGGTATACACCTGCCCGGACGTCAGCTGTTCTTCTTTTCTGGATAACTCAACGAGTAAACGCAGGAGGTCCTTCTCCTCCCGGCGCAGGGCCTGAATAGAGTATTTCAGATGCAAAAACCGGGATATCTTATATGCCTCATGGATATGCTCCTCGCTGATCTCCCGTTTTGCTTCTTTCTCTGCATTGAGCCCTGCCCGCTTGATCATGTCAATACCAACCCGCATGTCCCCTGACCGGAGGGTATGATCCACGATGAGCTCAAGATTTTTATCAGAAAGGACACCGGGGTACAGCCCCTGCATGACCCGTTCCTTTAAAATCTGAAAGGTCTCTACCTCAGAATATGGGGGGAAGTATACCTCGGTCGGGGAAAAGACCGATGTCACCCTGATATCAAGTTCCCGGGAGAGATCCACATCCATATCGGATATAATGACCATGACTCCTATCCTGGTGCCCGGATATGTTTCGTGGGACCGTAAGAGCAGGTACAGGACATTATTGAGTTCATTCTCAAAAAGAAGATAATTAGCGTCGTCAAGAGCAATGAGCAGAACCCGATCCTCGGTCAGAAGTATATCGGCGATGGACTCAAAGACCCGTTTATATGAATTTCCGGCAGCAGATGGATTATGGCCTGCGATCTGCCGGTAAATCTGTGACAGGATCATAAACCGTGTGTTCTCCACCTGGCAGTTGATATGGATCGGGATCATCTTTGATTTGACCTCATTGATGTCGGCAAAAATCTTTTTGACTGATGTGGTCTTTCCGGTTCCAGGAGTACCTTTGAGAATGGAGTTGAGTGGCCGTGACCCCTTAATGCCCGGCCGGAGAAGAAAAGCCAGTTCCCGCATCTGGGATTCACGGTAATTAAACTGATCAGGAATGTAATCTATCTCAAAGACATCCGGGTCCCGAAACAGGGTTTCATCCCACATCAGCATATTCTTCAGGGTCATCCGCGTATCCAATCAGATCTTATGTGGTCTTATTTGCACTTCATAGATGCGGGCGTAAAAGCAAAAATATTTCCTTCCTGTCATATGATTGTGAAGACACTCAAAACGGTGTGGGAAAGAACCTGCAGCAGATGGAAATAGCTGCAGAAAGAACACATAAGGACACGCATGCAAATCAGAACATTTCTTGCTGAATATCTCCCGGTATTTGGAAAAGGGCTGCTCATGGGTATCTGCGATATCATCCCAGGAGTCTCCGGAGGAACCGTCGCCTTCATCACCGGTATATATGGCCGGCTTATTGCTGCTGTTGCTCATATCTCTCCGCTCATCATCCGGGATCTTGTCAGGTGGGATCTGACTTCTCTTAAAGGCAGGCTTGAGGAGATGGACATTCTCTTTCTTATCATGCTTGCAGCAGGTATCGGCCTTGCATTTCTCCTGATCTCCCGGGTCATGCTCTGGCTGCTGCTCCAATTTCCGGTTCAGACAAACGGATTCTTCTTTGGTCTGATTCTTGCATCATCCGTTCTGCTCTTTGCACCCCTGCCAGACCGGTATCCGGGGAGTTTTCTCTTTCTTATCATCGGGATTGGTCTTGGACTTGGGATCGTGATGCTCAACCCGGCAGCCCTTGGTCATTCATACCCGGTTCTTTTTATCACCGGGTTTGTAGCCCTGTGTGCCATGATCCTGCCGGGTATCTCAGGGGCGTATATCACCCTTCTGATGAACCAGTATGAATACATGCTTCATGCCGTCAAAACTCTTGCACTGCCTGATATTGCTGCATATCTGGCTGGCGGAGTGATAGGACTGCTTACCTTTACCCGGCTGCTGAAATACCTCCTCAAACACTATAGTGATCTTATCGTCGCCATCCTGACCGGACTGATGCTTGGATCATCCAAACTGCTCTTTGACCGGGCTACTGAGTCAACCCCTGCCGGATTTGCTCTTATGATCAGTATCATCTGCGGAATAGGGGTTGTTGCCCTGTTTCATTCTGTTCAGAAGATGAAAAAAGGTATGAACCATTAAGAGAGAAGCAGAGGAAGAAGATCGGTTCCCTGAATACGCCCGTACATTCCCCGTGCCCCTTCTTTTTCTGAGAATCTGGTGGTATTGTCCGTATCTCTTCCCAGGATTGCAAACGGGACCGGATCAGCAGTATGTGTCCTGATTCTGATGGGTGTCGGATGATCCGGAAGGACCGCAATCCGCCCGTCAAAACTGTTCATGATTGTCCCAATCATCTCATCCACCCGTTCAATCGCTTTTACCTTCTCTTCGATACTTCCCATGTGGCCTGCTTCGTCAGGGGCCTCGACATGGATAAAGAGAAAGTCAAGTCGTTTGAGGGTATCTACCGCATAACGTGCCTTCGCCTGGTAGTCAGTATCGATAAATCCTGTCGCTCCCGGGACTTTTATAATCTCCATCCCTGCATATGTCCCGATCCCGTTGAGCAGATCCACTGCGGATATGATCCCCCCGGATAACCCGGTAATCTCATGAAATGTTCTCATTTCAGGGCGCTTTCCTCCTGACCAGGGCCATATCGAGGTGGCGGGTTTTAATCCACGTTGTATCCGGTTTTGGTTGACCGGATGATCGGCAAAGACCTTTGTGCTGATTCTCATTGCTTCCAGAATACGGTCAGCATCAGGACCCTTTGGAAGGAATTCACCGACCGGCCTGCCGGTGATGTCATGAGGGGGTGTTGATTCACATCCCTGCCCGTCCGGAATGATAAGAAGGTTGCGGTAACTGATTCCCGGATAACAGGTCATACCGGTCAGATGCGTATTCAGGGATGCAAGCAGGGCTGCCCCTTCTTCACTGGTAATATGCCCGGCATTAAAATCTTCCAGAATATCGTCCCTGATGGTGACAAGGTTACAGCGGTATGCAACATCCCCGTCACAAAGAGAAATCCCCATGCTTGCTGCCTCCAAAGCCCCCCTGCCGGTGTAGCAGATC
>CAZCSN010000029.1:0-26617 GCA_964501255.1 uncultured Methanospirillum sp. | reverse complement strand
ACCATGTTTGTTGACGAAAATTTCGCCAACAAAGATCTCCCATATACGTCTGGAGCATGGAATGTCTGGTATAACAGATCCATATATTATCCATTACCCGTGGATTTGCGCAGTCAGCGATGATACAGCAGGCTTGGTCGAGCTTATCGAATGCTTTGACTGTATTGGCGGTGCCATGTGGGTGAAAAAACATTATGCACAGTCTCCTCTCGTCACTGACGTAAGAACGGTCGGGTCTATGAACCGGTTTCTTCTTCGTACCGGAGAGGTTGACCTTGCTCTGGAAGGTTCCAGGTTTCCGGCCGGTATATCAAGGGTTGCGATCAATGGGGATGAGATTGCTATCTCTTATATAGGAATGGGTGGTGGGGGAGTTGGTGCTCCCATCTGTTGGGCAAGCGCAGAGGGAGTGCTTCGAGCCGTATATGACGAATCTGGCGGGTGAAAGATCGCCGGGTCAACCATCGTCCTTCCCAGAAAGAGCAGGGTTCTTATCGGTGTTGATGATACGGACACACCTGAGGAAGGGGCAACCTGGACCCTGATACATAATATTGCACGGACTGTTGCAGATAAGCAACACCGGTACCTCTCTCATACAATTGTCCAGCTCTTTCCTGTCCCCTTCAGAACAAAGAACTGTGTGGGTGTGGTCGCCGAGTTTGCAAGCAGCAACCCGGACGATCTGGCAGCACGGTTTGCTGAACTCCTGCAGAAATATACGCTTTCCAGAGAGACCGGAATGGCAGTTTTCACCGGCTTTTCTCCGGAGCGTCTGCTTGAGTTTGGATGGCGGGCAAAATCAGGACAGGTATCCGTGGATGATGCGAGGGCTCTTGCAGGTGATGATCTGAAGATATGGATGAACGGCCGGGGCATTACCGGGGCAATAGCTGCTATCCCCTTTTACACCCGGTACGATGAGGGACTTACGCTATGTGGCCAGAGCTGAAAGCCCGGCTGCTCAATGCAGGTACTGCATATCTGACGGGAGTTACAGCAGATGAGTATATCGCACGATCACGCGCCGGACCGGGTGCCGGAACCGGGGGCTCCGTCTTCTTCTCTTTCAATGGCAGACGGGTCAGACTCGCCCTCTCTGAAACAGGCCGGGTTGAATTATGCCATACCGGGGATGGAAAGGCCGTCCTTCGGTTTGCAGGAGAAGAATACTGTGGGATACTTGAAAAACCAGGTCTTCATTGTCCACGACAGGCATACCTGACCATTACCGGGTCATGTATCTTCCAGTGCCGGTACTGTTCTGTATGGAAAAATCCCGGACCCCGGCGGAGTATTGAAGAGATTGATGCGATGGTTGCATCAGTGTATCCTGATATCGACGCAATATCCTTAACATCCGGCGTCATGACCGGTATTCATGAAGAAGAGCACTACACAATTGAGGTTGTCAGAAGGCTTTTGAAGTATCATCTGCCAATTGGAGTCTCAATCTATCCTGATCCGCAGACACCATTCCGGCTGAAGGATGCCGGAGTATCGGAGGTGAAGTTCAACCTCGAGACAGCAACTGAGGAGCTTTTTTCAGTCATGTGCCCGGGTCTCTGCAGGAAAGATGCTCATGCCGCCCTCCGTGCCGCAGTACCACTCTTTGGCAGAAATCATGTCTTTTCTAACATCATCCTTGGTCTTGGTGAGACTGATGAGGAGATGACAGCCTGTATTGAACAGCTCTGCCAGGATGGGATCATACCTGTCATACGACCACTGACACCGGGGGGCGATCTGCATGACTTTCCTCCTCCGGATCCATCCCGAATTCTTGCCATTGCGAGGATACAGAGTAGAATTCTTCAAAAATATGGATTAGATCCGACACAGGCCCTGACCATGTGTCCTGCCTGTACAGGGTGTGATCTGATTCCCGGGAGGGATATATGACTTCAGGTCTTGGCAGGGCAATTCTTACGTACGCTGACACTATCTATGCAGTCCCTGGCTATCCGGTCACATCCCTCATCGAAGAGACTGGTGCAGAACTGGTCATCAATGAGAAGGTTGCCCTGGAATATGCACTCGGGGATTCACTTTCCAACAGACGATCCTGTGTGATCGTCAAACACGTGGGGATGAATGTCCTTGCAGATCCCCTTGTTCATGCAACATTCCAGGGCCTGAAAGCCGGCGTTGTCATCGTTGCCGGTGATGATCCGAATGCGACCGGGACCCAGACGGTGCAGGACTCCCGGCTCTATGGCTCCATTGCCCTGTGTCCGGTCATTGAGATCTCCGATTCTGATCCGGTCGGGCAGGCCTTTTTTGCATCAGAGAAATTTTCACGGGTTTCAATACTCCGGTTTGTTCATGATGACCTGAAACGAACGTGGAACGGATATCCGGCATCTTTTCATCATACCATGTCCGGCACCCTCGCCGACCCGGATCTGACCATGTATGGCCGGGCAGTCCGTGCATATGCAGCAGAAGCGGAGATGAGAGATGCCGGATATCTTTCCGTTCCGGTTGCACCCCTGGTTCATGATCAGAATCCGGTATCCCGCCGTGAACGGGGTTCGTCACGTATGTTCTGTCCCGGCTGTCCGTTCCGGTTTGTCTTTGATAGGGTGCAGGAGAAAGGGATGCAGGTTATCAGCGATACCGGCTGCAGTCTCCTCTCCATGATCCCGCCATACACCTGTGGGATTGCCAATTATGGGATGGGATCATCGGTTGCGGTTGCTGCCCGTTCGACACGGGTTGCCCTGACCGGTGATTATGCCCTGCTTCACTCCGGGATGCAGGCTCTCATAGACCTCCATGCAAAGGGCCGGTCACTTTTGTGTATTGTGCTGCAGAACTGGTGCATGGGAACGACAGGCCGTCAGCCTGTCCCCGATGTCTGTGCATATCTGGGATTTGCCAGTCCGGTTGTATGTAATGCCAGTGAACATGAGAAAATTTCAGGACTTATGGTCCCTGATACCACTTTGCGGGTGCTTGTCATTCAGGGAGTATGTCCGAAGGAACGATAGACATGAAACCATGGCACATTGAAATTTGTGATGTAACCCTTCGGGACGGGGAACAGACACCAGGTGTTTCGTTCACAGCCGAAGAGAAGAAGGATATCGCAACCCGGCTTGATGCGATCGGTATCGAGGTGATTGAAGCCGGGTTTCCCATCGTATCTGTTCATGAAAAGGAGATGATTCGGGATATCTCCCGGCTTGGTCTCTCGGCAAAGATCTGCGGTCTCTCGCGGGCGTGCAGGGAGGATGTTGATGCCGCCCTTGATGCAGAAGTCGACATGATAGGGCTCTTTATCGCTCCGTCAGATCTTCACCTGAAGTACAAGCATAAAAAACCCCGTGAGGTCGTTGTCGCCAATGCCCTTGAACAGCTCGATTACGCCGTGGATCATGGTCTTATTGTCCGGTTTGGTGCCGAAGATGCCTCAAGAACCGATCCGGATATTCTTGTGGATATCTACCGGCAGGCAGCAGACCATAAGGCGACGTATGTCACGTACGCGGATACCACCGGGTGCCTGACTCCGCTTGAGCTTGCAACAATCATGAAGGATCTGGTTGCCCGGACACCGATCCCGATTGCAATTCATGCCCACAATGATCTCGGCTGTGCAACGGCAAATACTCTTATAGCCGCTGAATTAGGAGCTTTTCAGCTTCATACCACGGTGAATGGTTTAGGAGAGCGGGCCGGGAATGCACGGCTTGAGGAGGTACTGGTCTCCCTCGTGCTCAAAGGCGGGGTGACACGGTATGATCTCACACAGATTCCGGCACTTTCAGAACGGGTTCAACAGTATACCGGGATTTATATGCCTGCTACAAAACCGGTTGTCGGTGCAAATGCGTTTGCCCATGAAAGCGGGATTCATATCGCTGCCATCCTTGAAAATCCCAGGACCTATGAGTTCATTCCACCAGAACTCCTCGGACTTGAACGCCGGTTTATTTTAGGCAAACATACCGGAAAGCGGGCCCTTATGCACATCCTGACAACATTCGGGTATCATATCACCGATGAGCAGGTCATGCAGGTTCTTGAGATGATAAAGGATCGAAGTGAGGATAAATGCAGTATCAACCAGCAGGTGCTTGCGGAGATCATCTCCCATGTCACCGGGGAGGATGTAATTCATGGTGACACTGTCGGAGAAGATTCTGGGTGCCCAGGCCGGCACGTATATTGACCGGGCTGTGGATAAGGCGTTCTGTCATGATGGAACCGGTATTCAGGCAAAGATCATTTATGATGCAATGGGAGCCCCGGGCATCAGAAACCCGGACACAATCTGTATCATCTATGATCACATCGCCCCGGCAAACAATTCACAAACCGCCGAGCTTCAGGCTGAGCTTCGGACATTTGCCCGGACATATCAGATCCGTTTTTGGGATATCGGCTCTGGTATCTGCCATCAGGTTATGGCCGAAGGGCAGGTACACCCTGGAGAGGTCGTCATTGGTGCAGACTCTCACTCATGTACGCTTGGGGCACTCGGAGCATTTGCAACCGGTGTCGGGGCAAGTGACATGGCCGGGATATGGGTGTCGGGTGAGACCTGGCTTCGGGTTCCGGATTCCATCGGCATTTACCTGTCAGGATCGCTGAAGGCCGGCGTTGAGTGGAAGGATGCTGCACTCTCCTATGTGGCCAGGCTCGGGATGGACGGGGCAACCTATGCGGCCCTTGAGTTTACCGGTGAATCTGCCGCATCGGTCCCCATGGAAGGACGGCTGACCTTATGTAATATGGCTGTTGAGGCAGGGGCCAAGACCGGACTCTTTTATGCGGACAAGGAGACGGAGCGATATCTGGCAGGATTCTCGGTTCCCTGTCCGATCCAGGAGCCTGACAATCCGGACTATGTCAGGGAGTGCGATATCGACCTTTCTGATCTTGAACCGGTCTGTGCGGTCCCGCACCGGGTGGATACCATCCGGCCGGTATCAGATCTTGCCGGAACCCATCTTGATCAGGTCTTTATTGGCACATGCACAAACGGGAGGTTTGAGGATCTCGCACGTGCTGCCCGGATACTGAAAGGGCACCGCGTACGGGTCAGGACCATTGTTGTTCCGGCATCAGAGCGTGACTATCTGCAGACGGTTACCTCAGGGGTTGCAGCTGAGCTGGTGCAGGCTGGATGCACTATCGGCCCGCCCGGATGCGGCCCGTGTCTTGGTGCCCATATGGGTGTGCTGGGTGAGGGTGAAGTAGCCCTTTCAACAGCAAACAGAAATTTTAAGAACCGGATGGGTGTTGGAGCGTCATACTATCTCTGCTCACCAACGACGGCAGCAGCAAGTGCCCTGTATGGTGAGATTACAGACCCCAGGGAGGTTATATGACTGCACTACAGGGGTCAGGTCCGGCGGTCTGTATCGGTGATGATATTGACACCGATCTGGTAATAGCCGGACGGTATCTCCGGACAAAAGACTGGAAGATCTGGGCAGAGCATCTCTTTGAGGATCTGGATCCCAATCTGGCCGGCCGCCTTCCTGGTGCGATACTCGTCGCCGGGAAGAATATGGGGTGTGGCTCGTCACGGGAACAGGCTGCCCGGGCTCTTCAGGTAGCAGGAGTTCGTGCGGTTATAGCCCCGTCATTTGCCCGGATATTCTTCCGCAACTGTATTAACGTTGGTCTTCCTGCAATGGAGTGCGATATAACCGGATGCACGGATGGCATGATCATATCTTTTGACTGTATCGGGGGGTGGGTTGAGGTAAATGGGAAACGGTATATCTTTCGCCCGCTCTCTCCCCGGATGCAGGAGATTCTTGAAAGTGGTGGCATGATTGAGTACTGGAAACGGAGACTTATGAGATGATTTTTCCTCCCCACTGTAAATGTGTCGGGTATGCAGGGAACAAACCGGTTGGTGACCGGGTGTATTTCCTCTCAGAATATCTCATTCATGAGGTTCCTGACGGGTATGAGATCCTGGCGGTAGAACCGGAACAAGGAACTGGTCTGATGCGGGATATCAGATCCGTGACCCGTATTGCAGGCCCTGATGAGGTATACCGCTATCCTGAACCGGTTGTTTTGCATAACCGCGGGGACCTGATTCAGAAAGCACTGGATACACAGAAACGGTGCACCATATTCACCGGGATTGATGAGCATATGATCTTTATCTGTGATCCGGATCCGGCATCCCTGCTTACGGTTCATGTCTATGATGTGACACCTCCCCGCCCCCATCTTGCCGGAACCCTTGAGGTTCTTGAAAAGGCCGGGATATTTGGGGAGCTGGAGATCAAATTCTGTTATCATGTACAGGATATCAGGGAGACGAAGGCTGATGCATATCCCTGCAAGGCGGGGGGGTTTTCACGGACGATTGATTCTGACCGGCTTTTGGGTGACGAACAGGTTGCCGGGTGCATGACGGCCAGACAGGTTTTACGGGACTGCTATGGGCATGATTTCCCCCTGATTGATATTTGTCCTGCAAATGCCGTGAGGGAAGAGCCGTTTATCGCACGATGCTGCCGTGCAGAACGCACCGGTGTACAGACGTTGAATGGTAAGAAGGGAGTGGTGGTTCACTGGGGTGCATCACCCAAGCAGATCACCGATGCCCTGTATGCATGTATTCATGAATGGAGGAACGGATGAAGCGGGTTGTTGTGGCTCCGGGTGATGGTATCGGTCCTGAGGTCATTCCTTCTGCGTTGGAGGTGCTTCGGTATTATCATCCTGACTGGGAGTATACGCCGGTGTATCTTGGATATGAATGCTGGAAACGGACCGGGGATGCATTGTCACAAAAAACACTTGAGACCCTGAAGAATGCGGATCTGATATTATTTGGTGCCATCACCACACCACCTGATCCGAAATACCACAGTGTCGTGCTGCGGATACGAAAGGAGCTTGACCTGTATGCAAATCTCCGGCCGGTATTTGGTGACGGATTTGACATTTTGATTGTGCGGGAGAATACCGAAGGACTATACTCAGGAATTGAATGGCAGGAGAAGGATCGTGCCTGTACCCTCCGGGTGGTCAGTGAAGCAGGGACAAGGCGGATTGCTAAGTTTGCGAGCGCCTGTGCCAAGCGGAGAAGAAGGCACCTGACGATTGGTAATAAAGCAAATGTTCTCAAATCAGATGTCTATTTCCTTGAAATATGCATGGAAGAGGCTGAGAAGGCCGGGATATCCATTGATAAAAAGTACATCGATGCACTGGTACTTGATGTCCTGCAGCACCCGGGCCGGTATGATGTTATTGTAACAACAAATATCTTCGGGGATATCCTGTCTGATGCAGCCGCGTTTCTCGAGGGCGGTCTTGGGATGCTTCCGAGCGCAAATATCGGACGACATCAGGCACTCTTTGAACCGGTTCATGGCAGTGCCCCGGATATTGCCGGAAAGGGCATTGCAAATCCGATCGCAGCCATCAGGTGCGTATCCCTGCTCCTGAAGTATGTGGGTGAAAAACCGTATGCACTTGAGGTAGAACGGGCAATTCAAAAGACCATCGCAGACGGGATAAAAACCCCGGATCTGGGAGGGGATGCAACAACGGACGAGGTCGGAAAGGCTGTTTTACATAACCTTATCCAGGCAAAAAAGGAAGAGGCGCCAGATCTATAAATCCCTATCCCGCTTTCTCATACCAGCCGGTTGATCTCATGAAAGAGCCTTGAAAACCGTTCTATTGTCTCTTCATCCAGGTTCTGGGGGGATTCGCAAATCCGGTCAGAGAGCAGTTCTGCAACCCGCCACCGTTCAAAATGCTCTCCCTGTCTTCTTTCGACCAGGTCAGCGATCTGCATCGCGATTCCCCGTTCCTCATTCCTATCTGCAGGGCTCTTTTCTGATACCTGACCTAGGGGAAGATCCGGATAGATATCCTTGACACACCGGTGGTACAGCTCTGGTGAGAAGAGATCTTCAATACCTGCCCCCTGGCGGTGTACAAAGGAGCTGTACAGCAGCAGTCCGTTTCCTTCCCGTATGGACAGGGATGGAAGTTTGTCAACAACGGCTGACGGGATGTTGGTTCCTGAAATCAGGACTGCTGCCGGTTTTTTGTGTGCAGTCATCATAAGGGCAAGGGGAAAGAGGTTCGCTGCTCCGCCGGCGGGTGTTATTTTGATCTCAGGGGAAAGCCCTGTCTTTCCTCTGCTCCGAAGAGCATAGTTCATTGCCTGAAGCAGCCACAAATCCTGAATATCTTCAACAACGAGTTGTTTCCCGCCAGAAAGGATCTTTTCTGCAATTCTGGTTGCAAGGGCTGCCTCAAGGGGGAAGAGCGAGTCACGATCTGCCGGCCATTCGGATGTTGATACCTTTGTGGTTCCATCCTCTCCCTCATACACTGTCCTGACCCGGTCAAGGTGGTCAAGGTCAATCATGAATGGGGAGTGGGTGGAATAGAATATCTGGTTCTGGTGTGAGATACGCTCAAAGAACCGGGTTGCCTGCTGCTGAGCGGTCGGATGCAGCTGAAGACCCGGTTCGTCGAGCAGGAGAATGCTGTCCTGGTAGGCATCCCCTGACTCGACAAGGAATACAAGATAAAAGGAGAAGAAGTACTGCAGACCCGCACTTCTCTGTTCCAGTTCTATCTCTGACGGATCAAGGTCGTCAGAAACCCAGACCCTGAAATAATCGCCGTCGATATCATACCTGAACCGGATCTTTCGTTGTCCCCACCAGTCCTCGAACTTTTTTGTCATCAGGTTTGACGCAGTTGACAGGAGAATGGATCGTTCATCGACCTGTCTTCTGATGATCGGATTATCATCAACAGCGTTTTTGTGAGAGCCAAGCCGGTCCAGCTGATCGAGATCCAGGTTCACGTGCCGGAACAGGCAGTGGGTGGCACGAAGACCTGGTGTATCAGGATGGGATTTCAGGGTTGCAATAAATGTCGGGATGTGAATGGCGCTCTCGATAACATTGTACTGATCAAAGTACACAAACTTTGGCAGATGCTCTATAATGTACCGGTTTGCAGCCATAAGTCCCTCATAGGTCTCCATCTGTCTGACCAGCCGGTACATCGGTTCAGTAACCGGGTCAAGGATATCATGCTGCCATGGCTCATTTGCCCTGCTCTTGATAGCATTAATCAGATCCGCAATCTGCCGTTTGTGAACCTGCCCGTCAACCGGTATCCCGCTCTTCTGTTCTTCAAGAAAAGCCAAAAGTCCCTCTTTAATCCGTCCCAGCTCCTCTCCTTTCCCTTCCGGGGCGATAAGATTTCTGATATGCTCAATGGCACTTTCAATAGCGTAGATCAGGTCAGGGGGTGTGACAAGATCCACACCTACATCAGGATGATAGGTGATGCTGTATGAACCGGTATAATGCCTGGTCACCTCAACCGATCTGACCTCACTGCAGAGTTCAGATATCGCAGAAATGTCCCGTTGTTCATCAGGGGTGAGAATAAACCTGCCCGACGCGACCGGCCAGTCAGTACGGGTTATATCAGCTGCATACCGATGCCTTGGAAACTCTTTCAGGCCGTCATACCCTTCCCCGTCTGATGGATTTAATTTTGAAAGTGCCCGAAATATCGCAGATTTCCCTGATTCGTTCTTTCCAACAAAAGTGGTGAGGTTCTGGACCGGAACCCAGCCTGTGTCCTCAATAATTTTATAGTTCTGAACCCGGAACTCGGCAAGTTGCATAGGATATCTCTCGATTTGTTATCCTATAAATATAGTATGCTCATGAATGGGTGTCTGAAAACCGTGTGCAGGCAGTGAGGTATCCTCAAAGTCCGGATACCTCCTTCTGTGAAGAGTGTATGATATTCTGGTGCAACCTGAATTCAGAAGGAAATGAGATCGGTATCTGCACCCGGGATGTGCACCACACGCTTTCATATCATACTGGCACTATAAAGGATTTCTCTTTCTTTCAAAAGGATCAAGGCATTAGCCTGAAGCAGCCAGGCTTACCGGCGTTGAAATGACTGGAACAACTCCCCGGTTTTTATTTTCTCTAAAAACAGGTTCAGTTCAAGTTGATCCCTGTGAAAGTACATATGTGCCGAGATACTAATCGTTTCAAGCCATCCCGGTTCAATATTCTGTCCATCGCCTGTTCGTTTCAGATTTATCTGGTCACAGATGTATTTCTGGAGATGGGCAAGGCCATATGCATTCTGCCCCCAAGCAGATAACATGTCATTGCTTCTGAAGACACAAACAAGGTTGAGATGACTGGTTTTATCAATGATGCACTGCACGAGCTGCAGGCATGGCGGTTCATCAGCGGTGATATCCTGAACCGGGAACCAGGTTATCGCAATAGCACGACGGCTTATAGGATTTGCAATCAGCCGGTTTATGATACTCTCCTGTATCTGATCAATGCCACCATACCGGCCGTCACCCTTCCAGACCAGCTCACCGCATGCATCTGCCGGAACATATCCAAGTTTTTTAAACACGGCATCGAAGACATTATGCAGCATTCCTCGGGATTTTCTGTTGATATCGACCTCTGGCCGGGGATAATCGCGAAGCCGGTTTCCATAGGTATATACGGCATCTGTCCCGTCATCACGGCGCGGTGTGATGGTGTACAGGGATGCCTGATACTGCTCACTAAACTTCTCCCCGAAAAGTGATGCTCCTGATCGCATCGGTTCTGAAAAGGGCTCCTCTATATGAATGCAGATTGGCTCTTCAGGATCCCAGGTATATTCACCATCTTCAGTCACCCTGACATGACCTTCACACCGTTTGGTAATCTCCCTGATTACCTCTTCATGAGCCTGCCCGATACTTCGCTTTCTGATGAGAATCATAACGGTCCTGTATACATTTCAGTATTTGATCTGCATTTCAGGCAAGGGCTGCACAAATCCACCAGCTGCCGTCAATATCTGCCACAAACCAGTAATTACCTGTTGCAGCGTCAACATAGAGGCCTCCGCCGGTATTTGCCAGATCCCGCATCTGTCTTATCTGTCCTGCATCATGGTCATCTGCAATAAATCCGGATCCGACATCGCCTGGCCGCGTACTGTCTGCCAAAAGCACCCCGTCTTTGTCATATGCAATTATGTACATACCATCACGCGCAAACTGCCCGGCCGGGTTTGAAAATTCTGCAAGTGCCGCTTCTTTTCCTTTCTCAAGTGCAAATGAACGGGCCTCAAATGCACGGTTCATCAGGTTTTCCTGTGGAGAAATGACGGGAGCGGGGGTACCTTCGGTCTGGTTCACAGTCGTATTATTGGTTTGTGCAGACTGATTCCCGCCGGATACAAGCGTGCCGAACAGAAACAGAATACAGAGTACCGAAAAGAATGCCTGAATTCTCATGAGAGTACTGTTTCTCTCATCAGGCTATCTGATTTGCGTTTTCACTGAAGTGTCTTCTTTAACTTTCGGAAAAAATCTGAAATTAAATATGAATGATACTGTCTGTTATCCCATCTGGATGATTGCCTTCTCCTTTCCTTCCTGGGCATCTTTCAGACCAGGATCAAGAATAAGCGCAGTATCATATGACATGACTGCCTCAGCATACCGGCCAAGAGCAAGGAGGGCATCACCCCGGTTACTCCATCCCCGTGCATAATCAGGCTCAATTATTGTTGCATTATCCGCTGAAGCCAATGCCTCCTCGTACCGTCCGGCCAGGTTCAGACACCATGCCCGGTTGCTGTACGCCTTTCCGTATTCCGGATCAAGACGCAGCGACTCATCAAACATTTTCAATGCCTCGTCATATTTTCCTAAGTATGTCAGGGCGATCCCTTTGTTATTCCAGGCTTTTTTATATGTGGGATCAACTGCTATCGCCTTGTCATATTGAATAATTGCCTCTTCATACCTGCCCAGGCTCTTTAATGTCTTGCCTTTTCCGTTTAATGCTTCAAGATGGTTCGGGTCCAGGGCCAAGGCCTGATCAAGGATGACAAGAGCTTCAGTATACTGGTCCTGATCATAGAGCAGGTTCCCCTGTGCAGCCAGATCATCTGCCTGTGATGCCGAAACCGGCCAGAGGATGGCCATTGCCACGAAGATGATCAGCACATATCCACACTTCATGGTGGTACCATTTCTCTCTGAGATTATGAAATTCATCATCCGATGCAGATGAAAAGGTGTCCGCACCTTCATATGAACCGGTGTCCTACAGTTGTATCAGGTAGATCCACCATCGATGATCAAAGTCCTGTATGTTGATGATGACGAATCCTTCTGCGGGTTTTTCAAGATATACCTGGAGAGAATGGGAGGTTTTACCGTCACCACGGTCAGGTCCGGGTTTAATGCCCTTGATATGATACTGTCTGGATCTTTTGATATTGTTGTATCCGATTATCATATGCCCGGGATGTCGGGTATGGATCTCTTACGGGCGTATCGGGAAAAAGGGCAAAATATACCATTTATCCTTTTTACCGGAAAAGGCAGGGAAGAGGTCGTCATTGAGGCCATCAATGAAGGCGCGACTTTTTACCTGCAGAAAGGTGGCGATCCGGCGTCACTTTTTGCTGAACTTGCTCATAAGATCCGTCAGGCCGTGCAGGCACAATCCGCACAAAAGGCACTGATGGAGAACGAAGAGAAGTACAGACGCCTGTTTGAGACGGCATTTGATGGTATCATCCTGCTCACCAATGTTACTATTGTTGATTGTAACAACCAGGCAGCATCCTTGTTTCATACTGACAAGCACCGGATGATAGGATCCGACTTTACCGGGCTGGCACCTGAGATGCAGCCTGAAGGGACCAGGACAAAAGACAAGCTCCGTGCACTACTCGGGACGACGGAACAGATGGATGGTGCCTTTGTTACCTGGAAGTTTCGCAGATTTGACGGGTCATTCTTTGATGCTGAGATGAGTGTCAGCAGACTTGAAATCGGTGGGAAAGGTCATTATCAGGCGATAATCCGTGACATTACCGACCGGATACAGGCTGAAAACGAGCTGGAGCAGCGGAATATCGATCTCAGTGCCGCATATGAGGAGCTGATTGCATCAGGAGAAGAGCTCAGGTTCCGGCTGGAAGAGCTCCGAAGGTCGCAGGAGATGCTGAAGGAGAGTGAAAAGCGGTACAAAGATCTTGCCGATCTTCTTCCTGAAGGAGTTTTTGAGTGTTCCACAGATGGGACGATCACGTACGTCAACCATCAGGCATATACCCTCTTTGGATATGAGCCTGATTCATCATTCGATAATAAAAAGGTACTGGATTTTATTATCCCCGGGGATCGGGCACGGGCGTTAGACAGTATCAGGTCTGTTATCGGTGGTGCCCCTTCACGACCTCATGAGTATGAGGCACAACGGCCGGATGGTTCAACCTTTCCGGTCATTATCCACTCTGCTCCGGTTTATCAAGACGGTGTCATCACCGGGCTTCGGGGTGTCATTATTGACATATCTGAAAGGAAAAAGGCGGAGGATGAAATCAGGAAGTCAAAACAACAACTCGCCGATGTCATCGACTTTTTCCCGGATGCAACTGTTATTATCAATGTGCAGGGAGAGGTCATATTCTGGAACCGTGCCATGGTCGCTCTTACCGGAATTGCTGCAGAGGAGATGGTTGGAAAGGGTGATTATGCATACGCTGTCCCGTTCTATGGTGAAAAAAGGCCGATCCTGGTAGATATGGCACTCAACCCTGATCAGGTTACCCCGGAAAAATACTATAACCTCAGGCGGGATGGGGATATCATCGTCGGCGAGGCGTATATGACCTGTCTGGGTCCGGAGGTTGTGTATTTGTGGGGTGTTGCATCCCCGCTGCGAAACCCGGATGGTGAGATTGTCGGTGCCATCGAGTGTATCCGGGATATAACTTCCAGAAAACAGGCGGAAGAAGCTCTTAAAAAATCCCGTGAAGAGCTGGAGATTCTGGTGAGTGAGCGGACCGCTGAACTCATGCAGGCAAACCTTGCATTGCGGGAGAGTGAGGAGCGGTACAGAACCCTTGTCGAACTCTCTCCTGATGCCATCTATGTGCATGACGGCAGACAGATACTGTATGCAAATCCTGCCGGACTCAGACTTTTAGGTGCCGAAAAGGATGAGGAGATAGTCGGTCAGAATCCTCTTTCGTTTGTACATCCTGATTACATCCCTATCGTCACATCCCGGGTTGATTCATCCTTATCCGGAACGCCGGCAAACCCCCCTGTTGAAGAGTGTTTTGTCGGTCTTTCAGGAGAGATTTTGCAGGTTGAAGTCTCTACCATGACAATCAGGTATCAGGGAAAGCCAGCCATCCTGGTGGTCGCCAGAGATATCAGCGGGCGAAAGCAGGCGGAAGCCCAGCTCAGAGAGTATGCTCAGGTGCTTGAAGATAAAAACCATGAGCTTGACTTTTTGACTAACCGGCTCATAAAAATGAACCGTGAACTTGATGATCGTGTCAGGGAACGGACTGATGAAGTAAACAGGCTTCTCAAACAGAAGGATGATTTTATCAACCAGCTGGGGCATGACCTGAAAACACCACTTACTCCGCTCGTGGCCCTGCTGCCTACGCTTCTTCATGAGGAACAGGATACTGAGAGGCGTGAACTCTATGGGGTTCTACTCAGGTCTGTGTACTCAATCAGGGAACAGATAGAAAAGATTCTCACCCTGGCCAGACTCACCAGACAGGAGGGGGTGGTTGAGTTTGAGATGATCCATCCGGCTGCCCTTATTCGTCAGGCCGTAGAGAAGCAATGGTTGTTTATTCAACAGAAAAACCTGAACGTAGAGGTACTTGTTCCCCCGGATCTGACGGTGAGTTTTTCAAACCGGGATGCTTCATCAGTGTTTGAAAACCTGCTCAGTAATGCTGTCAAGTATACCGGTACTGGTGGTATGATCCGGATTTATGCCAGGACAGATGATCAGGCGGTCACGATCACCTTTGAGGATACTGGTATCGGCCTCTCCCAGGAAGAGGCGATGCATGTGTTTGATGAGTTTTACATGGCCGATCAGTCACGGCATGACCGGCAGTCCTCTGGTCTTGGGCTTGCCATAGTAAAACGGGTGATGGAGTGCTATGGAGGAAAAGTGTGGGTGGAGAGTGACGGACCGGGAACCGGATCCCGGTTTATGATCTGCCTCCCGCTCATCCGGGACGGGTGCTGCAACCGCCCCTGATTCATTCCTGGATAAGTGTTCGGACAAATTCTGTTATTGCCGGGACCAGAGTGGCCGGTTCGTTCAGGCATTCTTCAATTTTTCTGACCAGGGCAGACCCCACAATGACCGCATCAGCCCCGGCATCAGCCCATTCCCTGATCTGTTCCCTGTCTGATATACCAAATCCTGGTGCAACAGGTATATTTGTCCTTTTTTTCAGATCCAAAAGCAGGTTTCGCGCTACCGGGTCGGTATGTGATCGCATCCCGGTGACACCAAGAGCCGCGACCAGGTAGATAAATCCACTATGGACTGTCAGGATTTTTGAAAGACGCTCGGGTGAGGTGGTTGTGCTGACCATCATGACCGGAGCGACCCCGACCGCCTCTGCAGCATCTATATACGGACCAGCCTCCTCGTACGGCAGATCAGCAACCACGACGGCATCTATCCCGGCATCAGCAGCATCCTGATAAAATTTTATGACATTCCGCTGAAGAATCAGGTTGGTGTAGGTAAGGACCACGAGCGGGATCTCAGACTCCTTTCGTATATCCCTGACAAGATCGAAGAACCGGTTGGTATTCATTCCTGAAGCAAGTGCCCGTTGATCAGCCTGCTGAATGACCGGTCCGTCAGCAACCGGGTCAGAAAAGGGAAGACCAAGCTCAATGATATCTGCCCCACCATTCACAAGTGCCCGGATAATCTCCAGGCTGGTTGCATAATCCGGGTCTCCTGCAACGGTAAAGGTCATAAGAAGGCTTTTTGTGCGGTTTTGAAATGCCGCTTTAAGCCGGTTCATCGTTTCCCCTCCATATACCTGATGACCGTTTCCACATCCTTATCGCCCCGTCCGGAGAGGTTTATAATGACGACAGTATCCTCTGATAACTCAAAGGCCAGTTTTCGTGCAAAGGCGACTGCATGTGAAGATTCAAGTGCAGGAACGATGCCTTCCATCCTGGAAAGGTAGAGGAATGCCTCAAGGGCCTCGGTGTCGGTAATGGCGGTGTAGATGATCCGTCCTGAATCCTTATGCATCGCATGTTCAGGTCCGACTCCCGGGTAATCAAGCCCGGCAGATATGGAATGTGACTCAATGATCTGACCAAAGGCATCCTGCAGAAGATATGAATAATTCCCGTGAAGTACTCCGGGTCTTCCTCCGCACAGTGACGCCCCGTGTTTCTTATCCAGCCCTTCCCCTCCTGCCTCCACACCGTACATTCTGACGGATGTATCATTGATAAATGGATGAAAGATGCCAATCGCATTGGATCCCCCGCCAATACAGGCGATGATGACATCGGGAAGTCTTCCTTCGGCTTTGAAAATCTGCTTTTTTGTCTCATCCCCGATAACCCGCTGGAGATCCCTGACCAGAACCGGGTAGGGATGAGGCCCTGCAACTGTCCCGATCAGGTAATGGGTATCGTATACTCTGGCTACCCAGTTGCGGAGTGCTTCGTTCATGGCATCCTTAAGCGTCCGGGTTCCACTCGTAACCGGGATGACCCGTGCCCCCATCATATTCATCCGTGCTACATTGAGGGCCTGACGTGCGATGTCCACTTCACCCATGAACACGTCCACTTCAAGACCTAGAACAGCTCCTGCAATTGCTGTTGCCACTCCGTGTTGTCCTGCACCGGTCTCGGCTATCAGTCGCTTTTTGCCCATGTGTTTTGCAAGGAGAGCCTGACCAAGTGCATTGTTTAATTTATGGGCACCGGAATGGAGCAGGTCCTCGCGTTTCAGATATACGGTACACTTCAGATCCCGTGAGACATTTCTGCACAATGTCAAAGGTGTCTCACGCCCTGCATATGTCGTCAGGTACTCCTTCAGTTCGGTTTGAAATGACGTATCCGGCAATATCTTCAGGTATGCGTCTTCCAGTTCTTCCAGGGCTCCCATAAGGGTTTCCGGTACAAAGCATCCGCCATACTCGCCAAGCCTGGTATTAAGCTGCATGAGATGCCTCCCGTGCGTTTTTTACAAATGCCATCACTTTCTCTGCATCCTTTATGCCCGGTGATGATTCGACACCTGATGCAACATCGACTGCATATGGCCGCAGCCGTACTGCGTCCCTGATATTTTCCGGGGTAAGTCCCCCGGCAAGTATTACTGGTATTTTTGACATGGCTATGATAGTTTTCGCGTATTCATGGTCATAGATGGCCCCTCTTCCCATACTTGCATCAATGATCACGGCGTCGGCAGATGATGGGATCGGATCACCGGGCCTGATAACCCTGATAACCTGGTACGGGCGAGAGGCATTGAGGATATGGGGGTGTGAGATCTGAATCGCCGTTGGCTGAAGCGTAAGAATCTCTCTCAGTTCTTCGGGAGAACTGGTATGGGATACACACACCCGTCCCATGTACGGTCCTGCTGCCCTGAAAATGACTGATGCCTGCGCTACCGATACGGAGCGGGGGGAATCCGAAAAGAGGACAACCCCGATGGCATCAGCTCCGGCCCTGTCAGCAAGTCGTGCATCTTCAGGTCTTGTGATGCCGCAGATTTTTATGCGTATACCAATCCCTCCAGTCGTTTCTTAGGATTCTTTGAGGACATGATACTTGATCCAATCAGAAACCCGTCTGCATAGGCACTCATGAACCTGATATCACAGGGCCATATCATCCCGCTTAACGAGACCACGGTTCTCCCTGCCTGACGAATAAGGGGTGCAATCCGCTTTGTTGTGGACAGGTCGGTTTTGAATGTCCGTAGATCACGGTTGTTAATCCCGATGAGATCCGCTCCGGTATCAATAGCCATTCGTGCCTCCTGTCTGCTATGCACTTCAAGCAGTGGTTCAAGCCCCCGTTTTTTTGCTGCATCGACAAAATACGCGGTTTCCTCACCAAGAACACGGGCTATAAGAAGGACCGCATCTGCCCCGAGAGCACGGGTCTCATCAAGTTGCTGCTCATGAACAATGAAGTCCTTTCTCAGGATTGGAACGGTCACCCGATCCCTGATGGCCGGGATGGTGCTGGCACACCCGGAGAAATATTCAGGTTCGGTCAGTACAGACAGGGCACAGCACCCGCCATGAACCAGGTCTGTTGCGATTGCTTCGGGCCGTACGTCTCTTCTGATGACACCCCGTGACGGGGATGCAAACTTCAGCTCAGCAATAACGGGACGGACATGTGTTCTCTGTTTCTGAATAATTGCCCCTTTCAGGCTGATTGGTATATGGGAAGATGTCTGAAAGGAACCGGGAAGCAGGGATGCCCTGCGGTGGGCTGATGCCACAATATCATCAAGGATCATACACCCCTCCGGAGGGCCTCGATAAGACGGTATGCCTGTCCTGAATCAATCACTTCCTGAGCCTTCTGAAATCCGTCATACAGGCAGGCGGCCTGCTCTCCCAGGTATATCGCCGCAGCGGCATTCAGGAGCACGATATCCCGGCAGGGACCTTTTTTTCCGGAGAAGATCTCCAGAATTATCTGTGCATTCTCTGTGGGGCTCCCCCCTGTGATGGCATCCCGAAAGACACGGGTGATCCCAAACTCTTCCGGGGTCAGGGTATACCTGCATATGGTTCCGTGATGTAATTCATAGACAACGGTCTCACCGGTGATCGTTATCTCGTCTGTTCCGTCTCCATGAACCACCATTGCATGGGAGACCCCAAGGTTTGCAAGTGCACCGGTTATAGGAGGAATATGCCGTGGATCACCAACACCGATCAGACGTGCCGAGGCACCGGCAGGGTTGAGCAGCGGGCCGAGCATATTAAAGACCGAAAAGAACCCGATCTCCCGTCGTGCTGATGCAACACGTCCGATTGCAGGATGGTAGCCGGGCGCAAAGAGGAATGCGATATTATGGGATGCAACGGATGCTGCCGCTTCCTGTGGGGTCAGGGTGATTGGAATTCCAAGGGCCTCAAGAACGTCTGCCGATCCTGATCTGCTCGATACCCCCCGGTTTCCATGTTTGACGACCCTGACTCCTGCTGCTGCAGCGACCAGAGCAGCGGCTGTACTGATGTTGAAGGTCTGTGCTCCGTCGCCCCCTGTTCCGCATGTATCAACAAAGGTACCTGAGTCATATGGTTTCATCGCAATAGCACGATCCCGGAGGACATGTGCAAAAGCGGTGATTTCATGGGTCGTCACTCCTTTCATGGTAAGAGCGGTGAGAATTGATCCAATCTGCGCCTCTGTTACATTTCCATCTGCAATTGATGTCATCAGGTCCCGTGCCTCTTCCGGGGCCAGATCCTGCATGCTGATCACTTTTTTAATTGTGCTCTGTATCATCAGCATTCACCCCCGAACCTGAGAAAATTCTTCATAATGGTGCGGCCTTCCAACGTCATGACACTCTCGGGATGAAACTGCAGCCCATATACGGGATGTTTCTTATGTGCGACGGCCATGATTATATGATCATCACAGGAGGTTGCAGTCACCTTCAGCACGTTTGGAAGATTTTCCGGATTTGCAGCGAGGGAATGGTATCGTGCAGCAGGGAATGAGTCTGGCACACCCTCAAAAATCCCCTCTCCGGTGGTATGAATCTCGCTTGTCATACCATGGACTGGTCGCTTCATCCGCCGTATCTCTCCGCCCAGGGTATGAATGATGGTCTGGTGCCCGAGGCATACGCCAAGAATAGGGACCTGCCCGATATACGTTTCAATCACAGCTCTGCATACTCCGGATTCATCCGGTGTGCCCGGCCCTGGAGAGAGAATAATCCGGTCAGGTTCAGCCTTTTGGATAGTCTCAATTGTGTTATTGCATGTGATAGGTACCGGCTGTGCACCAAGGGATCCAACCAGCTGATAGAGGTTATAGGTGAAGCTGTCAAAACAGTCAACGATGACGACTTTCATGGTAATCTTCCTGCACGAAGTACTGCCTGTGCAATAGCACCCGCCTTAGCCTGTGTCTCATCAAACTCTTTGGACGGGACAGAGTCCGCAACAATTCCTGCTCCTGCCTGGCATGTTGCGTAATTATTTTTCACGATGACGGTTCTGATTGCGATGGCAAACTCCATCAGTCCGTCAAATCCAAGATACCCGACTGCACCGGAGTATATGCCCCGGGGGACCGGTTCCAGATCCGCGATGATTTGCATGGCACGGATCTTTGGAGCTCCGCTCACGGTTCCTGCCGGAAAACAGGCCTCCAGAGCATCAACCGGTCCCATCTCCCCCTGGAGTTCTCCGGAAACAACGGATGTGATATGCTGGACATGTGAAAATTTATCAATTGACATAAAATCAGAGACCTGCACGGTTCCAAACTCAGACACTCTGCCGATATCATTTCGTGCAAGGTCCACGAGCATCAGATGTTCTGCCCGCTCCTTTGGGTCGGCGAGCAGTTCTCTGGCAAGCAGTTCATCCTCTTCATCTGTCTTTCCCCGTGGTCTGGTCCCTGCAATGGGAACCGTGGTGACATTTTTTCCTTCGGTTTTCACCAGCATCTCAGGGCTTGACCCGATGATGGCCTCATCACCAAAATTGAAATAATACAGGTAGGGCGAGGGGTTTATCGTTCTCAATACCTGGTAAATACGGTATGGATCACCGGTATACGGAAGCGTAAACCTTCGGGAAAGAACCACCTGAAAGATGTCTCCTGCTCTGATATGTTCAAGAGCCTTCAAAACACCCTGTTCATAGATCTCCCGGTCATGTTCAGGCAGAACAAATTTCTCCTCAGATATGGGAGGAATATCATCCCCTTTTTTCAGGTGCGTAATCTCATGATGTAATTTTAGAATTCTCTTCACTGCATCCGAGTATATAGCGGACAGGTCATCTCCCGGTCCGGTTATTGTACCGGCGATCAGAAGACAGGAATGCAGTACATGATCGAAGATGATCATATCGCCTGGAATCATGAATCGGATAACCGGTCCTTCTTCCCCTGCTGCCTGCACCATCCCCCCCGTAATATCCCTGACCAGATCATACCGGCAGTACCCGGCCATTCCTCCGGTAAATGTGCTGCAATCTGGCGAGTATGGCGAAATATTACTGAGTACTGCCCGAATTATATCTGTCGGGGACCTGACATCCTGATTTGACAGCAGGGCGTCAAATACCGATGCATCCTGACCTGATATCGTGCAGGTATCTGATATGGACAGCATAGCAAGCGGATTATATCCGATTATGGATCTGACTGCCCGTTTCGGGATGCCCTCCATTGATTCGAGGAGAAATCCCCGGGTGTGTGAGATGGCTGCATAGATATCTGCAGGGTCCACAGACGGCTCCGGTATCCGAAGGTACACCGGTATATAGGTCGTTTTATCAGAGATTTTCGCAATCTCTTCGTATTTATCAAACGGGAAAATCCCCGTGGTCTGATCTGCCTTCATGGCAGTATCCATTCCACCGGCATCGCCTCATGAAATATCTGGCTCATCATGATCATATATGTTAATTGATGTACATATATATACATTATTGTTGCAATTTAACTCTCTGAAAATGTACCTGACATTCGAATGGTATGATCTTATATGATGAATCACTAAAAATGTGTGAGGCGCTCTGAGTAAGAATCGGAGCCTAATTTTACAAATTTGTTCTTTTAATGTACGGCAAATAAGTACATATATATATTATCAAAGCATAGGGATGTCTGTTCTGCCCCTCACCCGGGGCAGGGGACATGGCAGGTACAGAAAACCTTACAGAGCATAAAAAACACACAACTGGCATCGAACATTTCGGGAAATACGGTGGAAATATCTGCCGGGTGATACATCAGGAGCATATACGTGGAGCGGAAAAAGATTGCATTCTTCTGTTGGGAGTCATTATACTCCGAACGGGTGGGCGGACTTGCGAACGCAGCAACATACCTTGCACAGGAGCTGGCAAAAAGAAACGAGGTTCACTTCTTTACCAGAGGAGACTGTGATTTTTCCTTCAACGGTGTGCAGTACCATGGGGTACGCCCGGAAGGGGGAAATATCATTGAATATTGCCGGAACATGAGTCATGCCATGGTGAACCGGTTCAGGGAGTATGATGGGACTCCTTTTGACATTCTTCACTTCCATGACTGGCATGTTACCGAGGCATTACATCTCCTTCAGGACAGAAATACCATCTTCACCTATCATTCAACGGAGTTCGGACGAAACGGGAATCAACACGGGAGCTGGTGGGAGTACCATGAGATATGCGGGAAGGAATGGTATGCAGGTCTGATTGCACGTCAGGTTACAACCGTCAGTAATGTACTTCGGGAAGAAGTAATGAACCTGTATAACGTTCCAGACTGGAAGATCCGTGTCTTTCCAAATGGCGTCATTCCTGAGCAGTTTGATGTGGACCTTGATCAGGGTGAACTCAAGGCTGAGATGGGCATACATCCCTATGCACCAACCCTCCTCTTCATCGGCCGGATGGCATATCAGAAGGGCCCTGATCTGCTCCTTGATGCCCTCACCCAGGTGAAGGAGGAGTACTGGGGAGTGCAGGTCATTATGGCCGGAGATGGAGGGATGCGCCCGTGGCTGCAACAGGTTGCGTATGACCGGGGTCTTCCTGTCAGATTCCCGGGGTATATCACAGATGCTGAGTATGTCCGGCTTTTAAATGCGGCAGACCTGGTTGTCATCCCAAGCCGGAATGAGCCCTTTGGGATCGTCCTCCCTGAGGCGTGGAGTGCAGGACGGCCGGTGGTGGCCTGTGATGTCGGCGGCCTGCATGAGAATATCGAGTCATATCGCGATGGCATTAAGGTTCCCGTGTCCGCGGACCGGCTGGCAGACGGGATCTGTCAGGCCCTTGAGGATACCGACCGGCTCTCAAAGTTTGGCAGAACCGGACGATCCAAGGTGTACCGGCAGTTCAGATGGGAAGGGATTGCACAGAAACTTGACCGGATGTATGGCACAGTCTGCAGCTGACCGCACTCTTCCGTCTTCCTTTTTTACAGATCACTGAAATTTTCCAGTACTGCATCATAATCTATACCATGACAACACAGCCGTCTTTTGGGGGGCGGGAGGCATGTGCAGTATATAATCCTGCTGACGGAAGTATTGTCGGCTCAGTTCCTGCCGGGACAGCCGATGATGTGGATGAGGCGGTGAGAAGCGCCTGGGAATCTTTTCAGACCTGGTCACGTTCTGATCCGCTGGATCGATCGAAAATTCTGTTTACAGCAGGCAGACTGGTACGGGAGGATCAGAAGAATCTTGCGCATCTGCTTACCCGTGAGCAGGGAAAGCCTCTTCGCGAATCAATGAATGAGATCGCAGGCTTTGCCAGAGTTTTGGAGTATTATGCCTCAATATCCGGGACCATGCAGGGTGATTACGGGGTGAGTGCCAGCTATGGGCATATGATGGTCAAAAGACAGCCGCTTGGGGTGTGTGCCGCTATCATACCCTGGAATATGCCGGCGCTCATCATGGGCTGGAAGATAGGTCCGGTCCTTGCAACAGGAAACACCATGGTTCTCAAGCCGTCAGCAACCGCCCCCCTCACCTGTCTTGCCCTGGCAGGTCATGTATATCAGGCCGGGCTGCCTGAATCTGTTTTGCGGATGGTAACCGGATCAGGAGAGGTTGTTGGAGAGGCTCTTGCCAGGCACCCGGATATCAGGTCGCTCTCGTTTACCGGTGCAGTCTCTACCGGCATGCAGGTCGCAGAGCATGCAGCAAAGACGCTGAAAAAAACAATCCTAGAACTTGGCGGGAGTGATGCCATGATCGTCTGCCATGATGCAGATACTGAGGCTGCAGCAAAGGGTGCAGTATCAGGCCGGTTCTTTAACTGTGGTCAGACCTGCACAGCCATTAAACGTGTCTTTGTAGACAGGAGAATATATGATTCATTCATTCACCGGGTCCAGGAACTGATTGGGAACCTTGTGGTAGGGGATGGTCTGAAGGCCGGTACAGATATGGGTCCTCTTCATACCATCAGGCAGCGGGAGAATGTTCACTCCCTTGTTCAGGAGACGGTTGATAATAAGCAGGGAACAATACTGGCAGGCGGGTATATTCCAAATAGCTCTCCATATCAGCAGGGGAATTTTTATCTGCCGACGATCCTGACTGATGTCGATCCCGATGCACCGGTTATGAAGGAAGAGGTGTTTGGCCCTGTTCTTCCGGTATCAGTCTTTGATACCCTCTCTGATGCCATTGAACATGCAAATGCGACACGGTATGGCCTTGGAGCATCCATCTGGACCCATGATATGAGAGCGATAGATAGGGCAGTCCAGGATCTTGACGCAGGAATAGTCTGGGTAAACCAGCACCTTCGGATTCCTCCTGAAGTTCCGTTTGGCGGCATGAAGGCATCCGGTCTTGGGCGGGAGAATGGCAGGTACGCCCTCCTTCATTATCTGGAAGAGAAGACAATTCTCATCAACCCATGAGTATCATGACGAAGCGACAGGTGGGCGTTCATGTCTCGATTGCCGGTTCACTTTCGTATGCTTTTGACCGGGCACGTGAACGCGGATGCGACTGTATGCAGATATTTACAAAAAACCCCCGCGGATGGCAGGCAAAACCGATCAGTGAAGATGATGCAGAGGCATTTATCCTGAAGGCAGCAGAGTTCAGTCCTGGAATTGTATTTGCCCATATCTCCTATCTGCCAAATCTGGCCGGTGAGAAACCGGTGATGTATGAGAGATCAGTGCAGGCATTGAGCATGGAGCTTGAAAGATGCCACATTCTGCAGATTCCATATCTTGTCACGCACCTTGGTCATGCCGGTGATGATCGAACGTCCGGACGAACACGCGTTGTGTCTGCTATTGATACTGCGCTTGCCGGCACCAAATCCGACACCATGCTCCTGCTGGAAAATACAGCCGGGGAACAGAATTCTGTGGGGAGCACGATAGAGGATATTGCAGACGTATTTGGACGATGTGAGCAGCAGTCACGACTTGGCATCTGCTTTGACACCTGTCATGCCTTTGCAGCAGGATATGATCTCCGGGATCCGGAAGCGGTAGGCGACGTCGCTGACCAGATTCAGGATGCAATCGGACTGTCATCACTGCATCTGATTCATCTCAATGATGCGAAAGGTGACCTTGGAAGCGGGCTTGACCGTCATGAACATATCGGTTTGGGAAGCCTGGGTGAAGCTGGCATCCGGTCAGTTCTGGTGCATCCGGGTTTTTCAAAAATCCCCTGTATCTGCGAGACACCGGTTGATGATCGGCGCGGGGATGCAGAGAACATCAGGGTCGTCAGGGAACTTATACGGATGGGATAATACAAAAAAGATGCAAATATTTGAAATTCATGAGAAAATATTCTATTTATCTGATAAAATCCTCATGACTTCACTTTTCTGTTTGAGGTTATATTATTGGAACTGAAGGGCAAATCTCTAAAAAATCTGACCTTTTATACGAGAACCTTATAGGCTTCCTTTCATAAACAAGAGTAACGAGATTCTTCTGATTCACGAAGCTGGTGATCCGGAAGAAGGGGAAGGTGCTTTCATGTCAGGAACAAAATTCCAAACCCTGGGATCTCTCATCCTGGTACTTATATGTGCGCTTTGTGTATCGTGTACAGCCCAGCCGATTACTGCTCCTGCGGTGATCACATCACCAGGAATGTATGAGCTGACTGCTGATGCACGAGGGATAACTGATGTATATGGCATCAGGATCGAAGCATCGGATGTTGTGCTTGACGGTCAGGGACATTTCCTTGGCGGAGACCAGCGTGATAACTCAGTTGGTATTTATGTGAACAAATTTGGCGGTTCGATAACCAATGTCACGATAAAAAACCTGAAACTGGAAGACTGGAACTCAGGGGTGAGCTACCAGTACGTGAAAGGGAAAGAGGGAGATACAAATCTCATCTCAAATCTGGACATCCTCGACTGCCCGACCGGTATACATATTGAGTATTCTGATGTCATTTCAATCATCGACAATCTGATTCGTGACTGTTCAAAGGCAATCAATATTGAACAGACATCCAGTCAGGTTACGGTACAGAAGAATACCCTGAAAAACAACGGGGTGGGCATTATCGTCATGAAGACAACTGATGTCACCCTGCATGATAATACTATCAATACCTGTGATGTTTATGGGGTACAGGTCATCGATTCATCTGGAATTACCATCACCAAAAATGGAATCAGCGATAATAAATATGCTGCACTCCAGATTGAAAGCACCACAGATTCCGTAATCACTGATAATAACTTCTCGAAAACCACCACCGGTCCGGTAGTTGTCATAGGAAATGGTGTCAGGGGAGCGAAGATCTACAACAACTACTTTGGAAGTGTGAATAATATCTCCGTTGAGGATATCAGCAGTGATATTGTCTGGAATACCACACTTGAGGTGGGCGTTAATATTCTGGGCGGGCCGTATAAGGGTGGGAATTACTGGGGTTCCGCACCTGGCCTTGCCGGATTTTCTGATACCGTCCCGGAGGAGGACGGGTATGGATTCGGTGACATACCCTTTGAGATCACCTCCTATAAAATTGACTATCTCCCCCTGCCAAATTCC
>CAZCSN010000028.1:20722-26688 GCA_964501255.1 uncultured Methanospirillum sp. | reverse complement strand
CGTCCTCGAAGTCTTCAAAGAAATCAAATGTCGAGGACCCGGAACTTACGGCCGGCGCTCCCGGGTTTCCATAGTAGAACCGGATCTCGGTGCCGGCAGTGGAAATTTCAGGGATTTTTGCCCATACGACAGCCTGGGAAGAATCAGCGGATTCTATCCAGTAGGGAATCAGAACGTCCTGACTGGTTGCAATCCGGAGATCGCTATAATCGGCTGCCACTGAGGTTCCCAGGTATACCTTATTCCCGCTGTCACCTGGGGTCGAACGGGAGATGATGAACCTGACCGGATAGTTCGTAAGTGTACTTCCCGGTGCCTGCAGGGTATGCGTCTTCATGAGCGTCCAGTCATCCGGGAAGACGGGAGCAGGAGAGACGGTGATGTATCCTGCCTTCTCTTCAGTATCGCTGCCATTTTTGTTTGTCACGGTTAAGGTAACCGTATAGGTGCCTGGTTGGGAATATGTGTGCGACGGATGCTGGTCTATGCCCGATGTTCCGTCACCAAAGTTCCATGAACGGGTTGATGCATACTGGGACTGATCGGTAAACTGTACGGATAAGGGGGCATAGCCAGTCGTTTTATCTGCAACAAAGGCTGCAACCGGAGGCTCATTTGTAGCCTGTTCGCCGCTCCACCCTCCATGGACCGGTTCATTGGCAGTGTATGGCCGGACCCTGATGTTGTCTATGTTCGCGACGGTGCCTGCAGAATACCCGCTGATGACGACATGGGAATAACTCTGAAGGGAGCCTGGCGGGGAGATGTCACGACGGAGCAGGTTGTCATTGAGGTAGACGTCATACAGTGACGGACTCTTTGCCACCAGCGTGAATTTATACCAGGTGTTTGCGGTGTATGTCCCGATATTCACCCAGCCATTTGTATAATACGCGATATTACCGTTCGGTGTGCAGCCGGCACTTGTACCGGGTGATGAGCCCAGACCGCCGGAACGTATATTGGTATACACATAACCGGTTGTTGCAGCCGGCCGGAACATGAATTCAAGTACTCCGGCTGACCGGGTGGGGATGGGATGTGACGCACCAACCACACTGGCTGTGCTGCTATGCTGATACCGTCCCGAATACTGACCCGAATATTTCACCTGGCTATCTGCGGTGAATGAAACACCGGATTCGGCAGTCCACCCGTTCACATTCCCGTCCTCGAAGTCTTCAAAGAAATCAAATGTCGAGGACCCGGAACTTACGGCCGGGGACGTACTATTCCCATAATACATCACAACCTGCGTCCCGGCCCGCGTTATAATCGGCACCTTCACCCACACAACTGCAGCAGTCGCATTTGAAGACTCAATCCAGTACGGCATCTGCACACCAGCAATCGTAGTAAACCGGATATCCGAAAAATCACTCTTTACCCGGTCTCCCACATACACATTCTCCCCCGAATCGGTCCCGGTCGTCCGCCAGACCACAAACCGCATCTGGTACCCCGTCAGATCACCGTCCGGGCTCCCCCCAATCGCATGGATCTTCCGGTAACTCCACCCTGGCAAAAACGCCGGAGCACCGGAAACAACCGTCACCGTACCCGAAGCAGAATTCGTTGCCTGCACCTGAACCTCACCCGTATTCATATTCGCAGCACCAGACAAAGCCGCATCCTGACTCACCAAGCCTGACTGTACAGGAGACGACACCACCGGCACATGCACGGAAGGAACAGACGGCAGAGCTTCAGCCCCGGAGACGGTCATCGTCCCAGTACCCAGGAGAATGACAACGCATAGAACCAGTGCACCGATTCGTACCATCGTATCAGAACGAACCCCGATAGCATGAAATATTGACATGATTCTCCCTCCCGTGCAGGAATCAGCACACCGCTCACCCGGGGCAGTATCCGGGAGTATCATGATCCTACCTCCATAGAGGCCACATTCATCGTAAACCCATTATCAACCGCAAGTGTCACCGTATACGTACCGGGCGTGGAATACGTATGAACCGGATTTTGGATGGTCGATGTACTCCCGTCACCAAAGGTCCAGAGCCGTGACGATACCAATCCCTCGGAGACATCATAGAACTGGATCGTCAGAGGAAAGACCGTTGTTGTAGGCACGCCGTAAAATCTGGCTTTTGGTGCCAGCCTCTGAAGGGTTGCATACGCATTCACCCGACCCCCGCTCACACACTTCCCGGACAGCCCGCTCTTTGCATCCACCCCGCGAATGATCGCCGATTTCACCTCGGCAACCGTTGCACCCGGATTGTACGCCTTCACAAGCGCAGCAATCCCGGCAACATGCGGCGTTGCCATTGAGGTCCCGGATTTATAGCCGTACGAACTGCCGGGGACAGTACTATAGACATACACACCCGGTGCGGCAACATGAACCGTCGTTGCCCCATAGTTCGAGAAACCTGCAAGAGCATCCCGGTTATCAGTCGCAGCAACGGTCAGGATATTCGCATTCGGAAGTGCCCCCGGGGAAAACGGAGTAACATCCGTGTTTACTGCGTCATTTCCGGCTGCACAGACAAACAACGCATCCGGATACTGGTTAATCGCATCACGAAGTGCATAATCTGTGCCACTGCCTCCCCAGGAGTTAGAGAAGATCCGGACACCATTGGCATACCCCCAGGCGAACGCTTTAATCGCATCACTCGTATACCCGGATCCACTCGAGTCCAGGAACTTCAGCGGCATGATCTTCACATTCCAGTTGACACCGACAACCCCGATCCCGTTATTCCCGACCGCCCCGATCGTCCCGGCACAATGGGTCCCGTGACTGTGGTCATCCATCGGGTTGGTTGTTCCGGTGATGGCATTGTAGCCGCCGACCATGTTTGCCGCAAGATCCGGATGAGTGTAATCAACACCGGTATCAACCACCCCGACAACAACACTTGGCGAACCGGTGGTCACAGCCCAGGCTTCCGGAGCGTCAATATCCGCATCTGCATATCCGGTCTGACCCCCAACCGACTGCCCGGTATTATGCAGGCCCCAGAGATACCCGGCATACGGGTCATTCGAGAAGGATGAACCTGAAGAACCCGTCGGAAGGAGGGCCCCGCTGACTGTTGTCGTCTGCCCGGAGGTAACCGGCACACTCGTGACATAATCGGTATAACCTGAAAGCTTCAGGGTAACCGAATGGGTCCCGGCGGCAACGGAGGTCACGGTCGCCGGCGTCGTCTTCCCGGTGTCTGCGCCGTCAATAAATATCCGTGCACCGGACGGACTGGATGAAACATTCATCGATCCGGTCTGGGAGCTGATTCCATAGTTGACATTGAAGATCGCAAAGTAATGATTCAGATACCCCTGTGCATCCTTCCCGCTGTAATCCATGTTCATCTTCAGCCTGAAGAGACCGTTCGGGCGGTTTGCATTACTCCCCCAGCTGTTCAGAACAAGCCAGTACCGCTGGTCCGGATCACTGCTCGTATCATCATACCCGACAATAATCACCGCATGCCCGCCTCCGGTTGAGGAGTAGGTTTTCCCGTTATACGGATCAGGATTCCAGAGCGATGACTCGGTCTGGTATGCCCAGTAGGAATTAAATGCACTCCAGGAACTGCTGTCCGGAAGGAAGAATGCCCACCAGACCGCCTTATTTGCATCTATCTGTGCCTTTATATTGGCGACAGCCTGTTCCTTTGAGACGCCGGCAGTAGACAGCCAGCTGGTTGAGATACTGGTTATCGGATAGTTCGGAGAGGTTGCAATGCTCGATGCCGGCATTTGGGCCCCGCACCCGTATGAACAGGCATACCGGTCATTGTAATAGGCATTTGTATTTGACCAGGGGATCACCTGTTTAAAACCGGCCGTGCTGTAAAAGTTCGCAAAGGTGTTGGCCCAGCCACCATTGCATGCCCCGGTTGTTGCACTTCCGCCGTTATAATTCGAATCAAAGTACTGGACTGACAGCCGGTCTTTTACCCCGTTCTGAACCCTAAGGGCATTCTCAAGAACACCGGTTGATGCCCAGACCCAGCAGTTCCCGCAGTTCCCCTGATTCCGCTCCGACGGAGTATACTGAATATTGGAGAGCAGGCTCTTACTTCCCTGAACGGTTGAGATCGGAGCATTCTGCACCTTTATCGCGGCATTGTATTCGCTGTGAATCCGGGCCACATCCTCAGGGGAGAAGTTCATATATCCAAATGCAGTCGTTTCATTGGTGGCCGATACAGCACCTGTTGAGCTGCCGGAACTGACCGGCGGATTCGAAGAGACCGGGGGCGACGGAGAAGGTGTGCCGGAAGAAGAGGATTTTCCCGTATTTTGCACAACAGATTCACGGTACGAGATCGCCTTCTGATTCACCTGAATGGGCACGGTGCTGACAGGAAACGCATGATACACATAGTCCGGCTGGGCATACTCAACCGCAGGATTCATCCGGTAGAGAGCAACTGCCTTCTCTGTCCCGGTACTGTTTGGAACACTGACCACCTGCATTCCCTCAACACCAAGGGTTTTTGCATCAGCAATCACCGTCGCACCGAGGGCTGCATGTGCCTCAGCCTGGATCTGCTGGAGTGATGATACCCCGGCCACCCCGGTCGTCTTGAACTTCACAATGACCCGGTCAGGAGCATATTCCCGGTTCTGTGCAGATGCATTGACTGTACCGTTACCGGCAGTGCCCGCTTCATGCGTTGCCATCTGACCACTGCTGCTGCCCGCCATGACCGGTGATTGCACAATACCCGTCGTAGTGTGACCTGTTGGAGGGCCTGATACCGGCATGACCGGATGCACCACTGCCGGTGGGGAAAAGGGGGCCAAACCCCCGACAGCAGGAGGCTTCCCCACCGCCGGGAGAGAGCCCTCTGCCCCAGGCACTGCCATGACCGCCTGGAAACCAATACAAAAGAAGAAACCAAGAATGATAATGAATATAAATTGTCTCATCATGATCGATCACCTGTAATTCTATGAAGATTAATTCGCAATCATTATATATAATAATGCGGAAGCGCTTTCATTTTTATATATGAGAGGAGCAACAGAGTTGCCTATTAGGCAACACCTCAAAGTATGACTTAAAATATAGCACATCAAAACCGTGATACCTTCATCAAACCGGGTAATCCTGCCAGGATACCATGCGGGATCAAAGTCCTGACAGAGCGGTTAGAGAGAAGACCACATGAACCATACCGTCTGTTCTCATCAGACAGTCCGATAGTACCGGATGCTTCGTTTGTGAGTACCAGTCATAATATCGATCATGCCTCATCCACTGCAACTTCAGACCAGCATGAGCCGTCACTGCACCATGATACATTGGAATACGGGTAGCAGAGGAGGTAACGGCCAGGAAAGAATACTGCGATAACCGGAAAATACTGAAAAAGGGAGAGAGAAGACCATTACAATGATCTGTCGGGGATAGGAAGAGAGGGTCTTTGTGAAACCGGAGTTCGCGGAAAGGCCATCACGCCACCATACAGAAGAATATCATCATTATTTATTTACGGGATCTTCAGTTTTTCTGTGGTGTCCGTGATAGCATCGCAGATAACAACCTTGTTCTCTCCGGCAAATACTCCTGCATCATCATCAACGAACGGTGTTATCATCACCAGCCGGTCTGTCCTTTTCCCGGTTTTTCTGGAATACAGTTCCGCCTTCTTCATGAACACATATACATCACTTTTACTCACCGATGCCTTCAGTTCAACAAGAATGATCGTATCTCCCCGTACGATGAGATCAATGTCAATAACAGACGGATGTCCAAAGACAAAGCCCTCTGTATCGTTTATCTGATAACTACTGACTTCATTCCCGGTGTCACGAAGTATTTCGATAAGTCCGTTTCTGAACGAATTTTCAGAATCCATCCCCCATCTTCTTCCAAGACCGCCTAAGGTAAAGGTGACTGTCCGGGTTAACTGAACTAGTGATCTTTCGGTTTCTTTTTGGGCCTGTGCAAGCTCCTCAACCCGCTGCTCAGTACGGCT
>CAZCSN010000028.1:0-20622 GCA_964501255.1 uncultured Methanospirillum sp. | reverse complement strand
TTTCGGTTTCTTTTTGGGCCTGTGCAAGCTCCTCAACCCGCTGCTCAGTACGGCTTTGGGCTTCAGTCAGGGTTTTTTGTGCCTCCGCAAGATCTTCTATCCGTTGTTCAGTTCTGTTCTGTGCCTGTGCAAGTTCAAAGACAATATTTTTTAATTCAGTAAAATCTTCTCTCTTAACTCCAAGTTCTTCCTTGACAATCCCCCAGAACCGGAGCATTGGATCCTGAAGATTATTTGGAAAGAGGTCAATGATCTCCTTGATAGAACTCATGATCAATACCTGATATCCTATACATCTACCCGGATACATAACTGTATTCTGTATCGGTACAAAAAACTGCTATATTTAATCCATAAGAGGCCGTTTGAAAGATATTCAGAGAGAGAAGGAGGTTTGGTGGGATATACCCGATAATCTGATACGAAAACAGAAAATGCCGGATTCGGTTTATACGCACATTTCAGATGCTATGCAATTACTTCATCACCATATCTTCCAATGAAAACCATTATATTTCTTTTTTCAAGCATCCAGCAGGTGAACGTGAGGAATACGCACCTGGCATTGAAAATTAAGTATTTTGTCAGAGGTCACGAGGTAATAAAAATTATTTCTTCTTCTTATCCATCGCCTGCTGTTTGACGAGGTTTCTGATACGATCCGCAGTACTGCCCTTGAAATCCACGAGATCCCGTTCATGCACGGTGATCGTTGATTCAGATGAAGGCACATCAGTTATTGCATCCGCCAGCACATGATCCAGTTTCTTTGCCCGCTCCCAGCACTCAAGTGCCTCCTCATTCCTCCCAAGCCCACCGGAGAGAGTAATCGCCTTAAATGCCCAGAGGTCAGGGTTTGACGGGTAGATTGCAAGCGCCTGATCATATTTATCTACCGCTTCCTCATACTTCCCCTGGTATGCCAGCTGATCTGCCTCCAATGCGAATGCATCAGCCTTATTGAGGAGTACATCACGCTTGCTGAGAAATTTATGAGTCGAATTTTCTGCCATATCTCTGATTCTTTCACTTTACGCTTGGACAGTATTTATGTTTTCACCCGCAATGGAAAACTGAGATGGTATCTAATCACATTCCCGTAGCGGTGAAATTATTTACGATCTGCAGACAAAGATGTCACATATAGAATGAATACAATAAAAAATAAAATCATTATTCAGGGCCCGAAAGTTCACGATGTCGGATACAGGGTCTTTCTGCTGAAACGTGCACTTCAGTCAGGGCTTACTGGATTTTCTGCATTTAATCAGATCTCACCAGACAATGGACAGCAGGTTGAGATCTGCATAGAAGGCGATCCTGAATCTGTTGACGAATATACCGCGGTAGTACAGGAAAATATCCCGGTTCATGCAATCGTCACCAATATATCCATTGAACCCTATTCAAAGCGGGTAATTGGCATTATGGATTATATGCACCTTGTTCAGGTCGAACAACTGGATAAGGGAATTCCCGCAATCCTCAGTATTCAATCATGCCAGGAAAAAATGCTGGAAAAGCAGGATCAGATGCTGCATAAGCAGGATCAGATGCTCGAAAAACAAGACCTGATGCTGGGTAAACAGGATCAGATGCTGGGAAAACAGGATGAGATGATTGAGGTTCAGAAGCAGACCAACAAAGAGATACAAACGTTACGGTATGACTTAAAAACCGAAATGAATGAACGATTTAATAAAATTGAGCATGAATTAGAGCAGGTGAAGAATGCCCTCCAAAAGCACGGGATCATGGCATAAATCATGGACATTATGCCTGCACAAAATCAAAGATGCCATTCCCTGTTCAATACCTGAAAAAACCAGCTTCTGATGAGGCTGTTGCACGAATCATTTTTGGTGATACAATATGGTAAATTAACAACGTGAATGAACAAATTCACTCGCAGAATTGATCTTATGTTGACAAGAAAAACATTCATGCAACAGCCTGTGATGCATTCTCTTTTATATTATAACCCATCTACGGGTTGATTCAGACAATTTTCCTTATGGACGGCAGATTATACCGGTCATGCGGGATACCTGTATACCGGAAACCATCCTGCCGTTGATCAGATATGTTAGATCACACCCAATACTACAGATAATTCCTAAAAGAACACGAAAGTTCAGAATTTTCCATACTCTTTCCCAAGGCTGGCAAAAACCGTGGCAACTGCCTCCCGATTCCTGATAACAACACGTATGCAGTACAAGCACTATATCTATTAAGGAAACCGGTCATGAGTTCAATATCCGATGTTGTGAGAAGTTTTCCGGCTGAGCTTCAGGATCCGATATTACAGTTCTGGAGTGTCATAAAAGATGAACTTGGAGTAAAGAGGGAGGATTTTACCGAATTAAAAGCAATCGTAGCAAAACTCGCAGAAGCACAGAAAGAACTCGCTGATGCACAAAACGAACTTGCGGAGGCGCAAAAAGAGACAGAAAAATCAATAAATCGTTTATCAGATACAATTGACATTATTGCAGAGGCACAGAAAGAGACAGAAAAATCAATAAAACGTTTATCAGATACCATTGACTTTAAAATCGGAGGCCTTGGAAGAAGGTGGGGAATTGACTCTGAATCTTCATTCAGAAATGGTCTTGCAGAAATCCTGTCTGAAACCGGTTATGTAGTAAATAATTACGTTGAAACTGACTCTGAAGGATTTGTGTTTGGTCGTCCTGCAGAAATAGAGCTGGACATCATTGTGAAGGGTGAGAAAACAATCGTTGTTGAGATCAAATCTTCAATAAGCAAGAGCGATGTCTTCATATTTATGAGGAAGACTGACTTTTATCGTAATAAAACAGGACACAATCCGGATAAACTCCTGATAATCACCCCATATATTGATGATACCGCCAGGGATATCGCACATCAGAATGGTATACTCATCTGTGATTCATTATCACATATCAGACCTTCAATCCAGAATATATAAAATTATTTTCCCTGCCGTATGGTACCGGATTGTGAACACACGTCAAAATAAACCGCAGATTTCCGGTTCATACAAAAACAAATGATTGATTTTACCCAACCGCGGTTCTGCCAGACCGCTTCAGACAAAATTTTATGAAAACTTATGCCATCATATCGCTGCCGTCAAATACGATGATGACCAAATAACGACTGAGTTCATGGAAAATAAGTACGAGATATCATCATCCCTTCAGTCACTTCTGGATCATATCGAAGAGCACCTGGGAACAACGATTCATCTCACCCGGAAACAGGAGGCGCCCCGGAAAGGGATTCTGCTGGATCAATACACTATTGCCGGGTCACGTAATGTTATCGCGTTTTCCAACCAGCAGATAGGGATGCTCAAGGACTTTGTCATCGCCCAGAATGCGATCAAGCTCCTGCTCCGGGGTGTTGCGGCAAAGAATGGCAATTACAAGGTCCTCTCGTTTGATGCGAAGTCTGCAACCGCCGGAATGGAGCAGATCTATCTTGATGTCTTAAAGGATGAGAAGACACGCCACCTGGACTTTTGGATCAAGAAGAAACTGATGTTTTACCTGTACATGCTCTTTCATGAATCCATCATCGAACTTCCATGGACTCTGCTCTCAAATGTGGTGGTGGCAAAACTCTGTCCGGTGATGCGGAACGCGCAAGTGTATTATCTCATGAAAGAGAGCATGCGGGACATGCATGACCTGGTCTCATTTAAGGATTACATACCCCGGCGGTATTTTGTCATGCATAATGGGATGTTCTTCGCCCGTGACCTCATGCTTGGTGAGGTCATGAGTGAGATGAAGTTAAACCCGATGATCAACATCCCGGAACTGAAAAAGTTCAAGAACTTAAATCTCATGGAGATGCTCACTCACCGGTGGCAGAAGAATCCCTGGTATCAGACCAAGCTGGTCGGTGATGCTATGGTCAATATTTTAAAGGAACTCAAAGTTGCATCGGTCTGTGAGCATCCCCGGCCTGAAACCTATTATCAGATCTATCAGGTCGGAGAAGAGATTACCAACCGGTGGATACGGCTCATGCAGATAGAGAAGTATTACTTCTGGGATACGCCGGCACATCAGGCTGCAGCGCTCAAGAACCAGGAGGAGTTTGAGAAAGAAGCGCGGATGGCGATATTCGGTGAGGTATAGGAACAAATCGGAGTAAACCGTGAGGAAGAAGGTCATCTCTTTTCTCTCCAAACACAGAAGTCACATAGAGACTGGCAAGATTCTTATTATTGCATTCCTGGCACTCATATCACTTTTTGTCTCTTTGTATGTGCTGGTTGTACGTCATGATACCGGCTTTCAGTTTATGTACGTGTTCATTCCCCATCTCTATCTTATCCCTATCATTCTTCTCGCTCTGTGGTACCCAAAATCAGGATTACGACTGATTGTGCTTCTGTTGATCTCAGTTCTCGCTTTCTGGCTCTTTGCTGATACATTCGGATATGAATTCAGTATACCTGTTGTAATACTTTATACTGGGCTGGATCTTGCAACCATCATGGTTCTCCTGCTATATGTAAAAGACAGGCATCTCGTAGAGGCTGTATTAAGTGATCTAATCGGACGGAGTGAAGATAAAAAATGGAAACGAATTGAATTTCACCCGGATTTTGATACAATAATAGAAAAATTGAAAAGCACAGATGAATATGAGCGGGAAGAAGCAGTTCAGGCCCTTTCCGGCCTTTCTGATGCAAGAACGATTCTTCCTCTTATCCGTGCAATGGACGACGAGAGTCTTTTTGTTAGAAGAGCTGCGATTGAAGCTCTTGGTCGATCACATTCGCAAAAAGCGATTGGACCCCTGATAAAGGCACTGAGTGAGGATGAACGATGTGTAAGGGAGGCAGCAGCAGAAGCATTGGGACATCTTGGTGAAATTGCAATCCCTCATCTAATTCAGAATCTGAACAACGAAGACTGGCGGGTACGGATGGGATCGCTGATCGCCTTACGACTCAGCGCAGGAAGAGGAACATATGTGGATCAGATAATCTCCTCCCTCTCTGATGATTCCACGTATGTCAGACGGGAAGCGGTGAAGACATTAGGGCGGATTGGAGACATACATATTGTTCCATATCTGATACAGGCAACAAAAGACAAAGATGCCGGGGTTCGCCTTCGTGCGGTACGGGCTTTGGTAAAACTGGGTCAGCCAAACGAAATTAAACCGGTTCTTACCAGATGTCTGGAGGACAATGACGGGGCAGTGCGGGTGAGGGCACGTGAAGAACTTGAACGTTTAAAAGAGATGAGATGAATAAGTAACTGTTTTCATTCTATGAATTTTTCCGGGCTATTTCAGGTTTTGCATTTCATTATATTATTATATAAATTTTTAAATTATTTTCTTATATATAAAATAGTTATGAGTAACATTAATCATTTTTCCGGTACGATAATCTCTCGGGGTTAAATATGCACCGATATGATGAGGGGTTTACCGGACTAGAGGCTGCGATAGTAATGATTGGTCTTGTTGTTGTTGCTGTTGTCTTTGCCATGGCAGTGATAAGTTCAGGGTTTATTGCAACCGAAGAATCAAAAGAGACTACGGTAGCCGGGTACAAACAGGCGTCATCAACAGTCTATATTGAAGGGGCAGTCTATGCATCACTTGATTCTGGAACAAAGGCGCTGGATAAGGTCTGGTTTAGTGCCGGGATCCCTGAAACCGGCCAACCACAGGATTTATCGAAGATGATCATCGTCTATACCCATTCAAAGAATCCAAACACCTTCAGATCGTATGAATATGGGCCGACACCATCTTCTAATACCTTTGGTGTGGAGGGTGGGGCAGTTATGATGCCTGGCGATAAACGAGTATTTACTCTGGCTGAGGTAAACGGTCCGATTCCGGGAGGATGGTTTACTATCGAGGTAAAACCGCAGATAGGAGCATCGACCTTTGTTAAGTACCATTTACCCGACTCTTTCTCCGGTGGATCAGTTCTGACCTGATACACCAATATCTTTATTATCTCATAAGGCAAAATACGATTGTCCGGGTGAGCCGGACAGGTGTATTGACATGAAGAAAGAAGCAGCATTTTCGGGCCTCGAAGCAGCAATTGTCCTTATCGCATTTGTTGTGGTGGCTGCGGTGTTTTCATATGTAATGCTTGGGGCAGGGTTCTTTGCAACCCAAAAATCACAGGAAGTAACGTATTCTGGAGTGAAACAATCAACTTCAAATATTGTTCTTGATGGTCAACTTTACGGAGTAATGAGTGATACCAAACTTACGTCATTAAAATTTTATCTAATGATCCCGGAAGGAGGACAACCTCAAAGTTTGGTTGATCTTGTATATCTTATGACTGTAAAAAATGGTGAAGTTAAAACAATGACAGGAACCTATTCTGGAGATACTGTTCTTGCTCCAGGAGATAGAAGAGAGATCACAATTAATGTTTCCAGTTATTCTAGTACTAACCCATCAATAACAGGAGGGCCAGCTGCAGGAGAATCTTTTACACTTGAGATCAAGCCAAAAGTTGGCGCATCAACTTTGATTGCAAAAACACTCGCAACCGGATACAACGGTGGAGTAATCATCTAAACTCCTTTCTTTTCTGTGTACTATATTTAATGGTAATCAGTACCTACCTCATGTAGGAACTGAAATGCATGAAAAAATAAAAATTATTGCACTTCTCATTCTTGCTACAGGAATTACATTCATCCTTCGTCTTCTGACACTATTTTTACTCAGTTCGGGTGACATACCACAGGTCTTAACCCCTGACCCCTGGTATATCATCAGGCAGATCGATCTGGCATCACATATTCCCTGCGCATATACCTGGTTTGATCCCTTCACCAGTTACCCGGATGGGGGCTTTATTCACTGGGGCCCGTTCCTGCCCATTCTTGGATCGTTGTTCACCCTGTGGACCAAAAGCACAGAACTATCTGCCATGATCTCATGGGTATCATGGATACCGGTCATTATCGCAATCCTCACCGTTCCATTTGTTTTTTATTATGGCAGAAATCTTCAGGGTGATGTGGGGGGTATTGTTGCAGCGTTCCTTATCGCTGTAATCCCCGGGAGTTATCTTATCCGGTCTCTGTATGGATATGTCGACCATCATATCCTGGAATCGTTCTTCATGCTCCTCTATGCATGTGGATTTTCTCTTTTTACAAAGAAAATTATCATAAAGGATTCACCCTCTTCGCAACAAAGAACGGCTCTCATCGGGGGAATCGTAACCGGGCTTATACTGGGCCTTGGGATGATCAATGCACCAACGATGATCTGTGCCGCGGGAATAAGTACCATCTGTATGCTGGTTATGGGATATCACCTGCTCCGAAGTCATACTGATATGAAACCCCTCATATACTACACGATATGTGTTTCATCGACAGGGGCCCTCATTACATTCGGGGGATTGCATCCGGATCCGGCATCACCAGTCCCTATTTTTTTTAATCCTGTGTTTCTTGCAGGATCCCTGCTATTGCCGGCATTATGTGCGATATTTCTCGGAATACTCCAGACACTATGGAGAGAGAAAAATCTCCCGGAAACCTGGATCATTCCGGCAATTGCAGGAACCGGAATTGGTGTATATCTCCTCGGACGTGTATTGGTTCCGGGTGCAATCAATTCAATCCAGCGTGACATTGTTGGAATTGCATCTCCGGCATCATCCTCATTTGCAATCGCTGAGTACCTGCCCCTCAGTCCGGATATTGCATTCTTCAATTATCACATCATGCTCATTCTCCTCTTCCCCGGACTGCTGCTCCTCCTTCACGAATGGATTCGAAATAAAAGTCCATTTGCCCTCTATCTCATGATTTGGACGACAATAACAAGTATCCTGACGATTGTGAATACCAGATATGAGATCCTCTTCGCAATTCCACTTACGATCACATCCGCATATGCCATCAGCCGTTTGTTCTATTATGAGAAGAAGAACCCGGATCCATCAGAAACAAAAGAGACCATATGGCAAAACCGTCCGACTGCGCTTATCGCACTTATTCTCCTCATCGGAACATTCGGACTATCCCTCTGTATTTCTATGATGGTTGCAACAGCAGATTATAACTATCAGCCGTACATTGCATCAGAAGACTGGGTTGAAGGACTCCTGTGGATGAAGAATGCAACACCGGATCCGGGTGTGGATTACTATCAGACCTATCATGCTGATTCATTCAGGTATCCTGATGCTGCATATGGGGTCCTCTCCTGGTGGGATTATGGACACTGGATTACCACGATTGCTCACCGGATGGCAGTGACAAACCCTTTCCAGGCACACGTGGATATGGCTGCACAATTTTTTATGAGCAGAGAAGAAAAAACGGCTGATAAAATATCCACGGATAATGACATCAGATATATCATCACCGATGCAGACATGCTCTTTGACACGATGCAGATGATGATACGGGTATATTCACCTGAAGCGACACCCGGGCAGTATATGGGATTACTATCTGTAAATGATAGTACAGGAAAACCAGTCACCGCAATCGGATATCGTCAGCTATTTTATGAAAGTATGGTAACCAGACTTCATGTATTTGATGGAACCGGAGTGAACGGTGAGCGAAGAAAGCTCGGGCAGGAAGGAACCCCCATCCCCGGGACAGATATGCGGGTAATATTCCCCGGGGATCCTGATCCTGAAATCTCCGGTTCAATCATCAGACCCTTACAAGACATAGAAGCATTGCAGCATTATCGACTTATCTGGGAATCGAACACCTCTCTTTCCACAACTAATGAACATGACATCAGAAAGGTGAAAATATTCGAGCGGGTGCCTGGAGCAAAAATTCAGGGAGAAGGGACTATTGAACTGCCAATGATTACCAATAGGGGCAGAATATTCACCTATCGGCAGAATAGTAATAATGGTACGTTTATACTTCCATACTCAACCAACAGGACTGCATGGCCTGTTCATGCAACCGGGCCATACAGGATGCTGGAAACAGGTGAGGAGATCGAGGTCAGTGAAGAATCCGTTCAGGGAAATTAAATACTACTCCCTTATTTCTTACAAACCATAGAAGGAATAATCTCACAAGCCTGCACACCCTGAAAAGCCACTCCAGTTTACCCAGTATGATCATAAAACCTGGGACTCGTACAGATGTTCATTTTGTTGACTTATATTCGTTTATGGGAAAGAGAGTTCATGATACTACCATGACTCCTCTGCTCAGTCAGGATATACACCCTAATTAATCCCCATTTGAAAAGGCTATGAAATTGCAAAATACAATGGTACCCTCTACTCAACCTCCTGTACCCTGACACACCGGTCCTGGGCAAATACCAGCACCCACTTTTTCAGATTATACAGATCCTTCAGTTCATCAGACGAAGTATACTTTTTTAACTGCCGGATTCCATCGTCCAGAACCGTCTGAATCCGTTCCTCGCATGTATCTTTACCTTTCAGATACTTCAGCTCAAACAGAGCATTGTAATCAGGATTCCAAGGTTCCCGTGCCAGGAGGGCAATGTCAATATATCCATCCGGGACTTCATACTCTGACTTTACCAGATAGAGATTACTCATATGTGCATAGGTAAAAATAATGATCTTAATATATTTCTCATCAAACCCGATATAATCCCGGTTTGAAAAAGCATGAAGGAGATCCTCAATAAGTGTTACCAGCCGGGTACATCTCCCGTCCCATGCAATCTCTTCGATAGCCTGCAGGACCGTCACGGTATCAGGATGATAGTCAGCTTTTCGTGAGATAATATCAAGAAAGAAATCCGCATATATCCCATGGATAACAAAATTCGGGATCTGAAGGCTGACCATCCCGGGCATATTCTCTTTGATTGTAAGGAGTCCAAGATAGAACAGGAGCGATTTAAAATCATCAGATGTAAATCGTCTCTCCATTGAGAACTGATCGGTCAGCCGTGCCTGAACATACCCGGCATCAAGGATCTCCTGGAGGATTGCAATATTCTGTTCAGGCGATTTCAATCTCATAAGACGGTCCATCTTCCCATAATCACTCGCAATATTCATATCCAGTAATTTTTCGGGGGGTTTCTGACGTGCAAGATAACTTTTGATATAGGAGAGAATCATGTCGCTGTTAAAGAGCCGGACCTGTGCATCTTCTGAAAACAGGTACCCGTTATAATATTCCCGCAGCATTTGAACCAGATTCGGGGTATACATATCAGCAGGAAGGACCAGCCTGATGAGATGTTCGATCTCAGTTACAGTAAATCCCATCATCTCATGGAAAACCGGATTCCGGGTGAGATCGTCAGCAATAGTAAATCCGGATGGAAGACTGTCAAGGGTTACCGGGGAAACCCCGGTGGCGAAAATTCTTCCTATCCAGGTTTGTGTCCCTATCTTGAGTGCCTCATACCATTTCCTGATAAAACCCTGTCTGCTGATGGTATCCTGAAAGAGATCAAGATCAAAACTGAGCAGCTCATTTGCAAAATGGTCATACTCATCAATGAGGACAAAAATCCGGCCCCTCATCCCGGAAGGCAGCCGTGAAAAGAAATCTGTAAGCATATCTGCCGGATATCCGGAAAAATCAGGGGTGATATCAAGATGATAATGATCAATGAACCGATTCAGGGATTGCTTTGTCCTGGCAGAGATACTGGCATACAGGGAGTCCTCAGAGCTGGTTGATACGGCTGAAAAATTAAAACTTAACATATAGAAGGAATTATGCTTTGATGTCGGGTTTTTCCCGATATCAGTCCCTGAAAAGAGTGATGAAAAACTATCCCTGAGATTTATATCATAGTAATGTTCAAGCAGGGAAACAAAAAGACTTTTTCCAAACCGGCGTGGACGCAGGAAAAAGACATATGGGGCAGGATTATCCTCAAGAAGCCGGACATATGGTGTTTTGTCTATATAAAGATATCCCTCTTCAGATATGGTCCGGTAATTACTGATACCATACGGAATCTTTTTTGGCATCATGGAATACAGATGAATTGCACATCGTACAGTATAGTATCACCGGTTTCATGACTGATAGTAGTAAATCCTCATTAGGATCCTTTCTCCCTATGTATTTATGGTACAAGAATACATTATTACACAAAATGGATTTACTTCGCTACATTTATACCATTCATGGAGATGTCCAGCGGGTTGGATATCGCGATATTGTTCAGAAACTTGCAATTAAAAATAATATTACCGGAGAGGTCAGAAATATCGAGGACCTTGACGTTCAGATAATTGCTGAAGGAACAAAGGAAGCATTAACCCGCTTTACCGGGATCATACAAATCCAGGAGTATCCGATACATGTAGAATCTATTGAAATCAAAGAAGATTCATATACAGGAGAGTATCGATCGTTTCATATCATACGAGGCGATATGGGTGAAGAGATCGCTGAACGGATGGACACTGCAATACACCACCTTACTCTTATTGGAAAATATAGTAAAACAGCAGCAGAAAATTCAACCACCCTGATAGAGATGATGCATACATCTTTAGAAAAGCAGGATAAAATGCTCGAAAAACAAGACCTGATGCTAGGTAAGCAGGATCAAATGCTACAGAAACAGGATAAAATGATCGAGAAACAGGACCAGATGTTGCAGAAACAGGATAAAATGATAGAGAAGCAGGACCAGATGTTGCATAAGCAGGATCAAATGCTACAGAAACAGGACCAAATGGTACAGAAACAGGATGATTTGATCTCGCTTCAGCATGAAACGGTCGATGAAATGAAAGGTCTGCGAAATGACTCGGGATCATATCTGGAAAGACAATTTTCTGAAATTAATAAAAGGCTGCATTCTATCGAAAATGCATTGAATAATGCCGGAATACAAATCCGATAATCCAGCTTCTCATATACCGGCCTCCCACTGAATAATATTCCTGGTTTCAGGATCAAATACTATCCCAACCTCAATAACCGGTCGTCCATCAGCTTTGTACTTCTCTGCATACCGTTTCTCCTGAATCTGTGCAAGCGGATTATTCCCTTCGTTCATACCCGGTGTCAGGACTTTAAATTCAAATATCCAGATTCTCTTCTTTGTGAAAACTGTAAGATCAATTCTGCCCCGGTTCGTTGTATCCTCCGCAATCACCTGATATCCAAGACTTGCGAAATACGCATACACAATACTTGCATAATATTCTTCGTACCCGGATAATTGGTTTTTTCTGTACCAGTCATACGGAATAGATGCAAAAAATGAATAAATAACTTCCCGGAGGGTTGCAGTATCACCAGTGTCAAGAGCAAAGTCAAGATTTCTTTGAATCGTACTGATACCGGAACTTTTCGTAAGGACGTCCAGCATGAGGGAAGAGAACGCACTTTTCACTTCCAGGTTTGGAAACCCCAGGCGATAGAATACTTTTTCACCAATATACTGAACACGCTTAATTGTCAGATAACCTGACTGAAAAAGGAGTGTTTCAGGTTTAATATCTTCTATCCGGAACGAACCAAGCAGATCTTCACCGGCTAGGAGGGTATCAAGATCCGGAAGAGAGCGGGGATGCTCAGTAAGGATTTTTACAAGGAAGGATGGTGTCCCTGTCTCAAACCAGTACGGACGTATTATCCCCTCATCCAAAAAGAGAAGAATGTCAAACGGATTATAGACCGGCTCACCGGCCCAGGAATACCCGTTGTACCAGTTTGCAACCAGATCAGCATCATGTTCCATCATCCATGAGCCAAACACCTCCCGAAGATCTGCTTCTGTATACCCACATATTGCTGAATATCGCCGGTCAAGGGTGATATCCTTCAGATTATTCAGACCGGAAAATATCCCCGTCTTACTGAATTTCAATACTCCGGTAAGGAAGACAAACCGGAGGTGAACGTCCAAAGGTTTTATAGCGCTATAAAAGTCCCGAAGAAGGTCACGCAGTTCACCCGCACGGACAGGACAATCCAGATTATCCAGTATCGGTTTGTCATATTCATCAACAAGAATAACCACCTGTTTCCCGGTCACCTCCGCAATCTGTGGAACAAGATAAACGAGACGTTCGCCGGGAGATCCCTCTGTTCTTTTTACCCGGTATCGTTCCTCCCAAAAATCAATGATCCGATGTAATCTCCCATTCAGATCATCAGGTGATCTGATGGTCCCACCGGAGAAATCAAGCCGCAGAATAGGTGAAATGTTCGAAAAGTTCCACATCACTGACGGATCGGTAAGAGTAAGACCCGCAAACAATTCCGCCTTCCCCGAAAAGGCACAGTCAAGGGTATCAACAAACAGGCTTTTTCCAAAACGTCTGGGTCTGGAGAGAAAATAATAGGTCCCCCTCTGTACGAGGTCAAGAATAAAGCGGGTCTTATCGACATACACATACCCCTCACGACGGATCTTTTCAAATGACTGGATGCCGATAGGGAGAAGAGAACGGGTCATGACTGGTCTATATGTGATCTCAAGTGGTTTCACCTTTCCTTCTCCGGATTAAAACAATAATTTTAATAGGAAACAAACATACACTAACCCATTCATGCCCGTATCAGTCCTGTATGTAGATGATGAACTTCCGCATCTGATGCTGGCCCAGGAGTATCTCGGTGCTTCAGGAAAAGTCTCATTAACCTGCGTCTCTTCAGGAAAAGAGGCCATAGAAGCATTACGGACCGGGAAGTTCGATGTAATTGTTTCTGACTATCTCATGCAGGATATGGACGGGATACAGCTCCTCAAGTATGTACGGGCAAATTATGAGGGGACTCCCTTTATCCTTTTTACCGGTAAAGGAAAGGAAGATATCGTCATATCAGCCCTGAATAATGGCGCAGACTATTACATCAGGAAGGGGAGTGATCCGGTCGTCCAGTTCAGTGAGCTCGAGCAGCGGATTCTCCAGGCATATGAGGGACATCACGCAAAAGAAGAACTTGCGGCACGGGAACAACTCTATCATTCGGTCCTGACCGTTCAGACCGAACTCTTTGTTGACATCCTGCCCGATTTGACAATCATCAGGGCAAATGATTCGTACGGTGCCTTGTACGGTATCCCGGCGACCGATCTTATCGGGAAAAAATTCTTCCATGATATCAGCGATGAAGACCGGTCCGGTCTTGAACAGACCGTCAGATCCCTGACCCCCGAAAATCCGGCCACCGAGCTGGAGACGGTGGTCACCTATCCGGACGGAAAAAAGACACAGATACTCTGGCATATTGAAGGAGTATTCAGCTCGGAAGGAACGGTCGTCAGTGCACGGGTAACCGGACGGGATACCAGCCAGGCAGCAATGGCACGGGAGGTCCTGCAGGAGTCTGAACAGAAGTACCAGCAGACGATAACCGATGTTCCGCAGCATATTGGTGACTTTGATGAGAACGTTCCGTTAAACTTCATCATTGAAAATACAAAACCCCTTGGAAACTGGCTGCTTCCTGAGCTGGTCAGGGAGATGAAGGCGCAGAAGACATACGGGATTGCAGCAACCACCGGCGGGGAAGGATTCCGGGCATTTCTCATTTTTGTGAAGGGTGAACCGGAGGGCGGGATTTATATTGACCGTTCCGGAGTCCTCTATGGGGATCGGAGTGTCCTGTTCCTGAAAAACAGTCAGAACTTCACCTTCTACCCGACAGAACCTGAGATAGCACACCGGTTTGTAACCGGCTGCCGCATCTATGACAAGAGTCATCTCCGGGTTCCGGCATCAAATCCCATCCCGGAGATATCATCAGTCAAAAAGGGAATCGGAAATATCATCATCGACCTGGTCAGAAACGGAATGCCGGCTGCCGGCCTTCGGGTCACGGTAAAAAGCGGGGGAAAGATCGTCGGAAATGATGTCACCTCCCCACAGGGTCAGACAACCTTCCAGTTACTCTACGGGCAGTATACTGGCGTCATCCATAATGAAGCAGGGATTCTCAGTTCATTTCAGTTCACGGTAGACAAACCGGAAGTCATCAAGACAGTCGACCTCTCCTGACACCCGGGTCTTCCGAACGTTTTTCCCATAGCAGGTGGGATAATCCTATAGCGGAGTCCTGCACCAGGAAGCAACCGGTACTATTGCAGGATTTCATGATGAGTGCTGAATCGTTCAGGCAGGGGATTTTGGTCTCCGGTATCGGGAGGGTATCATGCGGCTGTATCCAAAGATGATTCTCATCATTGCATGCACGTTCTTTGCAGTCATGATAGTGCTTCTGTTCTCATTTGAGTTCACCATCATGAACTCCTTCTCGTCCCTTGAGGAGAAATACCTGGAGCGGGATGTGCTCAGGGCCGAACATGCCTTCAATGAGGAGATACACCGGCTGGAGCAGATCGCAACCGACTGGGCTGAATGGGATACCACCTATGACTTTGTAAAGACCCGGGATCCCCAATACATCTCATCAAACCTGGCACTATCCACATTTCAGGCACTGAAAATAACCTCTTTTATTCTTCAGGACCTGAACGGTACGGTCATTGTCGGAAGGAGCATCTCTGATGAGAAGGACCATCTGACCGGCGTTTCACCGGACCTGGTCAGAACCCTCCGGCAGATAAACCTGACACCGGATGAGAGACATTCCGGTTTTCTTGAATGGAACAACTCGGCCTGGTTCTTTGCACAAAATCCCATCCTTACCACCCATCAGCAGGGGCCGTCCAGGGGGACGATCACCATACTCAATCCCCTTGACCAGAACAAAATATCAGACATTTCAAATCAACTGCTTCAGAATGTAACGATCAGGATCCTCACTCCTGAGGAGCGGATGACCGGGTACCCTGCCGTGACCGGATACCAGGTAGCTGGTGATACCATTGTGATGACAAGGACCCTCACTGATATTCGTGGCTCACCCTTTCTGCTCCTTCAGGTACAGAGCGTCCGTGACCTGTATGAGAGCGGTCTGCTGACGAGGGATTATCTCTTCTTCTCCCTTCTCCTGCTGGTACTCTGTTTTATGGGAGTTGCCATCACGCTCCTTAACCTGATCGTGATCGCACCCCTTGCTGAGCTGAATGCCGAACTGGCGCAGGTCGGCAGCAGCGGGCTTTTATCAGGCCGGATTACAACCAGACGGGATGATGAGATCGGGGATTTATGCCGGTCCATTAACCACATGCTTGACCAGATCGAGCAGGCTGAAGAGCAGCGGCATGCAACGGAACAACGCCTCTCGCGCCTCATTGCTCTTGCAGAGGAAGGAATCTGTCTGGTCGGCCCGGATAACCGGATCTGGTTTGCAAATCCGAAACTTGCATCCATCTTTGGCCGAACCCCGAATGAACTGGTCGGTATGTCTATCACGGATCTCCTGGAAGGCGAGCAGGTATCAGCGGAGGCATTGCTGGGGGACCAGTCAGTTCACCGCGAGCTGCACACGAGAAAGAAAGATGGGACCGAGCTCTATGTCAAAGTTGTATCAGCACCCTATCCGCTTGACACCGGACAGGAAGGGCACCTGTGTGTTATCAGTGATATTACCACCTTTAAGGAGAACGAGAAGGCACTCCTCCTCTCAAACAAAAAACTCGGTCTGCTTGGGAGTATGACACGGCATGATATCGTCAACCAGCTGACGACTATCAGAGGGATGCTTGGCCTGGTCCACCGGAAGACAACCGATGAGGTCATTCTCAACCTGGTGGAGGCTGCTGAGGAGGCTGCCGACCGGGTCAATAAGCATATCGAGTTCTCAAAAGAGTACCAGAAGGCCGGAATGCAGGCACCGATATGGCAGAACCTGCGGACCTGCTGGAGCCTTGCCTATGCCATGACAAAGAAGAAGGGGCTTACCTTCACCTATGAAGGGGTAGAGTATGAGATCTTCGCTGATCAGCTCCTGCAGAAGGTTTATTACAACCTTATTGACAACAGTCTCAAGCACGGAAAGAATGTCTTTTACATCTCGATCCACACCCAAATTCAGGATACAAATCTGATTATCATCTATGAGGACGATGGCGAAGGAATTCCTGATACGATGAAGGAGCGGATCTTTGAACGGGGTGTCGGATCAGGAACCGGCTGGGGTCTCTTCTTTGCCCGGGAGGTCCTGTCGCTGACCGGTATCACCATCACTGAGCAGGGAACCTTTGGAATCGGGGCACGATTTCTGATTACGGTTCCTGAAGGCGGGTACCGTCCGGTGCAGGCCCCTGTTGGAGATGAAGACTGATCCTCATCATTCGTATCACCGCCACATACCGCTATACCATGAACCGGAAGGTTGCCCATGCGATGATGAGCATCAGAACGGAGTATTTCAGGCCGGCAGTCACCCGTCCCTCTCCCATCACCCCGGCGACAAGGCCTGAGAAGAATCCCTGAATCATACCGGCATGGGAGAACACCCGGATATAGAGCGCAAGGTCAAAGCCTCCCAGATTAAACCCTGCCTGGCTGCTCGCCCCGGTCTCTGCCCCAAGGTCAGCCATGGTCTTGAGAAATGATGAGACCAGGATCATCACGACAAAGAGGAAGACCGCAAATGAGGCCAGAATGATGATGACATAGATGAACATGTTGTTCTTCCGATCAGTCTTCATCACCACGTATTCGGCTGAGTCCTTTCCCGCAGCACGAAGAACCTCAACGATATCACCCCCGGCATCACTCGCCCGCGCAACGAGATCCACACTCCGTTCCACGAGGGGGATGGGTATCTCTTTTCCCAGCTGGCGGATGGCGTCAATAAATGCAAAGTTCCAGGAGATGCGCTGGTCAAGCTGACGGATATGTGGTGTCAGCGCTCCGTATTCTGCCTGTGCCACCAGATGGATGGCACCGGGCAGCGTCATACCGCTCTCATGCATCCCGGCAAGATCACGGAAGAAGTTGGGAAGTGCCGCTTCAATACTTGCAATCCGTCTCCCTTCAAGAAGATCAGTTATCGCAAGGGGACCGACGATGATGACCGTGGTAAAGACCGCAACATCATCAACAAAGGTACTGGTAAGCAGTGCCCCCGGGCCGCCCTGCTGAACGGCCATCGCCAGGCCGACGATAAAAACGATGAGCCCGGCCGGTACTGACACATACAGAATATTAATCGGTTTTTCAAACAGGGTTTTAAACGGGTGTTTGACAAACCTGAGCGCACCTTCCGAGTACTGATGATAGGTCTCAATCTTTTTATATATCTCATCACTCTGGGGATCTGTCGCAGGTTCTGGTTTTTTCTTCTTCTCAAACAGCCCCATCCTCACCACTCCGGAGTCATCGAATCGATCAGCACCACAAACATCACACTCCCGAAGGGAATGATGAGGTAGATAATAATATAGAGAAACAGGGGAGTTGACTCGCCGGAGAGGATCGCCATGATCGACTGGATAAGGATCATAAAGAGTGTTCCGGCCACGAGGGCGGTGACATAACTCTCTGCGATCAGCGCCAGGGTGTCAAGAAACTGCTTCTGGGTCTGCCTGTTCTCTCCGGTATACTGCTCGGCCTTGGTCCTGAAATAGTCTGAAATATTACTCCCGGCTGCCACACTCCCGATACACCCCTGCAGAAAATCACGCATCCGGGGACTTGGGGTGCTCATGGAGACGTTCTTGAGCGCCTCGATCAGATCCCGGCCAAAGACATCCACCTCAAGGATGATGTACCTGGCCTCAACCGAAGACTCCCCGTAAATCGTGGAGTTGCCAAGCTGCCTGAAGACCTCTGCCGGAGTAATCCCAGCCGTGGACATGGCGGCAAGATAATTGATCGCATACGGCAGGGTTGTTTCTATATCCCGCCGCCGCCCTCCGGCCACGATCGACGGATAGACCAGGTATATCAGAAAGGTGATCCCATACAGGACCACAAACGAGACGATTCCTGCTATGATCGTTCCAAGGAGGAGATAATACCCCTGAAACTGGTTTATGGACGCAGCAATATCAGTGGGAACGTTTCCACGGAAGGTGATAAGGCTGGGCACATCAAGGAGATACACGATAACCGCAATCAGGAGAGAGCCGATGACTGCAACCAGTATGGAGGTAACCGTAGCGGTTGCAAGGTATGCTTCAAATGTAATCCCCATCCGGGCGGACTTCAGATTCTCAATGAGCTCATAGTACTTCTCCCGTTTGCCAGACATCCGGCTCCCCAGAAGGGAGAAGCAGAACCGCTCATATGAGTTCATTGCCACCAGACCGTATCTGCTCCATCAGGGTTTCTGCATCCCTGAAGTACGAGACGACAATCTTGCTCACATCCCGGAAGTCCCGGATCTTCTTCTCACGCATCCATTCAAGGACCTCCTGCCGCTGGAGCAGGTCACGCCTGATCCGCTCCTCATCCCAGCCATGCGCCTCCATGATCTCTTCCAGGATGAACGATTTTCCGGAGTACGATATCTCGTCGGTTGCCTGCCGCCACCGGAACACCTCGTTCGTGATCAGTTCATTGGTCCGTGGATCAATGTCAAGGACCTCGATGATCTGTTTGTTCCGTCTGATACGCTGGCCACCGACCCGTGCCTGGATCTGAACGCACACCAGATCCAGTGCAGACAGCATGTTCCGGGGAACAGAGATGGGGGGGTTTTCAAGCCGGTGGACGGCTGACGATACCGAATCCGCATGCATCGTTGAGTAGGTGACGTGGCCGGTTGACATCGCCTGAAAGAGGGTAAGCGCTTCCCGGCCACGGACTTCACCCACAATCAGGTACTCCGGACGCTGACGAAGTGCAGCTTTGAGGAGTTCATACATATCGATCTCCCCTTTCCCGCTTACATCAAATGACTCACGGGTCACACTCGGGATCCAGTTGGCATGGGGCAGTTTCAGTTCCCGTGTATCCTCTAATGTGACAATCTTTGCAAGAGGCGGGATGAACAGTGAGATAGCATTGAGCGAGGTGGTCTTGCCAGATGCTGTTCCGCCGGCAAAGATGCATGACTTCCCGTTCTCAACCGCAAGCCAGAGAAACGCAATCGAGAGGGGTGAGAAGGTTCCCCATTCGATCAGGTCAGTCGGGGTGATAGGCTCTTCCTTGAACTTCCGGATGGTGAATGTCGAACCATGGGCGGTGACTTCAGAGCCGAGGGTCATCTGGATACGTGAACCGTCCTGCATGGTTGCATCGAGCATCGGGTCTGCAACGGATATGTGCTTTCCTGCACGCTGGGCCAGCTTGGTTACAAAGGAGTCAAGCTCTGCAGCGTCCTTGTACAGAAGATTTGATTCTATCGACTCATACCTGGAATGGTATACAAAAAGCGGTCTGCCTACCCCGTCACAGGAGATATCCTCAATGTACCGGTCATGCATGACCGGATCAACCAGTCCGTCGCCGAGAAAGTCTTTTTTTAACTGATAATGGATCTTCTCATAGGTCAGGGGGTCAAGATTGATTGCATAATCAGCAAGAACCTCGTTCATCATCGACTCAAGGGTCTCTGCTGCCGTCTCCCTAGAGATCTGCCGGGTGTTGACATTCACCCGTTCAAAGATCCCTTTTTTGAGTTCATCAAGCAGTTTTAATTCAGCGTCGGTGTAAACCGGCTCGACTACCTCATACAGATATTCATGCGTAATATAATTGTAGGTAATCCGGATGTATGCATACGGGGGGTTGACCGGATATACTTCTATCTCCTCGGTCCCTGTCGGAGGCTCAAAGGAGAGGTTGACCATCATACCGTGTAT
>CAZCSN010000027.1:0-26888 GCA_964501255.1 uncultured Methanospirillum sp. | reverse complement strand
CATATTCAAGTGGAGCTATTACAACAGCAACACCTGGATGGTTTCCCCGGTAAAGAATTAAATTATTTTTTCCCGATACGCATAGGTATGAAGGAGATTATTTCATTTGAATCTGACCTTGAATTTGTCGGAGACATTAATGAGTACAAAGACTGCCTGATGTCACAGGACAACACCCAGAATGATCCCAAAGTCCTCTGGTTTAACATCGATGTCCCAAAGGGGCATGGTCTTCAGCCAGGCGACCGGGTGAAAATTACCGTTGAAAAAGTCTGATGCATGGGATTTTCAGGAGTCCCGGCAATTCTGATTCTCTGTTTTTCCATTCATTGAAGAATTAATTATCCATCACACACAGGCGTTCCGGAAAAAATGCCGGCAGAAAAATGAGGTTATTGATCCTTCAGGAAATATGCCGTAATAATACCGATAAGGGCAAGGACGGCAACAACCGGAAAGACCCCAAGGTATGAACCGGTAGCATCCCGGATGGATCCGGCAATCTGTGGCCCGGCGATGGCACCAGCACCATATGCCAGGAAGATGACACCATAACACCTCGGGTAATCGCCGGTCCCAAAGAACCGGGCCGTTGACGCCGGAGCAATCGCAAGCCATCCGCCCAGACACCCCCAGAGCAGGGCAAATGCAATAATATAGACTGGGATCGACGGCATGAACGCGAGCAGGAGTGATGCGCCACCGATAAGAATGAACGAGAGAATTGCTGTATTCCTTGGATTTATCTTATCAGTCAGTGCACCAAAGACCGGGCGTCCGCCACCGTTAAAGATGGCGAAAAAACCGACCAGCATGGTCCCCAGGGCTGCCTCAATCCCCACAACCTCTGATCCGACAGGTTTTGAGATGGAGATTGCCATAAGACCAGCCAGGCACCCGATGAAGTAACATATCCAGAGCGCATAAAACCGGCCGGAACGTATCATCTCGGGAAGAGTAATGGAACATGCAGGCCCTGCGGATGCTGATGATATGGTACAGCCGTCCGGAGTCCACCCGGATGGAGGGAACCTGAACGGGAGCGCCAGCAGCAGCGTCAGGACCACAAACGCGATGCCAAATAGTCTGAACGTTCCCATAACACCAGTCATCCCGATAAGTACTCCGGCAAGATTTGCCGTTATAAATGCCGAGAATCCGAATCCCAGGAGGACAAGTCCGACGGCCAGCCCCCGCCGGTCAGGAAACCATCTGGCAGCTGTTGCCACGGGAGCACCATAGGCAATCCCCACACCAAGCCCGCCTATGACCCCGTACAGGATATAGAGCATGAATACTGATGTTGAGAATGACGCCAGTACCCAGCCAAGGCCGGTCAGTATCCCGCCGGCCATGATGATCTTCCGGGGGCCATGGATATCAAGATATTTTCCGGTCAGGGGCATGGCGATCGCAAAACATGCAAGAAACACCGAAAACGGCATCAGGATCTCACTTGCGGTTACTGACTGCCCGAGGGTTTTTGTGAAATAGTCTGTCAGCGGCCCGACAAAGACCGACCATGAATATACACTCCCCAGACAGAGATTAATTGCCATCCCCAGAAAAACAAGGACCCATCTTCCTTTTTCGGCCTCCATCCCCCAGATACGACTGCCGGTTGCAGTCATTTGTAACTCTTCGTCCATTATATCACCCCGGTTCCTGGTTATTCCTCAAGCGTTGAGGTATCACCAAGATCCATATTCATCTCTTTTGCCTTCAGAATCCGCCGCATTATCTTCCCGCTCCTTGTTCGCGGAAGTGTATCGACAAACTCGATTGAAGCCGGCATGGCAATCGGCCCGATACTCATCCTGACATGATAGGTCAGTTCAGATACCAGTTTCTGGCTTGGTTCGTACCCTTTGACCAGGATGACAAATGCCTTGACTGCCTGGCCCTTGATCTCATCAGGTATGCCGATAACTGCCGCCTCTGCGACTGCTTCATGTGCCACAAGAGCTGATTCAACCTCTGCGGTCCCAAGATTATGGCCTGCCACGATAATGATGTCATCAGACCGGCCCAGAATCATGATATAGCCGTCCTGGTCCCTGACTGCCAGGTCTCCGGCGGTGTAGTAGTTTCTGATCTGATTCCAGTACTTCCTATACCGCTCGTCATTATGGTACACCGTCCGCATCATGGATGGCCAGGGTTTTTTTATTACAAGATGTCCTCCCTGTCCGGGCGGCATACTGTTCCCCTCCTTATCAACCACATCCACCTCAATGCCCGGAATCGGAAGACCTGCAAATCCGGGTTTCATCGGCTCGCCCAGCGGTGTTGTAATCATGTGCATCCCGGTCTCGGTCTGCCACCAGGTATCAAGGACCGGGCACCGGTTCTTTCCGATAACCCGGTAATACCATTCAAATGCCTCCGGGTTGAGCGGTTCCCCGACCGAACCGATGATCCGGAGTGAGTCAAGGTTGTACTTATCCGGCCATTCTTCTCCGACACGCATAAACATCCGGATGGCGGTTGGTGCTGTGTAAAATATCGTGACACCGAGCTCTTCGATGATACTCCACCAGATTCCAGGATCCGGCCAGTCAGGAGTTGTCTCCGTGATGACCACCGTTGCACCAGCGGCAAGCGGCCCGTAGACGATATAACTATGACCGGTGATCCAGCCGGGATCGGCGGTACACCACAGGACATCATTCTCTTTCAGGTCAAAGATATATTTGGTCGTATAATGGACCCCGGTTGCATATCCGCCACAGGTGTGGACGATTCCCTTTGGCATTCCTGTTGTTCCGCTGGTATAGAGGATAAAGAGCGGATCTTCAGCATCCATCTCCTCAGGCGGGCAGTCTGCATCCACTCCCTCAAGAAGGCTGTAAAAATCCTCTTCCATCTCAGAGTACAGTTCAACTGAACATTTCTCGCGGCAGAGGACGATGACCTTCTCAACACTTGGTGCATTTCTGATGGCATCATCAACTATGCTCCGGAGTGATAAGACCTTCCCCCTGCGTTTGCCCACATCAGCAGTGATGACAACTTTTGCTTCAGCATCACGAATACGTGCATGAAGTGCCTCTGCCCCGAAACCTGCATAGACGATGGAATGAACGGCACCGATCCGGGCGCAGGCTAAAAGTGCGATAATATGTTCAGGAACCAGGGGCATATAAAAACAGATACGATCCCCTTTTTTAATACCAAGTTTTTTGAGAGCATTTGCAAACCGCATCACATCACGGTGCAGCTGCCGGTACGTATACACCCGTTCTTCGCCGTCCTCACCCCTCCATATCAGGGCCAGCTTGTTCCTTCTTCCGGCTTTTATATGCCGGTCAAGACAACTGGTGGTGATATTCAGGGTTCCGCCGCAGAACCACCGGGCATAGGGAAAATCCCACTCAAGTACCTTATTCCAGGGTTTTATCCAGTCGATCTCACGGGCCATCCGATCCCAGAACCGCTCCGGATCATCCAGATATTCCTGGTATGCTTTTTTATAATCACCCATATGGGACTGTTCCTTATACTCCGGATCAGGGAGATATGACTTTGAATGTAAGATGACATTAAAATCTTCAGACATTATCCAACTCCTCGTTTGGCATAATCACGTTGTTTGTTGTATTCCAGAATACCCATGGCAGGACAGGTACATGGTCCGGACATAATGCTAAGCATCTCAAAATAGATTGCTTGCGTAGTGATTAATACATAGTATTCGTAGTACAAATATGTCGTACATTTAATCCTTATGAATCCGAGAGAATTGACTGATTATTGAACACAATAATCGTTTTTTCATTTTTCAGGATAACCATGAGATCGAATGACAAACCGGACAGGTTTATGAGGAAGGAGCCCGGATGATTATGTACGACATTTTCATCCGGATACCGGGGCAGACAGGAGAGAAGAGATGATTGGAGATTACGAGGAGATTACAACCATTAAGGATTTGTTGCGTGCATCTCCGCAGGGACTTTCAATAACCGATATTTCACGACAACTGCATCTGCACCGGACAACGGTAGCAAAATATCTGGATATGCTTCAGATGAAGGGGGATGTTGATCTCCGGATCATGGGGACTTCAAAAGTCTACCATCTCTCAAACAGGGTGCCTGCATCAGTGATCCGGGGGTTTTATACCGGTCCGTTCATCCTCTTTACCACCAGAATAACCGTAAAGGAGTACTCACCGGAACTTGCAGACTATGGAATCGTGGGGGATATTACCGAAAAGGAACTGACCGATACAGAACTGGCTCCCCTCTATGATGATTCGATGCCGGAACTCTGCAGACGGGCAGTTCTGGGAACTCCGGCAGAGATACAGATTACAACTCCTGATAAAAAGAATCAGAGAGACCTCAAAATCCGTATCATCCCGATCGTCTTTGACGATGGCAGGGCGGGGTGCGCTTTTCTGATTGATGATGTGACCGATCTCACGATTGCCAGGCGTGAGGTTGAGATCTGTGAGAAAGAACTGAAAATTGTATCTGAGGACCTGAATGAGTTTGTCTTTCGATGTACACCGGATGGTATATTAAAACGGGTGAACCATCCCTTTTGCGTTCGAATGGATCGAAAACCCGAAGAACTCATCGGATTTCCATATGAACCTGTCATTTCAAGGGAGGATCTTGAACGGCTGACAAAGATGAAACAGCAGATCTCTCCGAAAAACCCCACGCAGACCATAGCATTCAAAGCTATCCAGCCTGACGGTATGATGGCCTATGAAGAGTGGACATACCGGGGAATTTTCACGGAAGACGGGAGACTTTCCGGGTATCTTGCCGTTGGTCATGATATCTCACGGGAAAAGCATCTTGAGGAACAATTAAATACGTTCCATGCCAGTTTTGAAGCCCTGGTCAAACAACGGACAAAAGAGATGCGACAGGCAAACCAGGATCTGATGAAGGAGATTGCCCGGAGAGAGCGGATAGAGCGTGAACTTCTTATTATTGAAGCGGCCTTTAACCATGCATCAGACTCAATACTTCTCTTTGAACGATCCGGACATCTCTGGAGGGCCAATGAAACCAGCTGCAGACTTCTTGGGTATACCAAAGAAGAGATCGCAGCGATATCGGTCTTTGATATAAATCAGGAGATTACACCCGGGATCTGGGATGAGATGTGGGAGCAGGCAGAAGATGAGCCCGGCATATCACGGGTGATCTCAACGCATGTCCGTAAAGATGGAACAATCATTCCGGTCGAGGTATCACGGACTTTTTTTACCGCAGGTCCGATGACCCTGTTCTGTTCAATAGCACGGGAGATCAGGTAAGCCATGGGTCCGTGATCAATATGGTTAACTGGCAGCATAGCTCATTTTGAAGGAGCCTGATGATTCGTGTTCTTCTGGTTGACGATGAACCAGATCTCCTTGATCTCGAGCGGCGTATACTCGAACAGAAATACGGCTTTTCAACAATAACCGCTGCATCAGGGAAAGAGGCACTCGGGATCCTGCAAAGTCAGTCTGTTGATGCAATTATCTCTGACTACTCCATGCCACTGATGGATGGTATCACGCTTCTCAGAAAGGTTCGGGAGATCGATAATGCCCTTCCCTTTATCCTCTTTACCATCAGGGAGAAGGAGGATATCGCTATTGAAGCGATGAATTCAGGGGCAAATTTTTATGTGCAGAAAGAAAACCTGCCCCAGGTTGTATTTGCAGAGCTGGCACATAACGTTACAAAAGCGGTCGAACTCTACAGGGCAGAAAGGAATCTGAAGATACAACGCGATCTCGCACTTGCAAATGCCAATGCAAAAAGCCTGGAAGAGACCCTCCTTATCTGCACCAGGGCCATTCTTGATGTCTCCGGGATGGAGGGGGTAGCAATCTACCTCTTTGAGGAGAAAAAACTCAATCTTGCAATTGTCAGCGGATCGTCTGATCATTACACCCGTGATTCTGTCCAGTTCCAACTCCAGCAGATGCTTCATTCGGTTATCCATCATAAAAAAATGATTTTCAGGGACGAGGAGGATATCAGGGCACTCACTCCAATCCTGGTTGAAAGCGGGGAGATCCGATCAGATGCCTGTATCACCATGACCCATCATGGCAAGACCATCGGGGTTGTTCACATCTTTACCTCCTCTCAAATCACCACCTACGGCCTCTCCCTGCAGCGTTTTATCAGCGATATTATTGTCCAGGTCTCTGGATACATATCAGACCGGCTTGCAGAAGAGGCCCTTCGGACCAGTGAGAACCGGATGAAAGCCATGATCCGGAACCTTCCGGGTATGGTATACCAGGGGCATATTGACGAAGAACGAACCATGGAATTCGTCAGTGAGGCAGTATACAACCTTACCGGATATTATCCACGCGACATCATGCATAATGCGGTCCGCTCCTGGGGGTCATTTATTCATCCGCAGGACCGGGTCAGAATTCTTGAGGTTATCACCCGGGCGGTTCAGAAGAATGTCAGGTTCAGACTGACATACCGGATTACAACCAGGGATAACAAGTACCGGTGGGTCTCCGAACAGGGAACCGGAATACTGGATGCCGAGGGGAATCCTGCCGGAATTGAGGGCATCATCATGGATATTACCAAGCAGAAAGCCCTTGATGACCAGGTCAGGATGTTCCATACACGGCTGAAGACCCTTTTTATGCTGATGGCGGCAGGGTGTCTCATTTTTAAAAGTGACGGCACCCTGAAAAATACCGTACTCATTGATCTCAATAGTGCAGCAGAGACGATTGAACAAAAAACAAAGACTGAACTGATTGGGATACCATTTCAGAAATTATTCAGAAAAGCTGACCCTGATCTGGAAGAGGCACTTGCCGGAATGCTGGAGGATAAGAAATCGCGGACCCTGCAGAAGTGTGCGATCACATATCCCTATGGAAGACGATATTTTGATATCTTTCTCAGCAGTTCGCCAGTCGGATATGAACGAACCGATCTGGAGATCTTTCTTATTTACAATGATGTGACAAACCGGGTCCTGACCGAGCAGCAGATCATCACCTCGCTCCATGAGAAGGAACTCCTGCTGAAGGAAGTACATCACCGGGTGAAGAATAATCTGCAGATCATTTCAGGAATATTAAAACTTCAGTCGATGAGAATTCAGGACCCGCGGGCACAGGAGATTATTCAGGAGTGCCGGAACCAGGTTTATACCATGGCATCTATCCATGAACTCTTATATAACTCAAAAGATATTGGCAAGATTCATGTAGAAGAATATATAAACAAACTGGTTGATCATTTTAAACAGGAATATGAGGGAATATCTGCACGGCTGAACCTTCGGGTAACGGTAGATCCTGATATTGTCCTGGACATCGAACGATGCATACCGTGCGGACTTATCCTGAATGAGCTCATAATGAATGCAGTCAAGTATGCATTTAAACCCGATGCAGAAGGGGAGATACGAATTTCATTTACACAGGATGTGTCATCATACCGGATGCAGGTCTCAGATAACGGACGGGGTCTGCCAAAGGATTTTGATATCAGAAAAAGCCAGTCCCTCGGAATGGAACTGACATCCCAGCTCACCCACCAGCTGCGGGGCAGACTTGAGATAACAAGCGAGAAAGGCACAACATTTACCATACTATTCCCGAAAACGGAAGAGGGCAGGATAAAAGTATGAATCCACGACGAATCCTGATCGTCGAAGATGAGGCGGTTACCTCGGTAATGCTGGAAAAAACCCTGAAGGAACTGGGGTACGAAGTAGTAGGAAGTGCCTTTGACGGAAAGGAGGCTGTCGAGCTTGCACGGGAGAAACGGCCTGACCTGATCCTCATGGATATCCGCATTCAGGGAGATATGGATGGAATAGAGACTGCAAAACAGATTTATCAGCAGTATAATATTCCCAGTATTTACCTGACCGCTCACTCGGATGAAGATACCATCAAACGGGCGGTTGAGTCAGGACCTTTCGGATACCTTATCAAGCCCTTCAAAGAGCGGGAACTGTACAGTAACATCGAGATGGTGGCGCATAAGCATAAACTCTACCGCACCACTGCTGCACGAAGTGAGCCTGAAGAACCTGCACAGGTCCCGGAGCGCCGGGCAGAAGAGAAAGCCCCGTCACCTGCTTCTGTACCTCCGCCGTCATCCCAGCGGCCACCGGATTTACGCCTCGGAATTCTTGCCGTCCAGGCAATACCCCATCCCATCATGCTTCTTTCCACGAACGGGACAATAGCATTTACAAACACGGCATTTCGGAATTTTTACCGGATGGTGTCAGGATCTTATGATTCTGCCGCAACAAGTATTGAAGACCTGCCTGAACTCTGTAAAAAGATTTGGATCTCCGGAAAGGATCGGTTTAAGGAGGGGAAAGGATTTTCGATTACCGGGCCTATCCAGGTGAAGGGGACATCCCGCCGGTACCGGGTGGACATGCTCCCGATTGTTGAAAAAGGCGTGCTTCATTTTATTGCTGCAATCATTCTCCCTGGTGAGACCAGCACCGGAACCGGCCCTGGTCTGTCAGACTCTTCAGGAAACCTCCTTGAAGAGGTGATCGATGCGGTCAAGGAGATCAGATTTCTTGCATCGTCGGAGGATACCTACCGGCTGCATCAGATCGCTACCAGAGCAGACAGTGTTTTGAAAAATCTTGGGGAGATTAAGAATATCTCATACCCGGGACAAAATGAACGGAAAAGCGGTCAGATACTGACCGGATAGTCATTGAGAATCCGTGCCGGCAGTCGCATCCTGATATGCCATGAGGACTGGGGATAGTGTTCCTCGAGGATAAGAAGAGAACAACGGTCCAGGTTACCAAACTGTTCACGATCAAACCTGGCTTCAGCTGCTTTATAAAAGGTCATGATTTTTTTGACCGCATCAGTTGTATCTTCTCCAATGATGATCTTGCCCAGTTTGTCTCCTATCTCAAAGGGTATTGCGATCTCATACTCCTCCATCCAGAGAACGCTCTTGTCAACTTCTAAGAACTCTTTTCCGATAATGATGTAATGAAATTCGATATCAAGCTCAGGCTCATTCTGACCTGTACGGGCGAGCATATTGTATAAAAAATCCAGAAGAACCCGTTTATTGGAGATCAGATCTGCAGAGACAGCCTCTTTGGCAAGACGGCGGGCCATGTCAGGAATAATGGTCTCCCGCTCCACCATCATAAGAAACTGCTCCTGTGACCTGATATTGTTGGCCATAACCTTGAGTGTCAGGAATTGTTCCCGAAATGGTGTCCCGACGCTCCGCCCCATATTTACTGCCATACTACAGAAATTCTTCTTCCATCATGAAAGATATTCGTATTGGATCATAAAACAGGGTATATAGTACTAATGTTGATATATAGCAGGATATAGTTTATTATATAAATGCTTATCCCGGTATGAGTACACAGAGGAGATTATCAGAAAAATAAGATAAATACAGTATGATAGTTCAGGACATATCCATCTCATCAAGAAAGGGGAGCAACCCGATGATACGCGGGACATCTCTCTCTTTGGACTGCTCTACTCTCACAATGGTTACCCCAAGAGGGATTGATTGTAAGGCATCATTAAAGGCGGGATTCATCTCACGCTGGATCTCAAGAAAGAGCGGGAGTGAAATGAAGGGGCGTTCGTGCTCTTCAAATTTTCCATATTCTGCAAGATCCTTCTCATACGTTGAATGATATGCCAGATCCTTTTCAAAATACAGAATCATTTCACACGGCTCCCTGACACATATCTGCTCAAGGGCCCTGATATCGGCAACCATACCCGGAGTAAGACCTGAACAGACAACCGGGAACGCATATTTTTGTTCCGTCATCATCCGACTCCCTGTGTGTGGATCGCTTCAATAACCCGTTCCAGGACTTCACGGCGTTTTTTCGATTCTTTCTTCATATCGCGAAGGGCAGAGACCATCTCTTCCTGCATCTTCAGACTCCGCTTCTGCAGTTTGATCATCTCCTTCAGGTATTCAAGACCCAGCTCTGACCGGTAAAACATCTCTTTTTGAAAATCACCGAAATGAGGCTCAAAGTGGGTAAATGCCCCTTCACTCGCGGACTCAGTAACCGACAATGATTCAACCCGGATGAGTGGTTCGTCTTCAGCTTTGAGGTCTTCACAAACCCGGGCAAGTACTTCCTCTTCACCTTCAGCAACAATCCTGACCGAACCATCAGGAAGATTCTCTGCATACCCGAGAACTCCGTGACGGTTCGCGATCAGTCGTGCAAATCCCCTGAAACCAACCCGTTGGACCCGGCCGGTTACCAGAATTGTGTATCGTTTCTGCATAGGCTGTGATTGTCCTATGCTGAGACGGGAAACGGGTTTAAGATTTCGTTTCCTGATCCATCGGGAAGAGGAGATGGAGATCAAGCTCAATCCCGCTGACCGGCTGATCAATATCAAATCTGTTCAGGACACCGGGATGAATCTCCCCAAACACACCGGCCTTTCTCCCGTCAACCATCATATCAACTGCTCTTCCGGGAATAAAAGCAGGGTCAGAACTTTCTGCCGGTGTATAGGAAACCCCAAGCTCTCTCATCAGGGCATCGGCGGTAGCATACGCCTCAGAAAAATCAGCTCCCGGATGGGTTGACGCAAGGGCGAGTTTCTGAAAGGTCTTTCCTGAAGAGACAACGTCTCCGGTATGGAAGATCCGCTGCGGCAGTTCACGTCGCTTGTTCATCCTGAACAGATCAAGGAGCAGCGGCAGAAGATCGGTTCTGACAAGTGTTTGCTCCTCAGATATCGGATGCAACACCCGAAGGGCATCCGGATCAGGGTCACGCTGCATCCGGGTATACATGACATCCTCATTGGACAGAGTAAACGGCATGACCTCCAGATACCCAAGCCCGGTACATATATCACGGATTAATGAAGCCAGGGCGATGATCGGATGTTCACATCCGGTTGCAAACGTTGCAGGAAGTTCTGCTTCAAGATTTGCAAACCCTGCACCGATAGCAACATCCTCATACACATCCCATTCGTGCATGATGTCTGCCCGGTAGCAGGGGACTTTGAGTGAGACCGTGTTTTCATCAGTTTTTTCTGCACCATACCGCATCCTTTGCAGAATGGATGCAATCTCTTCAGCAGAAAACGAGGTTCCAAGGAGACGGTTGCAGGATGGAACACTGATTGTACGAAGGACCGGTGAGAGATCAGGCATGCGGACACCGTTTACCAGAACGCTCTCGCATTTTCCTCCGGCGGTGATGAGCGTTGTACAGAGCACTTTCAGGGCGGTCATGACCGCCCGTTCATCAGTCCCGGTTACGTCAAGGAGCAGGTTTCTTGATGTTTCCGTGACCCTTGTCAGTTCACCATTAATAATTGGCGGGAATGAAAGGACATTTCCGTGTGCATCCTCGATGAGTGGCATAACCGGTTTGTCTCTCACAATATGAGAGTAATCACGCCCTTTTGGGTGTTCCTCCATGATCTCAGCCAGGGTCATCTCCCGGTCAAAATCAAGGGGAACAAAAGACCGTGACAGGGGGGCACCATAATACCGGAACGGAGGCGTTACCTTATCAAGGTCATGAACCCCGATGGCAACCTTCGCCCGGCCACGGCCGACAACCCAGTGCAGGGCCTCCTGTACCCCCATGAGGCTGATGATTGCTTCGTTATCAAGGCTGATGTCCCTGATGACCGCTGAGCCAATATAGGGTCTGATGTCTTTCAGGTTTTCATCAACAGAGAATGAGATCGATGAGGGAGTAACCGGATAGACCTCCTCCCCAGTCTCAAGTCCAAGATATCCCCGCATGGCACGGGCGACTCCTTCGGTTGAGTACAGATCAACCCGGGACGGGAAGAACTCAACATCCACCTGATCATCAAGGATACGTTCGATATCAGATCCGATCATGGGGAGATGATCAATGATGGTCTTCCGGTCAGTTCCACAGAGGCGCTCAAGGTATTTGTAGGGAAGTGAAACAACCGGCATCAGCACCGCCCCCTATGAATAACCGGCATACTCCTGATCCAGTCGATATCACTCTGATAGAGCTCGCGAAGGTCAGTCAGACCCATCCGGAGCATGGCAACCCGTGATACCCCAAGCCCCCAGGCAAGGACCGGACAGGTAATTCCCCACGGTGCGGTGACTTCTTCCCGGAAGATACCTGCTCCGCCAAGCTCAACCCAGCCAAGATCCTCAATGTATACCTCAGGTTCCACACTGGGTTCCGTGTAAGGGAAGTATCCGGGCCTGAACCTGACCGATTCAAATCCCATTCTGCCATAAAACTCTTTCAGGTACCCAAGAAGGTTCCGAAAGTTCACATGCGTGTCCATTACAATCCCCTCAAGTTGTTCAAACTCAGGAAGATGCGTGGGATCAATTGCTTCCCTCCGGTACACCCGACCGATACAGAATGCTTTTACTGGTGGCTCCGGGTGTGCGGCAAGATGCTGGATGGAAAGACTGGTGGTATGAGTCCGAAGCACGGTTGCTTTCGCCTTTTCCGGATCCCATGTTCCCCCCCATCCGGTTGACGAGGTGTCGCCTCCTGACTCATGCATATCGCGGACCTTCTCCCAACCCTCCGGGAGGTCCTGCTTTCCAGCCAGATGAAAAGTGTCCTGCATCTCCCGTGCCGGGTGATCCTGTGGCTGGAACAGGGCATCAAAATTCCAGAATGCCCCCTGGATGATACTGCCATGCAGTTCGGTAAAGCCCATGTCCAGAAGAATCCGCCGCATCTCATCGATCATCCGCTGATACGGGTGGATCTTGCCTGGCCAGATCGGACGCGGGTGCTTGGTGATGTCATACCGCCGGAGAGAGAGCTCTCTCCATGCACCTGAACTGATCTGATCGGCGGTCAGTGTCCCGGTCTCTTCAGTAAGTGAAATCCCGGCTGCCACTACCCTGCGGCCTTCATCGGTGATGCTGATGGTGTACCGGACTGACTCTTCTTCAGTGGCAAGTCCACGTTTGAGGAGTTCTTTTTTCATATCCGCAGGGGCAGCATCAGGGTTTTTCAGAGCAGTCTCAATCGGGGAAGGAGGGGCCTGCCCGGTTTTAATGACGTTTCCTGCCTCTATCTTCACCCAGCCAAGACGTTTCATCCACCCAAGTCCGATCCTGGCATGGGGATGGTTATTCAGTTCCGTTATCGGTGCAGATTCACCAAAACTATTGTAAAGCTGCCGCTCAGGCAGACCTTCTGTCAGATACCTGCTCCCTTCATCTGTCAGAATCAGTGTTTTGGTAACCGAGCGATCCACCAGGGCAAGGCCCTTCTGGGACAGGAGCCCTCCGTACTGTACCACTGAATCAGCCGGCCGATTAAGAATTTTTCCCATCTCGTCAGGGGTGGTTGTTCCCCTTTTTTCCAGCTCAAGAAGCAGTCGCTTCTCGTTCAGGGTTAATTGCATTGTACCTCCACAATGAGTTCTGCAGCATGGAGAGAACTTTCTTTCTGAATTTTTGTTTTTGTTATATGGTGCATACCTACATCTCCTGATAACCTTCAGTAACAGTAATCATGTATTACAGGGGCCCGGAACTGTCCAGACCCCTATCTAAACGAGAGGATTGAGTTGAAAAAGAACAGTGAGAATGATCCCATCGTGCTCATGAAAGTCCGCTGTACTGTTACCGGTTATCAGTATTTAAGAGATCGGGAATGAGTGAAAAGACAAGAGAAGAGCAACGGGCTATCCGTATGATCCCGGCACCAGGAACACATGTGATGTATACCAGAAACGAAATACTTCAGAGTGAACCAATCATCATACTTGTATATCAGAATTCTTCAGGAACCGGCACTCCATGACTGAAAAAAAAGATATCAGGTATAAACAGAGACTGGCAAACTACTGCAGGGCATTGGAGATGCTCCGTTCAGGAGTGGATATCTATCATTCCCGACCCTTAACCCAACTAGAAAAGCAGGGATTCATAAAAGCATTTGAATGTACATTTGAACTGGTGTGGAAGGTAATGAAGGATTTTCTTGCGTATCATGCTTACTCAGACATTATCGGTTCCCGGGATGCTATCCGGCAGGCCTTTTCCCTTGGGCTGATTTCTGATGGAAAAACCTGGATGGAGATGATTGAAAGCAGGAACCTGATCTCACATACCTATGATAAAAAATCTTTTGAAGACATGCTCACACAGATTGCAGATGTTTATTACCTACTATTTGTTTCACTGCAGGAGAAGATAAGAGAACGTGCAGATAAAGGATAAGAAAAAAACCCTCACAAGATATCGGGGACTTATAAGGTATTTATAAACCGACATTATTTGGAGGAATTATTAGCCCTCTCAAAGATATATCCTGATGGTGGTGTATTTCATAATGAATGCTAACGGCTCTATGATAACAATTATCAGAATACTCACAAGAAACATGACCAGATTTAATTGAAATGACAAATAACTGAATTACACAACACTCATCCGTATCGATAATAATAACAATAGTCAGGTTTTCACTATGGGAACAAAATCACTGGTTATGGGAACAGGAATCTTTATTCCGGATTCTATCTTAAAGGAAGCAGGAATAGAGAACAAAGAGGTTGAAATTGAGATATCTGAACATCAGATCAGGATATTTCCTGCAAATCCGATAGTACAAGAAAGGAAAGGATCCATTCCGCCTGATTCACCTTTTTGGTCATTTATAGGATCTATTAAAAAACCTGATGTTCATGGACGGGATCATGATCAATACCTCTATGGAAAAGTCTGATATTGTTTTCGTTGATACAAGTGCTTTATTTGCGCTTTTTAATGTGAATGATATTGATCATGAATCTGCAACAGCCTGTATGAATGAATTAACTCAAAAACAGTGTTCCTTCATGATATCAAATTTCATTGTTGACGAGATATATACCCTGCTTCTCACGAAAGTAAACAGATCTGTTGCTCTTAAAATTACTGAATATCTCATTTCTGAATGGATAGTTGAAAGAATTCGTTATGAGGATGAACAACGAGCAATGGAGATTCTCAGGTCATCGAAGGATAAGACCTATTCATATACTGACGCGACATCTTTTGCACTCATCGATAGAACCGGAGTTCAGTATGTGTTTGCATTTGACAAACATTTTCATCAATACGGGCTGAAGGTGTTCGCTCACTAAATATTTATTTTCGGGGCTTATTCCTAAATCCAGTATTTATTAACAACAGGAACCTGACCACACATACATATGATCAAAAATCTGTTGAAGACATGCTCACACAGATTGCAGATGTTTATTGCCCACTATTTGTTTCACTGCAGGAGAAGATGAGAGGACGTGCTGATAAAGAAAGATGCTGAATTCGGGTTGTCATCCGAAGATGTAAGCAGAATACAAAATATCCTTGCTACCTGTCCAGGAATAAAGGAAGGGTATATTTTCGGTTCACGCGCCATGGGAACTCACAGACCTGGTTCAGATATCGATATTGCACTATCGGGAGAGGATCTGACTTTTCAGGACAAACTCACAATTCTGAGATTGCTTGATGATCGTAATGTTCCCCATTCTTTTGACCTTATCCTTCTCAACCGTACAGATAAGGAGGATCTTATATCACATGTTCGCAGGGTCGGTAAAGTAATCTATGAAGTATAATTCTGAAAAAACAATGGAAATATGGATAGTCTGAATATGAGCACGATAACGAAACAGAGCCAATTTCTTTAAAAAAAGAAAGAGGAAATTATTAACACCGTCTTTCAGACTTAATTTTCTCCGCTGCAACCGCCATCTTCTCCCTGAAATCATCCAGGAATGCCAAAACCCTTGCAGCAGTATCTTTTTTACACTGCCCGCACATGAGTTCACCGGCCATGCATTTTCGTCTGATCTCAGCGAGTTCTGCATCATCGGATACCATGTGAAACAGATTCAGCAGAAAAACGGGGCACTTGTCTGCTTCTCCTCCAAGTTCTTTCTGTTCCTGGAGTGTCATCCGGCCACCGGTCAGGGCTGCCATGATCTTCTTCGTAACCTTCTTGTCATCCTCGTAAAACCCGATAATACTCTCCGGAATACTTGATGACATCTTCCCCCCGGTCAGACCAGGCATGAACCGGTGAAAGGTTGCTGATGGGGTAACAAACCCATATCCACCGTGGGATCGCTCGATCGCCCTGACGGTCTTTTTCACCACATCAAGAGGAACATTGGCAATATCTATGTGACCCTCGTACCGTTTCGAACCCCGAAAAGCCTTATGTACTGCTTCCATCGCCTCTTCCGGGGCTTCTTTTGACCGCACGCTGACATGAGTGTCACGATCCTCAACAGTGAACATCCTGAGTTTGTGGGCGACTCCCCGCGTAAGTCTGATATGGGGATCCTGATCAAGTCCGACCGGAACAATGGTAGGTGCCGGGTCTGATGCCACCTGAGGATGAAGAATATCTGCCACCTGTGTGAGGACACTCATCGCATGACTGATGTCAGTATCCGGGGTAAACCCGTAAATTGCCGAGAGCTCTGAAAAGTTTACCTTGGCTGATGCTTCAAATGCCAGATCCTGGACAACCCGGTTTCTACTCTGCTCATAGGTCTCCCCATGATACCCAAGAGCATAGAGGCAGGAGAGGTATTCATTGCCATATTTTTGGCACTGCTCCCAGGAGAGATTACGGACCGCATGTGCCTCACGATCAGCAATGCAGATAAATCCCTTTCCTCCCTGCTGTACATGCCAGACCACCTCCTTCATGACCATCAGGTGCCCAAGATGCGGGTGGCCGGATGGCATAAACCCGGTCATCACATAAAAGGGTTCATGAGTTCTGATTGCATCTGCTATCTGCTGGTAATCGCGGTGCCCGAAGACTATACCGCGTCTGATAAATTCAGGGACCTCTGGAAGCAGTCCGGTGATGGTCTCAATCCGTTCAATACCAAACTCGGCATGCAGACGCTCAATATCAACAGACTGGTCTGATGCCCATGGGTTTACAACTTCAGTATCCATGATGATTCTAGAGTTTTATTCGTGCAAATTCAATGAAGACAATGCCCTCATCATGTATACCGGCAAATAACATCTTCTTTTTGACACTGTGAGCCATGCGGACAGACCGGGAGATGCTGTTCATCGGCAGTGTCTCTCCAAGGCCAATCGCCTGAACCAGCATCTCAGAGTGTATTTTCCTTCCTGAATAAACCCTGAAATGGTGGCCGAATTTATACCCGGTCTTTGGGATATACTGAAGAGACCGCAGATGACGATACACCGTAATCTTCTTGTCAAGCTCGGGATCTGAATCAGCAATCAGTTCACAGTATTGTTCAGGGGTAAGCAGATCTTTCCCCTGATAAATCGTTACCAGTCCCTGTTCCATAAGGTAGGCTGCTTCGACGGTTGCGAGCACTATCCTTGACTCATCAAGACGTTTTCCGTAAAATGCCTGATCATACCCACGGTCGGCATCGGCGGTAATGATGGCTGAAATATTTGAAAGGATACCCTGTGCCGGCTGCGGGTCAGGTGTCCCCTCAAGCTTGGGAAGTGTCTGGAGTTTGACTTCGTAGTATGTTATCTCAAACTCGTCATCAACAACGGCAAGAACATGCTGTTTTCTCATATTCAGCGTGGTTCTGACCTCCCCCTGGACCACAGAAAAATCAATCAGGTCACGCTCTGAGCGCACCCGTACCATATACTGGGACTCTCCTTTACCAGGTTTTTCTCCCCGCTTAAATACCCTGAAGTCATGGGGGCCGGTCTGGACCACGTATCCCCGTTCCCTGATATCCCGGTACACCAGGAAGGATCTGATCATGTGGGCGTCTTCAGAGAACCTGACCAGAAGCGTGTCAAAATCATATCCGGGGATCTCAATTCTTCCCCGGTACACGAGATAGAGTGCTTCTACCGGAGAGAGCCGAAGCCCGTCCTTTTGTGGTCTGCCAAATCCGCTCTGCTCATAAAGGGCATATCCTTCTGACCCCAGCAGGACTTTGTCTTCTTCTATCCGTGCCTTCACGCCTTATGATTTGGGCGCTCAGGAACATAAAACAGCCATGTATCAAGGATCTGTTCCGGGTAGATACTGTAAATAAACCTCATAATGCTATATATTAGCGATGAAATATTTTTGAATAGAAATATCAGTGGCAATCCAATGAATCGGAAAAGTGAGATCCGGACTTAAGGTATATTTAGATTCCCCGGTTTTTTGGATGAGTGGAAAGAGGAGTTAGGTTGCAAAGACCCTTGATCAGGCATCTAATTTCATTGAGAGAGCATGCAGGAACCAACATGGAATGTATGATATATACACGCAAATCAAACATACACCATTTGGGGGTCGCATAGAACGATGTCGTCCGAGGTTTATTCAAAAAAGAACGAACTCCATAGGGGCGGGGAGTCAGATCTTACTATAGAAGTGGTTATTCTGATCATTTTCGGTATTTTCATGCTTCTGTTTGGCCTTTTGCTCTTTCAGATACATACCGGTGTTCTTCCCTATGCACCGGATAGTACCTATGGGTTATTCCTGCTCCTGATCTCGTTTCAGATCGTCACATTAGGGAAGACACCATTTGGTGATTTTAAACGATCCTGGCTTTTGATTCTTATTGGTATTGCGTGTGCCATTGTAGGAATGGGGGCAGGTTTTATTCCGGGATATCTTTCTGACCCCATCAGGATAATCGTGGGACTGATTCTCTGTCTTGGTGGCACTATCCTTCTTTTTGAACTCTTCATCAGAAAAGACAAGGCCCGGACATGGAGGAAATTTTCCGGAGTGCTCCGGCATCTGATTCTGGCCTGTGGTCTTGTATATACCATCTCATTCATCTGTGGTCTGATTACCCTGTTTCCAGGAATTCTCACTGATCAGCAGACGGCAGTCATTCTCATCCTGTATGCGCTTAGTTTCTTTTATCTGGCATTTTGTATTCAGAAAGCCGTACGGGAGTATCAGTCATCAGAACAAGGGGCAGTGATATCAGATGCTGATCGAACACCGAAGAATGGCATCCGGAAGATACTTGAGGAGACATCACTCTCGCTTTCTCTTTCTGTTCTTCTTATGGTTGCAGTGCTCCTGACTCTTCTTGGGGTTATTCTTATTCTGGTAAACCTTGGAATGGTTCCATTTTCTCAGGATGGCCTTTTGGGGATGCTTCTGGTGATTTTTTCAATCCAGATGATGGCTCTTGGTGAAACCCCCCTTGGAGCATACAAACGATCCTGGCTGATGATCGGACTGGGCATGATCTTTACGATTCTTGGTGTCATATCCTGCATAGTGCCCGGAGTACTTACCGGGCTGCTTCAGATATTACTCGGATTACTCAATATCCTCGGGGGTGTAATTCTGCTCATCGGCCGGTATTATCCGGTTCTGGCAGCACTGAAAAATCCTCCACAAAAACCGACCCCGCAGCCTCCGATCCTAAAAAGGTTAAATATTACCCAGACCATTTTAAACATTGTCTCAATTGCGTTTGGTATATCTATGCTTATTCCGGGCATTATGCCAGGTCTTTTAAATGCTGAGATTATTGTGGTAAACGGTCTGCTTCTTTTTGTTCTTGCATATATTGTCCATCAGATCGATATAATATCTGCAGAATTACAACTCTGAACTCATGCAAAAAGATATCCTCATATTTTTTTGATGTAAGAGAAAAACCCGGAAAATAAAGAAAATTTATATTCTTCTCGCTCCAAGTTTTAAATGTCAGATATTCAATTGCCAGACCTTCATGAGGAAATCGTATGCTGATGATGAATCTACAGAGATGTTCAACAATTATTACAGGCTTTATTCTCCTTATCCTTGCCATCTCCTTCTCTCCTGTTTCGGCAACTATCTTTACGATAAACGGAACCGAACTGGATGAGGCAGGTCTGATGAGCTACCTTGAAAAACCTGCCCCTGCATTTGAGGAACCAGTCATCCTCTACTTTTATGATCCACATTGTGGATCCTGTAGTGCAATCCATGACTTCTGGGAGACGTACCTGAAGGAGAATCCGGATACCATTCTCGAGCAGGTAAACCTTGAAGAGGGCCCTGAACAGATGGACAGGTTTAAGGAGTTTTCAGAGACCTATAAGCGTGACAAGGCATATATCCCACTGGTATACATTGGTCCTGTTGCCCTTGAAGGGACAGATGACATCAAAAAATATTTTGACATGGTGTATTCCTGGTATATGGCATCATATACGAAAAAATAAAACAATTCCTTTTTTTCCGTGGGAGTAATTCCCCCTTCTGCCAATACAATGAGGATGAAAAATCAAATCATTCACGAGATTCACTCAAAGGACTGATTCGGACTGATACAAGTTACGCACTTTCAGGGCTGTTGTCAATGAAGATGCGGGTAATTCTGGTCAGTATGCATCATCATTCGTATAATGATGGCAATGTGCAGAGAAAACAAGGAAACATTAAAGATGACCGTGCTGCTATGATTCCATACATTGAGTTGGATACGGTGTAATCATGATAATTACTGATGTAGCACAGGTGGTATCAGGACCCAATCCCCACCACGTGGATGCCAGAAAGATTTACGACTCTCCCCATGCAATGGCGGTGGTCATCACCCTTCAGCCTGGAGAATCACTGAAAAAACACATCACCCCGGTTGATGTCTTCTTTTACGTCCTCGAAGGAACAGGAATCGTTGAGATCGGAGATGAGCGGGCAGAAGTGACGAAAGACAAGCTGGTGGAGAGCCCGGCACGAATCCCACACCGGTGGATAAATGAGAGTCAGAATATCTTCAGAGTATTGGTTGTAAAGGTTCCTAAACCGACCGAAGAAACGAAACTTCTCTGAATAAATCACTCAGATGACCTGGCAGCCGGTGTGACATATTCACTCCACCCTCCATCCACTATTTGGAACACGAATCTCAAATACAGCGCCGTGCCCTTCCTGGCCTTTCTCATGGATAGAGATGCCGGTCAAGGAGAGGATCTCCCTGACAAGAAATAATCCAAGCCCTGTATTTTTTCCAAACCCACGCTCAAAAATTTTTTCCTTATTTTCCGAAGGGATACCAACCCCGTCATCAGCAATCGTAATGAACAGATCCTCACCGGAGATTTCTGCGGAGATGTGAATGGAAGTGACACTCCCTCCATGCCGGACTGAATTGTCCAGAAGGTTTAAAAATACCTTTGGCAGCATCGGATCAGCATAGAGAGAGATATCCGGAATATCCAGGATCAGACCGACTGATTCAGGCAGTTGAACCTCATGAATGCATCCGGCAAGGATCTGCCATTGTGGCTCGTGCAGGCCAAGACCTTCATATGTCCTGGTAAATTCAATATGAGACTGGATTGTCTCAGTGCACTGCATAATATTCCGGATAATGCCATCCAGATGTGCATCATGGGCTTTTTCCTTTATCATGTCAAGGTATGCAAATATCGTCATGATCTGGTTCAGGATATCATGGCGGGTAACTGAACTCAGAAGCGTCAGCTGCCGGTTTGCCTGACGAAGCGCTTCTTCTGACGTTTTTCGTTCAGTGATATCATGAGCAATCCCAAGGAATGCCTTCGGGGTTCCGTCAGGATTCATCACCGGCGTCCCACTGGAAACATGCCATTTCCATGATCCATCCTTATGCCTGACCCGGTATTCAATGCCGCCACTCTTCTGTCCGGTCCGGATACAAGTCTCCAGAAACCTGCGTGTTGCCGGAATATCATCCGGATGGACAATAGTGGTGTATGATGTCCCGATTATCTCCATAGCCGTGTGTCCCAGGACATCGCCCCAGTTGGGTGATATATAAGTAAATATCCCGTCGGGAGTGAGGGAATAGACGATATCATACGCATCTTCCACAAAGGATCTGAACCGCTCCTCACTTGCCCGAAGCTCTTCTGCTGCTTTTTTTTGTTCAGTGACATCGCGTATCGAGAGGAGATCAGCATCACGACCCTCATACCGGATGAGTTTTCCAACACATTCAACCCATATTCTCTCCCCATGAATCGTGCAGATCTCATACTCTGCATGAAAGGCATCATCCCCTTTTCTGACACGTTCAAGATCACGGATAACCTGCTCACGGGAGCCGGGAGCGATAAAATCTATGACATTGATACCAGTCAGCTGTGAGAGATCCCGGGCTCCTACGAGATTCAGTGCTGCAACATTGGCAAAGAGAAGATTACCTTCAAAATCAAGGATGATGATCCCTTCAAGTGAATAACTGACAAGTGACCGGTATTTCTCCTCACTCTCAATTAACGCTGCAGCTGCTTCCTTTTCTCTGGTAATATCGGTCATTACCCCAAAATACTTCACATTTCCGCCGGTGTCAGAAACCGGCCTCGTCGATGTCCTGACCCAGGATATGGAGCCGTCCTTTTTGATAAGTCTCCATTCGAGCGGAGATAAAACACCTTTTTCGAGTTCTTCAAACCGTTTCAGGACGAATGGCCGATCTTCTTCATACACGACATCAAGAAAGAACCGGCCTGCCAGATCTCCGGGGGTATAGCCATACAGTCGCTCCCCGGCCGGACTAAAATAAATAATCTGCCCTTTTGTATTTACAGAAAAGATAACATCATTAATATTCTCAACAAGCATCCTGAATTTGGATTCACTCAGACGTAGTGCCCGTTCAATCTTCTTTCTCCCGGTAATATCCTGAATTATCCCAAATACCACCTGAGCTGCCGGATCATACTCGGCGATGATATGAACATCAATAAGGGAGTGATTATCAGGTCGTCTGATTTTAAATTCGCCATTATAAGAGTGTTTTCGGTGAATCAGGTCATCAAGAGCGTTATCAAACCGGTTCTGATCCTTGATAAGAAGGAGACTTCTGACATCATGGAATGCAATATCCTCCTCTGTGCACCCAAATATCGCCCGTGCACCAGGTGATGCTGATATTTTGCCTGAACCAAGATGATATTCAAAGTGACCAAGACCAGCGACGTATTCTGCGTGATACAGGTGCGCAATACTCTCCTGTAATGCCCGCCTGGATTCCCGGACTTCAACAAGGCGGCTTATCACATGAATCAGCCGTGTATGCTCAAGTTTCAGGTCGATAAAGTCGGTCAGACAAAAATCCGCTCCGTATGAAAGGGCATCCTTTGCAACATCCTCTTTCTCCTGACCGGTGTAGAGAACAAAGGGCAGATCGCCATAGTATTCCCGGACATGATGTAACAGTTCAATACCATGCATACCCTGGAGATGATATGCAGAGAGAATGAGATCATATGAAGATCCTTTTAACGTCTCAATTGCCTCATCAGGAGTGGGACAAAAATCCAGGGATATGTTTGAACTCTGCCGGAGAATGTTAATGTACTTTTTCAATGGCCCGTTCCTGTCGCCAACACAGAGGATAGAGATCATATGTTCTCAACCGAATGAGACATTCCGGATATGGAGCAATATGTCTCATGAATCATGATAAAGATACCTCATAAAGCCGCCCGATAACCCGTTCATACGAAACTGGCGACCCTGAAGGGTGTCGGATAGCACGCAGTCATACCTGCTCCTGCATATGAATTCATCACTTCACGTGAGAGAGTCATAAAAACCCATACCCGGGACAGATAATACATTTCAGGTATAAACCGGAATGAAGGCAGAATATGAAACCATCTCCATATAAAGACCATCCGGTATCAATACAAGAGGAAATCTGCATCTCCTGTGGAGTATGCAGTACGGTATGCATGTCTTCCGTCATCATCATGAATAAAGAGACCGGTTTTCCTGTCATATCGCCCCATGCACCACCATGCAGCCGGTGCGGACATTGTGTGTCATACTGTCCGGTATCAGCAATACACATCCAGGGGGATGAAGAGTATACACCTTCTCTTCCTGATGGTATCATGATCACTCCTGAGCACATCCGGGATCTTGTCCAGTCCCGCCGGTCAGTCAGGCAGTACCGGAAAAAGAAGGTTCCCCGCGAAATTCTGGAGAGTTTGTTTGAAATAGTCAGGTATGCTCCTTCGGCGATGAACCTTCAGACCGTTTTGTGGCAGGTAATATATGATACCGAAGATGTCCGAATGATTGGATCCACCATCATCTCCTGGATGAACCGGATGAGAGATGAGCAAAGACTTCAGGAGTTTGTCATCGGATCTTCATTTCCGTATATCATAGATGAATGGAAAAAGGGGAGGGATCTGATAACACACGGGGCACCTCATCTTCTTATTACCTATGCCAGACCAGAGGTATACACTGCTGCAACCGACGCTGTCATTGCTACCAGTTATCTTGATCTCATTGCACCGGTATTCCACCTCGGATCCTGCTGGGCGGGGGTAATCAGACTGGCAGCTGAACAGTCACCAGAGGTTCTGGCAGCCATGGAACTTCCTTCTGGAACTCTGCCACAGACTGCTCTTCTGATTGGATACCCGGCACTACGACCGTATACCATTCCGAATCGCAAGCCGGCATCGGTCAGATGGAAAGGGTGACAGGATATCAGGATATCATGTTTGGTAACCATATCAATTCTGATTATGATCGACATTTCAATAGAGCAACGCTATTCCCGTTTCATCCCGTACCCCATGTATTCCATCCCCTTGTCGTACCCACTCATAGCGACCCTATATAAAAACAATATATTTGCAGATCATCGAAAATGAGTCAATAATAAACGCCCATTTCTTCTGCGTGATCAGATTATTATTGACATGTGTCTATGTATGCTTTTTTTCGAAAATGAGGGTGTATTTTACAGGTATGCGAGACAGGAATGTAATATGAGGCTGCATCACATTGATTGTGACTTATTCTACTCAATTAAGCAAAACCAAATCGACAATTCACGAATAATGAATAATATTGACCCGGATAGAAATAAAAACACATAAATTACTGTCGTATTCATGATGATTCCTCCCAACTGTCATGATAAATAATGATAAATATCCAGGGTCTCAAACGTACTGCATGGAACTGCTCATCTTCCTGATACTCTTTCCTCTTCTGATGGCTGGCCTGTTAATCCTCATTCAGGGCGAGAATTTCAGAAGAGCAGCAGTCATATGTGGAGCAGTCCTGGTTGGGATTGCCTCTCTTATCACCCTCGCCGATAGTATCACCACAAAAGCAGTATATCATTCAGTCCCGGTTGATCTGATAAGTATACTCATCTTTATCGGTGATATCATTATCAGCGGGTTTATTATATTCGTTAGCACAAAAGCACGGCAGTACCTGGTTACCGGTATCACAATACTCCAGCTTATTCTTCTGTGTGCCGTGGAATGGCTTGCACTTGCAGATCATGCCCGTATACCGGAGTTATTCTCTGACCAGCTCTCCGGAATCATGGGTGCGATCATTGGAGTCATTGGCGGTCTCATCTGTGTATATGCTTTGGGATACATGAGGGAATATCATGCAGAGCACCCGGACCGTCCGGACAGAAGGCCCCGTTTTTTTGGAATCATGTTTCTCTTCCTTTCAGCCATGTTTGGGGTGGTCTTCTCGAATAATCTCCTCTGGTTTTTCTTCTTCTGGGAGATCACCACACTCTGCTCATTCCTGCTCATCAGGTACCCGGAGACCGATGAAGCCATAAAAAATGCATTCAGGGCACTTCTTTTCAACCTCGCCGGAGGGGCATGTATCCCGGTTGCATTCCTGGTCATCTTTCTCAGCCAGGGGTCCCGGTATATCGGTCTTCATGAACTGGTTGGTGCAGGCCCGGGGATTGCTCTTATCCCGGCAGGTCTCATTGCAATAGCCGGACTTGCAAAATCAGCCCAGTTTCCTTTTTCCTCATGGCTTGTTGGAGCGATGGTTGCACCAACCCCGGTTTCAGCACTCCTTCACTCAAGCACTATGGTAAAAGCCGGAGTGTATATTATTGCACGGTTTGCTCCGATCTTTGAAGGACAGATCGTCGGCATTCTGATCGCCCTTATCGGAGGGATTACATTTCTTGCCGCTTCTGCCATCGCAATATCGCAGAGTAATGCGAAAAAAGTCCTTGCATATTCAACAATTGCAAATCTGGGGCTTATTGTTGCATGCTGCGGGGTTGGTACCGCAGAGGCACTCTGGGCAGCAATACTCCTGATTGTCTTCCATGCAATCGCAAAATCGCTCCTCTTCCTCTCAGTCGGAACAGTCGAGCATCAGATCCACAGCAGGGATATTGAGGACATGACCGGTCTCGTGACCCGAATGCCAAAAGTGACCATGATGATCCTGATTGGAATTGCCGGCATGTTCCTTGCCCCGTTCGGAATGCTCATATCAAAATGGGCGTCTCTGCATGCATTTGTTGAATCTGTTCCTCCCTATGGTATTCTGCTTGTCATTATCATCGCCTATGGCAGTGGAATCACCGCATTCTTCTGGGCAAAATGGATGGGAAAACTCATCGCGGTCGGAGAACCTCATCGGGGAGATGAAACCCGTATCCCCCGATCGGAACGAACAATATTATATATTCTCTCAGTACTGACCATCGGGGTCTGTTTCGGGTTTCCCATCATCTCATGGTATCTCATAGAACCATGGCTTTTGACGATGTATACGTCGGTGACCGATCTTATCTCGCTGAGTAATATCGAGATCATGTTTATGATGCTCTTTCTGGTGCTTATTATGCCGTTTTCTCTTGCCAGGTTTACCCATTCGGCACGTCAGGTGCCCCGTTACCTGTGTGGTATTCCGGAAAGCCGGCCATCTGTATTTACCGGAAGCTGTGGCATGAACCGTGAGATTGCCCTCTCGAACTACTACCTTGACAGGATATTTGGTGAAGAACGCCTCACCCGCATCAGTGTTGGGATCGGTATCTTCCTGATTGTATTGCTTCTCAATATTTTTGTGATCGGAGGTGGCCTGTGATACCGGTGGATTCATTTATTGCAGCAGGGTTGTTTATCATTCTT
>CAZCSN010000026.1:0-28152 GCA_964501255.1 uncultured Methanospirillum sp. | reverse complement strand
ACCCTCCCGTGAAGAGTTTCAGGGGATGATCCTGGGTCTGATGAATGCATACCCAGAATATAACGGGATATACATTGCCCTTGAACCTGATGTATGGGAAGGGGATGATACTGCATTCAGGAACAAACCGGGGACTGACGAATCCGGGCGGTTCATGGCATATTATTCACGAGATTCTTCAGGAAAGCCGGTGCTTGACAAGATCTATAATTATAACGCCGGAGAAGAAGGGAGTGAATATTATCAGGTTCCAAAGAACACCCGCAGGGAGTATATCACTCCTCCGTATCCCTGGGAGATACAGGGTCGGGAGATACTCCTCTCGTCCGTCGTGGTTCCCATCATTATAAACAACCAGTTCTTCGGAATTGCCGGGGTTGATGTACCCCTTGAGGAGGTCCAGGGGCTTGCGGATACTCTTGATACGTATACAGGGGAAGGAAAGGTGTATTTCATCTCTTATGACGGTATCGTGACTGGAGTGACCGGGTATCCGGAGAGTGTCGGAAAGCCTCTGAAAGACGCTGATATTCCGTTGTCTGCTGATGCGGATGAGATTATTGCGAATATTCAGGCAGGGAAACAAGATGTGTTTGAACAGAACGGAACCTTTATTGCATACAGTCCGGTGCCTGCAGGAAATTCAGGCCAGCCCTGGTCTGTCATCGCCACGGTGCCGGTCGATGTTGCAACGAAGCAGGCACGGATGAACAGTTTTATTCTGGTCATTATCGGCTCATTCGTAACCCTATTCGGATTAATCCTTTTGTATTTTGCAGCAAAAGGGATTTCACGCCCGATTGAGCAGATATCGGCGTATGCTGATTCCATCGCGGAGGGTGAACTGGGTGATGAGATAACGATTATCCGCAGCGATGAGATTGGAAGACTAGCGGATTCTTTTCGAAGAATGCTCTCAAGCCTCCAGGGAAAAGCGCTTGCTGCGGATGGTATTGCTGCCGGCGATCTCTCTGTTGCAATCCCCATAACATCAGATCGGGACGTTCTGGGAAGATCGATGGTGACCATGCGGGATACCATCAGTGCAATGAGCAGGATGGTGACCGATCTCTCCCACCGTGCAGCTGCCGGGGATCTCAGTGTACGAGGGGATAGTAACCGGTTCCAGGGGGAGTACCGGGAGATTATCAAATCGGTCAATGAGACACTTGATGCGGTCATCAACCCGATTAACGGAGCGATAACGCTTGCAGACGCGTATGCCTCAGGTGATTATACCGCGGTTTTTGATCCTGAAATTCCTGTATCTGGAGCATTTGTGCAATTCAGGGATGCATTAAACAGGATAGGGCAACAGACCGCAGCGTCAGTCCGCAGGGTGAGAGATGAGATGGAATCGGTTGCAGCCAGTATTGAGGAGACGAATGCATCCGTGGAAGAGGTATCGGCAGGTTCATCAAAGCTTGCTGAAAGTTCAAATGAAGTAAGTGCCCTTGCAGAGACCAGTCTGAATGGCGTGCGCCAGATATTACAGGCGATGAATGATCTCTCGGCAAATATCTCACATGTTGCAGAGATGACCGATACTGTTGCAACAATCTCGCATACCACAGACCAGCTCTCATCAAAAGGTGCAGACCTTGCACGGCAGGCAGACGAAGGAATGCATCATATCATCAGCTCAATTGAGGAGAGCAGCAGAACCATGCATGAAATGTCTGTTCAGATGGAACAGATAGATCAGATTGTCAGACTTATCAGTGATATTTCAGAGCAGACAAATCTTCTTGCATTAAATGCTGCCATTGAAGCCGCACGGGCAGGTGATGCGGGAAGAGGATTCTCAGTCGTTGCCGATGAAGTAAAATCCCTTGCGGTTGAATCACAGAAATCAGCAGAAAAGATTGCGATCATGATTCAGAACCTTCAGAAGCAATCAGATAATGCAACAGCAGCCATGCAGCGGTCATCAGAAGAGGTGGCATCAGGCAATACCGCAGTCTCCGCAACATTGGAGGTATTTTCTGAAATAATTCATCATATCGAGGAAATTTCTGAGAATATTTCCGCTGTTGCTGCATCAGCAGAGGAACAGGCCGCAGCCGTTGAAGAGATTACCGCAGGTGTTCATGAACTCGAAAAGCATGTCACAAAAACATCCGAGGAAGCAATGGAATCTGCTGCTGCCACAGAGCAGACATCTGCGGCAATGAATCAGATCTCTCAATCAGTTACCCGGGTTGCACAGGCAGCGGATCAGATTAACCGGGAGATGGGACAATTTACAGTGTAATTCTATAGTGTTCCGGAATTCTTCCGGATTAATTATTAATTGAGGGAATCATCCGGCTGAAAACAAAAACGCATCTCTTTGTGCTGATAGAATGATCCGTATCTGAATAATATCACCTGTTCAGGCACGGGTCATAACAACCATATGGGATCAGGACCTATTGTCTGAAAGGAGTGATACCCGTATGGCAGAAAAAAACCGTGAGGATCTTCTTGGGAAGGTTATCAGACTGAAGGATATTGTAGCCTACCAGGAGGGGACGATTGCAAGCCGTATGGTTATTGTCTCAAAGGCCGGATCAATCACGGTCTTCTCATTTGATGCCGGAGAGGAGATATCTGAGCATACCGCTCCCTATGATGCGGTGGTGACCGTGCTTGAAGGAACATGTGACGTAACCCTGCATGATATGCACTATCAGATGCAGGAAGGAGAGACCATTATCTTCCCGGCGAATGCCCCTCATGCAGTCCGTGCTCTGACCAGATGTAAGATGATGCTGACCATGATCCGGGAATAATCAGGTACCCTATGGAGAATGATACGAAAGAGCCTTTTTACTGTATTGCCTGCGGATACGTAAGCCCGGTGTTTCAGAGACGATGCCCGTCATGCGGGATTTCTGACCGGTTCTGTACCGAGCGGCAGTATGCTGAGCTGATGATGCGGTACCTCCACCATCCTATCAGAAAATACCGGATTTTTTCACTTAAGACCATAAAACGCCTCAAATGGAAGGAAGCGATTCCGGAACTTCAGGAGCGGGCACGGATTGAGAGAGACCAGGATATTAAGGCAGAGGTACAACGGACGATTGAGTCACTCACCATCTATCACAGCCGGTCTGATGCAGGGTCTGCCAGTGGATTGAAACGGGGGACATCCATGTATACACTCCGTGATGAGACAAGATGTAAGATAATTCCGATCCGGCCGGTTCTCCGGAGAAAAGGACATGCACATCTGCGACCGGGGAGAAGAATCTGAAAAAAAGGTAACTGATAGCTGATATGTGAATCCTGATTATTCATGTTCAAACGGATTCATGAGCTCTAACCCTGGAACTGAGATAAAATCCTTACAATTGCGGGTTACCAGAGTTGCTGAAAGGTGTATGGCCGTTGCGGCAATGACGGCATCAGGTAGTTTGGTATGTGTTCTTTGCCTGATAAGTATGGCCTGATTTGCTACTGCTTCATCAACGGGAATAATGGTACTGTAGTGTAAGAGATCGCTTGTCTTTTTGTAACTTTCAGGGGTGTGTTTATTCCATCCGAGCACCTCTATCCTGCTGATTATTGATATATAAAATGAAGAGACCAGAATGCTACGGATGGTGATGAGCACATCATCCGGTGCAGACCCGGTAATAAAGTATATGAGAATATTGGAATCGATGAGATATCTCATATTCTGTCCCATTCTTCTCTCATATGCCGTATCTCCCGATCAAGATCCTCTGGTGTCCCGGAATAATGAATAATCCCAATATAATCTGCCGGGTCAAACTCCTTTTTTTTCTGGATTTTACCCCGGATCATCTCCTCAATATCTTCACTCCAGACAGATATCGGGATAATAACATCAGTCCTGTTCCCGTTCTGGTCATATACATACCGAATCTCAGCCGCCATATAGAGTTCTCTCTCTATATGTGATAGAGCAGCATGATATGTCTTGCTATAAGAAGACCTCTGTAAGAAAAGGGCATGCACATCTGCGACCGGGGAGAAGATTCTGAAACCCAAAAAAACAAAAAACAAAAACCGAAAATTAAACTAAAAAACAGGATATTAAATCTCACCCATGGAGAGTGAGATTCCCTTTCTGATATCCAAAAGCCCTTCTTCAACTGCTCCGGTCTTTTTTCGGGTGACACCACGGTTATACCATGCTTCTGCATTGTAGGGATCGCACTCGATTGCAGCGTCATAGCATTTCAGAGCATCTGAATAATTCCCAAGGATATCAAGGACATTTCCCTTATTGAGGAACGCGGTTGAGTTATGCGGTTCAGCTTCAATGACTTTGTCATACAGCCTGAGTGATTCGGTATAATCACCTGCCATCATGCAGTTACACGCTTCCCGAAGGCAGCATTCAACTGCGGGGTTTACTGTTGACTGGATGGGGGCCGAAACAGTCACAATATCAATTCCCATATGTATTTCCTCCCTTGCTGACGAACTCCTGACACTCCCACGTATTATCCGGAATCAGTATTTGCAGCAAACAATTCCATCGGAATGTCCGTTTCTGTATTGGTGAGCTCCGGGTATCCGGTTATGAAATCCGGTAATACAGGGGTAATTTGTAATACAACGTGTATAATGTTAAGAATTTGCCAGCCAGTACTGGATAGCACCCATGCCATTCACCAATGCAATTCACTCCTGCCATGCATTCGGGAAACCCCCAATCCTGGGAATCCCGGATAATTTGGGGATTTCAATGCTGATCGTTTCATAATACATAAATAGCTCTGCCGTCCATCTGGTCCTATATTACATCTTCCACACGGACTGACAACTCCGTTCGTATCCATGCGGATTTGAAAAAAGAGGGAGAGCATGACTGAATCATCGCACAAAAACGAATCGCAGTCCACCCTGAAGAAGGACTGGCATATAATGAGTTCAGAAGAAGCACTCACATCGCTTCAGAGTTCACCGGAGGGGTTGTCATCTCATGATGCTGCAGAAAGACTTCGGATATATGGCAGAAATATTCTTGAGGAGGAGAGAGAAAAATCCGTTTTCGTCAGGTTTTTCGAGCAGTATACATCATATATGCAGATAGTCCTGGTCCTTGCAGCGTTTGTCAGTCTGTATATCAGGGAATATCACACCTTTCTCCTTCTTATCATTCTGACCGTCTTTAACGCCCTCCTTGGATACCACCAGGAGGCAAAGGCGGCTGCAAGTGTTGCCGCACTGAATAAGATGATGAAGACCGTAGCCAAAGTGCGACGGGACGGGTCAATTGTTCAGATCGATGCAGGAGAGATCGTTCCCGGTGACATTATCATCGTTGATGCAGGTGACCGGGTCCCTGCTGACGGCAGGATCATTCAGGCAGCAAACCTTCAGATTGAGGAATCGGCCCTTACCGGGGAGAGTACGGCGGTTGACAAAAAAAGCGACGTTCTTAAAAGACCTGACCTGCCGCCTGGTGACCGGGTCAACATGGCCTATATGAATACCAATGTAACGAGAGGTCATGGTGAGATGATCGTTACCGGAACCGGTATGCATACGGAAGTCGGCCATATTGCAACCATGCTCCGGGAGCAGAAGGCTGAAAAAACACCGCTTACGGTCCAGATAGACCGGGTCACACTCTTTATCATCGGAATGGCGTTTCTTGCATTTCTCAGTATCGTTCTGCTTGGTCTCTCCCAGGGTCAGTCGTTTTCCAGACTGTTCAATATCGGGGTGTCACTTGCAATCGGGTCCATTCCCGACGCCCTGCCGGCGGTTGTCATCAGCATTCTGGCTCTTGGAACCGTTGCAATGGCACAGAAGAATGCCATTATCAGGAGTCTGCCGGCCGTGGAAACCCTGGGTTCCACATCAGCCATCAATTCTGATAAGACCGGTACGCTGACCATGAATCAGATGACGGTCAGGGTAATCTCAACCGTTCAGCACCGGTTTGTGGTCACCGGGGAAGGATACAGTATTCTGGGAAAGATTCAGAGAACTGAGGGTGATTCAGAGGAGAATCTGGATCATGTGCTCTTTCCCTGTGCTCTGTGCATTGATACGGAGGTTCGGGACGGTCAGGTGATCGGGGATCCGACCGAGGCGGCCCTGTATGTCCTTGCTGAGAAAGGAGGGATTAATGTCTCTGAATTCCGGAAGAATAACCCCAGGATTGCGAGCATTCCCTTTGATTCAGACTATAAATTCATGGCAACATTCCATCATCACACCGATGCTGATGGGAGACCGATTATCAGGGCATATGTCAAAGGAGCCCCGGATGTCATCCTCTCATTATCGTCATACGGCCTTATGGGTGATGGAACGGCAAAACCACTCACTGAAGAGGTGCGAAAGAAAATCCTTGAGGAGAATGAACATATCGCACGGCAGGGACTTCGGGTGCTAGCCTTTGCCAGAAAGGATATTGATCCTGCCACCTTTGATCCGAAAGGGGATCTCATGGTCCATATGCAGGATCTTGTCATCAGTTCCTTTGTTGGTGAGGTGGACCCACCCCGTGCAGAGGCAAAAGAGGCGATTGCAAAGGCAAAGCGTGCAGGGATCCAGGTCAGGATGATCACCGGTGATCATGCGGTGACCGCAGCCGCTATCGGGCAGGAACTAGGTATTGAAGGTCGTGCCATCACCGGTGCAGAATTTGCAGCAATGAGTGAGGACGAGGCAATGCGGGAGATTGATGAGGTAGGGGTCATTGCCCGTGTTGCACCGGAGCATAAGGTCAGGCTTGTTTCGATCCTCAAAAAGAAAGGAAATATTGTTGCCATGACCGGTGATGGTGTCAATGATGCTCCGGCATTAAAGGCAGCGGATATCGGTATCGCCATGGGAATGACCGGGACTGATGTGGCGAAAGGTGCTGCACGGATGATCCTGACCGATGACAACTTTGCAACAATTATCTCGGCGGTTGAGGAGGGGAGAAAGATCTATGAGAATCTGCAGAAATTTTTACGGATTCAGATAGCAAACCTCTTTATGTTTATCCTCGCCTTTCTTGGGTCCTCAGTCTTTGCAATCGCCGGGACCGCTCTTTTTACCCCCGGACAGGTCCTCTGGATTCATATGCTCATCGTTGCGCCTATCGGAGCTGCACTTGGCATGGATGTCGCATCTCCGGGTATCATGAATCGCAAACCACGGCGGTATGACGAACCCCTTATCGCTCCCCGGATGTATATCCGGCTGTTTGGAATCGGGATGTTCATGGCCGCTTCAACGCTCGTGATGTATCAGACCGGCCAGGTATTCTATGGATCATCACATATCGGGCAGACGATGGGGCTGGTCACGCTGTCACTTATGAATATCTTTGTTGCCCTCAATCTCCGGTTCCCCCATGATACGGCATTTCATATCTCCACGTTCTCAAACAGACGCCTTCTGTATGCATATCTGTGGGTAATACTCGGGACGATTCTTATCACAGAAACACGGGTCTTTCAGACACTGTATCATACTGTCGGACTGACAGGAGAACAGTGGCTCCTCTGTCTAATTCCGGGTGGTATCCTCTTCCTCCTTGGTGAGGTCTTCAAAAAAGTTCTCAAAAGTCAGGCGGGATATGCAGAATAAAAGAATTGAAAAGATATGAAAACCTGAATGTATTCATCTTGATCTATTACCAGATCCACACTCTCCGTAATAGATTCGAGCTTTATTCTGATTTCTTTGGTTCTTATGTGTTTCATTTTCATACAAGCGGCTTTATCCCAAGATAATCATCCAGATATCTCTGAAACCTTCGATATCGTTTGATAAAATCATATGCCAGATCATGAAGCGTAACCATATCATCACAATAAAGAATTATCCCATTGAGGACATCTTTTTGAATGTACATCGGCAGCTGATCAAAGAGACGGATATCAAGTTCATCATAAGGCCGTTTCAGGACTATCTCCTTTCTTATAGCCATGTGATCAGCAGGTTTTTTTTCATCCCAATGGCCGGATCAATATCAGAATGATTCGTTGCCTGTCCTCGTGCAACTGATCCGTACAGCATAATAAATAATATATTATCAGCCCAGGGACGGGATAAAATCCATTCTTTTGCTGAAAATATTCTGTCTGCTATGTCAGGATACTGTTCCCGGATGAGTTCCAGAGTCAGTTTCTTATGTATCTCATCATGCTGATTCATCGCAGATCCATATAAGGAATGTTCAGTTGATACCGGATACCAGAGAACACATGATTTTTTTGTTCCGGTCTGTGCACCGTTTCTTAATACATTTCATATGCTGATATAAAAAGAGACGGAATGCATAGGAATAGCCGGTAATGAGGATTACCCGGGATCGTCTCATGCATATAAACACATATCAGGATCAAACCACTACATACTCTCATATGGCAGTTCCTGTTCTGTCTCCGATAGCAAAGGGTGAGACTGACATCTGTATCGAACCATCCATGGCAAACCGTCATGGTCTGATAGCCGGATCAACCGGTACTGGAAAGACCGTAACCCTCAGGGTCCTGATCGAACAGTTCAGTTCCATGGGGGTCCCGGTGTTTGTACCTGACATCAAAGGAGACCTGTCAGGACTGTGCAGACCGGGGGGCGGAAATAAGAAGATAGAAGATCGTGCTGCACTCCTCGGTCTTTCTCAGCTTTCGTATGAAGGATATCCGGTCAGGTTCTGGGATCTCTACGGAAAAGAGGGGCATCCTGTCAGGACCACCATATCAGAGATGGGGCCGCTCCTGCTGTCACGGATACTGGGACTCAATGACACCCAGGCTGGTATCCTGTCCATGCTGTTTCGGTATGCGGATGATAACCGGCTGCTTCTCATAGATATTGCAGATCTGATTGCCCTTATCACCTATGCGCTTGAGAATACAGCAGAGATAAAGGGGAAATACGGCAACATGACACCTGCATCACTTGGCGCCATCCAGCGGGCGGTGTTAACCCTTGAAGAGCAGGGCGGAGACGTGTTCTTTGGTGAGCCATCGCTTTCTCCTGATGATATTATGCAGGTTCAGAATGGAAAAGGGGTCATTAATCTCCTCTCTGCAGCTGCCCTCATGAAAGCCCCAAAAATCTATTCAACCTTCCTCCTCTGGCTTTTATCCGAGTTATATGAGATCCTGCCGGAAGTGGGCGATCTGGAAAAGCCGAAATTTCTCCTCTTCTTTGATGAGGCGCACCTGCTCTTTACCGATACACCAAAGGCGCTAAAAGAGAAGATCGTCCAGATCGTCCGTCTTATCAGATCCAAAGGTGTCGGGGTATACTTTATCACTCAGAATCCGGGTGATATCCCCGAAGATGTGCTGGGACAACTTGGAAACCGGATACAGCACGCTCTCCGGGCGACAACACCAGGTGAGATGAGAGCGGTGAAGACCGCGGCAAAATCATTCAGACAGAATCCAAAGATTGATACGGAAAAGGCAATCGGAGAACTGGGGATTGGTGAAGCGCTGGTATCTGTCCTTGATCATGCCGGTGTGCCAACTTTGGTGGACCGTGCCTTTATCTACCCTCCCAAGAGCAGTCTTCCCCCCCTGCAGGCAGCAGAGATCCAGGCCGAGATACGATCCTCCCCCCTGTTTGGGAAGTACGAACAGATAATAAACCGTCATTCTGCAGCCGAAGAGTTACAAAGCAGGCAAAAAGAGGTTGAGGAACAAAAGCCCGCTCCGGTCAGGAAAATGCCTGCGTCAACTCAAAAAGCATCACCGGCCCCTGCCAGACGAAGAGCACAAAAAGATGTCGGGGATGTCGTGGGCACTATTGCTGTCCGGACTGCAACCAATATCGGAACACAGATAGGAAAAGAGATTGTCCGGGGGATGCTCGGGTCCTGGCTGAAGAAAAAATAATTCAGGGAGGGTCTCTTTATCCGGCTGATTCATTCGTTTCCGGTCTGATATGGACATCAATCCATTCCGAACTCTTTTGAAGATCAAGGTAGACCTTTGTGTATGACGCTCAAGCCTTTTGCTCTGTGTATGAGACTTATCCTGTTTGATCAGCATGGTCACATCCTGGTGCTGAAACGGAATGCGCAATCAAAGACAAACCCATCAAAATGGGAACTGCCCGGAGGAAAGATTGATGCCGGTGAAGCATTTGATGAGGCATTAAAACGCGAGATTCGTGAGGAGACCGGGTTTACCGTTGCGATTCACACCGCTGCAGGAACCGCAATGCAGGAGACTTTGGAATACAGGGTCGTAAATCTGGTCATGATCGGCACTATCCTCTCCGGCGGGCTTTCCATCAGCCCTGAGCACAGCGAATACCGGTGGGCCAGTCTTCCCGAGATCGCGGCACTTGACAAGGCTGACTGGTTTACTGAATACTTCTCCATGTACATGAGTGCGGGTCTTCCAAAACAGGAATAACCAGACAGATACTTTTACATACGTTCCTGCTGAAATAGAGACGAGCAGAGGTATGCACATGAAAGAGACGATGATACGAACAATCCTGATTCTAATTGCCCTCATCATCACCGCAGGGCTTCTCACACCCCCGGTCATGGCATTTGATTCCAGATCAGGGGATAATATTGTAATTAACGAACCGGTTGATGACGACCTGATTGCAACAGGCGGTTCGATGATCGTAAATGCTCCGGTAAAGAGTATCACCTGGGCCGGAGGGACCCTGATCATCAATGAGCCGGTTGAGAAGAACCTTATTGCAGCCGGAGGAACCATTCAGGTAAATGCTCCAGTCGGGACTGATCTCCTCGCTGCAGGCGGGAACATCGATATCAATGGTGATGTCGGCGGGAAGATTATGGCAGTCGGTGGATCGGTTACCATGTCAGGAAACGCGGAAAATATCGCTGCATCCGGAGGAACAGTCGTCCTTTCGAAGAATACCGTGATCAGAAAGGATGCGATGATCAGTGCATCCGGATATACCACCCAGGCAACTATCCTTGGGAATCTGACCGTTGAAGAGGGGGGATCCGGGGATACCGGGTTCCAGATGAAGAAGATTGGTGATATGATCGGGGCATTTATCTCTTTGGTCATGATCCTCTCGTTCTTCGGGTTTTTAATTCTGGGAATCATCTTTGTAAAACTCTGCCCTGCGTTTCATGCGGCTCTGGTAAAAACCGGAAAAGAAAAGACGCTGCTGTCATTCATTGCCGGAATTGCAGGACTTGTGATAGGGGGTATCCTCTGTATTATCCTTCTGATTACCATCATCGGTATTCCGCTTGCAATCCTGATATGCCTCCTGATACTCATCGGACTCCTGCTTGCAAACATCCTCTCCGGAGCCCTCGTCGGGGAATGGATCCAGCAGCTTGCAAAGAAAGACGTCAGTCCGCTCTGGGGATTCCTTGTCGGGTTTGTCATATTAAATGCCCTGTTTTTCATCCCCTTTATCGGATTTTTTATCTGGATCATTGCAATACTTCTGGGATTTGGCATGATGGTACTCACCTGTTATGAGGCATATGCCAATACCGGCCTCTAATCTTTTTTTGACCGGACATTTCAAGTACTCAGAGCACGATATCCTCTTCGTGAGGACCATATGCCTGAACAACTGGGAGCAGAAGCAGGATTGCTGGTGCTCGGTGTGATCATACTCAATGCCAGCATCCTTGTGTATATCGTAACCGGAAAGCCGCGGCTTCGGTACCTGCTGCTTCTGGATATCAGCCTTGTATTCTGGATTATCAGTTATGGGATGAATCTGCTGACACATGGGCCGCAGATGACAGGAACATGGCAGATTATGAGTCTTATGGGAATGACGCTGCTTATTTTCTCATTTATTGCAGCATTTGTGGATTACCTGAAGAATGGAGATTAGGAAAAAGAGGATACGGGGTTAGAGAGTAATCGTCCCCTTTCCTTTCGGGGTGTTATGTTTGAACTTTGGATCGTCGTCTGTTGCCATGGCCCAGATGAATGGTACCTCTTCTCCGGCAGCAAGGACCGCATCATACTGATCGCCGGTGTTCAGTTTTCGTGCAAACTCAACCGTTGTCACCCCGTCAGTCTCGGTGGCAGACAGATTCATGATATCATCCGTACCCCCGAGTTCGGTATCGAGCGGATGCGGACCGAAATTGCCGGTTGAAAACGAGTCAGCCCAGTATGCCGTACCATCGGCAACACCTGCGAGGATGATGTCTGCATCCTTCATCATCTGTGATGGCTTCAGCCCTATCCCAACCCATCCGGTGGTTTTACCGGAAAGGCCGATAGAGATGATATCAGTATCAATCGTCCAGAAGATCTGATAGTTCCCATTGTCAAACGAGGCGGTATGGTCATACTCGGTATCACCGATTACGCCGTTCAGTTCCACAGCTGCAGCAGATGCACCGATCAGGCATACCATGATCAGGAGAGATACAATCCAGGTATGGGTATTCATAGTCTTTGATGGATCACTTCTCGGATAAATTTCTTTGGAGAACGGATCAGAAAACAGATCAGGAACAGATCAGAAGTAAGATATCAGAAATATGCTGAAATAACACCTATGCTTCTTCTCATGACCCTCGGGACCGGTATCGGAACGAGTGACGAGGACGCCCTCTCCCGGCTGGTCAGATCATGCAGCTTTGCAATCGCTTCCTACCGGCCGGGTCAGATTATATACTTCTGTTCTGAAGCGAGTAAACATGTCATCGATCCGGTTCATGCGGCTCTTGTGGATCAGTACCAGCGGGATCCCCCTCCCTTCTCGGTATGCATGATTTCTGATCCAAATGACTTTACCGGGTGCTTTGAGCTGATCTACGGGGTTGCCTCCCTGTATCATGACGAAGAGGTTGTCATTGAGGCATCATCCGGAACCCGGGAGATGATCATGGCCGCCGAAATCGTCTCGTTCCTGACCAGAAATCCGGTGTCCCATGTAACAGGGGAGAAATCAGGCGGGATGATCATCCCGGGAACGGAACGGATACGGGAGATGGTCCTCTATGCTGCATACGACCGGCTCCAGCTTCACCGGGCCATCTATGCCTTTAATCATAACCATTTTGGCAGTTCACTCAGACTTCTTGAAGGGATTACCAGTCTTCCCGAACGTGATATGTACTATACTCTGTTCAACGCCTACTGGCACTGGGACAAGATGGACTATGAGAAGGCCTACCGGTATCTTGAACATGTTCCTGACCTTGATCTCCTTATCCCGCTCAATCGCGGGTTTCTCAGACGGCTCCTTGAACTTGACCGGATGGATGATACCATATTAAACCGGAAGGAACGGCTCAGGGTACGACAGCAGAAGTATATGTACATGCTTCTGGATCTGCTCCATAACGCGAAACGGCGAATAGACGGGGAGCGGTATGATGATGCACTGGCCCGGCTCTACCGGGTTGTGGAACTGATCTCGCAGGTTCTTCTGCTCAGGTATGGCATCGATGATAACGAGGAGAAAATCCGGTTTGCTGACCTTAAAAAACTGCTCCGGAAACAGGATATATCAACCTATGCCAGAAAGGCTGACCGGGATGGTATTATCAGGATTGGTCTTCGCAATAAATTCCTCCTGCTTGAAGACCTTGGCATGAGAGGGGCTGATCGGTGGTATGCAGCCCTGCAGGAGTATATCATGATCAGAAATGACTCAATTCTCGCTCATGGTCTGACGCCGGTCCCTGGTGAGGTTGCACAGAATATGTGGAAAGAGGTCAGAACCGTAATTACAGAAGCATGTGCCGGGTCAGGTGAAGATTTGGAAGAACTCTTCCGGTCATCAGAATTTCCCATTCTGGAAAATCATCAGCTGGAACAATAAATCAGGGCACAAGGAGAGAGAAAGGGTTATTCCAGGGTCGAACCCCAGACAGAGTGCAGGTAGCGCTGGCCTTTTTCATCCCCGCGGGTACAGAAGTACTTGTATTCGAGACCATACTCTTTTGCAATCGGACATTCCTTGCATTTACATCCTTCTTCAAAAGAGATACACAGGAAACTCTGACCAATCATGCAGAAGAGCTTTTCGCGCTCTACAATTGCGCATTTGTTATAACTTGGACAGGTAGGACAGATGCATTTTGTCTTTTTTTCCTCAATGATCTTTTCCTTTTCTTCCGCCGGAAGTTTCTTCAAATCCCGGACAAAGGTTGTGAATGTGTCCATCGAGATCCCTCGTTGGAGTGTTATGATTTCATTCGTATAAACCTGTCCATTTATATCTGCCTCAGAACCTACTCCCTGATCCTGCAACCATGCGTCTCTTTAGTCTCACAAAAGAAACCTATATGAGCACATGATACTCTCGTCCTGCAAAAAACTCTATCAGCAGGAGACTCACCGGACCAGATCTCCTGAAGAGACCTATCAGGCAATTCATACGCTTACCGGCCCTGCCGGCATTACCCGAGTTGCAGATATCACCGGTCTTGACCGGATTGGAATTCCCGTCTTCTCCTGTATCAGACCGGTTGCAGCGGAAGGGGCAATTACCGTGTATAACGGAAAAGGGGCGACGCCGATCGCTGCACGTGTCTCTGCGATCATGGAGGGGCTTGAGCGGTATTCTGCCGAGGTGCATGACCGGACCCTGCCGACGATGACGTACGATCAGATTCGGGCTGAAAAGAATGCAATCCGTCCTGAATCGCTCATTCTTCCGGATCATGCAGAGCCGGAGTGGCCCATTCCCTGGTATCCGGGGTATGATATCATGCGGAATGAGGAGGTCTGGGTTCCTGCCCATGCAGTCTTTCATCCGGTGCCCCGGATCATGGGGAAATTGTTCAGGACGAGTACAAACGGAATCGCATCAGGAAATACCTATGAAGAAGCGGTCTTTCACAGCCTGTGTGAACTGATAGAGCGGGATGCCTGGTCCCTGGTTGAGGCATCAAACCATGCAGGACCGGTGATTACTGATGTTACCTGTCCGGTTGCAAAAGATCTGCTTGAAAAGTTTGAGCAGGCCGGGGTAGATGTCATTCTGCGCGATATCACCAGTGACCTTGGGGTTCCCACGGTGGCGGCGGTATCTGACGATCTCCAGCTCCGCGACCCGACACTGCTGTGTATCGGGATGGGGTCTCATCTCTGTAGTGATATAGCGATCCTTCGGGCACTGACCGAGGTTGCACAGAGCAGGGCAACCCAGATACACGGAGCACGTGAGGATACCCAGTCAACCCATTTCCTCTCACGGGTCGGGTATGACCGGGCAAAACGACTGAACAAAAAGTGGTTTACCCGTGAACCGGAGATATCCTACGCAGAGATGGCTTCGTATCACACCGATGATTTCCTTGATGACATCCATATTGTTCTGGACCGGCTGAAAACAGCAGGACTTGACCGGGTCATTGTCTCCGATCTGACCAGACCTGAGATCGGTGTGCCCGTGGTCAGGGTGATTGTACCAGGACTTGAACATTATGCCATGGACCCCGAACGAATCGGAGAGCGATGCCGCCGTGCACGACGTCATTATATTCCTGGGACCAAGCCTGCCGGTTCCTGATGCCGAAAAAATCCTGTCTGCTGAATACCGCCCCCCGGTCAGACGGGTTGATCTCCTCGAGGTCATCAGGGTACACCCCCGGGTTATCGGGATCATCGACGGCGTCTTCTTTGAGGATGCAGCAGTCGGCCACCGGGAGGTACTTGAAGTGATAAAAAACGGGATTACTGTTGTCGGTGCCTCAAGTATGGGAGCGCTGCGGGCTGCAGAACTGGAACCATTCGGGATGATCGGAATTGGTGAGGTGTTCAGGATGTATCGGGAGGGAGAGACAGAATCTGATGATGAGGTGGCCCTTATGTGTGATCCGGTCACCCATATGGCCTTATCAGAGGCACTCGTCAATATCAGGGTTACTCTCCGGCATGGGACTGATACCGGGTTTTTTACGAAGGATGAGGCAGATCTGATACTCAATACCGGGCGATCCCTGTGGTACCCTGACCGGTCGTGGTCACGAATTGTAAAGTCGTGTAACTTTAACCCTGAACGAACCCGGGCGATACTCACCTGGGTTCACCAGCATCGTATCGATCAGAAGCGGGAAGATGCCATCGCGGCACTTACCTATATCAGAGATCGGTTTTGCTCATGACAGCAGAGACAGCATTCAATAAATCCAGGCGGTTTGAGCGGCAGATTCCTCTTATCGGACCTGAGGGGCAGAAAAAACTTGAGGATGCCACCGTTCTTATCGCCGGTGCAGGAGGTCTTGGATCACCTGCGGCAACATACCTTGCACTTGCAGGTGCCGGAGAACTGATCATTGTTGATGATGACCGGATTCAGGAGTCAAACCTGAATCGTCAGTTTCTCCATGCAGCATCGTCAGTCGGTCTTCAGAAGGTGTACTCTGCAGAGACCACCCTGCACAGCATGGCACCGGATGTATCTGTTATCTCCTATCCCAGACGGATAGATAAGACCAGTGCCGGAGAACTGGTGAGGGATGCGGATGTGGTCATTGATGCCCTGGATAATTATGAGAGCAGGTTCATTCTCCATGAGGCAGCCTGGAATGCGGGTATTCCATTTATTCACGGGGCAATTGAGGGGTTTTCAGGGCAGCTGACCAGCATCATTCCCGGGCATTCGCCCTGTCTCTCCTGCCTTATCCCTTCCGCCCCGCCATCTGAAAAAGTCCCGGTCATCGGGGCAACTGCGGGGGTTATCGGGTCGATGCAGGCGATGGAGGCGATCAAGTTTCTGACCGGAAAGGGGACGATGATGACCGGCAGGCTGTTTCTCTGGGACGGACTGTCCGGACGGAGTGAATATGTGAAATTCGGGAGACGAAAAAGCTGCCCGGTCTGCGAACTCCAGGGAGATATATCATGAAGATTACCATTCGCTGTTATGCACGGTTTCGGGATGCATTTGGGGAGGAACGGGAGATATTCCTTGACGAAGGAGCAACCATCAGGGATGCGATCCGGACTCTAGCCGGGACCGGGCCGGATGCAGACCTTCTCATTGATAATGCATCCAATATCAGGAGTTATGTGATGATCATGTACAGGGACGAGCGGATCTCTCCAATAGAAGCAGAGACCGTGCCCCTTGCTGATGGCGATACGATCATCCTCTTCCCGCCGGTTTCAGGAGGATGATGATAGCAATTACCAGAGATCCGATCGATCCAGCCCGGTTTATTGAGGCGGCAAAGATTCCAAAGACCGGGGGGATTGTCACCTTTATCGGAACGGTCAGGGATGACGGGATCGAGGCACTGGATCTTGAGGTCTGCGAGGAGGTGGCGTTATCAGATTTACACAGGATCGCAGTGCAGGCGACCAGTGATTATCACCTGAATACGGTTGATATCGTCCACCGTGTCGGACGGATGCAGCTGACTGATACCATTTTGGTTATTGTGGTTGGAGCCGCTCACCGTCAGGAGGCGTTTGCAGCCTGCTCATGGATACTTGAACAGATCAAGGAGTATGTCCCTATCTGGAAGAAAGATATCGCAAACGGGCAGGAAAAATGGCATTTTCATGAAAAATAGGAACGATGAATCGTTCGGTCATATCATTTACACAGAAAACGATACGGGCTTTCCATTCCGGATGAAAGACATTCGAATGGAGTTTTCTTTTTCATATTCGATGGGGGGTAGGAGAATTATATCAATGGGAATCTGATATTAAAACATTTTTCCGCTCTTATATCCGTATACACCAATTGCAACAATAATCATGCCAATACAAAAGGTGATGTAATTCCACCACTGCGTTCCCTGTATGATATTATTAATACCCAGCCCGATGAAGATAACACCGGCGATTATGGTGATGATATGTGAGGTCTTTGCGTCCATACCAGATATCATCCTCAAAACTCATAATGCAACCGCTCAATTCCACAAAAGAGAGCGACAAAATTCCTATCCACTGCTCACAGGCATCGTGATGAAGATGTGTTTTACTTTTGATCCGAATTAAATAATTTTATATCTGCAGAAGATAACCTTGGAATGGATGACCAGTACAAATCGGATATGGGAAATAACTCTCATACTTGGAGTAATGCTTATTTTGGGACCAGTGTGCGCGGATAATGTCGGGATCCCTGGAAACCATGGCCTTGACCGTCTCCTCATCGCAACAACGACAAGTCTTGATGCAACCGGCATTCTTGACCTTCTCGAAGAGAAATTTAAAGAGCAGACTGGCGTTACCGTCGAACATGTCGCCGTTGGAACCGGGCAGGCTCTTGAGATTGCACGACATTGTGATGCTGATATTGTCATGGTACATGACCGCGAAGCAGAGAATATGTTTATAAAAGAGGGTTATGGTCTCGATCGTCGGGTCTTTGGGTATAATTATTTTCTCCTTGTCGGACCGGAACATGACCCGGCACATGTTGCCGGACTGAACGGGACTGTAGCATTTATGGCTATTGAACAGGCAGCGGAAAAGGATCCAGGTGTTGTTTTCGTATCCCGCGGAGATAACTCAGGAACACATGCCCGGGAGAAACTTCTCTGGACATCAGGGGGGTATGACTATGCAGCAATCACCTCATCCGGATGGTACCGGCAAGCCGGCACAGGAATGGGCCAGACTCTTTCCATGACAGACGAACTCCAGGGATACACTCTTACCGACTCAGCATCATGGGGAACGTATGAGAGCAACCTTTCGCTCGTCCCACTGGTTGAGAACGATGAACGCTTCCTGAATGTCTATGCCGTTATGCGTGTCAATGAGGAAAAATGCCCGGATGTTAATACTGAAATGGCAAAGAAGTGGATTAACTTCATGATCAGTGATGAGGTCCAGGATATTCTTACTGGCTATGGCGTGGAAAAGAACGGGATCCCGTACTTCAATCCGGGACGGGGGAGCGCCGCCGTCATGGGTGTGAGCGAAGAAGAAACCACCAGTCCGGTGGTCTGAAAATCACCCTTTTCTATTCCGTACGACAAATACTGGTATGAATGATCTGATCACCGGTATTGAGACCGCATTTCAGCTCCTGCTGACCGCAGATCCGGAAGTGATCAGTATCACCATCAGAACACTCCAGATAACCATCTCTTCTGTCTGTATCAGCACTATGGTTGCACTCCCGCTCGGGGCTGCCATAACATTCAGGAATTTTTACGGAAAGAAACTGCTCATAACGATAATTCAAACCCTGTATGCACTCCCAACCGTCATCGTCGGTCTCCTGTGCTACATGATGCTCTCACGATCCGGGCCACTCGGGGAGTTAAAATGGCTGTTTACCCCGTACGGGATGATATTTGGTCAGACAATCCTTATTATACCGGTTATGACCGGACTTACGATTGCAGCACTCCAGGGAATTGACCCCCATATTACCGATACCATCCGATCCCTTGGGGCATCACGTCTGCAGTTTTTCAAAAGCCATCTTCGTGAAGCACGGTTTGCAATCATGGCTGCAATTATTGTCGGGTTCTCCCGTGCCATATCGGAAGTCGGAACGGCTATCATGATCGGTGGAAACATCAAAGGGCACACCAGGGTGCTGACAACTGCTATCTCCCTGCAGACCTCGATGGGTAATTTTTCACTTTCTCTCGCACTTGGTATAATTCTCCTGGCAATAGCGCTTATTATCAATCTCTTGATGGGCTTTTTACAGAACAGGTAGGAACGGGATGATTGAGATACGCAATATCACAAAGGAATTTGATGGGAATCCGGTCTTATCCGGTGTGTCTGAAACGATCCAAAAGGGAGAGATTTTTACCATAATCGGCCCGTCCGGTCAGGGCAAGACAACACTGCTTCGTATCCTTGGTCTGCTGGAACAACCAACATCAGGGGAGGTATTCCTTGACGGGATTTCCGTCACCGGCCTGCCAGGTTCTGATCCAAGACGGAAACGTATCGGCATGGTCTTTCAAAACCCGGTCGCATTCAGGGATTCGGTGTATAATAACATCGCGATGGGGCTTCGGTACCGGGGATTTCCAAAAGAGGAGATCAGGAAAAAAGTCCTGCAAAAACTCCACGAGACAGGACTCTCGGGATATGAACATCGAAACGCCACAACGCTCTCGGGTGGTGAGAAACAGCGGGTATCACTCGCCCGGGTAATGGTGACAGGACCTGATGTGCTTATCCTTGATGAACCGACGGCAAATCTTGATCCGGTCTCAACAGAAGTCATTGAGGATCTGATTCGGTATTACAATAAAGAGTGTAACACCACCGTTATTCTTTCAACCCATGATATGATACAGGGGCAACGTCTTGCGGACCGGGTTGCCGTTATGATGAACGGACGGTTCGTTCAGTCCGGAACAATATTTGATATATTTACCCGTCCCTGCTCGGTTGATGTTGCAAAATTTATCGGGATTGGAAATATTATACCAGGAACGATCATCAGGAATGAGGAGGGATTAGCAGTTATCCTGACGTACGGGGCTGAGATTCATGCAATCGGGACGTTTCCCGTTGGAACAAAGGTAAAAATTGCCATCCGGCCTGAGGAGATTACTGTTCATACCGGACCGGACCGGTTTTCGAGTGCCAGAAATGTCATTGCCGGCACGATTGAAAAGATTATGCCGATTGGTATCATCAGCCGTATCAGGATCCGGTCAGGGGATCTGACCCTGTCGGCACACGTGACCTGGCAATCGGTCCGGGAACTCGATCTCAAGCCGGGAGACCGGGTGTACCTCTCATTTAAGGTTCCTTCAGTCCACATCATGCCTGATGAAACGTAACATATCAGGGCCTGTCCCGGTCATGTTTTGCCCGGTATCAGGTTTCATCAGGATGTGGCGCACCGGTGATCAAACCACCATTTCATTCCGACGATAAAGATAATCAACACCCCGGTAATCATGTTTGCGAGTATCACCGGAATATCAGCACTGACTATTCCGTAGATCATCCAGAGAAAGACACCGACAAGAAGCAGGAACAACAGCCCCCAGGAGAGGTCATGCGCAGACCTGCTTCTCCATGTCTTTATGACCTGAGGAAGCAAGGCCATCGTTGTGCATATCCCACCAATTTTTCCGGTATAGAGCAGCAAATCCATACCAGTACTCATTGCACCGTCGGGATGAAAGGAGTTCGGGATGGCTCTTATAAACCGGCGCGATCCAGGATAAGCGTCGCAAGGGCGTGTGCAGACTCAATCGGAAAATCCGTGGGTTTGATAAAGCGGCTGAAGAGGTCACCGGTATTGCAGACGACAAGTCCGCCCACAGAAATATTACTCTGAGCCCCTTTCGGCAATCCTGCATACACCTCATCTACGGATGATACCGGAAATTTTACTCCTTTCATCGCCTCGATCCATTTGGAGTACAATTCATCACGCATACCCATAGAAGGTATCTCTAGTACCCGGACACTAATAAGTTACGAAATGTTTCCGATGCAGGAAAAAAGGATACCGATATAATATAAAAGATACCAATACAAAAAAACCGGACCACATCAGGATACTGCATCCAGCCACCCGACCGATTTACAAAAACCTCCTCCGGCCTTCGTTCTGATAGTATGAACAATTCTTCGCATACGGAAAATTCACCGGATGAAACCCGTTCATATGATGATATTCTGTCTGAATATTACTCATGGCAGAATGCGGTAATAAGTTGTCATAAAGGCCCCGGTTGTCCTCTCTGTGGGAGAAGGGATGAGCGCCCCGTGATCACACGACAGACCGGAATCTGTACCTCCTGTAAGAAGCGAATGGAATCATATAAACAATGGATAGAAGATCAGATTATTCAAAAGACAATCCGGCAGGAGAACATCAGTTCACAGGAGATTCCTTTTTTACTATCTCTTTCTGATCAGGATAAATACGCACTTCTTTCCCGGCTCTTTCAAAGCCAGACCACAATCGGTCAGAAGGAGGCACTCGGACTGGTCAGGTCATTTATTGATCTCCTCCAGATCCGGACCGATACCGATTATTTCTATGAGGTCTTTTACCCTGGATATCTTAAGGAATTTACAACAAGGCCCGGTCTTTTACCAAGGTGGTGTGCAGACATTCCCATAGGTCTCCGGGATATCAGAAAACCCGGCGAGATGATCTATTATATCGACCAGATGACTCTTTATGACCAGAAGGAAGTGTATGTCAGGAAAAAAACCGGAAAATTATTCACGCTGACCTGGGGACGGGACCGTATTTACTCTCATGCAAAAGCCGGTGAAGAGACGGACTGGGATTTTTTTGAGGCATATCATGGGACGGTGGTGATATCTTCCGAGCGGATAATCCCCATACACGCTGATGGGACCGGTCCGTTCGTCTTTCTGATTGCACGAATTAAAAAACTTACTCTGATTCCTCCTGGAATTGAGATCATCCTTGACGGACATGACCGGCCATATCGCATTACCGGACAAAACGAGGCACGAGGAGGCAACATCAGATTCTGCATGGAGCACCTGGTAAAAAAGGGAACGGTCATTGAGCGGGCAACCAGTCAGGAGTAATGCATATTTGCAGCAGCCAGGATCATCTGTTTTTTTGCTCCCGCGGAACACTGACTGAATCCTCCCGCACCGACGAAATTTTCAGGTGCTGAGTATCCGGAGCAGGGAGAATATCCTCCTTCAAAAAAGGTATGAAAACTGGTTGCAACCGGTTGCAACTGTTCATTTCAGATATTTCGACACAAGACCTGTGATGAACGATGATCTCAGATGATAAACTTTCTTCTCTCTGAACTGGTAACAACAGATCCAGGCATCAGTGCTGCTTAAATTATCAGCCATTATCTGCTGATTTTACAAAATACAAAACATATGTAGCAGAAATTATTTTCAGACTGATTTTAAGCGGTTTTATCTACAGACCTTATACACTGTTTCATGCAATACTGGTATGTCACGGGGAGACCGAGCAGCACAGACGTCCGGGCACACATGGTCTGGAACATCTGTGCTCCCCTTTCCGGTGAGAAGAGGTATCTGAACAATGCATGTCCTCCTACAATGCAATAATCCCTGCCTTCTCATCTGCCGGTAAGGAAACCCGGGTTACTGCCCGTACCACTCCCGAAGAGTAATTTCCACAGGAACCAAAAGAAAAACCCGTTGGCCTGGCAGGGTGTCAGGCCGTTCCTCCTACAATCCGGGTATGTTCTGAACGCTCCACCCCTACTATCACCGAGGTTGAAAAAAATGATTCCAAAAAGCAGATTCAGCACAAAGTACAATGAAAACCAGATCACCCTGATCAATTATCTCAAGACCCAGCTTCATAATGGAAGATGTTTTCTCAAGTCCAAATACATAGCAAAAGAGCTTGGCTTATCGTCCAAAGAGGTCGGAACCAACATGGCGATTCTCTCAGAGATATGCCCAGAATTTACTATTGAGCGATATAGTTACTCAAACAGCACAACCTGGCTTGTTACACCAGGTAACTCACAGGGTTTTCAGAGAAAAATGGATTATCCGGTTGCATCGGTCTGATGTGCATCATCCTGCTTACTACCCCCCATATCCTTTTTTACAAATTCTGTCCCCTCACGTCCGGAAAATTGCATAATCCCTGATGGATGGATACTCAATTTCTGATTCATGTATTACTTCACTGGGGTTAGAACCACAATTTAACTATTAGTTACTAAATAACCGATAGTTATAATATAACTGGCAGTGATTATTATTGAGAGGTACTTTGTGAGGTACACCAGAGGATACGTTCATGAAGATCGAAGCAGCAAAACTTGTATACTTCTCTCCAACCGGAACTACCAGAACTGTTCTTGAGAATATCGCACAGGGAATACGCCCTTCAAAAACTGATAGAATCGATATTACCACCCCGGATGCACGGAGCGATCCGCTTGTGACATCAGAACAGGAACTGCTCATCATCGGTGTACCGGTGTATATGGGAAGAATTCCTGCATTACTGACCGGATGGCTGAATGAAATGAAAGCGTACAGGACCCCGGCGGTCTGTGTCGTCGTGTATGGAAACCGGATCTATGATGATGCGCTCCTAGAACTACGGAATTCTGTAATGAAAAGCGGATGCATACCAATAGCAGGTGCGGCGTTCATCGGAGAACATTCATTCTCATCACCCGATGTTCCAACCGCTCACGGTCGTCCGGATGCAGAAGATATCAGTCAGGCAGTATTATTTGGTCAGAAGGTCCGGGAGAAGATGTATGCTATCGCAGATATCGCACAGGCGCCTGAGGTACAGGTTCCGGGTGTTTTTCCCTACCGGGGAGATACGAGATTGTGGACGGTAGATTTTATCAATGTGAGCGATAATTGTTCACAGTGCGGGCTGTGTGCAAACCATTGTCCGGTGGGAGCAATTGATCCGCACAATTCACACTTGATTCAGGTGGAGAGATGTATTACCTGCTGTGCATGCATCAAAAATTGTCCGGAGCATGCCAGAACCATGAAACCCGGGCTGGTAAAGGATGCACAGATGCGTCTTCATACGCTCTATCGTGAACGAAAGGAACCTGAATTGTTTCTGTGATACAGGACAGGAAATACAGGAGTATCAGGTATATATTTGGTTTTTGGAGAGAGAAAACCTGTACCAGCACAGGAAGTAGAATGGGGATATCAGAGAGAAGACAACGGGAAAAGGAGCAGCGGAGACGGGATATCATCATCGCTGCTGAGCGTCTCTTTTTTTCAAGAAACTATGAGGACGTCTCCATGGATGATATTGCCCGTGAGGTGGAATTAAACAAAGCAACCATTTATCTGTATTTTCAAAGCAAAGAGGCATTATACGCAACCATTGTGCTTCGGGGAGTGGAAATCCTTCAGGAAAAGTTCATCAGGTGCATGGAAACGCAGGCACCGGGTATTGTCAGGGTTGCTCTGATGGGTCAGGCATATTACCAGTTTTCACAGGAGTATCCGGATTATCTTCGAATGATTCATTTCTACGGAACCGAGCGGTTTTCAAAAGAAAATCCATATACTGAGGGTTTTGGAAAAGGGTATGGAACCTGCCGTCTCATGTTGCAAAAAGCGATTCAGGAGGGGATTGATGACGGATCTATCCGGCCTGATCTTGATCCATTCCTGACCTCCATGTATCTCATGATTGCTTTCATGGGCATCCTTTCCCTGGAGAAGAAATGGAAGATGGTACTTGAATCAGAGGGATTTGATTATGAACAATTCAGCAGCGAATTCTTTCGTTTTATCACACCGGCACTCTCTCCTGAACATGCACACAGCTTGAACCCTCGGGATTTTGAACCATTCGGATTCTTTTTAACAAAATTCATCAGGGGTGAAAAGGAGGAATCCTGAATATACCGGCATGTTATCAAAGGGTCAGGATCAATACCATGTATGATTATTTATGAAGATATCCGGAAAGCCTTTCCCGGCCTTTTTGTCTTTGAAGGTGATATCGGACCGTTATCGATTACCGATAAAAATCCTCATCTTGAACGATTAAAAGAGGAAGTCATCACCGAAACAAAGAGCCGGTTTACTCTTGAACAGGTGAAAGATGACCCGCTCTTCAGGGCATACCGGGATTTTTTCTGGAGCGTCGGAGTGGATCCCACAAAGACCAGACCTGCGTCTGAAGCACTCGTGCGGAGAATTCTTGCCGGAAAACCGCTCCCTGCTATCAATACCGCCGTTGATGCATACAATCTGGCTTCAGTCAGGACAGGAGTTCCCATTGGTGCCTTTGATGCTGATCTCCTTGAGGGAGAGATTACTATGCGGTTTGCGCAGGAAGGAGAGAGTTTTCTGGGGATAGGAATGGAAAAACCCATCACGCTGCAGGAAAACCAGGTTATCCTCACCGATGAGAAGGAGATAATTGCTGTGTATCCATACCGGGACTCGGATGGAACGAAGATAACTCGGGATACGAAAACGATACATATTGTATCATGTGGGGTCCCGAAGATTGAGCCGGAGACCGTGATTGCGGCATATGAACTGGCTGCAGAGTATTTGAAAGAGTATAATTCGGGGAGATGATTCGATATTACACTAGGTTATCTGCGTATTTAATCATTAATGAGCAAAAAGATATAATATTTTAGAGTTTTATAAAAAACAAATCAATCGTAAATCGTACCTATTCAGTCTGTCTCAGCGCCCTGATCTCAATCATCCAAAATCTGCTCAAATATAGTCATCAGTTCCTGAAAATAATCAAACCCAATCCTGAATACCGGCATAATGATTCACTAAACCCGTACCCTATGTATACGAGAGGGTCGTGAATAAGAGGTATGGTACGCTATCTGGTACCGGACAACCAGACGAAATGTCATAGTGCTTTACACATCCTCGTGGCCTGCTTCCCTGACCACCACCGTCTTTCCCTGCAATACGATCGCAAGTCTTCTGATCCGGGTTGTATGGATTCCGGCAGAACGAAGAGCGGTATCATAGTGTTTCTTCTGTACCTGAAAAAGCGCTTTTTCTGCTGATTCCTCGATATCTTCATCAGCCCTGACCGACTTAAATTCTATGACATATGCCACCGGAAACCGTTCATCTTTTGGGATCATGAGAATATCCGCCCTTCCAAAACCGGTTTCCGGCTGGGATCTGATCTCATATACTGCCCGCAGATTTGCCAGGAGCCCTAATACAAAGGCATGGAATACTGCCTCAGGTAGTTTTGCAAGATCATGATAACTGACAAGACTCTCTGTCAGGTTCTGCAAGGTATCTTCAAGAACCTCTTTTGATTTTCCCTCCAGGAAGAATGAGAGAAATGAGTTTATTCCGGTGTTGGTATCTCCATGTACAAAGGAATTGTTCACAAACTGCTGATATGCTGTGGATATTTCAAGATTTGGTATGCTCAGTGCATAGGTAAGGAGTGTGGGGTTATAGTCTGCAAACCGTGGATCATCAGCACGAAGATAACCGGAGAAATACAGAAAACTCCAGATATTAGCAGGATTTTTCCCGATGTCCCGAAAGGTGATCGTCTCCGTGATCGGATACCGGATACCATCTCCTGATAGGAGCCGTTCAAGATCCTGTTTGATCCCGATACCCCCTTTGCCCAGTTCCTCATAGACCAGCGCATTGGAGGCGGTATTCAGCCAGTACGGTGCAGGAGGAGCAGGGTACTGGGAGATATACATGGATACTGACCAGGGATTGTAGATAGTCTGTGAACCAAACCGGTACCCGTTATACCACTCCCGGACAATGTCTGCCTGATCAAGCCGCCCGAAATCTTTGAGGATCTGCAATACTTCGTCCTCAGTAAAGCCAAACATTGTTGCAAGGGTGTTTGGCAGAAGCGATGTGGAGACAAAAAGATTATTCAGGCCTGAAAATATTGATTCTTTGGCAACACGGAGGATTCCGGTGATGACGGCACGATAGAGGGCATGGGCGTTCTCATGCTTTAATCCTCCCCCCAGCCATGAGCGGAGGAATTCAGCAATTTCATCGTAATACCCGTTCTGCCATCCCTCGATCATGGGGGTGTCATACTCATCAATGAGGACGATGACAGGTTTTTTGTGAAATTGAAAGAGAATCAGAATCAGATCATACAGGCTGTTTTTCAGTGCAGCAACACTACTTTTTCCATTCACCAGTTCATCAAAGTCCTGCTTTGCAATATCTGTATCAAGAATTTCAGCGGCATCGATATGAAGGCGGTACAGCCGGCTCATCAGCTTCCGGAGCTGAGCTTCAGCTTCCAGCCAGGTCCTACCTTTGATCATCTTAAGTGTAAGATAGATCACCGGATATTGTCCCTGGTGTTTCATGCAGTCAGGATATGAGGCTATTGCAAGATTTTGAAAGAGGTAGCCGCGGTCTTTGTCAGAGCGTTCAAAAAAGTACCGGAGCATGGTCATATTCAGGGTTTTCCCGAACCGGCGGGGGCGGGGGAGGAGAACTACCTTGTTTCCTTCAATGACCTCCCGAATAAGGAGTGATTTGTCCACAAAGTATCCTCCTTCATCGATCAGCTCCTGAAAGTCATCAACCCCTATCCTGAATACCGGCATAATGATTCACCGAACCCGTACCCTATGTATACGAGAGGATCGTGAATAAGAGGTGTGGTACGCTTTCCGGTATCGGACACCCAGACGAAATGCCATAGTGCTTTACACATCCTCGTGGCCCGCTTCCCTGACCACCACCGTCTTCCCCTGCAACACGATCGCAAGTCTTCTAATCCGGGTTGTATGGATTCCGGCAGAACGAAGAGCAGTGTCATAGTGTTTCTTCTGTACCTGAAGGAGCGCCTTTTCTGCTGATT
>CAZCSN010000025.1:7952-30743 GCA_964501255.1 uncultured Methanospirillum sp. | reverse complement strand
TAATATAATTGTAGGTAATCCGGATGTATGCATACGGGGGGGTGACCGGATATACTTCTATCTCCTCGGTCCCTGGCGGCGGCTCAAAGGTGAGGTTGACCATCATCCCGTGTATCTTGGGATCATACTGCTCACGCTTCTTTGCAAGGGGGGCGATCTTCGTCAGTGAGCTCAAAAAAGATCTTTTTTCAGGTTTGGAAGTGTCTAACTCCTGAGCAGGCTGCACCGATGCCTTGTTTTTCCCAAGCCGGCGAAGAGCCGGAGACTTTTCAGGTTTTTCAGGCCCTTTTCCCGTATCTTTCTTTTTCCCACCAGGCGCGGATAATTGGAAGGGTTTAGTATGAGCTGAAGGTTTTACCGGTGCAGAATCTCCTGTATTAACATCCTTTTCCGTATCAGATTTTTGCTTCCTTTTAACGCTCCCCACCTTTATTTTCATATTCCACTCAGCTGATCAGACAGACACCAGTACGACACCCCACGCCATCCGGTCCGGGTCTGACCAAAAGAGACACCCCCTTCTTCTACTACCATAATTACATAAGCCGCAATAAATAGATAATGGCGTAACTTTCCATATCATGGTGCATGGAATCTGCACACTGAAGATATCACCATGTCAGATGAGGCTGAAGACCGGGCCGGATCCATGGTCCGGACATATGTCGGAAGAAACAGGACAGGAATCAACGGATTTGACCTTGCCCTTGACGGGGGATTTCTGCCCGGAAGTACCGTCCTGCTGATAGGCTCGGCTACGTCGGGGATTGATCAGTTCGCCCGCCAGTTCTGGGAGATACTTCCCGAGCACCGGAGATTCTTTATGCTGGACGGGTATCTGCTTGACGGGATGGTCCATGCACGGGGGCTCACGACAAATGAGATATTTGCCCATGCCGGAGATGGTGGCCTCATTATTGATTCCCTGTCAACACTCATCATGCGTGAAGGGATCGATCCGGTTCTTGCCGGCGTTGTCTCATGCAGGGCCACCATTCAGGCATCCAGGGATAATGCACTCTTCACGCTCTATGAAGGTCTTCATGCCCCCTATAATGAGATTCTGCTGATACGGCTCTGTGATGTGGTCATTCAGTTGCATGAAGAACGGCATGGCAATGAGATCATCAGAACGCTGGATGTCAGAAAATTAACGGGGCTTCAGCCACCAGGAAGACTGCTCCCGTTTATTATTACCGGAAAGGGTATTGAGCTCTCAACCACGTCCCGGGTGGTATAAGTTACATCCAGTCCAGAAACCGCTTCAGACGGCCGGGTCCCTTCTGTTCTTCCCTGGTCTGGGTATGCCCGAACCTGCTGTTAATGTCAGCAAAGTCTATGGAATCAGTATTTTCTTCTACCGGCCGCTCCTCTGCAAGAATAATTCCCGATGAACCGGCCCGGCCTCTGACCGCAGGTGATGGATTGTGAGCATCTGAAGACCGGGAACCGGAGAATGAAATATTATCTGCGCTATCCTCCTCTTCCTCATCCATATCAGAGAACGAGGATGCGGACGGGAGATCAGAATCAGGCATCCTGCTGATCAAAAAATCCACATAATCCTCAACCTGGGATCTGAGATCCGGGCTTAATAATGCAATCTTCTCTTCAAGCGTCATGTCAGTCACCGAAATGATGCTGCCAGTGATAGAACCCTGCACGAATGTTCAGCAAGAGAGGTATAGAGATATGCTTCTTCCAGTGTTTTTCCGGTGGCAAATGTCCCATGCCCCCGTGCGATACACAGACCGGTAAGCGCCAGACAGTCTGCCACATCATCGGCAAGTTCCCTGCTGCCAGGTTCACCAACTGCTATCGGGATAGTCGGGCAGAACATTTTTCCTTCACTGTCAAGCGGAATGATCTCATCCATCACGAGTGAGGCTGCCACCGCATACGGAGGGTGGGCATGCACAATGGCACGGTGCCGTGTCTGCTGGTATACTGACCGGTGAACCCGCCATTCACTCGATGCGTCGGATGGAACATCACCAAAGAGTGGCACACGGACCAGTTCCCCCGGGTCATCAAGGTATGATCCTGATCTGGTGATAAGAAAACTCTCCTCACGATCACGAAGGCTCATATTTCCAAAATTTCCGCCGATGAGACGCTCCGAGAAGAGACGTTTTCCAATACGGGCAAATTCTTCGGATGACATGGATCTTACACAAACCGGATTCCGACATCCTTCATCCTGTTAAACCGCGCGATATTCAGGAGAAGGGGGGTAATACTCTCAACAATATGGGAGGTAGAGAGCGGGCCGGCATCATATGCTTTCAGATGAGAGATCTGGTTCACAAGACCCATGACAATCTCCTTTGCCTCCGGATCATCCCCACAGACCGGAACCGAATACTCAAGTTCGCTTGAAATGTCCCTCCACCGGTTCCCGGCGATATTGTTGAATGCCGTGCATATCCGGGTCGAGGAGGGGAGGATCTTCTGCAGGAAGAGAGCAGCAGACCCCTCTGCCGGAGGGGTATAGACAAAGCACTCACGCCGTTCCATCGGGTTTACCGGACTTATGACGATCTTATCTTCCCATCCGGAGATCCCCCTGACCGTGGACTCCACATGTCTGAACGGAATTGCCAGGATAACAACATCAGAATTGTGTACGACATCCTGGTTTGTCCCTGCCCGTACCGAGCAGTCAATACCACACTCTTTTGCTGAAATGAGACAGGTTTCACAGGTCTCCTGTGCCTTTGAGGGATCCCGTGAGCCGACACAGACATCCATGATCCGGGACAGCCGCATGGCCATCCCTTCCCCGATCTCCCCGGTACCTCCGACGATTCCAACCCGCACGTTATGTCACCAGCGGCCGGAGAACCGATTCCAGAGTGTCTGCTTCTGTCACTCCCTGGAATTTCTGAACAACAATACCATCCTTTTCTATGATGATCGTCGGAACAACGGAGATATGGTAGTTCTGGGCTTCAGCCATGTGCTCATCAACATTGATCTTGCGGATCTCCACGAGATCGCCCATCCGCTTTTTGAGCTCTTCGAGGATGGGGCCCATTCGTTTGCACGGTCCGCACCATTCAGCATAGAAGTCCATAAGAATCGGTTTTGACATGCTGCACCTTAGCAGAATTGCGTTAAAAAAACAGATAAAAGTATGGTATCGGTTATTTGGAGAGGATAGACATAATAATCCGTCCGTATGCCGGACGGGTTACCAGAACACCCACTAAAACACCGAGGATGGTGATGATTGCAAAGCCACGCAGGGTTGAGAGATCCATGACCGCCAGGGGAAGCATGGCGATAAGAACGGTTCCTGCTGAGGCAACGATGATACCAAGTGCACGTTTCAGCCGCTTCAGATAGAGATTTGGTGACGGGACCTTTCCTTCATGAAGGATCTCATCGGTGATAATCACCAGCTGATCAATTCCTGTTCCCAGCACCGCGATCAAACCCGCGATGGTTGCAAGATCCAGCTGCATAAAGAAGGTCGTGAATGCGAGCAGGATAATAATCTCAGAGCCGTTGATGAGGACCATCGGAAAGACGATACCCGGCTCGCGATACCGGACAAACACGCTGACGGCAACGGCTATAAGGGCGAATAATCCGGCCAGAACACTCCAGAATTTGAACTGGTCACCAAGCTCGGGTGATACCGACCCTGACCCGGCGATGGTCACACCCACCGGCAGCGCACCATTCCGGAGGTGAATCTCAAGAAGTTTTGCCTGCTCCCGGCCTTCCTCACCCACACCGGTTGAGGCAAGAAGGTTGGAGGTTGCCCGGGACTGGAGCTCTGCTGCGAGATCCGGTGAGAGCGGGGCAGAATATACCACATTCCCGTCAAGGATCATGTCCAGATTATGGCCTTCGGGTTTCTTTGTTGCACCGACCCGGATAGCGGCCTGACGAAGCTCTTCGGCAGCATCCGGGGTAATGACAAAGGATACACCCCAGTTATTACTGTTCGGCGGAGTCTGGGAGGGGTTTGCAACCGACTGGATAGCATCGCCAAAGAGGACGTGTTCAGTCTCATTGCCGGTTGTGTGAATCCGTATCTCAAACTTACCCTGCTTTCCGACGATCTCCTGTGCCTGTCCCATGGAGACGCCGGCCATCTCAATCCGGATATACCGGCTGATGCCATTGAGCCCGGTGATCACGTAGACCTTTGCATCCCTCGTTCCAAGACTGTTGATCTTGTTCTCAAGGATACGTTTGACATCATCAGCAGTCTCTTTGGTCACCCCGGGATTGAATGAGACAAGTTCCGCATTCAGTTCGGAGAATATGGACCGAAGCTCCTCTTCAGAGATACCTTTCCGGATTTCAAGCGTGTTCTGATCGATCAGGTTTACTTCGGCATCAAGACGGGTCTTGAGTGCAGGGACGAACTTGTCAAGGGTCTGATCTGATTTGAATGTCACGATGGCAGACTGAAACTCCAGCTGAATCCAGGAGCCACCATCAAGATCAAGACCAAACTGAAGGTTTGTATCAAGTCCTGAAGGACCGGGATGAGGAAAGATGACAATAACCGACGCGATCAGCAGGATCAGGTAGAGTGCAACCCGGTAATCCTTCAGCATGTCGATGATAGCGTCTTTATCCATTTATGCACCCCGCTGGCCTGATGATAATCTGCCTTTCCCTTCGGTCATATACCACTTGATAATACCCGCATTGGTAAGCCAGGTATTCATGACATCAAAGACGAGTCCTATCAGGAGAACTGACGCAATCTCAAAGATGATCTGAATACCGCCAATTGCAGACACTGCCCACATGGCAAGGATGGCGCCCAAAGTTGTGGTGGTCATGATAATACCGGTCCGAAAAGCCCCCTGCATCTTCTCGTCAAACTTCCCTTTCCGTTTCAGGACACGGGATGTCAGCAGGATGTCACTGTCCACCGAGTACCCAATCAGCATGAGCAGTGCAGCTGTCGTCCCAAGTGAGAGCTGAATGCCCAGAATATTCATCGCAGCACCGGTCATGACCATGTCGGCAAATGCAGAGATAACAACGGCAGCCGCCGGAACAAAGGTCCTGAACACGGCGAACACAACGATTGCCATCCCTATAAATGAGATGATAAGCGCGATGACAGCCTGTTCCTGAAGGGTTTTCCCAAATGACGAGCCGATCTGATCTATTTTTGCACCGGAATATTTCTCTTCAACCTTTTTGGTAAACTCAATCGTGGTTGCATCGTTCATCGGCCCGAACTTCAGATACTTCCCGTTGTTAATGCCCTCATTGATGCTGATGAGAGGGTATCCTGAAAAATATTCCTTGAGCATTTCAGGACTTTCATCAGTTACTATGGTAACACTGATACCGCCCTGAAATTCTATCCCCGGACTGACCGGAAGACCGGTACTCATCCACATCATTTCGACTGATACCAGTGAGAGCACCAGGATCACCATCGGAATGATACAGAGCTTCACCGGAGAGATGGAGCTGATATCATAGGTGAAAAAATTCATGCGCAGAAGGGTTAGAGCCCGATCCTCATTAAACCACTCAGATGAATACCCACAATTACCAAAACCGTGAGATCCTGCAATATTGAGAAGAAACCTTATGATCAGCGGATTGAAAACCGCAGAATATGACATTTTCCTCACGACAGCATCTTGTGGAGAGCAGACTCACAACCTGGTTATCAGGAGATTCCAGTGGGATCAGACGTGCTGCCCTTTCGCTCTTTCTCCAGCATGAGGAACTCACCATTGAGGATGTGTACGAACGCCTGGCCCCGTTCTATCAGATCTCATATCATCGGATCGGTGGGATGATCGGGCTTATTTCATCGCGTATCGGGATTCTTCAGGGGGTTCGTGATGAAAAACGACGGTGCAGACGGTATCGGCTCAGGGAGAAGGATCTCCCGTCGGTGAAGAGAATTCTGAGGGCATCATGATATAGTAAACGCGAGGAAGCACAACCATTTTTTTCCCTCACGTATCACCTGTTTTAGATGTCAGAACTGAGAGCCGGCCTGTACGAGGAGGCTGGTTTTTACTCGATCCATATCGACGACGAGGTGATCGAGTATATGAAAGAGCGTAATACTGATTTTCGAATCTCCACTTCATGTGGCGGGCCGGTCCTGCTTCCCATCTCCTATAAGCCCCCAAAACCAAGTGACCTTGCACTGAAAGCAGGCGAGCATACCATTTATATATCCATGTACCAGGCCAGGTATATCGATCATATCCACATGGGCCTTGTCCCCTACCACATTGGAATGGGGGATGAGGGATTTTCAGATGAATATCACAGATTCTGATGAGCTTTACTGAGAAAGACCATACTGCTGACATCCTGATGCATATCAGGGCCCCGGATATCACCGGCCTTTTTGCTGATGCAGGCCATGCCCTCATGAAAACGATGTACCGGGGGTCTGCAAAACCGGTGCAGGAAGTATCAGTTACCGTTACCGGTCAGTCCCCTGAAGATCTCCTTCACGGGTTTCTCTCTGAACTGTTGTATGAGTCTGAGGTGCAGAATATTGTCTTTTCCTCATTTGAATTTCAGATAGAGGACGGAAAAATGACTGCACTCCTGAGAGGAGAGCCATTTGACGCTGCAATCCACGGGGGAGGCACGGAAGTGAAAGGAATCTCCTGGTATGGTCTTTCCATCAGGAAGGAACAGAATGAGTATACCTGCGATGTATTGTTTGATGTGTGAGGGACGGATATGATTGACGGTGTTGTACGGAACGGGGAGTATGAATGGGAGCTGCCGGTCGGATTTATTCCGGGAATGCATGTGCCGGGCAGGTTTTTCCTCTCTGATACACTCACAAAAACGTTAGAGGAGGGGGCTCTCCAGCAGCTTGCCAATGTCGCAACCATGCCGGGGATCATTAAAAATTCCCTTGCAATGCCGGACATCCACTGGGGATACGGATTTCCAATCGGCGGGGTTGCGGCATTTGAGTATGAGACCGGGGTTATCTCACCAGGTGGTGTCGGGTTTGATATCAACTGCGGCGTCAGGCTTCTTACAACCCCCTTGCAGCCATCAGACCTTGCAAAAAAGAAAGAGATTCTGGATAACCTCTATAATACGGTCCCGGTTGGTGTCGGGGCACGATCCTCCCTCCGGCTCTCTGAGAGACAACTTGATGATATGATGATCAAAGGGGCTTTGTTCGCGGTGGAGGAGGGGTATGGAAACGAGGAGGATATCATCCACTGTGAGGAGGAGGGCCGGATGAAGGATGCGGATCCTGCCCATGTGTCACGAAAGGCCAGGTCACGGGGTGTTCCCCAGAGCGGGACACTTGGTGCCGGAAATCATTTTCTTGAGATCCAGGTCGTTGAAGAGATCTATGATGAGGAGGCGGCACAGGTCTTTGGTGTTGAGCAGGGGCAGATCTGCATGATGGTACACTGTGGATCGCGGGGTCTTGGTCATCAGGTATGTACCGATCATCTGGAGGTGCTCGAGCATGCCGTCTCCAAATACCACATCTCACTTCCGGATAAGCAGCTTGCCTGTGCACCCCTCACATCACCGGAGGGGAAGGCATATTTTGGTGGTATGGCTGCAGCGGCAAATTATGCCTGGGCCAACCGTCAGATCATCACCCATCAGGTACGCTCGGTCCTGACCAGCATGTGCGGGATCGCCTATGATGACGTCCGCCTTGTGTATGATGTCGCCCATAATGTTGCCAAGATAGAAGAGCACGACGTTGACGGTCGTAGGATACGGGTATGTGTCCACCGGAAAGGGGCAACCCGTGCATTCGGCCCCGGGTGCCCGGATGTTCCGGCGGATTACGAAAAGGTCGGTCAGCCGGTCATCATCACGGGAAGTATGGGTTCATCCTCGTACCTCCTGAAAGGGACCGCTGTTGCCATGAACCGGACCTTTGGCTCCACCTGTCATGGTGCAGGGAGGGTGCTCTCGCGATCCCAGGCAAAGAAGAAGATTCAGGGAAAAGATATCAGGGAGACGCTGGGCAGGGCCGGCATCATGGTCAGGGCTCCGCATGACGGCGCCATCGCGGAAGAAGCACCGGCTGCATACAAATCATCATCAGAAGTGGTATCGGTGGTGCATGCCCTTGGTCTGTCCAGGCTTGTGGCACGGCTCGAACCACTCGGAGTGATCAAAGGATAGATGGCTCTGCAGGTTGCAGTTCTCTGGGACGGACCGCTCCTGTTTACCCGTCTCATCGAAGACTGTGGTCATACCTGTGAACTCGTGACCCCCCATCTGCTCGCCGCACCTTTTTTCAGACGAAGACTGCATGGTCTTGTCATCCCGGCAGGATTTGCATGCCCCGGCTATACCAGTGTCCTTGCAGCACTCCGGGCGATCAGGCCGCGTAACAGGAGGTATGTGGAGGAGGGAGGAACAGTCCTTGCATTTGGAGCAGGATCCGACCTCCCCGATGCCTATGACTGGCTGCCGGTTCCGGTCACCTACCGGTACGGTTTTTCCGTAACATCCCTAAAGCCGAGTGACCATCCCTTCGTTTCCATTCTTGAAGACGGGACGGGAGAGGTATCAATCGACGGTACGGTGCACGTAACAGGTGGCGACAGACCCAGCCATGTGATCCTGCAGGCACCACAAGGGCCGGTCATGCTGGACATCCCCTGTGAAAGGGGACGGATTCTTGTTGCAAGCCTGCACGAATATCCGTCACACCGCTTTATCCGCGAGTTCTGCGCACGTGAGAGGGAAGGATTATTGTAATCAGGCACAAGGGAATTATTGAGGGAAGATGATGAGCCGATATATCATATCTGAGCAGGCGACAGCAGCGGATTTTATTCCGATCTGCATGGCAATTCACGAGATGGTGGGAAAACTCCCGGTGACTGCCCGGTCATCAGGGCAACGGGGGATTCGGATAGAAGAAGGAGCAGTCGTTGACGACGACTATTCAGGCCCGATTCTTGAAGAGGTCCTGCGGGCCGGAGAGATCCGTAAAGTTACTCCGTCAACAGGACAATATAAAGGAATCCCGGTGATCGTTGCCCCGATAAAGGATGATGCAGGAAAGACCATTGCAGCAATCGGACTTGTGGATATTACAGGAATATTTGACCTGGCAACGCTCATGGAGCACCAGTCCACCATCATAAAACAGGTCTGTGGCAAAGATCCCTGCCCCCTTCCAACAGAGCAGATCAGGGCAAAGCGGTGATATATATGTATACGCAGGCATTTAAAGTCCTAGAGATTCTTGAAAAATCCGACAAACCGGTTGAAACCAGTGAGATAGCAGAGGCACTCTCCCTTTCCAGGTCGGCAGTCTGGAAACATATCAATGAGCTGCGGCAGCTGGGATATGATATTACCGCATCTGGTGAGGAGGGATATATCCTCCATGACAAAAACCAGGACTATCGGCCCCATATCATCTACAAACACCTCAAGACCAGATTCATCGGCCGGAAGATGCGATTCTTTGAGAGTATCCCGTCCACGATCTGGTACGGCAAGGATCTCGCAGAACAGGGCGGGATTGATGAGATGAACGGCATGGTTATCATCGCCGAGGAGCAGACCGGCGGCATTGGCAGGATGGGGAGGGCATGGGTATCACCAGCCGGCGGTATCTGGGTAACCATCATCCTCCAGCCACAGATACCCATCGGGCAGCTCTTCATGCTCACCCTTGCCGCATCGGTCTCTGTCGCCCGGGTGCTCCGCAAGATGTACGATATCGGGGCGCTTATTAAATGGCCCAATGACATCATCATCGGTGATAAAAAGGTCGCGGGGATACTCCTGGAACTTGGATCTGAAGGAGATAAGATAGAATACTGTCTGGTCGGCATTGGCATTGATGCGAACGTGAACCTTGATTCATTAAACCAGACCATCCGAAGCACCATGACCTCCATCAGTCAGGAGGTAAACAAAGATGTTGACCGTGCCGTTCTTCTGGCAGCAATCCTGAAGGAGTTTGAAAACCGGTATGAGATGATATGCCAGGGGGAGTTTGATGCGGTCATTAGGGAGTGGAAAAACTTCTCCTCAACCATCGGCCGCCGCGTCAGGATTGTCACCCTGCGATCCCATTTTGAGGGAGAGGCGATTGACATCGATACGAACGGGGCTCTTGTTGTCAAAAAGGATAACGGAAAGATAGAACGGGTAATTGCAGGGGACTGTATCCATATCTGAAAATGACCGGAAATTATCACCGATCTCTTATCATCACCCATACCACCCTCTTCATTGCGATGATTGCGGCCTTCTCCTGGGTCTCGATCCCTTTTATTCCGGTCCCGGTCACCTTACAGACACTGGCCGTTCTCCTGACCGGAACCATCATGAAACGATATGCAGGTATCCCGATCGCACTTTATGTGCTCCTTGGAGCCATCGGTCTTCCAATATTTCACAACGGGACGGCAGGGGCCGGAGTGCTTCTTGGGCCCACCGGAGGATATCTGATCGGGTTTATTCCCGCTGCAATCCTGGTCGGTCTGTGCTATGAACAGGCATCAGAGACGGTGCAGATCGCAGGACTTGCACTTGGAACAGGAGTCATATACCTCTGCGGGCTTTCCTGGCTCATCATCTCAGTCCCGATGACCGTTCCTGCAGCCATCACCGCCGGAATGATCCCCTTTCTTCCGGGTGATTGCATCAAGGCAGCAGCTGCATTTCTCATCACCAGACGTATCCTTCCCTACACTACGCGGTTTCAGGCTCAATGATTGAGATTGTATCTGTCCTGGCCGGCGTCCTTACCATTCCCTCCTGTACCATCCGGCCGGGTATGTGTGCAGTCACCGGTCCGAACGGGGCTGGAAAAACCACTTTTTTAAAACTTATAGCAGGAATTCTCCCGCCGGGGACCGGGAAGGTGAGAATTGATGGCAGTGAACCATCTGAGTGTACCATCGGCTGGGTCGGCGAGTACCCTGACCGGAACATCCTCTTTCCACGCGTCTATGATGAACTGGCCGGTCCGCTCCGGTTTACCTGGAGATCCTGTCAGGAGATCGATCAGCACGTCAGGAGATATGCGGATGAGCTTGGCATCACCCATCTTCTGGACCGGAATATGCATGACTTATCGGGAGGCGAACTCATCCTGGTTTCATGTGCCGCCGCCTGTATCACATCCCCTGACCTGCTCATCCTTGATGAGACCGATTCCCATCTTGATGAGCAGATCAGCCATCTGCTCGAGGGTTTCATCGCAAGAGCGGGAATCAGGTATGTTATCTTCTCCACCCACCGGCCTGACCGGATGGCACGGGCCGGTGAGATGATCCGGCTGGTCAGTGGAGCGATTGCCGAACATCTGTTTCTGGCGGAGGAGTCCGGATCACCCCATTGGGATCATCTGGACAGCCCCTGGTTCTGGAGACGGCTTCAGCATGAAATATCAGGGGGCGGGACATGAACACCCTCCCTCAGATACGGATGGCCGGTGTTGTCAAAACAAAAGGAGAGTTCACCCTTCATGCAGAGGGGACCTTCGGGCCAGGCGTACATCTGCTGACCGGGAGGGTTGGATCGGGGAAAACAACGCTTGGAGAGATTCTGGCGGGAATTATGCAGCCTGACAGCGGTACCATCTCCTGGACCGGGGGGAGGAGAGTCATGCTGCTTCAGGATGCGAGTTATCATATCAGTACGATGACGGTCCGGGAAGAGGCGGCCAGCTGGCATACCGATCCCGATCTGGTTATCCGGCGTGCCGGACTTGCCGGGAAAGAGGACGCAGACCTGCTTACCCTCTCGCGGGGGGAAGTGCGACGGCTCGAACTTGCGGCAATCCTGAGCGGGAAGTATGATCTGATAGTCCTTGACGAGCCATTTGCGGGTCTTGATGAAGACGCACGATGCTTTGTCAGACGCCTTATCGAAACCCGCCGGGATGCAGTCATGGTGATCATCAGCCATGACATCACCTCCCTCCCGAGGATTGATCAGCTTGTTGCAATGGAGGCCGGGACCATGAAACGAATCGGCCAGGTGCCGGAATGTCTGCAGGACTGGAACGAGGCACCCGTACTGATCAGATATCTCCGAAAGAACGGGGTATGCCCTGCCGGGCTCTCACGGGAAGACCTTGAGGAGGCACTATGCAGGATCCGCGGATAAGACTTGGTGCAATCATACTGCTCTCTGCTGCAGCATGGATGTCACTTCCCGGAGCGATCCTCACCCTGCTCTGGTGGGTGATTTCTTCAGGGGCCAGGACCTCGGTACATACCGTCCGGTCCCTTATCTTTATCCTTCTTGTGCCGGCAGTGATGGCTCTGGCTGCAATCTGGTCAGGAGCGGATGGCATATCATATTTTTTCAGGATCACTGCGGTTCTTATCATAGCCTCATGGATGTATGCCGAGCGGTACCCCGGTGAACTGCTAGATGTCGGGGTATGGGCTCTTGGAACAAAAACCGGATTTGATCTCGGACTGATCGGAGAACTGAGCATGTCATCCCTTGATACCCTTGCCCGTGAGATTGACCGGATATCTGTCGCACTCCGCCAGAAGGGTACACGACTCACTCCACGGATACTCCCCGCAGTCTTTTCAGGCATCCTTATCAGGCAGCTGAACCTGGCACATGAACGGGCCATACTGCTTACACTCCGGGGATATACACGGGGAGGGATGCATTGCCCGTCCTTCTCCCCGTCCCGTTCAGACTGTATATCCGGGGCATTTTCATGCACCATTTTCCTTTTTTCCCTGATTGCAGGTGACATTTTTAAGATTGCCGGTGCAACCTTTATTGTTTGAACCGCACCCTGGCGGTATTATAGGTGTCCATATGAGTTCTGACCGACAAAAACGGCTCTTAATAACAGATACAACACTTCGGGATGCGCACCAGTCACTCATCGCAACCAGAATGCGGACTGAGGATATGATCCCGCTGACCCGCTCAATTGATAAGGCCGGATTCTTCTCGGTTGAGGCATGGGGAGGAGCTACGTTTGACAGCTGCATCAGGTTTTTAAACGAGGACCCCTGGGAACGTCTCCGCAGTCTCAAGGCAGAACTGAAATCAACACCCATTCAGATGCTGCTGAGGGGGCAGAACCTGGTCGGATACCGGCACTATTCTGACGATGTGGTTGACCGGTTTATTGACCTCTCTCATAAAAACGGGGTTGATATCTTCCGGGTTTTTGATGCACTCAATGATATCAGGAATATGGAGCGACCGATGGCCAGGGTGAAAGAGACCGGCGCTCACCTGCAGGGAACAATATCATATACGACCAGTCCGGTTCATTCGGTCAGGGGCTTTGTAGACCTTGCCCGTGAACTGTACGCCCGTGACTGTGACTCCATCTGTATCAAGGACATGGCCGGACTTATCATGCCGTCCGTTGCAAAGGAGCTCATTACCGGCATTAAGGATGAGATGGATGTCCTGGTTGATCTGCACAGTCATTGTACAAGCGGTATAGCACCGATGGCATATGATGCAGCCATTGAAGCAGGGGTTGATATTCTTGATACTGCCATGTCTCCCTTTGCTCTGGGAACCAGTCAGCCCCCGACGGAGAGCATTGTTGCGTCGGTTCAGGGAACCTCCAGGGACACCGGTATCGATCTCCTGACGCTCCGGCAGATCCGGAATGAGTGCCTGAAGATTCGGAAAAAATATGAAGGGCTTTTCACCCCGGTTGCTGAGCGGGTGGACAGTGATGTGCTCATTTACCAGCTGCCTGGCGGGATGATCACAAACCTCATCTCCCAGCTCCAGGAGCAGGATGCCCTTGATAAGCTCGAGGCGGTGTTTGATGAGATCCCCCGGGTCAGGGAGGATCTCGGGTATCCGCCACTCGTCACCCCGACCTCGCAGATTGTGGGTACGCAGGCGGTATTTAATGTCCTGACCGGCGGGCGGTACAAGACCATATCAAACGAGGTGAAAGATTACGTGAAAGGGCAGTACGGGAGATCACCTGGCCCGATCTCTGACGAAATCCGGCGGCTTATCATCGGAGATGAAGAGGTCATCACCGTCCGGCCGGCAGACCTGCTTGCCCCTATGTACGAGAAGATGAAAGCAGAGGCAATAGAGGCCGGCCTTATCAAAAAGGAAGAGGATATCCTCACCTACATTCTCTATCCCGCCATTGCACCATCGTTCCTGAAGGGCGAACGCACCGCTGAACCGGTTCCGTCTCCTGTTCAGAAGAAGGACGCCGGGCTCTCAATGCCCTCATCCATGCAGGTTGAGGTTGATGGAGAGACATTTACCGTCAGGATTCTTGCCATTGGTGATAAGCCGGTAGAAGAGAAAGAGAAGGTTACCAAGCCTCCAAAGTCTGACATCCCGGGCGGGGTCAGGAGCAATATGCAGGGGATGGTCCTCAAAATCATGGTTTGCAGGGGAGACAAGGTGAGAGAAGGTGATACCCTTGTCGTTCTCGAAGCCATGAAGATGGAGAACCCCATCACCAGCCCGCGGGACGGGGTGGTAAAAGAGATCTTTGTCGATGCCGGAGACACCGTCCTTGCCGGTGATGTGCTCCTGGTGGTTGAATGAAATATTTTGAGAAGATACTCGTTGCAAACCGGGGTGAGATCGCCATACGGATCATGCGGGCATGCCGGGAACTTGGCATCGACACCGTTGCGATCTACTCTGAGGCTGACAAGGACTCACTCTTTGTCCATTATGCCGATGAAGCCTTCCCGGTCGGTCCGGCACCTCCCTCAAAATCATACCTGAATAAGGAACGGATCATCTCGGTTGCAAAGAAGGCCGGGGCGGAAGCCATCCACCCGGGATACGGATTTCTTGCTGAGAACGCGGAGTTTGCACGACTCTGCATGGAAGAGGGCATTACCTTCATCGGACCGAAATCACGGACCATCGCTGCAATGGGATCAAAGATTCAGTCAAAACAGACCATGAGAAAGGCAGGAGTACCGGTTCTTCCCGGAACTGACGGAGGAATTGATGATCTTGACATGGCCGCAAAGGTTGCTGATTCTATCGGATACCCAGTAATTGTCAAGGCAAGTGCCGGTGGCGGTGGTATCGGCATGCAGATCGTCCATGAGCCTGCTGAGATTGAGTCAGCGATAGATGGTGCCATGCGTATCGCAGAGTCGGCATTCGGAGATCGGACGGTCTTTATCGAGAAGTACCTTCAAAAACCCCGGCATGTTGAGGTTCAGGTCTTTTGTGACGAGCACAATAACCGCGTTCACATGTTTGAGCGTGAATGCTCAATCCAGCGACGGCATCAGAAACTCATTGAGGAGGCACCCTGTCCGGTCATGACACCCGACCTTCGTGAGCGGATGACAGACTCTGCACTGAAGGTCGCTGAGGCAGTGGACTATGTCAATGCCGGGACGGTTGAGTTCCTCTATGACGAAGGGGAGTACTACTTCATGGAGATGAACACCCGGCTGCAGGTTGAGCATACCATCACCGAACTGGTTACCGGGATCGATATCGTAAAGGAACAGATCATCGTGGCATCAGGAGATCCTCTCGAGTACGGCCAGGAAGATATCACGCTGCGCGGGCATGCAATCGAGTGCCGGATTAATGCGGAAGATCCCTTAAACAACTTTGCTGCAGACCCTGGCAAGATCACCCGGTACCGCTCACCAGGCGGACCGGGGATTCGGCTTGACTCAGGGATTCATGCAGGGTACACCATCCCGCCATTCTATGATTCGATGATCGCAAAGCTTTGTGCATGGGGGATGAGCCGGGAGTATGCCATCGCCCGGATGAAGCGCGCAATTTATGAGTATGTCATCCTGGGAGTCAAGACCACCCTGCCTCTTCACCATGCCATCATCCATAATCCGGAGTTTATCGCTGGCAACACGCACACGCACTTCCTTCAGGAGGAGCATATCAGCCGGACGCTCAAGCGGTATATTCAGGAGGAAGAGACGAGAATGACCCAGCTGGCAACCCCGCTCCGGGGGGATAAAAAGGTTGCAGCAATAGCGGCTGGACTTGTTGCGGTTATTGAACAGAACCGGCAGACCAGATGAGACGTAAAGATAAGGAACTTACAGACCCGGAACGGCTCGAACAGATCCTCAAGGGTGCATTTTTTTGTCATGTGGCTTTGTGTGTTCATGACCGGCCATATTGCGTGCCAATGTGCTTTGTGTACCATGACGGGAAGATCCTGCTCCATTCAGCCAAAGCCGGAAGAAAGAACGATATCCTTCAATCCAATCCGCACCTCTGCATCATGATTGTGAACGATGCGCGGCTTGTTACCGGAGAAAGGCCATGCGAGTACGGCATGGCATATGAGAGTGTGATGATCGAAGGGACTGCGTCTTTCCTCTCAGGTCAGAAAAAAATCAGGGGACTGGAGCTGATAGCTGTCCGGTATGCCTGTGAATCTGGCGCGCCTTATTCACAAGAACAGATCGCCGGCATCGCCGTGATTGAAGTGGCTATCACATCCTGCACCGGACGGAGATCAGGACCTGCTCATTCCTGACCTGACGAGGAACGCAACCTCATCACCCCAGGGGCAGAACCGGATCTGATATGATGACCCGGGCACTACCCCGGGACAGGTGATCTCTTTGCCGGTCATGAGCGCGGCGTGGTTCTTTTGGATGTGTCCAAATAGTGATCCGGGAGCTGTTGTCCGGCCATTCCAAAGTGTTCCTTCAATAATAACACCATCTGATTTTATCACCGCATACCCGGATTTTGATCCACCGGTATCGTCATGGATGAAACGCACCAGCGTTTTTCCAAGCCATCCGGACAAGGCCTCAAGAAACGGGCGTTCACGGGGAGGGATCTCAGAAAGGGTATGTGAGGCCAGATTGAGGCATCCGACAAGATCCCCCTGTTCATACAGAGGGATCAGGACATATGATATGATTCCCTCCTTCTCCAGGAGAGGACGGATTTTTTCTGCCGCAGGATCAGAGCGTGATATGTACCGGGGTGCTTTGTTCTCAAATAACGCAAGAATATGATCGGTCACCACCATGTCAGTGACCGCGCTGATGTACTCCTCTGAGAGTCCTGCATGGCAATGGAGCCGGAGCACCGGAGCGGCATCATGGCCATGAAGAAGGTATAATCCACCGGAATCGATGCCTGGGACGTCAAGTGCAGTGCGCAGGATCAGATCAAGCGCGTGATGCATATCTGTTGTCGCTGAGAGTTCTCTGGCAAGGTCACGATGTGCCTGCAGATGCTCAGAGCTCCTCATCTGATCGGTGATATCGCGGATAACTACTCCGATGAGTTCCTCACCAACAGAGAATGCATGGAATGAGTAGTACCCGCCAAAGAGCCCGGAGTACCCATCAAATCTGACCTCTTCCCCTGACTGCGCGACATGAAGGAGCGAATCGCGCCAGCGGGGATCTATGTCCGGACGAAAGTCAGAGAGTTTTCTTCCGATTAGCTCTTTCTTCGGGCGATTTGCCTTCTTTACGGCAAACCGGTTGAGATCACTGATACAAAAATCACATAACTGACCGAAAGAACTACGGACCGGAGAGAAAACAACATAGCCCTCCTGCATTGCATCAAAGAGTCTCCGGTACCGCTGCTCAGTGAGGGTATACCTGCGTTTTTGATGTACTATGTTCCGGATATCAATCGCTGCTCCGATAAGACCGGCAATCCCGCCATACTCATTCCGGAACGGACGGAGATAGATCTGTGTCGGATAGGTTTTCCCCCCAAACCTGATGGAACACTCACCGGTGAATTCTTCTCCGGTCTCAATCACCCTCTTCTTTATTGTATACAATTCAAAAGCCGTATCTGATGGAAATATGTCATAGTCGGTAAACCCGACAATATCTGATATATTCAGGTTGATAGACGGATTAACAATCCATTGATAGACCATATCCGGATCCTGACCGAATATGGTAACCGGGGCAGCATGAACAGCAAGCCTGAACCGCTCATGAAGCTGCCTGATCTCATCCTGAGTCCGTTTTTCATGGGTGAAGTCAGTAACGACACCAATCTCACGGATCGGGCGGTTATCTGCATCCCGAACATAATGGATCTTCGCCCGAACCCACCTGATCTCACCCGAAGGGCGGATGATCCGATACTCCATCGTCTTCCGGTCCGCTTCAGGAACACCAGCCTGCGCGATGACCCGGTCATAATCATCAGCATGAACAGAAGCGGACCAGGAGTCCGGATCAGTATACAGCTCCTGCACCGGTCTTTGGTATATCTCCTCATACGCCTGATTCAGATACTCTATCTTCCCGCTTATGAGATCCCGGACATAAACAACATCGGAGATGGTCTCAGCGAGCTCCCGAAATCTGCTCTCGCTTTCAACAAGCGAATCCAGTGCCTGCACCCGCCCCTGAATATCCCTGGCAATGCAGCAGCAGTACTCTCTCCCCCCGTACGGAATGAGGGTGAACCGAATCTCAACCGGCAGGGCTGTCATAGGAGTCCCCATCATGCAGGTCTCAAGAACAATACTCCCCTGCTCGCGTAATGTTGAATAGAAGATGTTCCAGTCCCCAAAAGGAGGATGGGGGAAAAATGAGCTGATCCAGAGCTGATCCGTCTTGTCAGGAATGTTGAGCATGTCCCTGGCTGCGGTATTGTAGAACGTGACAAGACCGTCACTGGTAAACCAGAAGACCAGATCCCCGACATTGCGGAGGGTATACTCATACATTTTGAGGGTTTCTTCCGTCTGTCTCCGCTCAGATATCTCTGAAAATAACCGCCGGTTGATCTCGCGAAGGTCCTGGGTTCTCTTTCCAAACAGCATCTCGGTAGATTCCAGAAACTGACTGAACTGCTCTTTTTCATAATAGTGCTCTGTCTGATCCCTGCCGATCGCAAGATACTGCCATGAGCCCTCATGGTCAGCATGAAAAGTCCACTGATATAACCGTATATCACCTGATGAATGAATTATACGGAGAACTGCACTCCACTCACCAGTCTCCCTGGCCTTTTCAAGTGTATCCAGAAACCGGTCCCGGTCATGGATGAACATATCAAATGGAAGAAATCCTTCTTTTCCGGAAGACCCAGTGGGCATGCATGATCGGATAAAACCCTCATTTGCAAAGGATATCTCAAAGGACTCAGAAAATGTTACGATGATCGGATCAGATAATGCCATGAACAGGTCAAGCATTTTTTCAGCGTATTCAAGTCGCGCAATGAGTCCTTCCGGTGATGTTGCACTTTTGATGATAACCGCGGCTCCGCTTCGCCCTGAATCAAGCTGAACCGGAATACCCCTAATCGCAAAGACAATCCGGGTCCCACGAGTCTGGCGCGTAAGGGTACATGAACACGGCGTACCCCGAAGGGAGGGTATAATGCCGTCAGATATCCCATTACAGATCAGATCATCAAGCAGGGTGATTGATCGTCCAATGCACTCCTCCCTGGAAAGTCCGATCATCTCAAGAGCGGCGGTATTTACCACCCGGATAATGTTCCCCCGATCGATCCCGAACACCGGTTCTGAAAAGAGATGAAGTACACAGGAGACAGGTATCCGCCGGCTGGGAGAGTACAATTTGGTAACCCCGACCTTCTTTACTTCCACCAGGCCCTGGCTATGAAGAATTTCAAGATACTTTGCGGCAGTATTCCGGTGAATGCCCATCTTCTCTGCCACTTCATGAATGCTGATTCCTTCCGGATTATCAGCCATGAGCTCATGTATCAGCTCAAATCCTTCAGACAGAATATATCACATGTTTACTCTATGCTGTGCATTACAAAAATGAATCCGCTCACGATAACAATGTGCACAGCAAAGAAGAGAGATGAAAAATTTCAGGGCTTTCTCTGAACTTCACTGACGACCCAGGAGAGATATCGATCATATCCGTCCTGAACCGGCACGGTGAGTACTTCCGGGATATCATAGGGATGGATATCGACAAGGAATTTTGTAAGGTCAATCACGTTCGCACGGGTTGTCTTCATGAGAAGAAGATCTTCAGGTTCATCGCAGACCGCCCCTTCCCATCGGTAGACTGATCGTGCAGGGAGGATATTGACACAGGCAACCAGATTTTTGTCCAGAAGCCGGGTTGCCAGATTATGCGCTATCCCCGGTGGGGCTGTACAAAGGACGACAACAACCTGATCCGAATTCTCTTCCTGCATGAACTGACTGTTTCTCCGGAGAATACTTGAGATATCCGGGTGGCAGGATCGATATGTTTATCCAAGCAGACGGCATTCTTATAATGCACTTTGTGCTGTTGTGGCCTAGCTGGTTAGGGCGCCAGACTCATAAGTCCAGGACTGAGATATCTGGAGGTCGCGGGTTCGGATCCCGTCAACAGCATTAGAACATCAGGTTCGAATCTCGTACACCCCTTTTTTAAGAACTGTGTATTCCTTCGTTATACCACCGGACTCCCTTCGCAACCGACAATGATCCCGTTCATGCCATGAAAAGTGGCGAACCGGACCGTTCACTTGTACGCGCAATTTCAGAGCGCACCATCACTGAGCTGGACAAAAAAATCATTCCCGAATTCATCGTAAATAGAAAGACAACGGGATCAAATCCAGGCAGGTTCTCAAAGCCATCTTTTCATGAAAGGGGAGTTTCGAAGAGGAGGAAAAAAGGAGAAACGGAGGGTGCAGGGGAATGATGATCCGGTCAGCGGAGGCGGAAGAAGAGGTTTTTCGGCTTTGTTCTGCCGTACCCCCTCTCATGTCACGGGTATCCCAGTCATATCTTTTCGTATCTGCGTAAGTCTCCGTTCCATTCCTTACTCTCAATACCATAATTTATTAAATAATTTGGAAGGGCCTGGAATCAGTCTCGTTTAGGCTATTCGCTCTTCGCGTTTTTTTAAAGTCACGATGCCAGCATATATCATGGTAGTCCTTGCCATTACTATCAATACCTATAAACACCTATAGGTAAATCATGCAAGAAGCTTCCACAATATACATTCGATCAGATTTGAAGGAGCAATTAACTAACCTGAAAACACACCCCAGGGAGTCCTATAGTGCAGTGATCGAGCGCCTCCTGTTATGTGCCACAGATCCTGATCCTCTCACTTCCGAAGAGATAGCAGGAATAGAAGAATCCTTAGCGGATATTAAAGCAGGGAGAGTCCATACTGAAGAAGAGATCATGAAAGAATTCGGAGTTGAATGACTGAATTTCAGATCATCTACCCGGACAAAGCAAAGAGAGACCTCAAAAAAATACCATTACCGATAGCTCAGGAGATAATCAAAGCCATCCATGAACAGAAGAAAAATCCCTGGTCACGTGTACAGAAATTAGAGGGATCTGATAAGTCTCCGTTTCATTCTCTTCATGTTGGCAGTTACCGGGCTATACTCTCTATTCAAAACAATAAACTCATCGTGTATGTGGTTGAAGTCGGCCCAAGAAAAACCATATACAGGAAATATTAATTAATCATGGAGGTTGTTGCACAAATCAATTTTGGTGATACAATACGATAAATTAAAACTGTGAATGAATACGTTCACACACAGAATTGGTCGTATGGTGCTAATGAAAATCATTCATGTAACAGCCTCATAAGTATTTACATAATTACACAATAAAGCACGATTATATGGGCCTTCGTTCTGATCTGAACGGCATTATTCCAGAAGATATTCTGATTCATCTGTCGGACGGATATGAGATAATCGGAACCATTGCTATCATCTCTATTCCATCAGAATTCCTGCAGTATCTGGATCTGATCGTGCAGGCACTTCTTTTCCGCAGGCCGAAAATCAACACCATTCTCAACAAGATCGGGGATGTGAACGGGCTCTACCGGACATCCGGGTATGTTCCGATCTATGGGGAGACATTGATTACCGAACATAAGGAGTACGGATTCAGGTACAGGCTTGATATCAGTCAGGTCTATTTTTCATCAAAAATGGCATCTGAACGGAAACGAATCGCTGACCTGATTAGCCCTGGTGAGACCGTCTTTGTACCGTTTGCCGGAGTGGGTCCTTACGCAATTCCTGCTGCGGCACGAGGTGCCCGGGTTATTGCAATGGAGATCAATAAAAATGCGTGCTACTGGATGTCAGTGAATAGAATCCTGAACAGGGTTTCTTCAGGTCTTTCCATTATCCAGGGGGACGCACTGGTAGCACATCATTTCATCCGTCAGAAATTTTCACGGATAATTATCCCAACCCCCTACGGGGTACTCCCAAGACCGGATATTTTCTTCCCTATGCTGACCGATAACGGAACCGCTCACTGGATAACCTTTGCGAACAGAAGAGAGATTCATAAACTGATGCGTGAACTTGCAGATGAAGGATATCAGATTCTGCGCTGTCATGAGTGTGGGAATGTGGCACCATCAGTATACCGGTGGACAGTAGATATAAAAAGGAGGGAAAATTCTGTTTAAAGCCTGCATATTTCGGTTCCATGTCAGAATTTTCGAAAGATGGAATGCAAAACATGAACGATCATTTCTATTGAGAGAGTACCATAGAATGGATATAAGACTAGCCTTAAATATCTCCCAAACCAACGAAAACTGAGGTTAAATATGGCATCCGTTGGTTCTGGCGTAATCATACTGGGTATTATTGTAGTGACTGGATCATTGCTCTGCTTTGCATGTGCTGATGATGAGATTTATCCCGGTGGCATGGTCATTCCGAAATTTAACAGCTCGATGATTGGGACAATGCAGAACTCACAGAAGTTCAACTCTTCCGAGATCGGTACCATGCAGAACTCTCAGAAGTTCAACTCTTCCGAGATCGGTACCATGCAGAACTCTCAGAAGTTCAACTCTTCCGAGATCGGTACCATGCAGAACTCTCAGAAGTTCAACT
>CAZCSN010000025.1:0-7852 GCA_964501255.1 uncultured Methanospirillum sp. | reverse complement strand
GTTCAACTCTTCCGAGATCGGTACCATGCAGAACTCACAGAAGTTTAACTCTTCCGAGATCGGTACCATGCAGAACTCACAGAAGTTTAACTCTTCCGAGATCGGTACCATGCAGAACTCTCAGAAGTTCAACTCTTCCGAGATCGGTACCATGCAGAACTCACAGAAGTTTAACTCTTCCATGATTGGGACAATGCAGAAGTCCAACTCTACAATACCTCTCCCACCAGGCGTGACAGTATAAAATTCCTGAAAAATATTTATTCTCTCTTTTTGGAAACGTAAAAACCAATAATTATCAAAGATTATCATTAAATATCTCTATAACTAACGAATTCTGAGGTAATATTATGGGGAACTTCCGTTCTGGAATACTAGTATTCACTGTGTGTGTAGCCCTTGTATCGCTGCTCAGTTTCGTCTATGCAGATGATGTCATTTATCCTGGTGGGATGATTCTGACAAAGTTCAACAGCTCAGAGATTGCATCAATGCACCCGCCTGAAAAATTCAACAGCTCCGAGATTGCGTCTATGCATACCCCTGAAAAGTTTAACAGCTCAATGATCGCCAGTATGCAAAAACCAAACTCAACCATACCCCTCCCGCCAGGGGTTTCCCTTTAATTTTATACCCAAACCTGTTGAGTTCTTTTTTTTACGTTATACAACGATGAGATGGTATGCACACTCATCATATCCTGTTTGTCCTTTTTATCCTGCTCCTCATGGTATGCGGATGTATCACTGACAAAAAGGGTTCTGAAACAGATACTGCGATACCTGGGGCAATACCGGATGCCATGACCAGTCTGGATGACTCACTCCGGTCTGATCCGGAAAATCCTGATCTATGGTATGCAAAAGCAGAAATGCTTCATCAGAAAGGTGATCTGCAAGGAGCACTTGACGCAATAACAAGAGCGGCTGAGTTAAGTCCGCGAAATAGCACCATCCTCCTTAAAAAAGCGGATATCCTCATCGCATCAGGAGATCGTGACAGGGCAAACCGTGAAATCCTGAAGGTTCTTGATCTTCTCCCCGGAAATGAAACCGCATTGAACCTTCTCTCATCCTTGCGGATAAATACCACAACACCTCTCACCTACATACAGGTAGAGCATGATCTCCTTCTCGAGCCAAACAATACCTGGTCAGCGTTCAATAAAGGAAGGCTGCTTTTCGAAGAAGGGAAATATCGTGATGCGCTGTCCTGGTTTATAAAGGCCGCGACCTTTGATCCCGGCAATGCTCCGGCCTGGTATTTCATCGGGACAAGTTATACAGAACTTGGGAATTACGCACAGGCAATCGATGCCCTGCAGAAATCCCTCACACTCGACCCCTCAAACGCCGGAACATATTACGAGCTGGGAAGGGCATACGAAAAGCAAGGAAATCTGACTGCTGCAAGGATGCAGTATGATACCGCCGTGAAGATAAATCCGGATAACGAATGGGCACGGTACGTGTATGGGAAAAACCTCGCCTCATCTGGTGATTATCAATCTGCCATTCATGAACTGAAGACGAGCCTGTCAACATCATCATGTCAGGCACCAGCCTGGTATGAACTTGCTCATGCGTATTATCAGACCGGCCAGTATGATCAGGCACTATCAGCAATCAATCAAGCACTTACTATTAATCCATATTCAAAGGAGTACCGGATCCTGTACCTTGCAATTCGGGCAGCGCAGGACCCTGCCTGGTCACTTCAGGATGTGGAGAAAAAGACTGCGAAAGAACCAAAAAATGCATCATTATGGTTTTATCAGGGTGCGATCGCGTATCATGACGGAAGATATGAAGATGCACTTCAGTATCTGAATACCGCTGTGACATTGGATCCGATGAATGCACAGGCGTGGTATTACCGTGGCATGACCCAGTATGAACTGGGTAAGTACGAGGAGGCATTATGCAGCTTTGACAGGACCATCATCCTGGATCCTGGAAATGCCTGGGCATATTATTACCGGGGAGATATCCTTCATAAAAGCGGACAATGCGACTATGCAATTGCATATCTGAATAAAGGGATACAACTTGATCCTTCTATTCCATGGACATATTATGTCAAGGGGAACTGTTATCTGAACCAGAGCAGATATCAGCTCGCGGCGGATAATTTTGACCGATCCATCGATCAATTCCCCTGTAACCGATGGGCGTGGTTTTTTGGAGGACAGGCATACTACGAACTGGGTAGGTTTACCCTCGCTCATGAGTACTTCACAAAAGCGCTCTCATTTGATCCACAAAATGAAGAGTTTAAGAGATGGAAGGCAAAGGCAGCCGGAGAATCAACACTATATCCTGATGAAGCCATCTATCATTATAACCAGACACGCATGTTTCTGCCGGATGCGTGTGGCATCTCATAATCCTTTTTAGAGAACTGTATCAATCACCGGGATACGGGCACCACTCTTCAGCACACGCATAACCCTGACAGCAGTACTATTTTGTCCGCCTTCAAGAGAGAGTGCTCCGGGTATACTGTCCAGCCGGTATTCTGCATATCCATTGTCCAAAGTGCCGGTGATGACCAGATAATAATCTCCTTCAGGGAGTACCCGCTCGCTGGTGATAATGATCCGGTTTACGAGGGGATCATATCTGACCGTAAGCCCTGGTTCTCCTAAAGCAGAAAGAACTCGCGCGGGTCGGTCAGGTGGGAATGTGGGAACAGAAGTGAGTGGTGCCTCCTGCGTTTCCTGCGGTTTTGCAATAATTAGGGGCGGGGGCGTTGAATGTGGTCCGGGGATTGCTTCATAATTGAGCAGACGGACTTCCCGGCCTGACTGATAATCCTTCAGCGGAGCTAATACCTGATTTAAACCTGGAATTTTGGTCACGGTGATATGATCTGATATTGGTTTGTACTCAATAACACCAAAAAGGACCAGAGCGAAAAGAACCAGGAGGACAGTGATCCCAATCGAGAACGCGATCTGCCCTCCGGTTGCTTTTCTGGCTCCCCGGTCCACTTCAGGGGATTTCACCTCAATCCACTTCACCGGTTTGGAAAACCGCTCCGGATGTTCGATTAAGAGTTGCTCATGAATGATTTCAGTCCCATGACTGGTCTTCTCCCATTTATACGGCTTGAAGATCAACTGAAGCGTCCCCTTCCATGCACCAATACTCATCAAAACCCAGTAAATTGGCGAGAAAAACGCATATAAAAGGAGATCACGCTGTTTTTCCTTCCACGTCGCAATAACCATCATCGTAAGGAAGAAGAGGTTTCCGACAAGGAGATTAAAGACTGCTATCACTGCAAAAGGCCAGAAGTCAAACCATCGTGAGAAATAATCAGGGATGATAAAACTGGCAGCAAAGATCAGCCATAAAAAGAGGTTCATCAACGGGAGATAGAAATTTCCCCCAAATCCGGTCTGAAACACAAGGAAATTTTTCAGACCGATATCCTGTAGTACCCGTATGGGATGACGCATGGTAACAAACCAGGTAATGACAAAACCCTTGACCCATCGCGATCTCTGTTTGATCCACGAGGGGATCCGGCTGACTGCCTCTTCATAGGTATGTGAGTTGAGTACCGCTGTGTGCAGTTTCTTGCGCGCTATCCGCATGCCAAGGTCGGCATCTTCCGTCACATTATAGGGATCCCATGCTCCTAATTCGCGGAGTGTCTTCATTCTGAAATGATTGCTGGTTCCCCCGAGCGGAATAGGTGCGTCGATCTTATCCAGACCCTGGATGTAGAAATCATAATAGTACGAGTATTCTATTGAAAACCACCGTGTCAGCATATTCTTACGCGGATTGTAAAAGTTGAGGAGGCACTGGACACAGGCATATTTCGGTCCAAGCCGCTGAAACGCAATGACCACTTTTTTCAACTGATCGCGGTCCGGAAGATCTTCAGCATCATAAATTACGACAAATTCTCCACGTGAACGTTTCAGCCCATAATTACATGCACGGGGTTTTGTCGTGATATCGGCCTTTGGAATAACAACCGGATGGAAGATACTTAAAAAGACATGATATTCAGCCTCTGACATGGGAGAGATGATCTCCTCGATATTCCCAAAGAGTCCGAGTTTGCGTGCTTTATCAATAGTCTCAGTATCTTCCTCCTCCATCAGGATTTTTACATCGAGTTTATCCCTGGGATAGTTGATATTTGCAATATTTTGAAGAATATGAGGAAGCATCTCCTGCTCATGATAGAGCGGGACGAGAATTGTATATATGGGAAGATCCTCGTCCTTTAATTTCCGAATATCCTCATCAGAGATATGGATGACATTCTTCTCTCCTGACATTCCCTGGAGGGAGACATAGAATTTCACCGGATTCATGATGAAATATACAAAATTTGTAAGAGTAAAAAGAACAAAAAGCCAGAAATATGGATTTGATAGAACAAGGGCACATAAAAGAATAGTCCCGACAATGACCACCGCTTTCTGCCACGGCACAAGAATACGATATGCGGACTCGTCAGGCTGACGATCGACCAGTTCACTGAGCGCGCTGTATGCGTGCGGACCCTTATAACTCACATCAGTGATGGTGAGAATGGCATCGAGCGGAGTTACTACCTTCTCAATCTTTTTTCCAAAGATCTCTTCAAGTCGTTTAAATAACGGTTCATCCAGAGGATTTGCGGTAGCCACCTTCAGATATGCAGGTTTTGATTCTAAAAGCGCAATTAATGTCTCCTCACCGACCGCATACGGAAGAACTGAACCAATCCGCGGATTGGCAAAAAGAGTCTCACGTTCCATGAAGGCTAATCCCAGCCGGTCCGCAAGATACGCATAAAAATCATCAGGAGCTGCAATCCTGAATTTTTTTATGGCAAGAACAAATGTATCAAGAGTTACAGAAGGATCTTCCAGGAGAACGGTATTTGGAACACCCATTCTTTGCAGGGTTTGAATAAGTTCTTCTTTGGTCAGGTCGGTCATGATACCGGGTTATCGAATCGAAAGGAGCTTTTCTTCCAGAAATTCCGCTACTTTTTCTCCGTCAATGATCGAATCTTTTTCCTGCTCTTCCAGTTTCTCCTTAATTTTCTCAAGAAGGTCTTTTGGATTAACCGGCTTCATGATATAGGCATCTGCCCCTGCATTTAATGAAAACACAGAATTTTCAAGATTTGCATATCCGGTTACCATAATCTTTTTCATACCAGGACGGAGTTTTTGAGCTTTTTCAAGGAGTTCTGTCCCTTCCATATCAGGAAGTTTTATATCAAAGAGTGCCAGGTTAAAAAACTCATTTTCAATCTTTGTAAGCCCTTCACCAGCAGTAGCAGCTGCTTCCACCTCATACCCTTCCAATTCCAGAATTTGCTTTGTACTATCCAGAATTGCAAGATCATCATCAACGATAAGTATTCTCTTCATCCTCTCCTCCACGAAAGCGATTATGATGCCGGAAGTGAGACTTTAAATGTCGTCCCTGCTGGCGATGTTTCCACAAGGGTAATCGTTCCTCCATGTGCTTCAATTAATCGTTTGGTTACCGATAAACCAAGCCCGGTGCCTTTAGGTTTTGTTGTATACAGGGGATCGAATATTTTTGGACCAGATTCAGGAGGGATGCCGCCCCCGGTATCAGCCACCATGATACTAAAACCCTCTTTGTCTTTTTTAGATTTCAATGTAAGTGTCCCACCTTTTTCCATAGCTTGCAGGGCGTTTATTATTACGTTTTCCATAACACGGGTCAGTAAAACCGGATCTACGAATACATTGATATCAGGATCACATTCTTTGATAACAGTAACCGATGAAGGGGGCGATATTGTCTGGAGTAATTCATTCAAGAATACTGCAAGGTTTATTCTGGTTTTTTCCAGATTCACCTCACGTGCATAATCCTGAAGATCTGATACAATTTTATTCAGATAGAGAATTTCAGTTCCGATCCGATTAAATATCTCCTGAATACCATATTTGGTAAAAATTTGTAATTCATACGCTGTCATCTTCTGCATCTTCATCTCCAGGAGATACTGCATATTGGTGATAACCTGCAGAGGATTTCTCATATCATGGCCAATCATGGTTGCAAGTTCACCAATCACAGCAAACCGCTGGGCTATCTGAAGTTGCCGGGTCCGTTCCTCAACCAGTTGTTCAAGATGCTGTGTGTATAACTCTAACCGGTTTCTGGTCCTGAATAACTCTACAGACTGGGCTATTTTTTGCGCCTGTTCAGTATAAATGATACTGATATCATGTTCAAGATCCTGATGTGCAGATGGATCTTCTGCATATTTTTCCAGAATGTCCCGATCCCGATCAGTAATATTAAAGAGGAGAAATGGTTTTTGTGGAGTGATATCCTGAAGCTTTGTATGTAAGGTGATTGCATCCATGTCATCCAGATCATAATCAGACAGGATGAGATCATAAGGGTGCGAATGAAAAATACGTATGGCCTCATCCCCTGAATAACAGATAGTAACTTCAAGAAGGCCTGGTCGTTCAAGATATGTTTTTGAGAGAGAACCTAGTTTTTGAGAACTTATTACCAGAAGTACTGTGAACTTTTCCAGAGAGGGGACAGGAGGAGGGAAATTTAAATCAGGAACCATCTTCTTCTCCCGGTTGGTGATACGAATTGTTAGATAGATGGGCGTCCATAGTGTTTCACGGTATGGGTATTCCGCCACGAATGCATCATAGGCATGGAATGCATGCAGAAAAGTATCATCACTCCCTCAATCCGGGTAGAGTACTCACTTTTGTATGTCTTCTGGTATTTCTTCAATCATGTGCGGGTGATAGTTCTGATCTTTGTCTACCGCAAAATAATACATTGTGGCATGGTGCTTTTCCACCGATACCTCACCATATCAATGAAATGGAGATTACACATGAGAGTATTAATTCATACATACATAATTCCGGAAAATCTCTGGCATTAATTGCTTTTTCTCATGAATGGAGTGTAGACAGAAGTTTTCCCTATCAACAAGTTTGGGATATCCACGAGAGTGGTGCGATTCCATATATCAGACTTATGCTTCGGTCTGATAACCGCCAATACCGGCCTGAACCCGTATTTACCCTGAAAAGAATAAAATCAGGAGCATTCGATACAGATCTCAGGAATTTTGCAAAAGAGGCAAAAAAATTGGGCTTTCCGATCCTGATTGAATATGGGACAGAGGTGAACGGATGGTGGTTCTCATGGAACGGGTACTGGACCGGAAAAGAAAATGGTGCTGAATTATTCCAATCGGTTTACCGGCATATTATTTCACTGATGCGCGAAGAAGGAGCGGATAACCTTTACTGGGTATTTCATATAAACTGGCATTCAAATCCGGAAGAGCAATGGAATATCCCGCAGGCATACTACCCAGGGGATGAATTTATCGATATGATTGGAATTTCCGCATATGGAGCCCTTTCACCGCATGACAAAAATATTTCCCCGTTTACAAAAATGATGGATGAAGGGTACCGGCATGCACAGAATATTTCACCAGAAAAACCTGTGATAGTATCAGAAATGGGCACAGATCTGAATAATCCATATATTCCGGCGAAAAACTGGACTTATGATGCCTTGTCAGCATTAATGAACGATCACCGGTGGCCCAATGTTGTCGGATTTGTTTGGTGGAATGCCGCATGGCCGAATGATACAAATAAAAGTAATAATACAACGATGCGGATTGAAGAGAGCAGAGAAATACGCGATATAATCCGAGGTTTTCTTACATCAGATACTATTCTTGGTACATATTGTCCACAGGTACCAAAGGATACTTAAAAAACATCAAAACAGACTTTCTGAACAATAGCAGCGAGGATGATTTCCCGAGGACTCGCGTACCTCAGTACCGTCACCCA
>CAZCSN010000024.1:0-30785 GCA_964501255.1 uncultured Methanospirillum sp. | reverse complement strand
ATCTCTACGGTCACAGACTGGAACCCGTACGAAATTCTTCCCCTCCCAAATCAGGTAAATAACCGCACATCGATCCTTCGTGACGGTACTCCATACCATCGGACCTCCCTGAATAGTACATATACCGGATCAGCGAATCTTGAAGGATATGCTATTGGGAAAGTACTGAATATCACGAAGGGTCCGTTTGCCATAACATTCACCGTTCATCCAAAGATCAATAATCCACTCCTTGTCTGGGCAAAGCTGACGGTCAGCGATCCATGGCATCGGATAATCGCCGAAGATGGATATAACCGGGGATATTCCAGCGAAGAATCAAAAACGATGACCCTATATCGTGAGGGAGTATATTATCTCACGCTGGAAGGTGAGTTTGCGACTATTGATTATACGCTGAAAACCGGAGATCCGGCACCACAGGTCACCATAACTGCGGTCCCGGAGTATTATGAAGGAGAATGGCCGGAAGGTGAAGGGCCCTTTTGATACAAAAGATGGTGGGTTACTGAATTGAATGGGACAATAATTGGGAATCTTATTTCCTCTCTGATACATATTTCACAGCAATATATGTTAAAAATGCAAATGATGTGAGTAAAGGAGAATAATCAATATGGAAAAATAATTATTTAAATATTTAAATAATATTATTTTTATAGGCAAGCACTATTCTCATATAAGCGTGGTACTCATGTCTATTATACCTTCTTTTTTGTTACCAATAGCGACCCTCTATTAAACCATAATTTCGAGAGTATCTCTAAAACCAGCACCATTAAAAAGATATGATAATGCAAAAATATCTGTAATATGAAAAAGCAATACAAAGGTCTTGTTTTGTAAAAATACCCTTACTGTAATCTGTGAAAGACGTATAAATATACTTAAAAATATAAAATTTATTAAATATATTATGTTTTATACATATTAATAATAAAAAATCATGTAATGTATACTGATTGGGGGTATCTCTCAAAAAAATGAAAGAAGTATTATTCCCGAAAGGTGTACGAGTGCGATCACGAGTCTGCTGGATTCGATGAAGTTTCCCCTTTATCTTCAAAATCGATCCCTGGATATGTGTGAGATGGTATCATCATGACATCACGCTCACACATATAATTTACATTTTCGTATTGAAAAATATTACGAAATTTAAAAAAATATTATTAAGTTCAAGGTCGTGAAAATAATATGAATGAAACAGCGAAAACCGGGATCATCTCAGGGTGTTATCTGGAACGTGGAGTTCCCATCCGATTGTGAAATACCGGTTTTAATCATGTGTATTCCTGATTATGTATATGGTCTTCTTCCCTATTGTGGTCCGGGATCGCGATATGAGGCATGGCAAAGGGAAAACAAATTTCAGGATGAAATATGCAGGTTTTTTCAGACGATTGGATGCACCACCCTCTCCCTCCAATCGGTGACTGATGATCCCAAACCTCCGGAGGATAATCTTCTTAGTGAATCCTGTTCTGAATCAGTCATCACGAGGGTATTATCAGATACATTTCAAAAAACCGGTTATTCACTGAAAAACACCATATTCCTGGGTCATGGATTTGGGGTGCGTACATTATGTTCGATTGCCCGTTCAGGTATTTCTCCAGCCGGATATATTCTGGCCGCTGGTGTGTATTCAGACATTGAGTCTGTTCTTACTCAAAAATATATCTCCTATATTCACAATAATACTGAATATTCCTCTTATTCAATAGACCATCTCGATATGGAAACACGCCTTATCAACAGTCATTTCGGAAATGTCCTCTATGCGATAAGAAAAAGAAAAAGGAAACTGACCATACGTGAAAGAGATCAATTAATCGATATTCAAATCCCGGTTGATATACATGAAGAGAGTAATTTATTATTTTCGCATCTGAACTCTCCGGCATTAATAATTCATGGATCTGGTGATCTTGATATCCCGGTAGGTAACGCATTCTATCTTGAACAAAAATTAATCCAAAAGATAACACTGGTTACCAGATCGATTCTGCAGGATTGTGATCACTGGTTTATGAAAAGGCCTGCTGATATGATTAGGCGTATTTCTGAGCGATTATATAATTCCTGTAGTCATTATCCGGTTGATGAGAGATTTTACCAGTGTGTTGCATTGTTCATCTGGCGTCATTTGCAGGAGAAGAAAGAAAGTTCTATATTAGCCAAAAAACCAGATGATCCGTATGTCTTCGTTTCATCTGTTCCTTTTCATGAATAAAGATTATTGTGTTCATATTATTATGCATCAATAGTATCTAATTTATAATTACAGCTAATTTATATGAAAAATATGATAAAGATAATACATATTTTGAAATATTCTCCCGTCAATTATTATTGTTATGCCATTGAATCGTAATCCGGAGAATCAGCAACAATCGGTAACAAAAACCAAGTCAGGATTTTTTTTTAGCAAGGACGAAAGAAAGGATTCTGCGGTCTCGCCGGTTGTCGGGATCATGCTGATGATAACGATTACTCTGATACTGGCTGCGATCATTAGTGGAATGACGGGTGGAATTGCGCAGAAACAGGAAAAACCACCTCAGTTGTTATTTGAAGCCTCTGCATATATTAATCCAGATACAGAAAAGAATAGTTTTTTTGACATACGAATAGTGTCTGTGAGCCAGGGAATACCGACACGTGACTTAAAATTAATTACTGAGTGGAAAGGTACTGGTCTGCCAAATAGAACGGTAATTACTCCGTCTGATATGTATCCCCTGGGCTATAATCCTGGTGGTTCAGGGTCTTTCAAATTTGGTGACTATACTCTTATGGCTGGAACCCGTCTGAATGCGAATGAGACTGTTAAAGAAAGTATGGATGCAACCCTCAAAAACTGGACTTATATTCAGGATGGAACGCCAATCCGAATACAATTTATTCATGTTCCAAGCGGGGCCGTCATTGCTGACAAAGAGATAACTGCGGAGGCGTAAATAATGAAAAATGAAGCAGTATCTCCTGTTATTGGTGTTCTCCTCATGCTGACCCTGACACTCATCATTGCTGCAATAGTGAATAGTTATGCAGGAGGACTGATTGATACCGAACCGAAAGCTCCTTCAGCCACAATTCATGTAACATACAGCCAGGAACATGGTATGGAAATCAGGCATGTAAGTGGGGATCCAATACCCACTTCTTCAGTAAAAGTACTTCTCCGTCCATCAGAAACTATTGGTCGAACAGCTCCTCAATATCTCTCTGAAATCAACAAACAATTTATTACAAATCTGTCAGGAGAATTATCATGGGCATCAGGCATTTCTTCGTTTAAAGTTGGTGATATTTCGTATATTCTCAATACATCGGCTCATCCAAATATCAAATATATTCAGAATGGTGAAGATCCTTCAGACTTTTGGATTAATAATACGATTAATAAGGGAAATACCTTCTTTTTAGAATTATATTATAAGAATACTATGATATCACGAAATGAAGTACTTATCGAGGAATAATATTTGAGAATAGCGAAAAACCCTCTTTCAAAAAATCAGGGTATACATTTTTTATAAACATGGGAATATTAAAGGAGGTTTTTTACTCCCCTCATCAGACATGAATTGATAAATTCCATTTGTTGATTGTAAGATTGGGAGTTACATTGGTATTTGTCGGAACTTGTAATGTATTGGTATTTTTCTCCCAGTTGACATTATTTTTTCCAGTACATGAATGTGTGAAGGATTCATTTATTATTGAAGAAAATTGTAAGGGAGTAGTATCCGGTTCGGTAAAAGAAAAAATTACATTTGTACCGTTTTGTAATTGTAATTTCTCTAATTCAGGATACTCAAATGATTTGTTTAATTCTATATTTAGTGTACATGCACCGTTCCCGTTATATGTGTTATAATGTTCTGGATTTTCACTATGAACGAGATCGATCACAATATCAGTGATATTATTTTGATATTCATGAAAGGCAATTTTTGGACAGAGCAATTGATAATACTTACTTCTTTCATGTGCAGTTTTATTATCATCGAGAAGATTCGTGCTTTTTTTTCCTTTCGTAACATAAATTATCCCATCTTCCCATTCATAACCCTGATTTATCCAGAAATTCCCTACTGGCCGGTAAATGATTCTTGTTCTATTAATTTCAGTATATACTGACCAGTTTATTGTTTTATTATATACTGACGTTACAGACATTGTTACCAGAGGTTCAGTCTGAAGGGTGGTATTCACTTCAAGATACCCGGATGATTTTAGCGGTGAAAAATAGACATCGCCCCCTCCTAATTGGACTGATTCGCTCATTGACATATTTTGCCGGAAGTTTAGTATTTGAAGGATATCTGATGAAATTTTTAAAAAACTTTGTTCAACCTGATGAAGATGTTCTATCTCAGCCTGTTGTTTCAGCGATGGGATATAATATGCATTGAGTAAAGAAATAAAGGAAACAACAACCATAAGAAGAAGCATAAAGGCAACAACAGGGGAGACTGCTTCCTCTTTCATGGTTTGGGAACTCCTGAAAACACAATTGAATTTTTCGCAACAAAATCAATTCTGGAATTTTGAATAACTCCGCTAGTTTTAATCTCTTCTCCAAGATCAAAAACGGGTTTATCATAATGAAAAGTTTTTTCCACTCCATTTTGGATTATTTTAATATCACTTTTTTTTATCCAGTCACCTCCCTTATGATAAAATATCACTTCATCACCGATAAGCGGACCCATTCTTATCGTAACCGTCGGCACTCTCTCTTCAGGCAACTGGTTCATCAGACTTATTGTCACAACCGGAACAAGGATAAGAACAAGAGCAATCATCAAAACTTCACTCAGCACTGCCGAAACCGCGTCTTCTCTCATTACACTCCTCCATTTGCTGCTGCGTCTGCTGCAACCCTGGCAGCTTCGGCAGCAAGATCCAGCTGATATGGAATAATGAAAACGAATAACACAAAACACCCAAGGACAAGAAGTATCGCATGTTTCAGCCCTGCAAGAATACTATTCGCAGATAACTGTCCGGCCATGAGTCCTGAAAAGAACCCCAGCACCAGGCCAATCCTGAACATATCGGTCAGATTCCCTGACGTATCAAAAGAGATATTAAAATTCGTAAAAGATGAAACAAAGGAAACATTGAGCGAATAAGCGGTGTACATATATATCCCGACGGCCAGGTACACAATCATTACATACGTAATCGCAATATTAAACCGGTCCTTCTTTAATTTCAGATAATGCTCAAAATCATTGATTGCAATAATCAGGACATCCTTGATATAATCGGTCACCTCACTTGCTTTTACCAGGAGTGACATTGCCCGTTTCACTGACACAAGTCCAATCCGCTCTTCCATTCTGACCAGAGCGTTAATGGTCGTCGCCCCTCTCCTGATATCCTCTGAAGTCATGACCAGTTCCTGAGATAATACTCCCAGCTTTGAATTGGATATCAGGCTTATTGCCGTCTGCAAGGTGACTCCCACATCTTTCATGTCTACAAGCTGGCGAAGAAATTCCGGGGTATGGGATTCCACACTATTCACAAACCAGCTCCTCCCTTCATATGCAAGAGAGACCGGAGCAAGAGAGAATATAATAAGCAGGCAGATAAATGCCTCAAAAGACATACCTGGTATCCATTCATTCAGATATCCCAGATAATAGAGGCCTGATACAATCATCCCACTGATACACCCTAGCCCTATCCCATAATTATAATCCGAGATATATGCCCGTGCAGGATTTTTCAGTAAATTCTCCAGTTTAAATCGCTTTCTCTTCGCTTCTACCCGTTTGAGAAAATTCTTGTCCACCTTGGAATATTCCTCTTTATTTATCATCACATCAGAAAATTCTGATTCTTCTTTTGGTTTTCTGGTAATATCCATCTTAATCGTCGGAAGCATCAGATACAGGATGTAGATCATCCCGATAGATCCAAGAGCAAGCCCGATAATGATCAAAGGCATATATCCTGCCAGGTCTGACTTTCCCCCAAGGTTCTGTGCAACGATAATGATGATCATCGTGATCGGGCCTGCGACAAAGGCTGTCACATAGACCTCGGCCATCACCTCAATCGTCTTTAATATTGACTCCAGTTCTCTGGCTGCCGACTCCCGGAAGTATGCAGACCGGGAAGAGAGGAAATTTGTGACATCACCACCGCTGTTTGAAAGAAGGAGGAGATCATTTAAGAACTCCTCGAGGTTCTTTGATGGTGTTACCTTCTGCAGGTTCCTGATTGCGGTATACAGATCATCACCAAACACCTCCACATCGCGGACAATAAGACCGAACTCCTTTCCGACTTCTCCAAACAGATCATCAGCCTCGTAAATCTTGCGGATGACATTATATAACGTCATTGTCGTTGATAGTGCCTGCATATAGGTAATGGCATAGGGAAGATCGAGATCAATTGAAGATTTTCTTCCCATGGCAACCGTCTGGGGATAGGTAAAAATGCCAATAATGACGCCTGGAACGAGGAGAACAAAAGCAATGAGGATCGTATAGATATTCGCCATCCCAGGAATTAACTGAAAATCTTCGGGCTGGGAGAGGATGTATGCTGTCAGGACAATAAAACTGCTGACTGAAAGGAGACTGCACTTGAGGAGGAGCATAAAATACGAGTATTGGGTATATGGAAGATGAGCCGCCCGGATATATTTTCTGAGTGTTGTTCCCTTAAGCCAGTCATCCACCTGTCGTGGGGAGAAGAGATTCAGATTCATGCAAGCCTCCGCAGATCAGAAATCATTTGTATGAGTACTTCCGGGTCTGTGCTGTATTGATTTCGAAGTTTTGCCAGGAATGATGCACGAAGATCAAGCTGATACTGCATCTCTTCATCAGTCCAGTTATGCATATACTGGATCGTCTGCAACGTTCGTGACTTTTTAAATACTTTCCGAAATGTGTCTTTTTGGGGTTCATACTCATACAGGGTGTTCCAGTTGACTTTGTCTCCTTCACCGAGGACAATCTCATGAATCGCGTCACATCGCCGGATCATCTTCCCTCCCCGGTAATGAAATGTCTGAATAACCATGAGGTTTAATGCACCAAACATCGCAGGTGGAACATTAATCGGTTCATTCGTCAGCCGGTTTAATGCCTCCTCAATATTTCCCGCATGAAGGGTGGAGAGGGTGGTATGACCGGAGTTCATCGCCTGAAACAGGGTCTGGGCTTCATTTCCTCTCACTTCTCCCACAATGATATACTCCGGACGCTGACGAAGTGATGCCTTAAGCAGATCAAACAGATCCACAGTTCCCCTGTCATTATATGAATTACTCACCCTCGTCTGCACCGGAAGCCAGTTCTTTTGGGGAATCTGAATCTCCCGGGTATCCTCCAGTGAGACGATCTTTGAATTGTGAGGGATAAAAAAAGAAAATGCATTCATAGCCGACGTTTTTCCACTGGCGGTACCCCCGACGACAATCAGACTCTGACGATTCTCCAGAGCAAGCCAGATGAAGGCTAACAGTTCACTGCTATATGTTCCGAATGCAAGTAATGTAGCAGGTGTCATCGGATCTGACCGGAATTTTCTGATGGTAAACGAGCTTCCCTTTGTGGAAACAACATCAGAATACGTTATCTGCGCCCGTGCACCATTTGGAAGCGATGCATCAAGAAGTGGTGATGTGAGAGAAACCTGCTTATCAGCTTTCTGTGAGAGTTTCAGGACAAATCTGTTTAATTCTTCCGATTCGAACCTGATAGATGTCGGAATACTTCCATAGTACCGGTGATGGATATACACCGGGAGGTCATGGCCGTTACATGAGATATCCTCAAGAAGTTCATCATACATCAGCGGATCGATCTTGCCATATCCGTTCAGGTTCCGCCGGAGATAGTAATAAATAACAGACAGCCGGTCATCACTGATCTTTGGATCATATGTTTTTACTATTTTTGCAACTTCATTATATTCAAGGAAGAGATCTCCTCGCGAAACCGGTTTATCGTACACGAGAACATCACGAAGGGTCTCATGCGTCTCCTCCAGAATAATTCTCTCACGAGGGGTTAGTTCAGGTTCAATCACCCGATATATTCGTTCCTTGTTCGCATCCTGCATGATGACTGCATATGCATGTGGCTGATAGAGCCAGTATGCCTCTTCAGCAATATCGCCATCTCCTGCAGGAATATTCATAACCGAAGGAACCTGCAGGGTTTCAGGAATTGGAGCTTCATCTCTGCTTGGCTTTTCTTTTCGCTGAAAACCGGTTAGGGATAATCCTTTGAATCCGTTCTTTAATGGATTAAGAAAACGTCCGATTCCATGAACTTCTTCAGGATCTTCCCTCTCTTCTTCTGCCGGAGGGTATGACTCTGGTTGTTCTTTTTTCTGATCACGATCAAAAATTCTGGAAAGGAGTTCATCAATCCGTTCATCAGGGATTTTTTCATCGGATGGTGCAAGCTTTGGAACCGATACTCTCTGTTTCTTCTCTGATGATCCGTTATTCTTCCCGGTTTTTGTGATATCAATCTGGTAGTAATGAGAGGTATCATCACGAATCCTGGTAAGGGTGACCTGTTCTCCGGTTTTAAACCTGAGATAAATCTCATTTTGGGACGGGTCGATCTCCTTTCCTGATGCCTTCATTAAAAAGGTAGCAAAGCGGTTTAAATCTGCCCTGCTGGGGATTATATTCGTCTTTGTCGCTTCGGGTGTTTTCGTATGCCATACCACAACCGGGGTGTTCGGATGGGTACAGAGGATTCTGGATACGTATGAATCAGCAAGGATTACCCGGATCCATCGTACCACATCCTGCCTGAATGTAAGTGCCGTATAGAGAAGATGGTATTTTCGTTCCGGAATGTCCGGGTAATTTTTATGAACAAATTCTGCGAACTCTTTTTCTGATATCCTGAAAGCCCCTTCATGAAAAGATTGTAACCCACTCTTCTGCTTGATGTATGTTATTGCTGCAGAAATCGCAGAACCCTCATGTTCAGACAATGGAATTATTGAGATATGATACGAAAACCGGTTCGGAGGGGATCCAATAATACGAACCTCAATCATTTTATGATAAAGACGGTATGAGAAAATATCGGAATCAGCACAACCATCCTGTTCATCCTGAAATGGTTTTTCAATAGTAAAGACAAGGGGAGTTGAATCTGCGTTTTGTCCGGAAAAATATACCTTTATACCATTACGGAGTTGTATCTCCTGTGGTGAATTTTTTGAAACAGGACTGATAGATCGGTTCCACAATTTATTGAGCAGTATCCGGATATCCTTCTCTGAAAGACGCAGGGATGTAATAATGTTCTCAAATGTGCTGTGAGTAACACTTACTACGCCATCCGGGCCGTTAATTGCGATTGAATGGATAAAAGGATCATCAATAAGCGGTTGAATCTTTCCAAATCCACGTGCATCCCGGAATATATAATATTCACAGGTACGAATTTTTTCAGGAGATAATGAGGGGCAGAGTTTTAAAGCCTCTCTTTCAAACTCCCTCGAAAAATTCTGAATAAAAAAAAGGCTCCTGTTTTTATCCTGAAATATTTTTGAAAAATGTACTCGTAAGGATTGTAATACCGTCCAATCTTCACGGCTGAGTTCTGGTTCTGTTACGTGGTACTCAAATAAGAGGGGACCTGTCTGAACAATTGCTATTGAAACCAGAGAATCAGGAATCTGGTACTGGGATGCAACCATAGGAGAAAAATTCCCTTCCCGTGTGCTTCGTACCCCTTCCATGATGTATCCAATATCGTCTGTGGTTTTTTATTTTGTTACATATGTAATAAAAATTCAAAATTTTTATTATTTATTCAATGAAAATTTTGTTCTATAATACTTCGTTGTATGTATTCAAAAGAATTATGATATGTCCATAAGAAATATGTATCACATTTTTATGATGCAAAAAATATACCTCAAGGTGCCTTTAATAAATTTATTTTTAATTAAGAAAAATTTTATGGTTTAAAAACCCGCAGGTATGAAAAGATCAACAAAATTATTAATTCTGTAAAGCATAGTTTGGCCGATTTCAATTATTCATGATTGTATCCATGTCTGGTATACTTATTATTGAAGATACGAAGGATGACTATGAAAGAGCCAGGGAGATACTCACCGGTTCAGGATATCGGGTTATCGGTATAGCGACGGATGGAGAATCAGGAATAAAAAAGTATGGCGAAAAATCTCCGGATCTGGTCATTATTGATCTCATACTTCCCGGTATGAACGGTATTGATGTCCTGCATGCTATCCGGGATGAGAATCCGCAAGCCCGCATTATTTTATGCTCATCTGCCGGTCAGGGGCCGGTAATTGACCTGGCAATGAAGTCTGGTGCGAATGGTTATGTGGTAAAACCGTATGATTCTGAAATCCTGCTCTCTGCAGTCCGGAGAATTTTGGGCAGTCCAGGATGAGAGCGATTGAGTATCCGGTACGAGAATGAATCATTCAGGTGCAATGGATAGGGGAAGGTGCCAGGATCGGTACGAGTGATAACAGAAATGCGGCTCTCTCAAGGCGAAGCTCTGTTTATGCATGGATCGGTTGTAACGGTATTGAGACACCTGCCCGGTATGAAAGACCACTGCACTCAGATGTTTACCTTTTGTAGTATTAATATTATCTATTCTTACGTATTGGAAATTATTAATACTGCTCTTACCGGAATCTTTTCATTAACATTCCCTTACCTGACATGCACATGTGAATTTCCTTCCGTATTTGAAAATTCCGGGTTGCATGATACAGAAAAGACATAATCTTCCAGTACGCATACAACATGGTACCTGATAATGACAGACAATACCATTCAGGGCAGACGAGACCCTGAGTATCTCGTTGAGATGTCAAATTACCTCAATGCCCTTGCAAATCCTGTCCGGCTGCAGATTCTCTCCTCTCTTGAAACCCGTCCCATGGAGCTGAAAGAGATTGCCGCTATCACCAGGACCAGTTATGAGAATATCAGGAAACATATCGACAAGCTTCTTCTTGCAGGACTTGTCCGCAAAGATGCCGGTATGAGCTCTGAAACCATGACCGGGATCCATCCGGTATGGAAGTATTCACTTGCACCCGGCGGAATGGAACAGATCATCACAAACCTCTCCATGTTCTCGAAAGTTCCCCTGACAATCACTCATGCCGACCTTGCACATCAGCTCAGCTCCATCAGAAAAGACATCAGCACCCGGTTTGGCGTGACATCGCCCTGCCTGTATCTTTCGTCTGGCCCGCAGGAAGGGAAGATCTACCCCCTTAAGGGGGAGAAGATACCGCTTGGCCGCATTGATCCCACAGATATGAGTTTTGCAAAGATGGAAAGCAGCGTCGTGATGCTACCGCAGGAGTATAAATCGGTCTCCCGCATCAGCAGACCTCATGCACGTATCTATCATGATACTATCTGGGAGATAGAGGATTGCGGGAGTACATCAGGGACGTTTATCAATACCGAACCACTCCTGCCACACTGCAGAAAACAGATTGGGGATGGAGACATCATCATCCTTGGAACCGGAAATATGTCCGCCCGGTTCCTTTTCATCACAGAATAAACATATTAATCAGAATACCAATGACAGTCAGATTCATCCTCCTCTGTCTCCTATTCGGTACCGGACTAGCCGCTTCGTTCCTGCCAGTCCTGGCAGAGAATCACTCCGGTGCCATCGTGACGCAATATCGTGATCCGGCAGGACCTGACAGAAATTATTCTCCCGATCCTGGAATGTGGCAGTATCAAAAACCGGAATTTGCCAGTGAGGGAAGAATCCCGCAGCCAGAACCAGGTCCGGATATTCTTCCTATCGAAGGATGGCAGGTACCGGTACTGTCAATTGGAGTCAGTCTTGTCATCCTCGTTATCATGATCATCGCGGGGATAGTAATCGGCACACAATATCAGTATATCTGCACACAGCGAGCCGGGTATATGATGGCGGTCTGTCATATCATCAGCACAGTCCTTATTGCGGTGTATATCGGAGTATTATTTGGTATCCGGTCTGGAGAGGGGGCTTTTGACCCGTTTGTTCATACGATGTATGCCACCTTTGGAATCCTGTTTTATCTTGCTCTTTCATCGATTATTCAGGCAGTATCAGTGGTACGTAGCCGTCCCCTTGTTCCACTGCATCAGGCCCATATCCTCTTCTCCGTCATTGCGATTATTCTTCTGCTCTCCATTCGTATTCCGGTGGCTTTTGCTCTACAAATCAATATTGTAACCGCTTTAACGATTATCACTCCGGGTGCAGCCTTCTCACTTATTACCACGCATTTTATTCATAAAAAGGAAAATGCTGCCCCGACCAGTCCTGATCTGACAATTACAAGGTCCCTTCCTCTTATATCAGAAGATCTTCCCCCGTCCTTCCCGGAAAAATTAACGGCGAAATATCATGACATATCTGTCATCGGAAGTGGCGGTATGGCGATCGTGTATCGTGCATGCAGAAATTCCGACGGCTCGGTAGTTGCGCTTAAAATCCCGTTTTCTGCTGATGAAACGAGTGGAAAGACATTCCTCAATGAGATGTCTGTCTGGCGTGATCTCTCCCATCCGCACATCGCAGCAGTTACGGATCAGAATATTTTTCCCGTTCCGTATGTGGAACTTGAATTTATCCCGCGATCACTCAAAGATATCACACTTCCCGTCTCACCTGACCGTGCTCTTTCAATCATCAGACAGATCAGCGCAGCCCTCTCGTATGCACATGAAAAGGGAGTTATCCACCGGGATATCAAGCCGGGAAATGTGCTCATTTCAGATGATGGAACGGTTAAACTGACCGACTGGGGCCTTTCACGGCTTATTGAGCGGACTGATGATACGGGAAATACGAGTTTCTCCCTGTATTATGCAAGTCCTGAACAACTTGCCCCTGAAAAATACGGATATGGTGATCAAAGAACGGATATTTATCAGATTGGTATCCTTTTATATGAGCTGATTTGTGGTACTCCGCCGTATGGAACAGCAAATCTTGGTGAATTATTCACAAGGATTCAGAAGAATGAGTATGTTCTCCCCTCACTGATAAAACCGGAACTGATGCCATTTGATGAAATTATCGCGAAATGCCTGCACGTAGAACCATCAGAGCGGTATCAGACGATGGATGAGTTTATCGCAGAAATAACCCGGGTATCCGGGTTCTATTCAGAATGATGAAGACGGCATTTCTGAAATGTGGAATGATTCACCGGTTCCTGCGTTCAGACTCCCGACTGAAACGGTGTATGTCTTTCCGGTATACAATATCCCATCAATCATCCCGCTTTTCGTATAAACCGCACCCTTCAGTCGCTCACAGGTGGTATCACCATGACAGGAACTTACATCAACCGATGGATTTTTCAGGGTTATCGTAAGGATAAGTTGATCCCGTCCGGTATTTCCCCCGGCAGCAGGTGATGAGAAGATCATACAGGCATTTCCATTACACGGTATCCACGAGATCTCATTTCGTTCCCGGTTGAATGTAATAGCCTGTTCCTGCCTGACCATGCCATTCTTTGACGATTCTCCTTCTTTCATCAGAGACACCCGGAGTATCTCATCATTTCCAACATCTGTCAGATGAAATGCTATCGCCCCGGCTCGTTCGTTGGAATTACTATCGGCTATTCCTGTACCGGAGAATAAAAAGAAACAAGATGATATGAATGCACATAGTAAGATTCTTTTGATTATTTTTCCTGTTATCATATTCCTTATCATATGTACAGTACCTGACAGAATGGTTCCGGTATTACGGGATAATATATGCTGAACCAGATGGTTGGATATTGAACTCACTGGTTTCGAGTTATTTATCTCTCTTTTTTCCAATGACTGATATGCAACTGAAAACGGGTCATTACGAATGATGATCTGAATCAGGAGATTATTCATGAAACTACGATCGAATATCCGAATTGCACTGCTCATCGCACTGGTGATGAGCGTTCTTATCTGCACTGTTCCTGCGGATGATAAACCACAGGCGCCCCCAAACGGACCCCCGGATGGTGGTTTTGATCATATGGTACAGAATCTGAGTGAACAGGGCTATGATGTCTCGAAAATTCAGGCCGCAATTGACAGTAAAGATAATGATACTGCCAGAAAGCTCCTTGACGAGTTCTTTGCAGCACATCCGGAAGCAAAACCAAAACGGCCGGAGATGAGCGCAGATCAACTGAAAACCATAATCCAGGAACTCAAAGAGAAGGGAAAGGATGTTACACAGATAGAAGCAGCACTTACCGGTGGAAACACCACAAAAGCCCAGATGCTACTGGACGAATTCTGGAAAAATAATCCTGATGAGCGTCCGGCTCCGAAAAACCCTGGCGAAAAACCACCACAGTAAGATGATGAACCTCTCCGGATCATCACTCTTTTTGGAAAAATCAGTATAAACACATAAGATTGTATCCTCATGGGTGTTTAATTCCAGATTCTGGTTTTGAAATACCCAGGATACACCGGCCATCCATGATCCCGATACCTCCTTCCATGATGCAATACACAAATAATGGGAGTATTTTTCCACCACACCACTTCATGAGGTCATTATGCATAAAATACGAAAAAAACCGGATTTAAATCACAAAAACGCAGATAATACGGTATCCTCTCTCAATCACCTTCCACTGTGGCCTGTGCTGCTCTGTTGTATTATTGTATGCATGCAGCCGGTCCTTGGGGCTGCAACAAATGAGACTATTGAAGCAGCCGGCAGAGTCACCGTCACTGATGTTACTATCGAACCATCAGTTCTCATGACCGGTGATGTGGGGCTTATCACATTCACCGTTGAAAATACCGGCCAGTCAAACGTTGCTATTACCGATGCCCAGTTGATTTCAAAGGATATCGTCGTCCTCAACAGCGATGTCTACAAGAGCAGCAGGGTGATCGGTGCCGGAACAAAGACCAAATTTTCGTTTACCATTCTTGCGAACCAGCCGGAAAATATCTACTATCCAGCCTTCTATATCAATTACAAGGATGCAGGCAGTCTTCGGTACAATGTGCCTGTCCGGGTTGAAGAACCACAGCTTGCAGTATCGGTATCCGGTATTCCTCAGGTATTTACCAAAGGAGTGACCACGAGACTTGCCCTCCTTGTAGGAAATGCAAAAAGCGTGAACATGACCGGAATTACTATCGTCCCGTCAGGAGAAGGAATACAGTGCAACCGGACCTCCGCGTTCATCGGTGATCTTCCTCCCCATTCAGAGAAGGCAATCCTCTTTGAGGTCACCCCCTCACAGGAGACCGATCTGACCTTTAATATCAGTTATACCTGCGGAATGAATGCACATGAGACCGCATACACCATCCATATACCGCTCGGAACCGATAAGCTGGCAGCAGATCCCCTGATAAATAATATTGAGATCACCTCCGGAACCGGGGGAAACACCATAGCCGGAGATGTCTCAAATGCAGGACTATCTGACGCATATGGTGTTGTTGTTGCCCTTGAAAGTGCTGCAGATGAGTCAGGAAACCCGAATCAGAAGTATGTTATCGGAACGATTACATCAGGAGACTTTGCAAGTTTTGAGATCACCGTTCCTCAGAATCTCAGGACCGTTCCACTCGTCATTCTGTATAAAGACTCATCAGGCAACCAGTTCTCAAAGAATATCTCCATCGATACCAAAGAAGTGAATGGCGGATCTGGTTCAATGCTCAATGGTGCAACCGGGGACTTTCCGGGTACTGGAAACCCGCCATCCGGGTTCCCATCAGGAGCCCCTTCCGGGCAGTCAGGAAATCCAGGCCCCTCCGGACGGACAAATCCCATGAATCCCCTCTCCGGTATGGGCTCTGGTCTTTCCAGTCTGCCGGTAATGGAGATCCTGTATGGTATTGGTATCCTTCTCGGTATTGTGATCATCTGGAGGATATGGAAGAGAAAGACCAATGGCAGAAAGATTCGGATCAGCTTCAAGTAGCTGGTGACAGTATGGCAGATGAAGTGGTCCGTCTTGACCAGATCACCAAGATTTACCCCCTTCTTTCCGGAGATGTCGTTGCTTTGGATAATGTCTCGCTCTCCATCAGGAAAGGGGAGTTTGTCGCTATCATTGGCCCGTCAGGCTCAGGAAAATCAACCCTCCTAAATCAGCTCGGATGTCTGGATGTCCCGACATCCGGTGATCTCTGTATCGGCGGAAAGAGCATTACCCGGATGAACGACTATGAACTTACCCGGCTCCGGCTCATGACGATCGGGTTTATCTTTCAAAAGTTTAATCTCCTCCCTCTTCTGTCGGCATATGAAAATGTTGAGTATCCCTATACCCTGAAATATCGCAGGAAAGATACGACCGGCCGCGTCTCAAAACTCCTCTCCATGGTTGGGATTAATGAGGATCTTGCCAGACATAAACCAAATGAATTATCCGGTGGGCAACAGCAGCGGGTCGCAATCGCCCGTGCACTCGTGAATAATCCGAAAATACTCCTGTGTGATGAACCGACCGGAAACCTGGACTCAAAAACAGGTACTCTTGTCATGAATATCCTCAAAAAATTGAATAAAAAAGGAAAAACGCTTATTATAGTCACTCATGATCCCTCGATCGCAGCACAGGCGGATCGGATCATCACCATCAGGGATGGACGAATCGTGGAGGATGGATCATGACAAAAGACATCATCGTTGCAATGGCAGTCAGAAATGTCAGAATCAATCTTCTTCGGTCAATCCTCGCTGCAATCGGGATTACTATCGGAATTATCTCCATTGCCTGCATGGGAATGCTTGGGTCGAATATGACCGCATCGGTAACCGAGTCGCTCTCTGCCATGGCAGATAAACTGATTATAAGTCCGTACTCGGGAAAAGGAGGTGGCGGAGGACCTCCAGGGATGCCTTCGGGAACAGATAACCTGACAAAAAGTCAGTATAAACAGATTGTAAAGATAGCCGGGAAATACGGGTATGTCTATGGCGTCCATTCCATACGGGCAAAAGTGAAAAAAGGGAAGGATGAATGGAATACACAGGTCTATGGCCTTGAGGTCAGTGTGATGAAGACCGTACTGAATAATCTGACATCCGGCGGGTATCCGAGTAGTGACAATTCAGTGCTCATCGGTGCCCGGTTTGCAGAAGATAACGATCTCAAGGTTGGCAGCAGGTTTACCGTCGGGGGGAGCGGCGTGAAAGTATCCGGCATCGTCGAATCTCGGGGTATGTCCATGGATATGAGTACTGATAATGCCGTCATCATGACAAAAACCATGTATGAATCATCCTTTGGGGCAAAAGATGAGTATAATCAGGTGAATGTGGTCCTGGATAACATACACGATGCTGATGCATTAACTGATGATATTGATTCACAAATGAACCGCAGGGAAGAGATCGTTCGGGTTCAGGACAGTAGCAGGTTTGTCTCAATGATCTCATCGTCTGTTACAACCATAACCAGTTTTGCAACCCTCATTGCGAGTATATCCCTCCTGGTTGCTGCGGTTTCCATATTCAACATCATGATGATGTCAGTCACCGAACGGATTCGGGAGATTGGAGTTCTACGGAGTATCGGTACTCAGAAACGGGAAATTTTGCGGATGTTTGTCTATGAGGCAACCCTTATCGGGATTCTTGGTGCCACCCTTGGCATGATCTTAAGTCTTATTATGGGGTATCTCTTCATCCACATCATGATCGGAAATACAAAATATTTCTTCACGTATGATAGTCTTATCCATCTTCCGTATGCAATGGCAGTAGGCCTTGTCATCTGTATCCTGTCCGGTCTGTATCCGGCGTGGCGGGGAGCCCAGATGGATCCGATAGAAGCTCTTCGGGCTGAGTAGGGGGAATCTGCAACCGGATAACGCTGTTATCCCCGCTTAAACGCCTCCAGCAGACCTTCTGCATACGCCTCTTCTTTTTTCGTCGGAATGTAATTGAGAACCTTTGCCCGTTTCAATAATTCTGCCTTTATCTCAGCATCCCTATCCAGTCCGAGGTTTTTCACCTCTTCAATGATAAACTCCAGCTGATTGATACCTGTTGGTTTTCCGTCAACCAGTATCTGTCTGATATCAATTGTACCAGGGACGATTCCGCCACATACCCTGCAATATACGCCGTCTTTCTCATCACTCATCGTGACTCTCCCGAATCATGGTCAGCATCATCTTAAATCTCGTAATCGCACTCAGTGCATGGGGAACATTCGCCGGAAAGATGATCGTCTCCCCTTCTTTCATCTGCGATGTGACACCATCAACCCAGACCTCACATTCTCCGTCAAGGATGGTTACTACCGCATCGAACGGTGCGGTATGCTCTGAAAGTCCTTCATCCTCGTCAAATGAAAAGAGCGTGATAGACCCTGCCTTTTTACTGATAATCATCCGGCTGGCGATCGTCCCATCCTGATAGCCGATGAGGTCTTTCAGGTTCAATACCTTTCCCAATAGTTCACTCCGGTTTTTTTCTGGCACATCATCACTCCGGGTTATATGCCTGGGTTCGTTCTCTTTCGCATGCTATGAGGGGGCATTGCATCTGCCGCCTTACCGGCATCCTTCCTGATATGAAGCCCCGGGTAATTCCTGGCAGATCCAGCGTGAGCAGCTGCACCAGTGCAGGCCCCCGGAGAGTAATTTTATCACCAGACTATAAAGGAGTATAGGTTTCAGAAAAGAAACGATGATACACATATATACAACGAAACAGCATCCTCTGATTGACCCGGCTGGAGTAACAGCCCAGTATCTCTGACTGACGACAGGTATGAGTACAGGAAGGCAACTATACTATTTTAGGATGCCTCTTTCACTGGATGATTTCTGTCAGGTATTTGTCACGAGGTCAAAGATATTATCTCTGATTATCTTTATTCTTCTGGCTCTTCTTCTTGAATATGTCGTTCATTACAGTCTGAAGATATCGTATGTCTATACCCATTTGTTCTATCTGATTATCATCCTTGCAGGCTTCTGGTATTAACGCCAGGCAGTAGATCTCGCCATTTTCTTTGGGATTCTTCATGTTGTCGTTTATTACTTTAATCAGGAAACCCTGGCGCCAGAACCGGTCTTTCGTGCCATCATGCTCTGCATTATTGCATTGATAGCCGGATCGGTTGTTGAATGCATGACCCATTTCAGGGATGAACTTGCTCTTCAGAATAAGGAACTGGAGCGGACTAAAGAGGCATTTCGGATTGCAAATAAGAAATTAAACCTTCTTTCCACCATCACCCGGCATGATATCATCAATCATCTGACATCCCTGATGGGATATATGGATATTTCTGAGGATATGACCGACGATCCGGCACATCGCGAACTTATCAGGAAAGAGCAGATGATTGCAGAAGCAATACACCGGCAACTGGAATTTACCAGAAACTATCAGGACATCGGCATCAGGGAACCGATCTGGCACAGCCTCCCTGACCAGTTTGAAGAGATTCGAAAAACCTTTCATTATGAGTCCATTCAGCTCTCAAGCTCGATGGAGCAGGTTCAGATTTATGCAGATCCCTTATTCCCGCTCATATGCCATAACCTGACTGACAACTCCATTCGTCACGGGGGAGATCTGCATACCATTCATTTCTCCACGCGGAGGGAGAACGAAAATCTGATTGTTGTGTATGAAGACGACGGATGTGGTGTTCCTGACCATGAGAAGGAGAAGATCTTTGAACGGGGGTATGGAAAGCACACCGGACTCGGCCTGTTTCTGGCCAGAGAGATCCTGTCCATCACCGGTCTTTCCATACAGGAGACGGGGATACCGGGGAAAGGAGCCAGGTTCGAGATCACGGTTCCCCCGGATTGTTACCGGCCTGCTTCAGAGGGGGACGGTTCCCCATAAGGGCCCGTTTCCTGTGCAATCCCCGCTCCTGACATAGGTTACTGTGTTTTCTGTGTCCTACTACTCATTTCCTATGAACCTCAGGATGGTCGTTCTCTTCTGTATGCTGATTACACAAGTGCCATTAGACCTTTTTTACCAGGCCTCATGAAAGCCCTGACCCGGATAATGTCATACAAACGGTGAAGGGTCGGGTGTCTGTGACTGGATCATCCGGGGCGGTGTGGTCAGGTGCGGGAATGATCACTGATATCCTCCCTGGGGAATGGAGGAGTATTGTGCTCCCCGGTTTTTCTCATCAGAATCCCATCCGTCGGTTCGGAAGACGGATCCGGTTTCCTGAATGCATACCATAATTGCTATAAACCTGACGTTCCTATACTCAAGTATGTCATGGCATGTCATGGCACGGTGAACATACATGAAACAGTGGGTTCCATACAGCCTGATAATGGGTTTTCTCATTATCGGGGCACTTCTCTTCTCCGGGTGTACTGAGCAGCAGGCATCACCATCTGCTGAAACAATAAAGATCGGAGTTGTTGCATCGATGAGCGGACCGGCAAGTACGACCGGAAAAGACATCTGGCAGTCGGCAGAACTTGCAGCACAGGAGATCAATGCGCAGGGAGGGGTCTTTGTGAAATCGCTGAATAAGAAGATCCCGATCACGCTGGTTCAGGGTGATGATGAATCAACCCGTGAAGGGGGGATCAAGGCAGTCTCAAAACTGATCACCCAGGATACTGTTGATCTTTTGGTTGGCGGGTACTCAAGTGCTGTGGTCTCGGCCCACCAGTCCATTGTCGCAGAAAACAAGGTGCCATACATCATCTCCGGCGGGTCAAGCACCTCCGTCTCCCACAGAAATGACATTGATACCAGCTATATGTTCTTCCACCGTCCCAATACGGATGATTCAGCCAGGGCAAGCATGCTCTTTATCAATGAGGTGGTCAGGCCGGAGATATACAAAAAATTCAGTCTCCCAGATGACCGCCCGCTCAGACTTGCGCTTATCTTCCAGGACAGTCCGTTTGGAAAAGGACAACAGGCGGCTGTCAAAAACCTGACCAGGGACCTTCATCTTCCCATAGAGATCGTGGCAGAGGAGACCTTTAAGATGGGTGAATCTGACTTCCGGACCGCCCTCACATCAGTCAAGGCGAAAAAACCGGATATCATCTACGCAGTCACCTTCCTGAATGAACTGATTCCGCTTACCCAGCAGGCCCGACGTGATGTCGGTCTGAACACTCTTATCCTCTCCATTGAGAACAATGATGATCCCGATTACTACACCGGTGTTGGTGAGTATGGTGATTATACACTCATGGAAAGCCGTTTCTCACCCTATGCAATCCCGAAAGGCAGCACCGCACAGGCAACAGAGAAGTTCCTTTCGGATTTCCAGACAAAGTATGGCGGATTTGCAGGAATGATGGGGGCAGCCACCTATGAATCGGTGTATATTGCTGCAAAAGCCATCGAAAACGCAGGAACCCTGGATAAAGGAGCAGTTCAGAAAGCCCTCTCAGAGATATCCATGGATCACATGATCGAGGTGATGAAGGATGGCATCATCCGGTTCTCACCCGACTATCATGAGAGCAGTTTTGATCTCTATGTGGAACAGATGCGGATGGATCCCGCAGCCGGTGAGATACGGCCTCATATCGTCTGGCCTTCATCGATCAGTGAGACTGCATTTGTCATACCTGACTGGTATCAGCCGGGATCTTCCTGATCACGTTTTTTGGAATGAAGAACAAAGGGATGGTCATTGGAACTGACGAATGGAGATACCTGTTGAGATAATCGCCCAGGTCCTTTTCTGGGGACTGTACACCGGATGCATCTATATTCTGCTTGCAACCGGCCTGAACCTCATCTTCGGGGTCATGAAGATAGTAAACTTTGCCCACGGCGAATTTCTTATGCTTGGGACGTATATCACGTTCTTTCTCTACATTATGAGCGGGTTTAATCCCTATGTCCTCCTCTGTGCCTCAATACCGATTCTTATTGTGATTGGGGTGATCATTGAACGGCTCTGTTTCAGGCCGATTCTCGGAACCGGGAAACTGAATGAGATCTTCGTGAGTATCGGGCTTATTTACATCATCCAGAACCTTGTCGCACGGATATGGACCGACGAATGGAAGACCATCCAGAGTCCGTACCGGGATATGAGCGTTGATATCGGGATCATCCAGGTTCCGCTCGATTATCTCATCATCATGGTGATCACGGCATGTCTGCTCACCGGGCTGTATATCTTCCTCCATCACTCATGGACCGGCCGGGCTATCCGGGCAACCAGTCAGGACCGGACAGGAGCGATGCTCATGGGCATCAATGTCGAGCGGATGGATATGATCACCTTTGGTATCGGTGCAGCACTTGCAGGGGCCGCCGGGACCCTCTGGGCGGTCAGCGGTCAGGTATTTAACCCGTATATGGGATCGATACCGGCAATCAAGGCATTTGCCATCATCATCCTCGGCGGTCTCGGGAGTATTCCGGGTGCCATCGTCGGAGGTCTTGCTGTCGGCCTTGTGGAAAACGGCACTGCCTTTACCCTGGGCGGGGCATGGAAAGATGCAGTATCATTCATACTTCTGATTATCGTGCTCATCATCCGCCCGACCGGTCTTTTTGGGGAGGAGAGTGAATGATTACTGCATCGCTTTTTAAACGGAGACACCTTCTCCCGGTCCTCGTATTCGTCTGTGCACTGCTCCTTCCCGTTCTCCCGGGCTCGAGCCAGTACATCCGGACGATTCTTGTCCTGATGCTGATATTCATCATCTATGCATCAGCATGGAATTTTCTCACCTTTTCAGGCCAGGGATCGCTCGGTCATGCCGCCTTCTTTGGTCTGGGCGGGTATATCTCTTCCTTGATCGCGATTCAGACCCAGATTCCTTTTATCATCGCCATTTTTGCCGGAGCCGGGATGACTGCCGGGATTGGGATTTTCATCGGGATGACCTGTGTCAGACTTCGGGAATGGTTCCTTGCGATGGTCACATTCGGGTTTGCAGTCATCATTCAGACCCTTATCGTCATCAGTCAGCTCAGTCCGGTCACCGGCGGATGGGATGGGTTTGCGGTTCCAAAACTCATCCCCGGATCCGGTCCGGCTTCCCCGCTGATCGAGTATTACTGCATCCTGATCATTGCTGCCGGGTCAATCCTGCTCTTTCATCTCCTGCTCAGATCAAAGATCGGACTTGCCCTTGCTGCAATCCGTGAGAACGAGATGGAGGCAAAAGCATCCGGTATCAATCCGGTCCCGTTCAAACTCTTTGCATTTGGCATGAGCTCATTTATTTCAGCCATTGCAGGGGCTCTTGAGGTCTCACATTTCGGGTATATCTCACCGGAGATCTTTGGAACCGATATCTCCTTCTGGCCGATCATCTACTCCATAACCGGGGGACTTGGCACGCTTGCAGGCCCGATTATCGGGACCATTGTTGTGAGTCTGATCTGGGAAGGTCTCAATGCACTGGGACTGACATATGAGCGGTTTATCGTCATCGGCCTCCTCCTTATCCTGACGATCATCTTCCTCCCGAAAGGACTGGTTTCCTTACCTGAAAAGCTTCACAGCTGGAAAAAACGGGGCTTTTTGTCCGGGAAACGCTAGTCCCGGTAACTCTCTTTTCACAGTTGTGATCCGATTCCGATTATCACAATCCCGATTCCTCCGATGATGAGGCTATATACAGGAGCGATCAGATAACCGTATAATCCCCCTGCAAATCCAAGCCCTGTTCCAAAAAGAACCATACCGGTGCTTATACAGGTTCGGGCCGTATACAACCGCACTCCCTCCGGTCCGATGATATCTGTCCAGAAAAGGCCCCAGGATTTGATTCGCGGATAGAGTACCACCATTATCGGAAGACTTAGAATCAGAACCGGGATGATATTATTCACCACAATCATGATTCCAATGACCGGAAACGGCATCAGGCCAGGCAGCTGCAACCCCCAGGCGATAATGAATGCACAGGCAACTGCCCCGGTTATTGCAAGAAGGAAAAAGTTTGCTATCTTCCGGATTGAGTCTATCCGGTATGGTGCAGGGTCGTCTGATGATACGAGTCCGGGCCTGTTCCAGAGAAAATACGATACCCATGACATGGTTGCATTTCCAAGAAAGCCGAATAATGTCCCAGGCCCCAGCGTCCCGAAGAGATCACTGATCACACTGCCAAGCAGAAAACCCAGAGACTGTGATATTCTGGCTCTTTTCCACAGAGATACTTGAGGGGTTTGACGATACAAATATACACCCACATGGGTTCCGTACGGTCAGGGGTGATTCCCGAGAATTGAAAAACCGTTTATTTCACCTGTTGTGCAGGGATGGATGACAGAAGATCACATCCCGAGATATGCTTCCCTTACATGAGCATCCGCCAGCAGATCCGGTGCCTGACCGGAGAGCACGATCCTCCCGTTCTCAAGGATATACGCCCGGTGGGATATCTCAAGAGCCCGTTTCACATTCTGTTCGACAAGGAGGATGGTAAGCCCCTTTTCATTCAGACTCCTGACCGTTTCAAGAACATTATGGACGTATTTGGGAGAAAGTCCAAGGGATGGCTCGTCAAGGATGATCATATCAGGACGGGACATGAGGCACCGTCCGATTGCAAGCATCTGTTGTTCACCTCCGCTGAGTGTTCCGGCCAGCTGGTCCTGCCGTTCCCGGAGCACCGGAAAGAGGGAGTAGATATAGTCAAGGTCCTCCTCATTCTTATTCATATACGATCCCATAAGCAGGTTCTCCCTGACTGTCATCTTTCCAAACAGTTTCCTGGTTTCAGGAACCAGATTTAACCGGTGCTTCACGATTTCATAGGTGGGAAGACCGAGGATTGGTATATCTGAAAAAAGAATGCTTCCTGAACTGACCGGGACAAATCCCATGATCGCGGATACAAGGGTGGTTTTTCCTGCTCCATTCGAGCCGATGAGGGTGACGATCTCTCCTTTTGCAACCGCAATGGTCACGTCCCACAGGACCTGGAGATGTTCGTATGAGGCCGATACCCCCGTAACCTTCAGCACACCAACACCTTAGAAATGGTACTGCTCTCCAAGGTAGGATTCAATAACACGTTCGTTTGCGGCAACCTCACGGGGTGTCCCTTCTGCAATCTTCTCACCCTGATCAAGGACGACCACCCGGTCAGAGACCTCCATAATAATCCGCATCACATGCTCGATCATCAGGATGGTAAGCCCCTCATCCCGCATCGACCTGATCAGTCTGATGGCCTCTTTCCCCTCACTAGGCGTAAGGCCGGTCATCAGTTCATCAAGGAGGAGCATCTGTGGCCGTGATGCCAGGGCACGGGCAAGCTGGGTCTTTCGCAGTTCGATGGTATTGAGGTTTCCAAGCGGGCTGTCCATCTTCTCCTCGGGAAATCCGACCCGGTGCAGACAGTCGACCGCCTCTTCTGCAGCCTGTTTCATCCCTGGTTTATGGCCGTTTCCATAGAGGGCACTGATCATGACTCCTTCTTTTGCCGTAAGGCCGGGGAATGAACGGGGGTGCTGAAATGTCTTTGCAATCCCCTTCTTACAGATGGCATCAAGCGAGAGCCGGCTGATATTCTCATCCCTGAAGAATATTCCGCCGGTATCCGGCCGATATACACCGGAAATGAGGTTAAGAAGTGTTGTTTTTCCTGCTCCGTTCGGACCGACAAGTCCCAGGATCTCACCCTCATGCAGGGTCATGTCTACATTGCGGACCGCACAAAGCCCGCCAAATGATTTGGAAACCCGTTGTACCCGTAGCATGGAAACCACCGTGTGAATTTATGTCATGATATATGTTAGCATGTAACATAAACTTTTCACCACTCTGGTCTCCCCGGGCTCCCCCTGTATACCTGCGTATCCATACCGGACCGGGATGATGAGAAAAAAGAATAAACGAAAAAAGGGATTATGTGGTAAACCTGCCCATGGACTGGGATATCCGGTCAATTGAAGCGGTTGCGTCGGTAATCACCCTGGTAATCTGGTCCAGGGCTGCTGATGCCTCTTCTGTCGCAGCAGAGGAGTCAACCGCTTCTTTTGCTGCCTGTTCAATCAGGGTGCCCAGTTCATGAACACTGGCACTGATCTGCTGGACTGATGCAGCCTGCTCTTCACTGGCACCGGCAACCTCACCGACCCTCATGGAGACAAGTGCAATCGCCTCTGCGATCTTGTTAAAAACGGTTAATGTCTCCCTGACGGCTGCATTCCCTTCCTCCACGTCTTTGAGCGAAGTCTTCATGGACTCGGTAACGGCCCGTGATTTTTTCTGCAGGTCAGCGATGAGCGTTGCAATCTTCTCTGCCGACTGTTGTGACTCAAGAGCCAGGGATTTGACCTCATCTGCCACCACGGCAAACCCAAGCCCGGCATCTCCGGCCCGTGCAGCCTCAATTGCTGCATTCAGGGCAAGCAGGTTGGTCTGATCAGCGATTGAACTGATAACATTCACAATCGTTCCGATATCCTCCATCTGCTTTCCGATCTCTCCGATTACCTGATCCGTCTCGTTAAAGGAGGATGAAATCTTCTGCATGCCGTTATCTGTTCGTCCGACAAGTGCTGCTCCCTGTCTGGAGAGTTCATCCGTCTCCTGCGTGAGATTTGCCACCTCATTTGCCTGACTTGCAACGGCAGAAACCGTGGTTGAGAGATCATTCATTGCCTGAAGGACCTGGTTTACCCCATGCCCGCTCTTTTCAGAGAGATCACTGACGACACCTGCATTGTGGGCAAGGTTCTGGGCTCCGGCGGTTACCTCCTCAACACTGGCACTGGTCTCCTCCATCCCTGCCAGGAGACTGTCAACCTCTTTCTTTACCTGCCCGATTGCAATCCCTGTCTCAATCCCGATTTTGTTCAGCGAGTCCTTAAACGGCACAAAGTCACCTTTTACGGCTAATGCATCACTGAATCGTGCGGAAAAGTCCCCAAGGGCATACGCACCGGCCAGATTCATGGCCTCGTTGACCGGGCCGATGATATTCTCGAGCGTATTATTGATTCCGGCGATGATCTCCCGGTATCCTCCTTTGAATTTATCAGCATTCCCCCTGATACTAAGGTTTCCTTCTTCTGCGGCATGAGCGAGGGTTTTTGTCTCTTCGATAAGATTGCTGAGTGTCTCTGCTGTTTCTTGTAACGCAGGACCTATCTCATCCCGGTCATCCATGATAGGAACAGCGGTTACCTTCTCACCCGCACCAATCTTTTTCATAATTCCGATCACTTCATGCTGGAGGTTATGTGCAAAGGTGTCCATTGTTTTTGCAAGGATTCCGATCTCATCCTGCCGGTTCATGGAAAGCCGCATTCCAAGGTGTCCATGGCCCATCTCGTCGATCATCTCAACTGTCTTTCCAAGCGGGCCGGTGATACTCCGCGTAAGAGCAATGGCAAACCCGATTCCAACGACAGCACCGATGACCGTGACCAGAATCATTGTGGTTTTTGCTGCATTGGCATTATTTTTATTATCAGTTTTTATCTGCTCTGCAACCTTCATGTTTGTTTCCATGAGGGTCTTTAATGCATCATTGCATTGCGCACGGTAGGTTGCAACAGGAGTGCCTGCTTTCAGACCATTAATCGCATCATCAATCTTATTATTCCTGACGTTGTTCAGGACTTTCATTGATTCGGTTTTGTAATTCTGAAAAGCGGTCTTAAAACTCTCAAACACCTTTCTTTCATCAGGGCTGAGATGTAATGAATCAATGACGGTTATCTGATCATCAACCGATGCCAGCACCTTTTCAGCAGAATCAAGACTTGCCGTCCGCTCTTCAGGAACAAGCATCGCTTTGTACGCATCCCCCCTGAACTGGGTAAACGCCCCGTTGATGATTCCGATCTGCTGGATCGGAATTAACCGGTCGTTATACATCTCCTCGCTCTTGTCTGCAAGGTTTGTTATAAAAACAAACCCGGTTCCGGCAATGATGAGCATAATAATTATGGTCAGGAGGAATCCCCCAATCAGTTTCTTCCCAATCTTTACATTCTCAAGCATCCTGATCACCTGAATACTGGTGAATACTTCCTCCTCATTTATATATTCTGTGGTGATCCGGCCATTGAAGATAGGAATTAAAAACCGGTTTATTAGAAAATGCTTTAATTCCCCAGGAATAGTATTGTGGTATGGTCCGGGATATCCCGTCTCAGTGCATGAATGGAATTGCATGGCAGTCTTTGCCTGAATCAGTTGTGCGTGAAAAACTCGCAACCGGAGAGCATGGCCTTTCGTCACAGGAGGCTGCATCGCGGATTTTGGAGTTTGGAAAGAACGAACTGCCTGAGGCGAAAAAAGTATCAGTCTTCTCAATATTTTTTAGTCAGTTCAGGAGCCCGCTCATCTATGTCCTCATCGCAGCAGCTCTTCTGTCCTGGTTTCTGGACCATCTGACCGATACCGCATTTATTGCGGTTGTAATCCTGGTAAATGCCATCATCGGCACCATACAGGAATGGAAGGCCGAACAGAGTGCACAGGCTCTCCAGCATCTGTTCAGGATTTCTGCGGTTGTTACACGGGACGGGCAGGAGATCCGGATACCGGCAGAGGATCTTGTTCCCGGTGACCTTGTGTATCTTGAGGCAGGAACACGGGTTCCGGCTGATCTTCGGATAATTCAGGCTGCTGACTGTTCCATTGATGAATCCGTCCTGACCGGAGAGTCTGTTCCGGTGACGAAGAAAGTGACGGTTCTTCCAGAGAAGACCCCCGTCAGTGATCAGGAGAATATGGCATTTGCCGGCACAACGGTGGTTCGTGGTATCTGCCGGGGCTATATTGTCAATACCGGTATATGCACCGAGGTAGGCAGGATTGCTGCTGCGGTTGCTGATACCACCCTTTCCAAACCGCCTCTGATCATCAGGATGGAGCGGTTTTCACAGCATATTGCAATCGCTGTTCTGATAGCAACTGCCATCCTTGGTCTGATTGCAGTCTATCAGGGGATGGGCATCATTGATGTCTTCTTCTTTGCTGTTGCGCTCGCAGTCTCTGCCATCCCGGAAGGTCTGCCGGTTGCATTAACCGTCGTCCTCTCGATTGCGGCTCACCGGATGGCCGGACGGAATGTAATAGTGCGAAAGATGACCGCGGTTGAGAGTCTTGGTTCCTGTACCCTGATTGCAAGCGACAAAACCGGAACGCTCACCCTGAATGAACAGACCGCCCATATAGTCCGTCTTCCGGGAGAGGAGCCGTTTCTGGTGACCGGGACCGGCTATACGGGGGAGGGGGCCATTCAGACAAAGAACGGCGGGCATCCTGCTGAACGTGATCTGCACCAGATACAGCGGCTATGTCAGATTGCGACCCTGTGTAGTGAGGCCAGGCTTGAACAAACCGCAGACGGGTGGCAGCATGCCGGTGATCCGATTGATGTGGCATTTCTGGCCCTTACACACAAATCAGGGCTGAATCCAACACTTATTCAAAAATCAACCGAGCGCCCGCTCTTCATCCCGTTTGAGGCCGACCGCCGGTTTTCAGCAGCAGGGTTTATCGACTCTGCCGGGCCCGGGTTTGGGATAAAAGGGGCTGCGGAGGCGTTACTGCCCCACTGTGTCAGGATGAGAACGCCATCCGGTGATGTTGATGTTGAGACTGAAAAGGAAGTCCTGCTTGCACAGGCAGAAGAGCTGGCAGCGGACGGGTATCGTGTTCTTGCGGTTGCTGAAGCGGTATCACCAGGGATTCCTGAGGATCCGATAAGGACCGGACTTCCCCCGCTGGTGCTTTTAGGATATATCGGATTTATCGACCCGGTCAGGCCTGATGCCAGGGAGTCGGTACAGTCATGCCAGACTGCGGGGGTGACGGTTGTCATGGTCACCGGGGATCATCCGGCAACCGCTCTTGCCATCGCGAAAACGCTGAACATAGCATCGGATCAGTCAGAGGTCCTTACCGGTATGGAGATTGATGCCCTTGGTTCGGTTGAGATCCCGGAGTTCTTTGACCGTGTTCAGAAAGCACGGGTATTTGCACGGGTAACGCCGGTTCAAAAACTTGCCATTGTGGACGCTCTCATCAGAATGGGTCATTTTGTGGCGGTTACCGGCGACGGGGTCAATGATGCTCCTGCCCTTCGTCGTGCCCATATCGGGGTTGCCATGGGGTCAGGTACCGATATTGCCAAGGATAACTCCTCGATGATCATCACCGATGACCGGTTCTCATCCATTGTTGCAGGGATTGAGGAGGGACGGTATGCCTATGACAATATCAGAAAGGTAACATATCTGCTGGTCTCAACCGGTGCAGCAGAGGTTATTCTCTTTACCTGCTCCCTTATTGCCCATCTCCCCCTCCCGCTGCTGGCGGTTCAGCTTCTCTGGCTGAATCTGGTGACAAACGGGATTCAGCATGTGGGTCTTGCCTTTGAGCCTGGTGAGAAGGGTGCGATGACCCGTCCTCCCCGTCCGCCGTCCCAGGGAATATTTAACCGGCTTATGATCAGTCAGATCCTTGTATCGTCATTGATAATGGGTATGATCGGGTTTGTCGCCTGGCATTTTATGATAACCTCAGGAATAGAGGAGCATACGGCTCGAAACCTTGCGGTCCTTCTCTTTGTTCTTCTGGAGAATGTGCATGTGTTTAACTGCCGGTCAGAGTATGTATCAGCCTTCCGGATGCCCCTCTCACGGAATGTCTTTCTGGTCAGTTCGGTTATTGCAGCTCAGATTGTACACCAGGTTGCCATGCATATTCCCGTTCTTCAGGAGGTGCTTGGCCTTCAGCCGGTCACCCTGACCGAGTGGGGGATACTTCTGGCTGCTGCATGTATCATTGTCGTGGTTATGGAGGTGTTTAAGATT
>CAZCSN010000023.1:0-32217 GCA_964501255.1 uncultured Methanospirillum sp. | reverse complement strand
AACTGCCTGTAAAAACCAGTGTCCGCTTTTCACCGATGATAAAAAGATGTATGAAATTTCAGTGCAAATTGGCATTCAATCGTATCTCATGAGAAATTTTTCAAAGCCCAGGATTGACCAGTTATTCCCCAATTGATTTTAATCTCCTCTTTTCGGAATTATTCTATTTGATGTTAGGCTGACCTTTGAAACGATATCTGGTTTCAATACACACCATTTCGGAGAGGAATAAACAAGATTCGGTTAGATACTTAATAAGATTGGTTATTATATGGATTGTTATGAGATTATCATACAGGATACATCTATCTATACCGGCGACATAATAGAAAGCAATCAACCTACCCTCGGTCATATGTCATCTGATCCCACTACCCGCGGTGATACCTGTATATGTTTACAAAAGTCCTGATACCCTATGATTTCTCAAAAGACGCAGAATATACCATCAGGTGTGTGCAGAACATCCCTCAGATTCGGGAGATTATCCTTGTTCATATCACCCGTAGCCTGTATCTTGTATCATCTCCTGAACGGGAGAACCCTGAAACGGATTATGCCCGTCTTCGTCTGGAAAAGATCTCTGAGATGATTGAAATGCCCAGATCCCGGGTCCGGGTCATCGTCCGGGAGATATCCGGCGGTGAGATATCAGATGCAATCATCAGGATATCAGAGCAGGAATCGGCCTCCCTTATCATTATGGGCCGGAGGGGGCGTGGAGTCATTGAGACATTACTTCTGGGAAGCACCGCGTATGATATCCTCCGCTATGGAAAAAGCAGCCTGCTTCTCATTCATCCACCGGATACCTTAGGAACGCAACCGGCACCGGGCCGGTGTCCTCTTCTGTGGACGAGGGTACAGATATGTACTGACTTCTCCGAACCTGCCATTGAGACACTCTGCACAGATCTCTATCCGTATGTATCAGCAGTGGATTTTGTGCATGTTGTATCAAGGGGGGACAGTGATGATGAACTGAAGAATCTGACAGAAAAGGCAGAAGAACAGATGAAACAGACCGTCAAAACAGCATCGGTATCCGCTCAGTTATCAGTACCATCCGGTTCATCGGTGAATATGAACAGTCATGTCCTGATTGGTGATCCGGCAGATGAGATCATCCGGTTTTCAGAGCAGCAGGATATATCCCTTATTGTGGTAAAATCAACAGGAAGCCGTGGGATTCTCCATTCCCTCATCGGGGGAACGACTGAAGCGATAGCACGACATTCCAAAAAACCTCTGCTTATCCTTAAAAACAGAGGAAACTGACCCTCAATGCACATGGCTCAATAATACATGTTATCTGATTTTCAATCCCAGTTTCTGGAGATATCACGGGCGATTATCCCGATCGTACTGGTTATCCTGATTATTCAGTCCATCTTCATGCCTGAGGTTCCCTTATCAGACACCGTACTCTTTCTTATCGGGAGTCTGATGGTCATCCTGGGGATAGCCCTGTTCCTGGTCGGAGTAAACATCGGCCTTATTCCCATCGGAAATGCCATTGGATCTGATATCCCCCGGTCAGGATCCATGCCACTCATTCTTATCACCGCATTTCTTTTTGGATTTTTAGCAACCGTGGCAGAACCTGATGTCAGGGTTCTCTCTGATATGATACAGACCATCTCTGAAAACAGTATTGAGCGGCTCCATCTGATCCTCGTCATCGCCATCGGAGTTGGTTTTTTTGTTGCGGTCGCCATTCTCCGGATAATTTACCGGGTACCGCTCGCATACCTCTTCACCGGAGGATATCTTCTGGTAATGGCTCTGGTTCTGCTCTCTCCCGGATCCTATATTCCGATAGCATTTGATGCCGGTGGGGTGACAACCGGACCGATAACGGTTCCATTCATTCTTTCCCTGGGGATTGGTGTCACCTCTGTTCTTGGGGGCAGATCTGCGATATCAGATGGGTTTGGTCTTATCGGTCTTGCATCAATCGGCCCGATCATTGGTGTTCTTGTAATGGGGATTGTGGCATCATGATATATCTTCCCATTGCAGATAACATCGATCATGTCATTTGGGATGTTTTATGGGCCTTATTACCACTGGTCCTGTTTTTTCTGGTCATGCAGGTACTGTCACTGCGACTTCCCCGGGATTATGTCATCAATCTGTGTAAGGGACTTTTTATTACAATTATCGGGATGGTTCTGTTCTTTCAGGGGATAAAGATTGCATTTCTTCCGGCCGGACAAAGAATCGGAGAATTCTGCGGAACGATTGAACACTCCTGGATACTCATTCCCTTTGGGTTTATTCTGGGTTTTTTAACGACATATGCAGAACCGGCAGTCCGGGTGCTCAGTTACCAGATTGAGGCATCATCGAATGGATACATTAAAGGCTCAATCATTTTATATGCCCTCTCAATCGGTGTTGCCATATCGGTCAGTCTTGGTATGATGCGAATTTTGTATGGTATTCCATTCATCCCGATCATCATCGGCGGGTACCTGCTGGTGATTATTCTGCAACGATTCAGTGATCCGGATTTTATCGGGATTGCATTTGATTCAGGCGGTGTTGCGACAGGACCGATGGCAGTCACATTTCTCATGGCATTTGCCGTTGGCATTGCCGATTCTGTCGGAGGAAGAGATCCGTTTCTCGATGGATTCGGGATGATCTCATTCATCGCCCTGACACCGATTCTGGTGCTGTTACTTATCGGCATTATCTTTCAGTTCAAAAAAGGAGATCTATCATGATTCATGAAGGATGTAAAAACCTGATCGTAACGATTGTAAAAAAGGGATGGTCTGAGCGGGTTATTCAAGCATCACGTACGGCAGGTGCAACAGGAGGTACGGTTCTCATGGGCCGGGGTACCGGAATACATGAGACACAGTCAGTCTTTGGCCTTCCCATCGAACCTGAAAAAGAGATAATTCTCACCGTCGTGGAGGTGGATCAGACTGATACGGTCCTTGCAGCCATTGAGGAGGCTGCAGAGCTGAACAATCCGGGTATGGGCATTGCATTTGTTGTGAATCTGGAGAAGATTGCAGGCAGGGTACATAAAGCCTGTGAATTATCCAAAAAACCCGGAAATGAATCATGATCCCACGGGAAGAGCTGATACGGTTTGGAACAGACGGATTATCGTCAGAGACTGTTCAGGAGTCACGAAAACGGTATGGAACAAACGAGTTAACACCTCCAAGCAGAATTCCGATCTGGAAGCAGTATCTGGAGAAGTATCAGGACCCGATCATCCGCATTCTCCTGGTTGCCGTGGTATTGTCTGCTGTTGTTGCAGTACTGGAAGGAGAAAGTCTCCTTGATACCATCGGGATTGCCCTTGCCGTCATCCTTGCATCAACAATCGCATTCCTGACCGAATTTAAGAGTAACCGTGAGTTTGATGCATTAAATGCGATGCGGGAGGATACCCCGGTCAAGGTGATCAGAAATGGCAGCCCTGGCAGTATCCCGATGCGGGATGTGGTCGTCGGGGATATCGTTCTTTTGGAAGCAGGGGATATGGTCCCTGCTGACGGGTATATTCTTGATGCATCAGAGACTGAGGCTGATGAATCTGCCTTTACCGGAGAGAGTGAACCGATCAGAAAGTCCGGTTCAGATATCCTTCTGAAGGGTTCATATATTACTGGTGGCAGGGCGGTCATGATTACCGCTGCGGTCGGTGATCAGACGAAGATGGGAGAGATTGCGTCATCGCTCATTGAAGGGGCCCGGCCGGAGACCCCGCTTCAGATAAAACTCCGTAATCTGGCACAGCTCATCAGCAGATTCGGGTATGTGATGGCAGGTCTGATAATTTCTGTTGTTCTGATTCAGGATTTTATTATTGGCACACCACCTGAGACTCCGCTTGAGATCGCCGGTGTTATTCTGCAGGCCTGTATGTTTGCTGTTGTCATCATTGTCGTTTCTGTTCCTGAAGGGCTGCCGGTAAGTGTAACAGTATCGCTGGCTCTCACCATGAGGAAGATGACCCGTGCGAAAAGTCTGGTCAGACGGATGATCGCCTGCGAGACAGTCGGTTCGGTGACAGTCATCTGCACGGACAAGACCGGCACCCTTACCATGAATCAGATGGAGGTGGCTGCATCATCGGTACAAGTCCCGTCTCTCTCTTCAGAACTGCCTCAGAATCCGTCAGAGTGGATTACCCTGAATGCTGCGGTCAACAGCACGGCAGAACTGGAGCCATGCAGGGATCGGTTGCTCACTGTTGGAAACTCAACTGAAGCTGCCCTTCTCCGATGGTTGCACCGGAGTGGTATATCGTATTCTGACATCAGAAAGGCATGGCCTGTCATATCGCAGGACTTTTTCAGTTCGAAAAAGAAGCGGATGTCGACGATCATAGCATATGGCTCAAAGCGGTACATGCTTGTGAAGGGAGCACCGGAGGTACTCGCATCACACTGTTCTCCTCCTCCTGATCTCTCCATGATTCATACCCTTGCCGGGCGGGCGATGCGAACCCTTGCTTTTGCTCATGGAGAACTGACTCCGGACGGGAGCGAGCCGGAAGTACTGCACTGGGACGGGTACGTGGGAATTCGTGATGAAGTCAGGCCTGATGTCCGTGAGGCGGTGCACGTATGTCAGAATGCAGGAATAACCGTCAAGATGGTCACCGGCGACAGCCCGGAGACAGCCACCGCGATCGCCCGGGAGACCGGTATTCTTACCAACGGGACGGTTATGACCGGTTCTGTGTTCCGCGGGCTGACAGATGAGGAACGTCAGCAGGTTGTCCCCGAACTGGAGGTTCTGGCCAGATCAGAACCCCATGACAAGTTACTGCTGGTAAAAGCCCTTCAGGCAAATGGTGAGGTCGTTGCGGTTACCGGAGACGGGACAAATGACGCTCCTGCCCTTCGGAATGCGGACGTGGGCCTTGCAATGGGGATTGCAGGAACCGAGGTAGCCAGAGAGGCAAGTGATATCATCCTCCTTGATGACTCCTTCCCGACAATAGAACGGGCGGTCTGGTGGGGACGGGCATTGTTTGAGAATATTCAGCGGTTTTTGATCTTCCAGCTGACCATTAACATCTCTGCTGCTATCCTTACATTTATCTCTCCGCTGCTGGGATTTCAACCGCCATTTACCATTATTCAGCTCCTTTGGATCAATATCATTATGGACTCACTTGCCGCTCTTGCACTCTGTTCAGAGGCTCCGCACCCGGCCCTTATGACAAAAAAACCAATGCCCCGGACAGCATCCGTGATAACGCCGTACATGAAGCGTGCGATTCTGATAACCGCCGCAATATACATCGCCGTCGGGGTGTGCTGTATGATATTTGGACTTCCCTTCATGGAGACACCAGAGCAGCAGGCATCGGCATTCTTTGCCGGTTTTGTGATTGCCCAGGTCTGGAACGGAATAAACTGCCGGGGGATAAACGGAATTATGCCTCCTCTTTTCAGAGGAAATCCTGTGTTCTATGGGATCATGGGACTGATCGGGATCGTTCAGGTACTTATCGTCCAGTATGGCGGTGATATATTTGACACTGTCCCATTAACCCCCTTGCAGTGGACCGGTATCATCCTTGGTACAATGCCGGTTCTTCTGATCTGGCCGCTTCTTCGGTATATTCATAAAAAATCTGAACTACCGTAATTTTTCAGGGTTTGGGATGCAGGCGTAGGAATCTATTTTCATCCTCCATACCCACATATTGGCACATGGTTCATGTCCATACCGGGGAAGAGATTCAATCATCAGATATTTCCCTGCATGTCATCAAAGAGCGTGTGATTTTTAAAAGTCTGGTTATTGACACGGTCTTCTGGATACCGTCCATTATTCTTGCTGCTCTCTCCGGTTCGGTGACATTATCAACCGAGGCAATCAAGAAAGGAAACGAGATTCTCTCTACCTTCTTCTCATGGCTTGCTCTCAGGAAGGTTGCAGAAGGAGGATCTCATGCATATGATTACGGGATGGGAAAATTTGAGAACATGACCAGTATCGTGACCGGTATTGTCATGATCCTCTCCCTGGTCCTGGTATTTGGGCTGACCATCTTTAAGCTGCTCAATCCCCATATGTTGCATGAAGAGGTCACCATCGCTGCAATGATCGTCATGGTCACCGGTATCTGTGTCAGTACGATCCTCTGGAGAGAGAAGGTTCATATTGCACAGATGGAGTATTCACCGGTCATTGAAGCACAGATTACATTGTTTAAGACAAAAGCGATAACGGAATTCATCGTTCTTGTCGCATTGCTGCTTGTATTGCTCATGAAAGAGAATCCGATTCGTGACTATATCGATCCCATTGCATCCTTTATCGTTATCGGCTCTTTTCTCCTCTCCGGGTACCGGACGATATCCTCCCAGCTTCCTGATCTGCTGGATAAGACGATCGAAGAAGAGCTCCAGCTGGTGGTTGTCAGATCCCTTGCTGATTTCTTTGATGAGTACGAAGCGTTTCATGGTGTCAGATCCCGCCGGTGCGGGAATGATATCTTTATCGAACTCTTTCTGGAGTTTGACGGCGATAAGCAGATGCATGAGGTTCAAAAGAGTATATATGCAATAAAAGAATCACTGGAACGGGAGATCCCGAGAAGTTCGGTGACCATCATGCCCTGTACCGGAAAGTTCGGCGGGAAAAAACAGGCTGCTCATGAAACTTAGCGTCAATCCGAAAAGAACTCCTCACTGAACGTGTATGTCTGATGAGCCTTTCTTGTGGGGCTCTGGTCATCGCATATGAGTCACTTATTTATTTTATCCTCTCCCTCTTTGTGTATGGCAGTTCGATCACAATATCTCTTCATTCTCTGTATCATCCTCTCCCTTCTTGCGGTACCGGTCCTGGCAAAGGATTCTCATAATCCGGTACCGGAATATGAACAAAAGATGGCAGAGTTCTTTTATCCGGATAATGCAGTCGCTCATATCTATCATGCGACCATTGAACCGCATTGGATTCGTCCTGATGCATTCTGGTATGCTGATACCGGACGTGATACCACACAGTTTTTCCTCATCAATATCTCACAGGGCAGCAGGCAGTCATATATTGATGCAAAACGGCTTGCACAGGCACTTGGTTCGGCTGTCGGAAAAGAGGTACTTCCGTCCCGTCTGCCGGTTCAGGAACTGGAACTATCACCTGATGAAAAGACCATTTCGTTCCATGCCTTCGGGTCTGTATGGGTCTGCGATCTGTCGTCATATACTATCACGGAGATGATCCTGCCAGATGAGATACAGGCCGGCATTTTATCCCCGGATCATACAAAGATAGCCTATGTAAATGGATCAAATCTCTGGCTCTATTCGGTTCCTTCGAAGACGGCAGCACCCCTGACAACCGACGGTCTCCCTGATTATTTTTACGGAAAACGATCAGACACGGTCCGGTATCCGGTCTCTGAAGCCAGGCTTCATACATCACCCTCCCCCTATCTCGTCTGGTCATCGGATTCATCAAAGATAGCAACCTACCGGGTCGATCAGCGAAATGTCAGCCCGCTCTGGCTTGTGCAGGATGCACCGGGAACCGGAAAGCGTCCGGTACTGTATTCATACAAGTATGCGACACCCGGAGATCCCGCTGTCCCGGAATATCATCCGGTTATCATTGATACAATTACCCGCAATGTCACTCCATTACAGTACCGGCCACAGCCAGAGGTCAGTCTGATGGATACGGATCAGAATATCCTTGAGTGGTGGGATAAGACGGGAACTGTCCTGTATCTCCTCTATGTTGAACGGGGTGAGAAAACCCTTCGTCTTCTGTCAGCCGATGCACAGACCGGTACGGTCCGGGAGATCATGAACGAGACCGGATCGACGTATATCGAATCAAATCTGGAATATGGTGCCGCTCCAAATGTCTATGTGCTTCAGAACGGAGATGTCATCTGGTTTTCAGAGCAGGACGGATGGGGCCATCTGTACCGGTATGATGCCAATGGCACCATGAAAAAACAGATCACGAAAGGACCCTGGGTGGTCAGGAAGATCCTGGCCGTTGACGAGAAGAACGGGCATATCTACTTTACCGCAAGTGGAAGGGAGGGGGGCAATCCCTACTACCGGTATCTGTACCGGGTACAGACCGATGGGAATGGTCTGAAACTCCTGACGCCGGGCCAGGCGGATCATTCCGTTTCATTATCCCCGGATCTCTCCTGTTTTGTCGATGCCTACTCACGGGCTGATCTTCCGACGGTGACCGTCCTCCGATCCATGGACGGCACGCTTCTCATGCATCTTGCAACAGCTGATGACTCTGATCTTCAAAGACAGGGCTGGACTCCGGCAGAACGGTTCTCGGTGACTGCCCGTGACGGAAAGACGGAACTCTACGGACTTCTCTTCAGGCCGACACATTTTGACAGCACAAAGAAGTATCCGGTCATCGACGTGGTTTATCCGGGCCCCTATACCATCGTTACAGAAACCGCTTATCCGGCATCACTGACCTGGCATGCAAAGATCTACTGGACATGTCAGATGCTCTCTGAGCTGGGGTATGTCGTGGTAACGATGGACGGCCTTGGTACGGCATACCGGTCTAAGGCATTCCATGATGTCAGTTATGGAAATCTGAGTGATTGTGGTCTTCCTGATCATATTACCGGCCTTCGGCAGCTTGCATCCCGGTATCCGTTTCTGGATATCAGCCGGGTGGGTATCTATGGCAAATCAGCAGGTGGATTCATGGCAGCACAGGCAATGCTCACCTATCCGGAATTTTTTAAGGTCGGGGTTGCCGGGTCAGGGAATTATGACAGCAGGCTCTATGGATCGTTCTGGGGGGAGAAGTATGAGGGGTATCCGGTGACTGACCGGTATCTTGAGCAGGTTACCGCTCAAAAGGCATCAAACCTGAGTGGTCATCTGCTCCTTATCACCGGGGATATGGATGATAATGTTCATCCGTCCATGACCATGCAGCTTGCTGATGCGCTTGAATCAGCCAAAAAACAGTATGATCTCATGGTCATGACCAATAAGAACCATGATCTCAACTATGATCCCTGGTACCTGAAGACGATGATGAGGTATTTTGTTACATACCTCTGAACGGTTTTTTCCAATGGGATCTTTCCTTATGGTATCTCGCCTATCATCCATGTCTTTGGGGGGACCGGGTCAGGCATGCCATACATCTTCGTGCCTGGATAATTCTTATACATATTCTTCCAGATGCCGGCTGCTGCATCATACCAGGGCGTCAGATCCTCATACGACACACGGTCGGCATGAACCGGCGAGAAGCTATTCTTCTCTGACTCATACTCAAGATATTTCTCCGTAAGTGTCAGGGTATACGAGAGAAATGAGATCAGCTCTTCCGCCCGGGCATACTCCTTCTGACTGATATTCATCCTGATGAGGGTATAATATGTTCCTGCAAGGGAGTCATGAAATGCCATGTTCATCTTCCCGACCGGAAGAGTATCCCCGTCACAGATCTGGTATATCGTGTTATTTGCCCGTTCAAAGAACCGGTCATCATCATATGGCGGTTTGATCGCAGGGGGACCAAGCGGGAGCTGGACCCTGGGGAGGGGTGTCACGTCTCCACCTGCTGCTGATAGCAGACAGATAATCAAAAGCGCCGATATACAGGCAATTACATACTGGCCCATAAACAAGCGTATGATTGCATATATCAAAGGGTTGCCGGTTTGGCGGAAAAAAGAGCTGAAACAAGGGGTGTATGTGTTTTTGGATTATGCAGGGGTATTCCAGGTGATTTCATCCGGAATGGTCACATCTTGACCATAAATCCCTGATCCCAGCCACCAGGTATCATCCACGGCCTCAACATACCCAAGTTTCTTCTCAACCGAATTATTATGAGCCGGATTTATATAGTGAAATATAACAAATCCTGACCCGTTTCGTGCTGCATCACGCAGATTCCGGATAAAATACTCATTGTTTGCATCAGGTTCGTCCAGACGGCTCTTTCCGATACGGTCGGTCTGTAACGGGTGGGCGAGGGTGATGCCGTTAAAATCATATGCATAGATGTACAGGCTTCCCCTGAAGAAGGTCCCGTTCCGGTCATTAAATGCCGCAAGTGCTTTTTCTTTGCCATTATCCCTGGCATATGCAACCGCTTCCTGAACGAAATTTACCATCTCCGAAACCCTTTCGGCTGATGCATTATTTTCTTCGAGGGTATCCTGCAAAAAGCCGGTTGTGGTAGTATTCTCTGTCTGCATGAACTGATCCTCCGCTGTCGTAAGAAACACAGTACTACAGACCAGAAGAAGGCAGATAAGGAGATTTCGTGTCATCGTTCTTTATTCGCTCTCATTATACATGGTATTTTTGATACGTGAATTACCGGTATCTGGATGTATTCCGTATCAGGTATACATGCAGAATCGGCCGGTGAGCAACTATAATGCTATCGGATGGTGACAGGTACGGCATGAACGATCCAAACCAGGCAATTCACGGATCATCATCAGATACAATCCTCACCGATCCCCCGTTTTATCTCCCTGAATTTGAGGAGTCATACCGGTATATCATTGATGTGTATGAGGTAGAGCCGCGGGATATCGCGATTTTCATTCCGTGTGCCGTTCGAAAACCCTACAGTACAAGCCCAAGCCACCGGATTATCCGGAGAATAATCGACGATGTCCTCGAACCTGAATTGTATCATATTGTCATCTTCGGGACATGCGGAATTCTTCCTGCAGAACTGGAGACGATGTATCCCTATGCCCATTATCACTATATGCTGGGAAAAGTCAAGGATCCTATCATTCAGGAGGATTTTCTGAGAATTGAGACCGAACGGGTGGCAGGATATCTTGAAAAGACAAAGAACGCCTATAAAAAACGTATTGCCTACTGTATCGGCCCGTTCCGGAAGGCATTGATCCAGGGATCTCTCCGGGCACAGGTCCCGATTGATATCATTAAGCCCGGACAGGACGTCATAGACAGGATAATGGAACTTGATTGTCCGTTTCAGGAAGGGAGTCTGAATATGGAAGAATATCTGGAAGAGTTCCACAAAGGACTTGTGCAGATAAAGAACTCTTTACAGGAGCAATAAAAAAAGGTTATTCTTCAAGGGTTGAGATATCGCCCGGGTCTACCCCCATCTCTTTTGCCTTGAGCACACGACGCATGATCTTACCGGATCTCGTTTTTGGCAGTTTGTCCATGAATTCGATGGCGGATGGCATGGCGATTGGCCCGATGGTCATCCTGACATGGTATGTCAGTTCGGAGACAAGTTTCTGACTTGGTTCAAAGCCCTGCCTCAGGATGACAAATGCCTTGACTGCCTGCCCTTTGACATCATCCGGAACGCCGATGACAGCCGCTTCCGCGACAGCCTCATGGGAGACCAGTGCAGATTCGACCTCTGCGGTTCCGAGGTTATGTCCGGCAACGATGATGATGTCATCAGCTCTCCCAAGGACCATGATGTACCCGTCTTCGTCTTTTACCGCAAGATCACCGACAGTATACCAGTTCCTGATCTGATTCCAGTACTGGTTATATCGTTCCGGGTTGTTGTAGACGGTCCGCATCATCGACGGCCATGGCTCTTTGATGACCAGAAGACCTCCCTGCCGGGGCGGGACCGGGTTTCCTTCCTTATCGACGACGTCTGCAACGACACCCGGTATTGGCACTCCGGCAAACCCAGGTTTCATCGGTTGTCCAAGCGGGGTGGTGATCATATGCATACCGGTCTCGGTCTGCCACCAGGTGTCCAGAATCGGGCACCGGTTCCGTCCGATGACCCGGTAATACCACTCGAACGCCTCAGGGTTTAATGGCTCTCCCACGGATCCGATAATCCGGAGGGAACTGAGGTTGTACTTGTCCGGCCATTGTTCTCCGACCTTCATGAACATCCTGATAGCGGTCGGGGCCGTGTAAAAGACCGTCACGCCAAACTCTTCGATAAGGCTCCACCAGACCCCGGGGTCTGGGTAATCGGGCGTTGTCTCGGTGATGAGCACGGTCGCTCCGACGGAGAGCGGGCCGTAGACGATGTAACTGTGCCCTGTGATCCATCCGGGATCGGCTGTACACCAGTGGACATCATTCTCTTTCAGGTCAAAGATGTACTTACATGTGTAATGGACACCGACGGCATATCCTCCGGTGGTGTGAACAATCCCCTTCGGTTGTCCGGTTGTCCCACTGGTGTAGAGGATAAAGAGCGGGTCTTCACTGTCCATCTCTTCCGGCGGGCATTCATCACTCACACCCTCCTGAATGGCGTAAAAGTCCACCTCCATCTCTGAGTAGAGCTCTACCGGGCACCGTTCCCTGCTTAAGACCACTATCTTTTCAACACTTGGAGAGTTTTTGACTGCATCATCCACGATGCTCCGGAGCGGGATTAATTTGCCACGTCTGACTCCCACATCTGCCGTGATCACAATCTTGGCCTGTGCATCCCTGATACGTGCATGGAGTGCTTCAGCCCCAAATCCGGCATAGACAATGGAATGGATAGCCCCGATTCGTGCACAGGCCAGCATGGCGATAATGTGCTCAGGGACGAGCGGCATATAGAGGCAGACCCGGTCTCCCTTCCGGACGCCCAGTTTTTTTAAGGCATTGGCAAACCGCATCACAGCCCGGTACAGCTGACGGTATGTATAGATCTCCTCCTTCCCCCGTTCTCCTTTCCAGATCAGGGCAAGTTTATTCCGCCGTCCGTTCTTTACATGTCTATCCAGGCAGTTTGCAGAGATATTGAGTTTTCCTCCACAAAACCACCGGGCATTTGGCCAGTTCCACTCCTTTACCTTGTCCCAGGGTTTGATCCAGTCCAGTTCTCGTGCTTTTCCTGCCCAGAAACCGTCCGGGTCAGATAAAAACTCTGCATATGCCTTCTTGTAATCACCAAGGGCAGAATTTGCCTGGTAGGATGGATCAGGGATGTAGGTTTTGTTGTCAAGTTTGACATCAAAGTTTTCAGCCATATTGTACCACCATTTGGTTCATGCGGGGGTGTCTCCGGTCATCCATATGATCATCATACCGGACCGTGACCTGATCGGCATCTGACTCATTGCCGATCGCATGATCAATCGTGTAGAATTAAAATTTAAATAGAATTGTATTTGTCGTACATTTATGTCGATCATATAAGTATCAAAAACCCGGCCACGTTTCGTTCAGAGCAATCACCTATTGAAATGATTTTTCTCATCTCATATAAACGGGGATTTGTAATGAATGTCTGAAATGTGAATGATGTACCACCTCGCGCAATGTTCGACATAATGAATCACAGGAGATCCGCTCATGCTGAAATTTGGATCCGGAAGTATCAGATGACCGAAAGGGATATGTGGTATGAGTCGGATTTACTCACAAAGGTTCAGGATCAATTGGCATTGTTTGTATGCCATACATACACCATCGATGGTCTGGAGAAAAGGGGTGAATAGAATATTTCAGAATGGATTTTTCCAGGTAAGTGACGAGGGCCTCCTTTCATGACCCTGCCAGATCAGTCATACCTGAAACGATTCCGAAGGATACTATTTGCAGTCATTATCTTCTCTCTCCTTGTTTTTTCTGTTGTTTCATTCATTCTTTCGTTCTTCTTTCTGGATGCATACCGTTCCTTTGAAGAGAATGAGATGCAGTCACGGATGGAACGGTTTTCAGATAATCTGAACAATGCCATCAGAAATATTGAGCGGACGGTGTATGACTACTCATTCTGGGATGATATGGCTCTGTACAGTGAAGGGATTTATCCTGATTTTCCCGGTCAGGGCATGAGTAGTTCATCCTTTATGGCGATTGGAATGGATTTTGTCGGGATATTTGACCGGGAGGGAAAACAGCTGTATGGTGAAGATTATACTCATCCGCTCAACGGTTCGTACCCGGTACGGTCTGAACTGGCACCATATCTGACACCAAAAAGTCCGCTCTTACAGGGGACATCAGCGAGTGATACCGTATTCCCATCGATTATCTTCCATCATGGCAATCTCTCCGGCGTTCTGGTGTCTCATCCGATTTTTTATCATACTACCGGAATACCCGGAAATGGTCATGTCGTGATGGGCCGGTACTTTCAGGGGCCACTGATTGAGGAACTCTCGGTATTTTTTAAGCACCCTGTTCAGCTCCCCAATCCGGATGAGATCGGCCCCATCCCGGAGCATCATCGGGATCTGAATCAGGATCGTGTAATTTTCGTTCAGGTCTTAAATGAAACCCGGATATCCGGATTTTTAAAAATCCCTGATCCGGTGACGGGTGAGAATACCATCTTTCAGGTGACATATCCCCGTGATCTCTATCAGGAGGGGATCTCCACCCTTTCTTCGTATCTGCTGCTCATTTTAGGAATTATATGCGTATTCTCAATTCTTACTCTCGTTGGCATCAGGTTTTATCTTCGTCATGCTGACACCTCAGCCAGGCTTGCCAGAGAGAAGGACTACTCATATCAGAGGATCATCGAGGAGATAGAGGATGCCTACTTTAAGGCAACTCCTGATGGAATTATCGAGCAGGTCGGGCCTGGAACATTAAAAATGCTCGGATATTCTGACCCTTCAGAACTTGTCGGTCAGCCGCTGTCGGTGCTGTATCTGAATCCTGATGATCGGGCAACGTTGAGAAGAATCCTTTTTACCGAACGACAGCTCAAAAACCATCCGCTTGTTCTGAAAAGAAAGGATGGTTCACTTGTTTTTATCACGACCAATGTCCATCTGGTCTTTGATGAAACAGGTACCGTGACAGGGATAGAGGGAATTGCTCATGATAATACCGGGATGGTTCTGGCGAAACGTGCGTCAGATGAGAGCGATTCATTCTATCGTCTGATCTTTGAGAGCACCAATATCGGACTTTTTCAAAACACGCTTGAGGGAGGATTTTCACTGGTCAATCCTGCATTAGCCGAAATGTTTGGATATGACGGTCCCCAGCAGATGCAGGAGGAGGTAAAGAGTATCATCCATGACCTTGGTCTTTCTCCGGAAGACAAAAACCGCCTCCTTGATGATCTGAATACCAAGGGGGCAGTCCGAAATGCCGAATTATGTCTGCGAAAAAGGGATGGAAGCAGTATATGGCTTAATTGTAACATTGTATCCATAAAAGATGTCAACGAACAGATGGTTGCATTTTTCGGGACTGCTCTGGACATCAGTGAGAAGAAGCGGATAGAACTTGAACTGATTGAAAGTCAGCGAAAATTTAAAAGCCTCTTTTATTTCTCACCGATTGCAATTCTGGTATATGACAGGGAAGGTATGCTTGTTGATTTGAATTCTGAAGCGATATCACTCTTTGGTTCCTCAAAACGGAGTATACCAGAGTCTTGTCCGCTCTTTCAGAGTGCATTCCTGACTCTGGAGCAGAAGGAGGATCTGCGGTCAGGTCAGGTTGTACGGGCAGAAGTCAGGATGGATCTCGATCTTCTGCGATCGGCCTATGATATACCCCCCACCCGGTCAGGGATCATGTATCTGGAGGTTCTGATAACTCCCGTACCGCAGTCTGATCAGACGATTGGCTGGTATCTGGTCCAGATTGAGGATATTACCAATATAAAACTCTCTGAACTGGCTTTGCGGGAGAGTGAGCATAAATATCGTGAGGTGTTTTCGAACGTCTCATTAGGCCTTATTCTTTTTGAATTCACAAAGGAGGGAGAGCCTGGCAGGATTATTGATGCAAACCCGCGGGCACTGGAGATGGTGGGAATGTCACTTCCTGATATTCATGACCAGGATATTCCTATTCGGGCATTCCTTCCGATCTCCGGTTCGTCGATGGTCAGGGAGCTTACTGTCATCGATACCGATATCTGTACGTTTGAATCAGGAATCATCAGGAATGTGGATGATATTCTCCCGGTGCAGGTAACCCTGGATATCTTCAGACTGGAAGACAATGTAGTCGGGCTTGCAATAATTGAGGATATCACACAAAAACGACAGTATGAGGAGGAACGATACCGCCTGATCGAACAGATAGAGAAGAATCTTGCAGAATTATCCATACTCAATGACGGAGTGAGAAATCCACTCACGATAATCATGATGATTGTTGAAGAACTTGATGAGACGATCTCCGGTCCGGTTATCAGGCAGATACGGATCATTGATGATCTGATCAATCAACTGGATAAACGATGGATTGAATCTGATAAGATTCTCCAGTACCTGCAGAAGTACCATCATATCAGATACAAATTATGATCAGCCCGGTACAGATATGAGGCCCGGGTTTGTTCCGGTGATACACCGCCCCCCGTTTCTTGTGACTACAAAAGTGTTTTCTATTCCGACCATTCCAACTCCGGCAATCCCCTTCTTTGGTTCCAGGGCAAAGACCATGTTCTCCTCGAGTGGTTCGGTAAATCCTTTAGCGATGACCGGTATCTCATCGATAAGAAGTCCCACCCCATGTCCCAGGAATCTGACTGAGCGATCTTTATATCCCATAAAATTCGGTAAAAATTCCGGCTCAAGCGTCTCCATCACATCCTGGTATATCTGTGCAGGAATATTGCCGGGGACGAGCAAAGAAGCAAGATGGTTCTGGATATCAACACACCGGTTGTGTTCTGCTATGACATCATCTGGCAGCGATGATCCATAGACATATGTCATGGTTTTATCGGTGTGATACCCGCCATATCCGCATCCGACGTCAACAAATACGAGATCTCCTCTCCGAAGCCGTCGTTTTCTATCCCCAAGAAGGGGAACTGCCGGGCATAATCCAACCGAACCGCCAGGCCCGTCAAAATATGTGGGATACAGTGAGTTTTCCCCAAATCCGATCTGTCCAAGCAGCATCTCGGTGTTAAACATCCCAAACCTCGCGATGCCATGATGCCCCTCGCTGACAAGAAGCGTGTACAGGCTGCCGGCAAAATCACACTCACGTATCCCTTCTTTCAGCAGATCCGGAACGCAATCCTCCAGCACCCATGCGTGGATCTCTCCTGATTTTTCAAGGAGCCTGAGTTCAAATTCACTTTTTACCGCCCTGACCATTGAGATCTCCCGATCAACCGGCGCTATCTTCGGGACTGGAAAATGTTTTGTAAAACGTTGATAGAGGGCAAGAGGGACGATCTCTGTCTCAAGGTATACGGTATCAGGAAGGGAGGTATATGCCTGCCGTGCATCACGAAAACTTCCCATTTTTTCAATAGCAGGAAATTCAGATTCATTGCAGGCACGTTCATAGCTCTTTCTGACCCAGAGTGCCGCCTCTCCATCACGGGGGATTAAGAGCATGCTGTCCTGCATGGTGCCGGTGAAATAATAGAGGTTGACATTTCCAAAAATGACCGCAAGTTCCCAGTCAGGTTGTTTTTCATCCATCCTGTCAATAAAACGCTTCATCCGGCTTTGTAACTCGTACCCGGGTACCCGGCTGTCCATAGTATAATACTGTTGTGAACCGTGATAGTATCTGTCATGGCGTGCAATAATGGTGCACCATTTGCTGATCACCATATCAGGTTCCTTTATTATATCCTCCGGATATGATCTATCATGGTCTCTCTCTTTACGTTCAGTTCAATAAATAAAAAGATATTATTTGCCGGTTCACTCTCTCTTCTTGTCGTTGCAGGTGTCATCATCCTGTTTTCAGCATTTTCAGCGTACAATACATCTGTTTCAAGTGCAAAGGACGAGCTCAGAATTTTAGCCGATGGACAGGCAAAGGCGATCACCGGTGTTCTCCTTGAGCCGATGCATTCAACCGAGGCACTGGCAGAGGTACTACTCGGACCGTATAGTGAAGGAAAACCTCTGCCCAGGGACGAAGTGGAGCGTATCATCGGAGGGATTCTGAAAAACCACCCGCTTTATAATGGCGTGTACACCATGTGGGAGGCAAATGCCTATGATGGTGCTGATTCGCGGTATGCAGGAGTGCAGGGATTCTCCCGATCAGGGAGGATGAACATGTACTGGTACCGGGAAAACGGGATCGAGCAGCGGATGATGTACGAGCCGGATTCAGACGATGTTGAGACTGATTATCAGCAGGAGTACTACACCATCCCGGCACGGACTCATCAGAAATTCCTGACCGATCCGTATGTTGAACCCTCACAGAGTGTACCGGTCCTCATGGCATCAACCATCGTCCCGATTATGTATCAGGGTTCGTTTCTTGGGATTACCGGTGTTGATGTCACCCTTGCTGATATTGATCGGATTGCTGATGAGACCCGGCTGTATAATGGGAAGGGGATCGTCCTCATCGTGAGTAATGACGGGACCATTGCCGGTGTCACCGGGGACATCGGGACGGTTGGGGAACCGTTTACCTCACTTGCCCCTTTCTTTTCAGTCCCGGAGGAGACCATGCAGGCAGTGCTTACCGGCGCATCTGATACAACCTTCACCCTTGGCCCGTATGTCGGTGAGATGTCTGATATTGTGATTGGGGATCCTGACCGGCCGTGGAAGGTTCTGGTGCTGGTTCCCTCATCCCTCCTGACTGCCAATGCAATATCTCTGACGATCCTTCTGGTCCTGTTCGGCATTCTTATTTCAGCCGGTGGGATTGGTCTCCTCTACCTGGTGGCACGATCCATCAGCCGTCCGGTACACCATATCACCCGTGCAGCAGAACGTCTTGCAGAGGGCGATCTTACGTGCCGGATAAACCCTGACGGACAGGACGAGGTCGCTCTCCTTGGAAGGACCTTTGATATCATGGCATCCCGCCTGCAGGAGACGATGGATACCATCACCCGCGACGGGGAGGAACAAAAGGCAGTACTTGCGGAGATTAACGGGATAGCACAGGCAGCATCATTAGGAAATCTTACCGTTCGTGGGAATGTCAGTCATTTCTCCGGTGAGTATCGTCATGTTATCGAAGCAGTGAATAATACCCTTGATGCAGTTGTGCATCCGGTACGGGAAGCAATGAATCTTGCCCATGCATACTCTTCCGGTAATTTTGCAGCACGCTTCAGTCAGGATATCCCGGTATCCGGGGATTTTATTCCCTTCAGAAATGCCCTTGATACCATCGGGATTCAGATGGGACGACTGATCGGTTCTCTGTCAGATCAGGTTCAGGGACTCATGACCGAGATGGAGGAGTCAAATGCCAGTGTAGAGGAGATTGCCTCTGCCTCCCAGGCGATAGCACGGGGAACCAATGAATTAAGTGTACAGGCAGATCGTTCAAAGGGAGGTATTACGAGGATTCAGGATGCGATGAAGGATGTAACATCCATTGGATCTGACATCGCTGCCCAGACAAAGGAGGCATCACTCCTGATCGGTACATCCCAGGAACTCTCGAGAAAGGGCTCTCTTAGCAGTCAGCAGGCGGGCATGGGGATGCAGTCCATTGTTGACTCACATGATGAGACCGGCAGAATTATTCATGAGATAAACTCGGAGATGGATAAGATCGGAGAAATTGTCGGGATCATTACTGACATCGCCGATCAGACCAACCTTCTTGCGTTAAATGCCGCAATAGAGGCTGCCCGGGCCGGAGATGCAGGGAAAGGATTTGCTGTGGTTGCCGGAGAGGTGAAAGCACTTGCTCTTGAGTCCCAGAAATCAGCAGAGCGGATCAGTGGTATCATCTCTCTGCTTCAGGGCCGGTCTCTTAGAATGAAAGAGGCCATCAAAGCTTCCCGTCGTGATATTGATCAGGGCAGCAGGGCGGTTCATGAAACCCTGAATATATTCTCTGACCTTGCCCTGTCAATTGAGGATATTGCACGTCGGATTGTGTCAATCGATACGGCAAGCCAGAATCAGATGGCAGCCTATGAGATGGTCATGGAACAGATAGCCCTCATGAACGAGGCATTTCACACAACTATCAGCGAACTTGGCAATACAGCAGCATTAACCGAGGAGAATTCGGTATCGCTTGACTGTATCGCCCAGTCAATTCAGGAGGCCACAGCCAGGATTGACAGGATATCCCGTGATATGGCGGAATTTAAGGTATAGAACCGGTCAGCATTATCATATACGAGATTGCCACATGTTCCATCTCATTTTTTCACCAGTGCCAGATATACTACAGATATGACGGTCAGGACGCTTATCAACAATACATGCAGAGAGCTTGGGATACCCTGTGTCGGATATGCTGATGTATCCAGATGGAAAGACCCCCTCTTTGAACCTTGGGTGCCTGAGGCATTCTTTCCCGATTCTATCCTTCCAGAGGCCCGGAGTGCGGTTGTTATCGGTCTTCCCATTCATCTCCCGGCCCTTGAGTCAGCACCATCGATATGGTATCGTGAGGAGTATAAGACAGTAAACAGCCTTATCGATCAGTATACGTGGCGGTTAGCCTCCGTGCTCAATGACCACGGGTTCCCGTCAGTCTCGATACCCCGCGACGGGTATGGGAGTATCAGGGTTCTTCAACGGCATCCGGTTGCATTCTTCTCTCATCGTCATGCGGCCGTTCTTGCCGGTCTTGGAACATTCGGGAGAAATAATATGGTTCTGACAGAAAAGTGGGGGCCACGTGTACGTTTTGGTACCGTATTGACCGTTGCTTCTGTTCCGTCCGATCCCCTCATCACTGAGCCGTTATGTACCCGGTGTAATGCCTGTGTCCGTGCATGCCCGGTGAATGCATTATCTGAAGAGGATTATCCGGATGCTTGCACGAATAAAAAAGCCTGTGCGGATCGAAGTGCCGCCCTCAATAGTGAATTCCGATCTCCATGCGGTATATGCATCCGGGTATGCCCAGTTGGGGAAGATCGGATGCTGTATGGTCATACTGATATCAGGATGTATACGGACGCGGATCGATGGGAGCGGTATCATGCTGCATGGGAGCATGTCCGATCATATGGCAGTGGAAGACCGGCAGATTCGGATGAGTCCTGATTCGAAGATGTCATATTTAGAAAACCATTATATACTCACGGGATAACGTGTATGTGCAGACGAAAGAGTAAATTCTGACAATAGTTTTTGTAAGTTCTCGTTCAGTTCGAAAGGGTATCTCACTGCTATTCTTGGTAATTCTCTGGCGCAATGTGATAGAGATCACTGCGGCCCAACAGTTATGCAAAAAGCCCATAAGGGACGATCATGGAAGGAAAGAAATTATACGTAGGCAACCTGCCCTACTCCACCAACGAAAGTCAGCTCAACGAACTTTTCTCAGCCTATGGAGAGGTTGTCAGCGCCAAAATCATTGAGAACAAAGGTTTTGGATTTGTCGAGATGGGATCTTCAGAAGAAGCCCAGGCAGCACTCGATGCCCTGAACGATACCGAATTTGACGGAAGAACCATGCGTATTGATGAAGCACGCCCGATGCAGCCACGCCGCGACTTTGGTGGAAACCGATCCGGCGGATACGGCGGTTCATCTGGCGGCTTTAACAGAAGACGCTTCTAAATTCAAAAAAATCTCTTTTTTTTGTCTGTTTCGACCGGCATTTCATACGATTAGTAACCGGTTGCGTAATAGTATCCATCATGATGGACGATCCTCACCGGGACGTTGAAGACCGCACCGATATTGTCATCAGAGAGTATGGTTTCTTTTGGTCCATCCTGGAATATGGTTCCATCCTTAAACAGGATTACCCGGCCAATCTCCGGAATAATGTCCTGAAGTGAATGGGTGACGAGAATGATAACCGTTCTTTCTGCTATCTTTCGCATCATTCTGCGTAGCATGTGAAGAGCATGGAGGTCAAGACTGTTTGACGGCTCATCCAGGATGAGCACACGGGGGGTATGCACCAGTGCCCGTCCAATGAGAAAACGTCGTGCCTCACCGGTGGACATATCCGAAAAGGAACGATTTGCAAGATGGGAGATTTCCAGAAATGAGCATATCTCATCAGCCCGTCTCTCCATTTCCGGTGAGATGGTATGAAAAAAGAGACCAATACTGCTGAAAAATCCGGAAAGGATAACCTCACGACCGGATATATTCCGGTTGAAGGTACATTGCAGATCGTGCGATACATACCCGAAATGTGATCGAAGGGTAAAGACATCCCAGACCTCTTCGCCCCAAATCCGAAAGACGCTGCCTTTATCTGAATGGACCGGATACTGCTCCCTGATAAGGGTGCGGATAAAGGTGGATTTTCCTGAACCGTTTGGCCCCAGAATGGCAACATGTTCTCCGTCAGGGATCTGAACTGAGATATCGTGTAGTATAATTTTGGTATTCTGTGCAACGGTGATATTCTGAAAATCGACAAAGAGTGGTTTTTGATGCATGGTTTTTGCTACGTATGTGTAATTCAGTCAGTCGACCGGATGGAATCCATGTCTGTATCAATACTTCCCGGAGATCTCTTTCGCCATGATTTTTGAGGGATACGTATCTCAAATCGTGCCCCGCTTCCATATATCCCGTTTTCATGTATGGTAATATCAGTGACAGAGAGGATCTCCCGTGCCAGGGTAAGACCAAGACCGGTATTCTTTCCATATCCCTGTTTAAATATTCGCTCCTTCTCATCAGGTCTGACCCCCGGACCGTCATCTTCTATGATGAGCAGAAGTGACCCATCCTCCTGTTCTTCGGAGTAAATGCCGATTCTGGTCAGGCCCGCTGCATGGCGGAGAGCGTTCTCGAGGAGGTTATAGATGACCTTCACCGAGAGGGGATCTGCAAAAATGTCTGCAGGAACAAGGTTGAGAACGAGTTGAACATGTTCATTCTGAATATCCTCGACTGCCCGCATAACCAGATGTTCGCAGTCCTGCCATACCGGTTCATGCAGACCGATAGTCTGATATTCCCGTGAAAAATGGAGATATTTCGTAATTTTCCCGATGGTCTCCCGGCAGATATGAAGCATCTTCATCTTCTGTTCTTCATCCTCTTCAGTCTCTAAAATCTCCAGATATCCTGAAATGACCATGATTAGATTACTGATATCATGCCGGGTGAGGTGGGTCAGAAGAGATATCTTCTCATTCGCAAGTCGGAGTGCTTTTTCTGCGTTTTTCCGTCTGGTTATATCATGAATAATCAGGATAAGGCCGGCAGGACCCCGACCCGGATCGATTACCAGAGAACCTGATATGCTCAGTGTTTTGTGGACATCAGAATCAGTGATTAGTTCATAATCGGAGAGAGTACCCTGATTCAGGATTTCATCGCGTATTTTGGAAAAAACCGGTTCAGGCAGGGGAGGGCCTGCATGTGTTTCCTGGCTGGCCTGGTGTAACCCGGAAAGGAGTGTTTTTGCTTTTGTGTTTGTTGTTATAACTTGACCATTCATATCGGTAAGAATGAGTCCGTCAGGCATGGTCTGGATGATATGTGTTGCAACGGTTTCAGGACTTAAGGTAAAAAGCCCGTATTTCAGGATTGCATAGGTGATTACGATAGAAAAGAAAACAATCCCTATGAATACGAGATTAGGTGCATATATACCAAATAATGGGAGGATGACAACAGACTGGGAACCAAACCCGATAAGGACAAGCAGTCCGAGGCTGACTGAGCTTGACTGCCGCTTGAAGGTATCATTCCCGGCAGATCGTCGTGCCTGAAGGCCAATATAGACTGCCCAGAAGAGTATGGCAAGAAAATACAGGGTGGCGATGGTATACACCGGGTCCCCGATGGAAGGAGCATAGTAGTATCGGAAATCTGGTGAATACTGAACGGAAAAGATATGATCTGTCAGAATGTTGACACAGGCCAGCAGAAAAGCCGGAATATAGAGGATAATGAGAAGGTACTTCAGATTCCCGCGTTTTGCAAGGGGATGGTCGGCAAATTCCAGGATAAAATGGATGCACATGACAATGACAACCGTCCAGAATGAACTTGCCTTCAGCCAGAACAGGACATTATCATAACTATTTACACTCCATATCTGAAACTCTCCAATTCCCCAGTACGAGGCGCCGATACTTACCATAAGAAAGAGGCGGTTTACCCTGGACTCAGGGTTTTTTGCATATACATAGATGCCAAGACCATAGGTTATTCCTGCTGAAATAAGACAGAATAACCCAAGTATGGTGACAGCATCCATGTACATCCCCCCCGATATAATCTCTCAGAAGAGCATCAGATCATATGCCCCCCACCTGGCATTGATCTGCTGATATATCCATTGATGTAATCTCTTTCCCATACCATAACCCTTTTCATACGAAAAATACTATACATCGTCAGACATCTCTTTAGTATGGTCTCTCTTGAGCATCTTCCAAACGCAGACAGGCTTCTCTTCCTGACTGCCTGCTGTGTTATCATTCTTGCCGGGCTGAAGATGGCCGGAGGATTTATCGGGCCGTTTCTGCTCTCTGTCTTTGCTGCAGTTATCTTTTCGGTGGTATCGCTCTGGTTTCAGAACCGGGGATTTGACCCACGGGTGTCCGGATATCTTGCATTCTTCATCTTTCTTGGCTGTCTGGCCGGGGTTGTGGGAATGGTACTCCTTTCAGTAACGCCTCTTCTGGTTCATATTCCAAAGATTGAGGAGGGTATTCACTCCAATATGGGAGAGATTGACGCACTTCTCTCAAAGTTCGGGATAAAATTTTCAACACTCATTCCGGTAAGTCAGATGACCGGCTCTCTTGGTGTCATCTCACCTGAAATGGTGACCTCTCTTATTGGACAGATGTCTTCTCTCTTTATCGTGATCTTCACGACTCTCTTTCTGCTTTTGGAAGCAACTGTTTTCTCTCAGAAGATCAATGCGGTTCTCGGTTCGTATCAGCAGGAACTCGCCACGCGGATGGCTGCATTTGGCTCTGTGGTTATTGAATATGTGATTATCAGGGCAAAAGTGAATTTCGTGACTGGTGCAGGGTTTGGCATCGCTCTTTTTATTCTCGGGATTCAGGATCCCTGGGTCTGGGGCTTTCTCATGTTTGTCTTAAATTTTGTCCCGTATGTCGGGTTTATCGTGGCACTTATTCCTCCGGCGGTACTTGCGCTTATCGAGATGAATCCCTATGCAGCCCTTCTGGTCGTCATTATTGCAAGTCTTGTCAATCTCTTCTCTGAAAATGTCCTCTTTCCTGAGCTGGCCGGGAGAGGAATGGCACTCTCACCTGCTGTTGTATTTATCTCAATGATATTCTGGGGATATTTTCTTGGAGGCGCTGGTGTTATTGTTGCAGTTCCCCTTACTGTTCTTTTAAAGATGATACTGGAGAGCTATCCGGAGACCAGATCGCTTGCAATGATCATCGGATCAGTTCAGGATGCGGGCGAAGGCGAACATAAGTAAGTGGACTAAGAAGATACTCTGTGGTACCATTTTTTTCCTGTTATTTACAATCTTTAGGTATGAGTCGTGAGATATCCTGGGATCCTGCACGAAAAGAGTTTAAGCCTGTATCTATGACGGTCAGACATACAGGGGGTATGAGTTTTTCTGCAACAACCAGTACCGGTCTTACCATCCCGATTGATGCTCACGTGCATCTGGGTGGTGGGGGGACCGTGCCGAATCCGATAGATTATCTCTTTGCATCACTTGGGGGATGTATTGGAATTAAGATCCTGCTTGACCTTGGAGACAAAGGAATACGGCCGGAGGGGCTTGTGATTGAGACAACTGCGAGCAGGATGCAGGATCTTCCCGCCACCTTTGAGACCGTTCATCATGTCATCTCCCTGAAAGGGGAGTATGATGAGGCAGTTATTTCTGATACCCTTACCAGGACCATGACGCTCCTCTGCCCGATAGCGGTCATATTCGGAGAGACGTCAGTGATGACCTGGGAATTGCGGATGATACGATAAAAATAAGAGGAAATGGATTTTATAGCATGTTCAGAAGCTACAGGTATCAGTGAGGAGTTTTATGTAAGAGTCGTCTGACCGTTTCTATCTCCTTAAACTTCTGTTCATATGAAACGATGACAGCCTCTTTCAACTCATCAAGAATCTCATCGAGTGTTCGTGCGATATGATACACCTTCATCGGTCTTCCTTTATTCTCGGTCATCTGATGAACGGTGGTAACCCACCTTCTCTTCATGAGATCCGTGATTGCAATACTGACCTCCGGCTGACGGAGATCAACAGCCTTTTCGATCTCACGGGAGGTCAGATCCACATCTTTTATCAGCAGCGTCAGCACCCGGGCACTGCTTCGCTTCAGCCCGATATCCCGGAATACATCTGCAATCTCCTCATCCCCGGCGGAGAAGTGCAGGCCATAGTCGCCCCCCATTAACCCCTCACGATTCTATTATGTGAATAATATATGAGAAAGTAAATAAATCTTCGGATATGATATTCTGGTGCTGATCAGAGCATATGATACACAGGCGGCCATATGATGAGAAATCATGGCTGAAATATATTCATTATATAAAAATGCCGATGGATTTGTCTCTTTAGCGAGTAATCTGGGATGAATAATTCCCTTATTGTACGATATTGGGTACAATGGGAATTATAGGCATTCAGGAGGTATTATCGTTGCGTACGTCATTCTTTTTTCCAGGTAGATGGGGATTTCAGTTCTGTACGTGGATGATGAGGAACATCTGCGTGATCTGGCAGCAATATATCTGAAAAAAGAACCTGATATCAGTTGTTTTTGTGTATCGACAGTTGCCAGTGCGCTTGAGGTACTGGAGTCAGAATCGTTTGATGTTATTATATCTGATTATCAGATGCCTCAGCAGGACGGTCTTGACCTTCTCCGGGAGATCTCAGCGCGTAGAATAGATATTCCTGTTATTTTATTTACCGGGCGCGGAAGAGAAGAGGTTGCGATCGAGGCGTTTAACCTTGGTGCCACCTTCTATGTGCAGAAAGGCTCTCCGGTAACCGTTCAGTTCCAGGAGCTCATTCATAAGATCAGAATTGCTGTTGACCGTGACAGAACCCGAAAGAAACTGATCGAGAGTGAACAGAGGTTTCGGAGTTTTTTCACCCATACCCTGCTTGGAAGTGCCATCCTGGATGCACAAACGAAGGTCCTTGAAATGAATGCGTATGCGTGTGAGCTCCTCGGCCTTGACAAGGCTGACCTGATTGGATCATACTGGACAGAGATTCTCACCAGTGGGACAGATTCTCATGAGCGTGTAAAACTTCCTTTTTTTCCACTTTTGGAAAACAATCAGTTTGACATGGAATATCAGAAACCTGATGGCATGCATATTGCTCTTCGTATTGCGATCTCTCCGGTATTCGAGGCCGGTCGGATAACCGGCTATAGTGTTCTCATCAGTAATATCAATGCAGAACGGGAACTGAAACAACGGTATGAAGAACTGGTGGAGAGCTGGACGGTCGTTGCAGAGCATGAGACCAGTATTCGTGCAGTACTCAACGCCCTTCCTGACAGTGGTCTTCTTCTTGACTCATCCGGCATCATCAGGTATTATAATAAAACAGCCGGAGCATTTCTGGGATTGTCTCACTGTCCCGGCCACATACGGTTTTGTGATCTCTTGGATGAGCCGGAGAAGAGTCTGATAACATCCGGTCTTATCACCGCACGGAAAACCGGGCAGGACCAGGTGATTGTCACACATGTTTCGAACCGGACGTATGAGTGGACCATCCATCCAGTCAGGGGGACGAAAACATATGAAGGACAATTTGTCCTGTTTTGTCGTGATATTACCTCAATTCAGGAGATGAGCGAGGAACTTGAGGCAAGCAGGGAACGGTATCGTCAGTTCACCGAGTTTCTTCCCCAGTCATTATTTGAGCTTGACCGGAACGGACGGATTGTATATCTGAATCCTCATGCAAGGTCGGTGTTCAGGGTTACACAGGAGGATCTTGCACAAGGTCTCCAGTATGATACATATGTCCCGGATTCATGGAGGGAATTTGTCAGGTCAAAGTTTCAGGATGCCTTTTCAGGAAAGGGAGGTGTTCCTCTTGAGATTGAACTCATCCGGATGGATGGTGAAGTATTTCCGGCAATTATTCAGACCATTCCAATCAGGGAGAAAGGGAAGATTACGGGTATCCGGGGAATAGTAATCGATCTTACCGATATTCGCAGAAAAGAGCAGGAGAAGCGGGAGCTTGAAGAGAAATACCGGACGCTGATTGAAAATGCAAGGGAGATAATTATCGTCTCACAGGATGGAAAACTAAAATTTATTAATCCTCTTGGTGCCCGGATTACGAAATATTCCCTTGAAGAACTTGTCGACAGACCATTCTCATTATTCGTCCATCCTGATGACCGGCAGCTTGTGTATGATAATTACCTCCGACGACTCCAGGACCCCGGTTTTCAGGACGACTATCTGTTTCGGTTTATTGACCGGGATGGAGGGGTACATTGGGTAAAGACCCATGCTATCAGGATTTTGTGGGAAGGACGGCCGGCTACCCTGAATATGCTGAGCGAGATTACCAGCCTCATTGCGGCACAGGAGGCACTTGCAGAATCTGAAAGCAGGCTGGCATCAGTACTGAGTTTTCTTCCTGATCCAACGTTTGCGATTGCAGCCGATGGAACAGTCATGGTCTGGAATCAGGCAATTGAACAGTCTCTTGGAGCACCAGCTGAAGAAGTGCTCGGCAAACCCCGTTCTGTTGTTGCGCATCTGTTATATGGAGAGGAACGGCCGCTCCTTGTGGATCTCCTTGATAATCCTGATATAGACATCCCTGACAATTATGTGATTCATGCACGGGAACGTGATATGGTCATTGCCGATGTGCTCATCACATCTCCTAAGAGCGGCATGCAGTACCTCTGGGGAAAGGCTACTCACCTCTATAATCCGAAGGGGGAAGTCATCGGAGCGATTGAATCAATCAGGGATATTACTGACCGGAAACAGATAGAGGAAGATCTCAGGGTTGTGAATCAGAAACTCAATCTTTTCAGTTCCATCACCCGGCATGATATACGAAACCAGTTAAACCTCATCTTTCTGGCAATCGATGCACTTTCCGGTCAGAATCTGTCTGATGATGGTTTGCGTCAGATACAACAGATTGAGTCATCAGCACACCGTATCCGGACATTTATCGACCTGGCACGTGAGTATGAGGAGATAGGGATACAAAAGCCGGTATGGAAACCGGTCCTGGAGACCTTCCTGAGTGTAACGGCATCGATGAACTGCAGAGTGGAATTTGATGATTCGCTTGCTGACTGCCGAAACGTGTTCGTATACGCAGACCCGCTTTTGGAGAAGGTGTTCTTTAATATTGTTGATAATTCCATCAAATACGGGCCTGAAGTTACCCGGATAATCATCGGATGTCATACAACTGATGAAGGTCTTACTATTGCAATACGTGATAACGGGCCGGGAATTCCTGATGAAGAGAAGGAGATGATTTTTTTCAAAGGGTACGGAAAGGGGACCGGGCTTGGATTATTCCTTGTCAGGGAAATCCTTGGTATTACCGGAATGAAGATACGGGAGACCGGGACCTATGGCAAAGGTGCCAGATTTGAGATACTGGTCCCGCCCGGACGGTTTATGAGGACCGGGTAACTATATCTGTTCGCTGAAGTTGTTGTAAGATTTGAGTGATTGAAAATGATATTTTGTATCAATATCAGAATTCCAAAGGATATATGATACCTGGCTTTATCATCCGGCAGATCGAATAGAACAGGGAAGCGTCATGAAACCGATGAGCACCAGTATATACACATTTCAGGATCTCATTGAGGGGGGTTTTTTATATGTTGATAAGACGCAGTTTGTGTATGAGCTCGTCCGTTATCCTAAGGGCCTGTATTTTCTCTCTCGCCCCCGCAGATTTGGAAAATCACTCCTGCTTTCAACGTTAAAATCATATTTTCAGGGAAACCGGCATCTGTTTCAAGGTCTTTTTCTTGATGATCAGCATGTGGAATGGCAGAAACATCTGATCATCCATATTGATCTGGGGGACCGGAAGGCAGAATCGGCACTGCAGTTTGATCATGCTCTCTGTGAAATCATTCATGAACAGGCAGCAATTCATAATGTACAATTATCAGGCCATGATGCAACCGCACAATTCCGGGAATTAATTTTATCACTCGCAAAAAATGGTGAGAAGGTTGTCATTCTGATTGATGAATATGACAAACCAATTCTGAATTCAATTGGAAAACCTCATGCGGGTGAAATAGTAAACGTTTTAAAGGCTTTATATGCAGTCATAAAATCAACAGAACCGTATCAGCGATTTGTGTTCCTGACAGGTGTGAGTAAATTTTCAAAAGTTTCACTCTTCTCTGATTTGAATAATCTTACTGATATCAGTATGGCTGCACCCTTTGCGACTGCCCTTGGCTATACTCATAATGAAGTGGAACGATACTTTTCTCCGGGAATTCAGGCATTAGCCAATCAGGAGGGTGTATGTTATGATGATGCCCTTGGATATTTAAAAACGTGGTATGATGGATATCGGTTCGAAGAAAGTTCTGAATCGGTTTATAATCCTGTTTCGGTAATGAATTGTCTCTCTTCCCTGAAATTTTCTAATTTCTGGTTTGAGACTGGAACGCCAACATTTCTTCTTGACCTGATGAGGAATCAGGAGTATGATATTGCTGCTCTTCTGCAGGAGCCGGTGACTGAGTTATCATTTGCAGCATATGACGTGGATTGTATCTCCATAACCCCCCTGCTTTTTCAGACCGGGTATCTTACTATAAAGGAATGTGAACGGGCAGGCGATACCCGGTTGTATCAACTTGGATTTCCGAATCGCGAAATTGAACAAGCTTTTGGAGCGTATCTTATCGATTCATACACCCATCTCGATAAGGAACGAGTCGGGGTACAGCTGCTTCATTTGAGCAGATATCTGAACAGTGGCGATTTACATGGTTTTTTCTCCACCCTGCATTCATTTTTTGCAGGTGTCCCACATACTATCACGATCAGGCATGAAAAATACTATCAGACAATATTGTTCATTACGCTCAGGCTACTTGGCCTTCAGCTGGAAGCAGAAGTTAGTACAAGCAGAGGGCGTGTTGACGCTGTTCTAAAAACTCCCTCAAAGATATTTATTATAGAATTCAAACTCCATGGGACTGCAGAGGAAGCATTGGAACAGGTCCGGATGAAAGGGTATCCCGAAGCATGGCACAATGATGGAAGGGAAATTGTGTCTGTCGGAGTTGTGTTTGATCCAGTCACGAGAAATATCGGAGAATGGGTGACTGGATAAATAAATCACAAATAAGGAATTACACAATCTTACGCCGGCGGAGATGGTGATTGTGGTATCTCAAAGATCTTAAATCCCTGATTCCCGAGACAATAAATTATAAATAACTGAATTTTCGCTTTCGGATATTCTTCTTGTAAGTCCTGAGCATATCCCCGGATTTGTTCCGCATCTTTTTGTGCATACATACAATTATCTATTGCATACTTCATTCTGGCATATTCAGTATTTGAAAAATATTTAAATTCAATAATCCATCTGATACCTGCAAACCGTTCATGAAATTTCCCCACAAATTCAAGATCGCTCCTTCCTTTAGGGTAAGAGCGTTCAATATTCCAGGTAAAATAACGAAAGAGCGTTTGTCCACAGAACGTGTAAAAGGTAGTCCGGTAAAAATTTTCATTCATCTTTTGAAATACAGCTTCAGGAAGCCGTGATATATAGAGCTCCCAGAATTTTGAAAATAATGTATGAAGAGTTGGGTTTTTTAAAAAATCTTCTAAAACTGAACTATATGCTGTTGTTATATCTATATGGTTCAATTCATTAAAATATTCCACCATTATGGTTCGCATGGAAAGGTTTGGAAGTTTTAATCTGAAATCATCATGTTTTGTCAGCAGTCCCAGATAAAAAAAAGAGATTGGATAAAAATTCCTCTCAAAGAATTGATTCATATTAAATTTTGAAAGGAGTAATGTCCTGTTATATTCAATCGTATCATCCACTGTTAATTCCTGAATAAAATTTTCGGTAGTTTCCGGGTTTTTTCCAGTGATACGTTTTACCCATGAGAGATCTGTACGAAGATTCAGGTCAATGAGATCTACAGGGATTTTTCTGTTTTCACAGAATAAATCAAGGAAGTACAGGAGCATGGTTGGATTATAGAGGGATTCTTCCTCTGTGGAGACAAAATGGTATCCATTATAATGACTTTTGATGATTTCATCAATTTCTTCACGATATTGTGATTCGATTTGATAATCATGGAATATTTTATCCATGAGCATGTTTACTTCCTGTTGGGTAAAACCGAGCATAAACTCAAATTTTTGTGATAATGTCAGGAACCTGGCGATATTATAACTGGAGGTTAAATCATA
>CAZCSN010000022.1:0-35092 GCA_964501255.1 uncultured Methanospirillum sp. | reverse complement strand
CGTGACCTCTGGCATACGAGATAGGTATGTATCGGTTACATAAAAGAGAAGCGGGAATTTAATCCCTGCGTCCGAGAATAAAGAGGGCAAGCCCTGCGGCAAGAGGGGCAATAAGAAACGGTGCTTTTTCTGTTGCGGTTGCTACCGGTGTTGCTTCTTCAGTCGGAACATCAGCGATGGTTCCTGCCTGTGAGGGGGTCACTGATGCATCAATGCTCCCTTCTTTTCCCGGAATAAAAGTCAGATCAAGCTTTTGTGACTCGCCTGCATAGAGTTTGACCTTCTGTGCAGCCTGCCGGTCTCCGATCCAGAATGTGATGTACTCACCGATCTGGTCTTCCGCACCATTGACCACCAGACGGCGATCAAAAGTCCCGGCGCCACCATACACACCTGCAGCAGTTGTGGTGACATTGCCAACCTCAGACCCGTTCACTTTTGCGATGATTATCGTTCCTGCCTCTGCAGGAGTTCCATTTATTGAAACATTGCCATAAAACTCGTATGGCAGCGGGGGAATTGCAGATACACCCATAACAAGGAGGGTGGTGAGAAGAATGCATACTCCAATTGTGTACTTCATGTTCCAGGTCTCCATTCTGAATATGTCCTAAGAAATGCGTTATAAAAATATAGGATTTGTTTTATGCTCCCGGGCTCAGCGTTCCGGGTGTATCAAGATATATCCAGAACCCCTCCCCTGGGTTGAGTGTGATCTGACTCTGACTTTCCTTCATGCCGGCATCCCGGTACTGCTGACGGGCAGCATCATAACTGACAATATATGACCAGGATGACAGGCCTGACAACGCCTTTTCAGCAGACGCCGGGCTTGTCCCGGTAATGCCTGCCAGGTTCCATCCTGCATTCAGGGCTCTTCCCTCGGCTGGTGACCCTTTGACCGTCAGGGGGATGGTCACCGGACTGGTGGTGTAGATCCAGTATCCGGTCATTGGTTTGAGCTGGTGGTCTTTTCCAATAGTAATCCAACCTGAGCCGTCATAGGTAAGAATGGAATGGCCTGCACTCTGGACATTCTGAAAGACTGCCGCAGTCTCAAACCCTGCAGCCGGTTGCATGGGAATGCTGATGAGGTTCCACCCGGTCTGAAGACTGACAGAAATCTCCTTTGTAGATGGAACAACCGGCGTGCTTCCCCCTGATACGGTTACCGTCCCGCTTTTTGCCTCTGCCTGGAGAGCGTTTCCGGCGTCATCATCTATCTGCAGGTTCTGTATCGTTATTTGGGCAGTTCCGCTTCCGGTTGCCTGAACCGAGAGGGTTGCAAGGGTTACCTGTGAGGCACCGGCTTCTACTCCGCTGTTCAGGTCAATGGCACGAAGGGCATACGATCCCCCGTCACCAGGAAGTGCTTCAGAAAGGGCTGCCCATGAAGGATAAGTCGCTCCGGTCACTTTCGCAACCGCCGCATTATCCGATTGAACGTTCATCTGGTACCCGGATATGCCTGATGGAGCTGAATCAAGGATGATATCAAGAGTCCCGGCAGCTCCGGGGGAGAGTGTTCCTGACTGGACAGAAACCACAGCACCCTGCACTCCTGTGACAACCGTTGCGATAATACATACCAGACCGATCCATGTTAATTGCGTATTCATGATTGTATCTCCTTAAATAATGCCTGGACATCACTTAAATCCAGATTCCCGTTCTCATTAAAATCAAATGCAAATACGTATCCCTGGCTCTGCAGCCAGCTGAAATACGTAAAGAATACTGTCGGGTCCTGCAGATCCATCCTGCCATTCCCGTTCATATCCTCATATCTCCCATCGCCGTCAGGATCAGTCGGAACTGGTCCGTCTCCACCAAGCGGGCCGACTGGAGGCTGGGCAGGAGGAGCAGTGTCCGGTTGCGGGAGAGAGGAGGGGACGTGCTTATCTGCACTTCCTTCAACCTCAACAAGCCAGAGATCACCGCTTGTATGTTCTCCGGATATATCTCCGTCAGACGATGCAGTCATACCGGTGATCATCAGGGAACCGGTCCCGGTTTGTTTAACCCAGGAACCCCGGTCAACTGATGAGCCGCCGATCTGCCTGTACCAGAGCAGGTTTCCGTCACCATCCACCTCACCGATCAGGAGATCAGACTCACCATGATTCCCTTTGAACTGACCATCAACCGAATAACTGTCACCGACAAAGTATGCCCCTCCTCCCGGTGAGGGCTCAAGTTTCCAGACATTGTCACTAAAGCTCCCGCCATAGGTATGTTTCCAGACCGGTGTTCCGTCAGGAGTGAGTCGCATCAGCCAGATATCACCTGCTCCGTGATTCTTCTCAACATCACCATCTCCTGATGCAGTGACCGCTGCAACCATGAGATCACCTGATGCAAGTTCAACAACCGAATGGCCCCAGTCAAGTGCCGAGCCTCCAAAGGACCGTTCCCAGAGCAGGGTTCCGTTCAGATCGGTCTTGATCACCCATACATCGCTGCTGGTCCGGTTGCCGGACACCATCCCGTCGGTTGAGTTGGTATTTCCACAGGCAACAATCGAATGATCCCTGGTCAGGATGACACTGGTCCCGCTGTCACGTCTGCTTCCCCCATATGTCTGCTGCCACATAACAGTCCCATTCTGATCAAGACGGATAAGCCAGAGATCTCCCCCCCCGGACTGACGTCTTGAATGCCCATCTGCGGACATCGTATACCCGCAGAGGATATATCCTCCATCCGGCAGAAGGGCAAGATCTGATCCTTCATCGGTCAGACTCCCTCCAAATGCCTGATCCCAGCGGATATTCCCGTCAGGTCCGATATTGATAAACCACATGTCACCGTTTCCGTGATAGCCGGTGACATCACCGTTATACGATCCGGTAGTGCCAATGACCGCTGCCCCGCCATCTGGTAAATTCCGGACCGATAAGGCATAATCGGTCTCATTCCCGCCAAAAAGTTTCTCCCAGAGGATCGCTCCGCCCGTATCAAACCTGAGTACCCAGGCATCCCCGTTTCCAAGGGATCCCAGATCAACGGATTGGTCAGGGTATGCCACACCACATACGGTAGTATTCCCATCAGGTGAGGTATCTAGGCCATAGCCCCATTCAGGACCGTCCGGAAGACCAAGAACCTGGTTTTTTAAAATATCTCCTGGTGATGCCCCACACACCATCACCGGAAGTATTGTCATGAGACTGAAAAGTATCAGAGTGATCTGCCTCAGCACGATTCTCTCCCCCATTCTGAAATATTCGGAGAAAGTCAATATAAATGTTCTTCACCGTATACACAAATCAGCAGGAAAAACCCGGCAAAGGTATGCATTTTTGTCAGGATTCAGATGAGCCGGCAGACGAGCATGTTCATATTTGATTCATGGAGGGCCAATGAGGAATACCATTTCTTCGTGGAGGGACCATATCTGATACATAAATCTGGTGTTATGGGGTACGTGCGATATGGTGGATGATGATGGAATTCAGGATATTTACAAAAAGGGGATAGAGGCATATCGGAGGGGGGAGTTGCAGAATGCATCCAATCTCCTCATCCAGGTGGTCGAAGCATCAGAAGAGGATCATAGGGCCTGGAATGCTCTTGGGGTTGTCTTTACAAAGATGGGAAAATATGAGGATGCGGAGGTATGCTTTGAAAATGCGCTCACCCTTGATCCCTCGAATGAGGTATATAAGAGGAACCAGGAGAAGAACAGGAGTCATATCAAAAAAAGTGTGAAAGATCAGCTCTCATCACTACCAGTACCCCGTCTGTCCGATATTCCTGTATGGTATCGTATACTTGGTATCGCCGGGGTGATTGCAGGTATCGTCATACTTGCACTCCTTCTTCCCCCGGTTCTCAATCCTTCCCCGCTGTCAGTCACAGCAGGTGACATCTCGGTTTTTATTGATAGTACAGAAGATCTGGTTTTTATCAAAAACGAGGGGGGACCCGGGCTAGACAGGGTTCAACAGTTTGACATAACAATAAATAATCAGTCTCTGGGCACTCTCGTTCAGACAGGAGGTACCCTTGGCACCTATGAGGGCTCATCAATTGCCATTCCCATCGACGATCTCTATCCGGTGTCTGAGAATAATGAGGTCACATGCAGGGTGACGGCCGTGTTCAACGACAATTCATCCAGGTTATTACTGGCACGGACACTGGTTCTTCCGGTTCTTGAGGAGGAACCGGTGATGGAGGAGCCGGTGATCACCCCCCCGCATAACCCGTTGTATTCGGTCGGGGATGTGCTTTTGAGAAGAGAGAATGGAACATACATACTGATTACCGGCCTCCTTCCTGATAACCAGTACCGGATTGAGGAGTTAATCAGACGAAATGACGGACAGTTCATCGTGCAGCCGGGGCTTGCCAGGAATGTCAGCATGCCGGAGTATGAGATGCTCTATCAGAAAGCGGCAGAATTACCTGTTCCTGCGGATACCGTGTTCAGGCCAGGGACCCCCTATCAGGCACGGAGCATCCAGTCATCTTCAAAAGGAAGAAATCCACTCTATGGCCCGGGAGATCTTATCTCCCGGACATCAGGCCGGGCAGATGATATCCTCGTGATTCTGGGATATGACCCGGCAACAGACGAATATGCCACCGATACCATCTATCCATACTACACAGGAGAGTGGGGATACAGGCCGGATACAAAAGCCGAATGGATAGGGCGGGCAGAGGTCGAAGGAGCCTATCCTGCCAGGGTGAACCGGATTGCACTCAGTCAGATCGGAATTGGGGCAGACTCATCCCCACCCGGAACAGAGCCCGTTTATCGGGAGGGTGACATTATTGCACAGGACCGGAGTGCAGATGCAGGACTCCTCCTCATTCTCGCATACAATCCAAAGAACGGCGAATACAGCACTGATGTAATACGCTCTTCGTATGACGGGGGATGGGTTCGGGACGGACAGAATATCTCAAAACTCCGTTCAGCCCTGGAACGGGAGTACCCCTATAAAGTCAGAAATGTGGACATTTCCCTGGTAAAAATCAGATAAGGGAGTATTCATCAGGAATGACCGGAGCAGGGGCAAGGGAGGAAGGTTCACCCATGATAATGATGGGTAATGAAACATTCTTCTCTGCATACCCGTCTGCATGAGCAGAAATAATGAGGCGGTACATACTCTCCGGCTCAATCAGCGAGATCGGAACCCGTGCTGCAAATGAACCATCCGGGTTTGTTGCTGTGGTGGTATTCGTACCCTGAAACGAAAGGATAAGGTCTGCCAGAACAGAGGCATTCTCATCACCAATGATGGTTCCTTTTACCCTGATGATATCACCCGGTGCATAGTATCCCCGATCTGTCTTCGCCAGGATGGTAAGGAATCTCTCATCAGTCCCGGTCACAGAATCTGCCAGAGTGGGCCCGGCAGGAAGACACCACCAGATCAGGAATACCGCCAGGATATACAGGATCAATCGTTTGTGCATCATATCACCAGAGCCGTGCCCGTTCGGTCTCATTCAGATAGAGTGGATCGCCCGGATTAATATCAGGAAATGCCTCATAGAATTCATCCAGATGGAAGGGGATGATATTTACCCGGTACCTGTTCCAGGGATGATCCTCTGACGTGGTAACATTGCGCAGGTCCTCATCGGTGATATTACCTCTCATCGCCTGTGCAAATGCGACAAAGAATCGTTGCCGGTCAGTCAGACCATCAATCCCCGGTGTATCAAGGGAGTCCGGATCGGTGCGTGATCTGATAAAAGCGTGATAGGCAAGGGTAAGGCCCCCCAGATCAGCGGAACTTTCGATAAGCATCTGTGTCCCGTTCAGGGTCAGATTGTCAAGAACCGGTGTTTCATTGACCTGCACAATCAGCGGCCAGGCTGCATGGAAGTACCGGTTTGCATCATCGTCTGTCCACCAGTTCTCTTTCTTTCCATCCGGACGATACTGCTGGCCTCCGATATCAATCATATGGATAAGCTCATGCCCGTAGACCCATCCGAAAGATCCATAATTCCATGCATCATCAACCATCGGATCAAAAAATGGCGGGTTCAAAAACCCGGCAGGGGCGATGATCCGGTTATGTACAAGGTCATAATGGGCCTCAACCCCGTGGGGAGACACATACCATACATCCGGATCCGACGGTTCACCGGAGAGCTGAAGACTCCCATTGGTAAAGTACTCATTCAGAGCCAGCATGTTCTCAAGATACGAGGTGTCACCGATGGTGAGGTTCCGGTACTGACCCCATTCCTCAGGATATCCTGCCTGTTCCTTGAGTAAGTCCATTTTCTTCAGAGCAGTATCCTTTGTCTCCTGACTCATCCATGAGAGGTTCTGTACCCGTTCCCGCATGACCTCCCTGATATTCCTGATGATTTCTTCTGCTTTTGACTTGTCAGATGCAGAAAAATATTTGTCAACATACAGATGGGCGATGGGGTTTCCAAGATAGAGGTTCATGATGTCAAAAACCCGATCTTTTTGTGGAGTGATCTCCCCCTTTGAGAGTTTTACATCATAAAACCGGTAATACCGATCCTGCATGTCAGGCGTGGCATAGGGTGCCGCGTACTGCAGGACCCGCCAGGTCAGAAATACCTTCAGATCATCAACAGGTTCTGATGAGAGTATTCTGCCAACCTCTCTGAGGTAATTTGGATTGGTAACATAGATCTCTTTGAGATCAGGCCGTCCGGATTTTTCAAAGAGAGCATTCCAGTTTATCCCGGGAAAGAGGGTTTTCAGATCCGCTGCCTGGTATGTTCCTGCCTTCAGTTCTTCTGAACTGTTTGCATGGGACGTATTCAGACCCATCTCAGCCTGTGCCATCCGGCGCTCTATCCTGAACACGACATCCGCAGCGTTCTGTGCCGCATCAGCATCCATGCCCTGATCCATGAAGGTTGACGCAACATACTCCTTCATCAGGTTCTGGACCCGCACAGCCTCATCAAATGCAAGTTCGTAAAACGGGGGGAACCTGATGGTAAAATCACCGGTCTCGACGGTCGCGATAAGTTCCTGCCGTTTCTCAGGGTTCTCATCAATATACAGGATGAAAAAGGGATCCAGTCCGCGGGCAGTCAGATTTGAGGCGATCACACGAATATCACTCCGATCTGATGCCTGTGCAATCTCATCAAGTTCATCCTGAATTGGAGTAAGACCTGTTTTTGCATTTGACTCATCATTGAGTGCTGCACGGTAAAATGATCCCAGAAGTTGCCGGGGAGTACCCTTTTCTGCACTGTAATCAGTTGCTGCGTCTTCAACAAGGGATCTCACCCGGTTATCGACCATATCCTTTACCTCTTCAAATGCGGTGTAAAATTTATGATCCTTTGGAACCGGGTGGTCGGCAATCCAGTGATAGTTGGCATATGTGAAGAAATCTACACCAGGATCAACTGACAGGTTCATGCCTGGCGGAGTTGCCGAAGAGACAGGCTCAGCCGGTACCGTCCAGGTCAGAAGCAGGATAGAGCACAGTACAGAGAGAAGAACCAGTCGCAGGCATGAAGACGTCATGATGGATGTATGGATATCCGTCTCGCGCGAACGCATATGGGAATGAACGATATGTGTATTCATGATCAGATATTCCTTGAAAAACATGGTACTGCTGAGAAGCCCTCTTGGCGTATGACATAAAAGATGTAAGAACTGCAATGGATCCCGTGGATAACCAGTATCATATTGTCCTTATCATCATTCTTATATCACTCATTATCGCTGCAGGAATATCTGTTTTATTTACCGCGGGGCAGGGTCCTGGTGAGAGCAGGAATCTGTCAGGTTCTATTGTGGAACAAGGCAGTACCGGGCAGAAAGAGGATCAGCCAGAGACCTGGATTGTCCGGATTCTCTGGGTTGATGATCAGAACCGGACCTATTCATTTCAGGATTATCCACAGGATACAAAGCCTGATTTTGAGTCATACACCTTTACCGGAGATCCCCCCCCAGGGGCACAGGCGGCCATGATACGGTTTCTCTCATGGGACGGGAGCACTGAGCGGACACAGGGAGCGCGCTATATCATGGATCAGGAGTCAGTCACCGCAGTTCTGAACCGGTATACCTTAACGGCCTCATTATCACCCCTGCCAACACCAAACCCTGTAAATACCAATACTCCAGCACCATCAGGGACACCCCTTCCCGGTATGCTGATTCCGGAATCGGGTGTGGTATGCAGAAACCCTGACGGGTCATGCACCGCCGGATTTGGATACACTTCCCGCCATGACCACCCGGTTTCACTTCCGGTTGGCGATATGAACCGGTTTTATCCAGGGGAACCGGACCGTGGTCAGCCGGTGGTATTTCTGCCAGGAATACACCACGATGTCTTTTCAGTTACCTATCCCGCAGATGCAACCAATCTGGTCTGGTTCCTGATGAATAAGCAGGTGTCTGTTGGTACAGTACCCCGGGTGAATACTTCTATCCTGATCGAACCAGTATCAGGCTATGCCCCCCTTGAGGTTCGGTTTTCTCAGCGATCGACCGGTTCTGTCCCCAATAACCCCCTGACCGGAACATGGAATCTGGGAGACGGAACAATCACTTCCGATACCGAGCCGTTTTATCACCGGTATGAAAACCCGGGACGGTATACCGTCAGTTATACCGTCTCTAATCTGTGCGGCCAGGCCCGGGACCGTGGTGTCATAACCGTATACCGGGCGTCGTATACCTGGAATACGGATCCGAAAAATCCTGCAACCATACGGTTTTCATGCACATCAACCGGAGATCCATCGGTATGGTTCTGGGATTTTGGTGACGGATATACCTCATGGGAAAAAAACCCTGTTCATACCTATCAGAGGCCAGGAACGTACCAGGTCGGACTGACCATATCCGGTCAGCATGGTAAAGGGACAGCGGTCCATGCAATCTCTGTCCCCTCATGAGATCAAAAGCCGGAAAAAGCAGGCAGTTATGCCGTCAGGAATACCTTAAACAACCCGTGCTTTTGCAGGCGGGCCAAGAATCTTCTGAACCGCACCCAGAAGATTATCTGCGATATAGGGCTTGACAATGTACCCTCTGGCACCCATCCTCCGTGCAAGGTCAACCATACTCTCTTCACCCACCGATGTGCACATCATTATTTTTGCATCCGGTGCATCCATTCTGATCCGGCGCAGTACTTCAATACCGTTGAGGTCCGGCATGATCAGATCGAGCATAACCAGACTTGGCTGAAGCGCATGAAATTGCCTGATTCCCTCTTCCCCACATGAGGCCATACCAGTTATCTCGTATCCGGCGGAGAGCAGAATTGATCTGAGCAGGTTGCGATCAAAATCCGTATCATCAACAATCAGGATTCCCATTCGTACTCATTCCTCGATTTGGAATTTTTAAAAATTCCATACATTCACCCGTGCAGGGTCCGGTGCACCGATTACCTGTTTTACAGTCGCGAGGAGGGATTTGGCCTGGAATGGTTTGATGATATATCCCTTTGCCCCGTATCGCATCGCAAGATCAACCACCGGATCTGAATGGGCAGATGTACAGATCAGGGCATTGGTCCTGTCATCCTCCTTCATGAGTCGGATCAGTACCTCCATCCCGTTCATCTTTGGCATCATGAGGTCTATGGTAATAAGATCTGGTCTGAGTGTTTTACACAGTTTGATGCCTTCTTCTCCGCTCCGTGCTGTTCCCACCACTTCATATCCCGCGGAGAGCAGGATTGAATGAAGCACTTTCCGGTCAAGATCCTCGTCATCAATAATAAGTACTGTTGGCATGTCGTTCTCCGGATTAATTCGCCTCTTCAGGAAGGGTAAAGAAGAAGGTCGCTCCTTCCCCGGTAGCACCCTCTGCCCAGATCCGTCCACCATGCCGGTGAATAATCCGCTGCACCGTTGCAAGACCGATCCCGTTTCCCGGAAACTCCTGGTGTGAGTGGAGCCTTTGCAGGGGGATAAAAAGAAGATTTGCTTTTTCAGATGGAAAACCGGCACCATTATCCTTCACAAAAAACACCCGGGTCTGGCCCTGCATCATACTTCCCACCTGTATCTGTGCATTATCGGTCTTCATCGTATACTTCCAGGCATTCCCTATCAGATTTTTCAAAGCGATCTCACACAGTCCCGGATCTCCATATGCTATCAGCCCTTCTTCAACTTTCCAGTAGACCTTGCGGTCCGGATCATGGGTAGCCAGCTGCCCCAGGATCTCACGTGCGATATGGGAGATGTCAAGCCGTTCCATCAGAATGGGTGCCCGTGTAACCCGTGAGAGCCGGAGAAAATCCTCTATCAGCTGATCCATCTGGTTTGCTGCCTGCCTGATCCGTGACAGACATTCAATACCATCAGGGGGAAGATACCCGGCATAGCTCTCCTCAAGGATCCGGGAGAACCCGTCGATTGCAATAAGCGGCGCACGCAGATCATGTGAGACTGAGTAGCTGAATGAGTCAAGTTCACGGTTTGCCGCCTCAAGCTCTGCCTCAAGCCTGGAGCGCTCCCGTGCCATCTCAATGGTCACATACAGATCCCGTTCCCGGAACGGCTTGACCAGATATCCAAATGGTCCAGCCTCCTTGGCACGGGCGATGGTCTGTTCATCGGCATACGCCGTCAGAAAGATCACCGGGATATGATATTGGCCTGAAATTCTGTCAGCTGCCTGGATGCCATCCATTTTTCCTGCCAGATGGATATCCATGAGGATGACATCAGGCCGTGATTTACCTGCTTTTTCAACAGCCTCTTCCCCGGTCGGAAGGGTATCAATCACTTCATATCCGTACCGGCGAAGCTTTGATGCGATAGATTCGGCAACGATAGCTTCATCTTCAACGATAAGCACCTGGGTCATACATTACCTGCCTGTTTCGGGAATCTGACGGTACATACCATACCTGCACCCTGTGTACTTTCAATCCGGAGTGTTCCGCGTATCTGTTTTGCAAGAATCCTCACAAGACGCATACCAAGACTTGAGGTCTTCTCGATATCAAATCCCACGGGAAGACCTACCCCGTCATCTGAATACCGCATCGTGCACCCGCCGTCCTCACATGACAACTGAATAGTGATATGTCCGGATGGCCGGTCCACAAAGGCATATTTCATTGAATTGACCATCAGCTCATTCACGATCAAACCTATCGTAACAGCGGTATCCAGACTGAGTATGATACTTCCGACATCGATCTCAGTCCTGATATCCCTTACGGTTGCGAATCCCTCAGTCACCGCCCGGGCCAGTTCCTCAAGATACTGACCAAACGGAATGCCTGCCAGGGATTCTGTCCGGTATAATGTCTCGTGGACAAGCGCCATTGAATCGATCCGCTGTTCACAATCATGAAGAGCGGAGAGAACGACCTCATCGGTGATGTACTCTTCCTGCAATTGGAGCATGCTTGAGATGATCTGCATATTATTTTTAACCCGGTGATGCAGTTCGCGAAAGAGGACATCCTTCTCTTCAATCATCTGATGGAGCTTCTCCTGGTACCGTTTGTTCTCGGTAATATCAATGAGGATGCCCCGTGTACCGGAAAAAACCCCGTCACGGATGATCGGAGCCAGGGAGAGATGAATAATCCGGGGATCTTCCGGATTACCTGCAGCAATAAAGTCACCGGCGACCGGCATCAGATCATTTGCCACCTTTTTCAAAATGGTGGAGAACCTGAGCTGTTCCTGCGCGGATACCAGCTGGGAGGCCATGGTTATCTCTTCATCCGGCATATGCGACCTGCTCAGAAGGGCATAGACCCCCCGGTTACAGAAGGTGAGTTTTCCATTCGTATCAGCTTCAAACAGAGGCTCGGGCAGGAGATCTGCCATCTCACGAAACCTCCGTTCACTCTCGATCAGGGCCTGTTCCTGCATCCGCTGACTTGTTTTATCACGGATGAGCAGGAGGACTGCATCCTCTCCGGCATGCGAGATGGGAACGGTGATAAGTTCACCATAGATCATCCTGCCGCTTCTGGTTTTGAGAAATCCTTCACCAGCCCGGGGGCTCTTCTCCCGTGCCTTGGTCTTGAGAATCTCATGAAACCAGTGCTGCAGATCGGTATCAAGAAAGTCCTGCAGGGGCTGCCTGAAAAAGACCTCAGGACTGTCAACCTCAAAAAGAGCATTCGCTGCCGGGTTCATATACACGACGGAATTCCCTGATAAAATTGCGATCGCATCAGGAGATGTCTCTGAGAGCTGCATATACCGCTCTTCACTCTCAATCAGGGCATCCCGCAGTGCTTCTTCAGCCTCAATGCGTGAGATGACATTTCCTATCTGGGATACAACCCCTTCAAGCGGACCTCGTAATTCGTATGGAACCTCGATCAGCTGATCTGATGCCAGGATGAACCAGCCGGTGACCTCCTCATACCGCTGAATCGGAATAAAGGCAAGCGCAGTAAATCTGGTTTCATACCGGTGCAGATCAGTCATACTCATATAGAGAGGATTACCGGTATTAAGGATCCATTCCTCCCCGTTCCTTGAAAATTCCTCATAGAGCCGGTGTAATGCTGCCCTGTATGGTCCCTGGTCAAGGAAAGGAGCGATTCTTCCCGAACTCTGGGTATGCATGTAGACCGCTCCGGTCTCAAGACCGCCAATCTCGATGGCCGCAGCAAGAGAGAAACTGAGTGCTGATTCCAGGGTTGAGCAACCGGCAAGTGAAAGACCAAGTTCCCGAAGGATGGCTCCCTGGCGGTCGCTCTCTTTTTGCCTGGAGACATCTCTCCCAACCGCCTGGATCTCCTGGATGTCAAACCGGTCATTAAAAATGACCCTGATGACCCAGCTGTGCCAGATTGTCCTTCCATGACCTGCCTGAAATGGTAGTTCCAGTTGTGCAACCGGGTTATCAGGATCGCACAGTGAAATGGCATCTTCGATCTCTCTCTGATGATCAGGATAGAGTGAAAAAAAAGTCACTCCTTTCAGAGTCTCGAGTGATATCTGCAGACTCTTTGGAAAGGCGGAATTGACAAAGAGAATCACACCATCTGCATCCATCCTGCAGACAAACTCGGTCATGTCCTCGACAACCGCCCGGTACCGGCGCTCTTTCTCGATAAGTGACTGTTCAGCCCTGAATCGTGCAACACCAGTGCGGATATAATGCGCGAGTTCAGTAAAGAGTTCCTCAGGATTTCCTCCCTTCTTTATATAAAAGTCAGCGCCGGCATTGATGGCTTCCATGGCCACATCTTCATGACCCTTTCCGGTGAAGATGATGATCGGTATATCAGCGTTCATCTGCCGGATCTCTTTTAACAGAACAATCCCGTCAATATCAGGCATCTCATAATCGATGATCAGGCAGTCAAATTCGAACAGATCCTCCCTTGTAAGGGCCTCAGCACCTGAATTACAGATATCGACTCCGATAGAATGGACAATAGAGAGATAGTCCCGGATTGCCTGGAGCATCCCCGGTTCATCATCTACAAAGAGAACCCGTATCGGAGGGTCAGATATCATTTTTTCACCTGCATACTGCATCAGACTGCCCGATTGGAATTTCGCCGGATATTATGACAAATATACTTATCCTCTCCGGGGTAGATACACTAATCCGTTACAAAGCATTATGAAGCAATACACATATTTCCTTCTCCTTGGTGTCATCGCAGTTCTTGAAGTCGGGATATTTTTCTGGTCCGTAGAAAACCTTGAACCACTTGTGATGACCGGTGCAGTCATTATCGGGGTTCTTGCAGCGTGGATTTCACGGCAGATGGTTGATGATGTGATCACTGATGAACGTTCTCACCTGATTACTGAGAAAGCATCGCTGCGAACCCTTCAGGTCATGGGCATCACGCTCTTTTCCTATGCTCTTGGAGGTGTTGTTATCAGTATCGGAGGAGAGACGTTTGGACCTTTCTCGTATCAGATAGCCAGATTTTCCTTTCTCCTCATGTTCATCGTCTTTATGATGATAATTGTATACATCCTCTTCATCTCCTGGTACGAGCGGAAATTTGGTGCCGGAGGGGAGGATGAAGAATAAGATCAAGGTCTTTCGGGCAATGCATGATCTCACTCAGGAAGATCTTGCACGGGAGGTGGGAGTTACCAGACAGACTATTCTTGCCATAGAGAAGGGAAAATATGACCCCTCCCTTGAACTGGCATTCAAAATGGCACGGCGGTTTCATGTGACCATTGAAGAGATATTTGTTTTTGAAGACTCTTCCCTGTGAACATGATCTGAAAATGCGTGGAGATGATAACAAAAAGCTAAGAATCCGCGTCCATGAGGAAAGTAGATATAACAGAATGTAAATATAACTATACATGCGCAGGAACTACCCTGCACGAAGAACCCGGAGGTGATACCAAAGCTGTAACGCACAAGCCCCACACCTACCCATCCGGTATGCCGTCCTCACCAGAGGATAATACAAAACCAGAAGAGACATGACCGGTTCAGGCAGAGAGCTACAAACCCCCCATCCAGCACTCCCCGCACAATAATCTGCCTGGCCGGATATGGATACACCCCATAAACCTTGTTTTCAGGTCCGGGATCCCCTCCCGGATCATATTACCATGATGATGCGTCTTTCTCCTGACGTGGTGAACCCAGGATATGTGACACAGCCTCAAGCAGTTTTGATGAAGAGATCGGTTTGTGAAAGAGTGCATCAGCACCAGATCGCTTTGCAAGGTCAGCAATCATTTCATGACAGATGGATGTGCAGATGAGAAAAGAGACCATCGGACTTGTCCCTTTCATGATTCTGAGCAGATCCATGCCGTTCATATCCGGCATGATAAGATCAAGTGTTACCAGATCCGGCTCAATCTGATGAAATAAGGTTATTGCCTCAGTCCCTGACGATGCAATCCCGGAGACCTGATATCCGGCACTGCTCAGAATCTCCGCGATCTGATCCCGGTGTGCGGGTTTGTCATCAACGACGAGTATTCCTGACATATGGGCAGTCCAGGCTGTAAATCACCGTTTCAGATTCCTAATATATAAAAATATGCCATGCAATCCCCATAAAGAACTAAAAAGGCGTGTGTATCATGACAAAAGAGTCAGATATGCGGCATAGATACAGATCTGGCAGATCGTTACCGGAATGCCGTATCTGCAAAAGAGGGTCATGGGGACATGGACACCATACCGCTCTGCCTGTGCAAGAATGATCACATTACTTGCTGCACCAAGGATAGTCAGATTTCCGGCGATGGTGCTCCCTGCTGCAAGTGCGAGAACGATTGATGGTGATACGTCCGGGGTTAACAGAACCGGCTGGAAGAGTGCGACAAAAGGGACGTTTGAGATAAACTGGGAGAGCAGAATGCCAAAAACCAGCACGAGAAATATATCTGTCCCTCCGGTCTTTGGCAGGAATCCCTGAAAGAATCCGGTGTCATACACACTCTGCATCAGGACAAACATGGATGCAAAGAAGATGAGGGTATACCAGTCCAGGTTTTTCAGAACGCTGATCCGGTCTGACGAACAGAGCAGGACTGGTATGGCCGCGGTGATTGCGATATATTCGATAGGAACTGCCCATCCGATCCCCATCAGTCCGTGTGCGATCTGAAGTCCGATCCCGATAAAAATAATGGAAAATGAGAGATACACAGCTTCTTTTCTGATATCTGCGGGTGTCTCCCGGACCGGACAGCCATCATCCGGCCGGCAGGCTCCCTGAAAAAGCGGCCGAAGAAAGAGGCAGATGATTCCCATCGAGAGAAGTGTCGGGATACAGAGTCCGGAAAAAAAGAGAAGATAAGGGGACAGATGCGGGACATATGAGGCAATAAGATAATTCTGCGGGTTTCCAATCGGGCTGAATACACTTCCCGTAGTAACAGCAAAGCAGAGAGCGATCATGGCCCCTGCTCCGGATACTCGGAATCGTCTGGCAAGAATCAGGATCAGGGGTGCACCAATGATAGCAATCGTGTCATTCATGAGAATCGCCGACAGCCCTCCCATGGTTCCGACAATAAGAATCAGGAACATGTCCCCTGATGTTGCATACCGGCAGATTCCGGTGATGCAGTCTTCAAGAAGGCCACTGTTCTTTACCCCTTCACCAATGATGAACATGCCAAAAAGAAAGAGCATGACACCGGGGTTGATAGCACGCACCGCATCATGAGGTGATATCTGTCCGGTGAGCAGCGTCAGTACTGCCCCGGCCAGCATCACCTGCCAGATTCGAAAAGAAAACCTGCCGACCTGACGAATGGCAATCAGGATAAAGACCAGACCCAGTATACCCAGAGCGAACTGCGTGATAGTACTCCTCCCTGATGGAATATGATATTCACGTATCTGAAATCTGATGCGGCACACAAATATCTAAAAAACCGGCGGGAATACTCTATTATGGAAGTCTCCCGGATTTTTTTCATACTCATACTCATTCTTCTCTTTGGGACTGGTGCGTATGCACTGGACTCAAAAATTCCAAAGGAAGGGACGGTATTTGTTGGAGAAAATGACCTTGATATCTCGGACTGTAATGTCAGGACCGGTGATGAGATTGCGTTCTGGAGTTCCGGCTCTCCGGAGGGGACACCTGATTCCCGTGCAAAAGTGATGGATGCCAGGCATTTTTTTGTGGATCCTGCTTTCTTTTCAGGAAAGACAGGGACCTGGTATGGCCTTATCAGTAAAAAACCAGTCTTCAAGGTTCAGGATCCCTGGATTCAGCTGGATGTGGTGGAGCAGGGAATTGATCATGAACCTGAATGGATCAAAAAGGGAAATCTCGTCTCTTTTAAGATATCCACCAACATGTATATTCTTACAGAGCGGCCAGGCTCAGCAGGAGTCCCTGTCCGGCTCAATCTGACCGGACCAAATGAGACAACGTTTACCACCCTGCAGTCACCGACCGGATTGTATAACCTTGATAAAATATTTGTCTATTATAGTCCGTTTGATACCGGTGCCGTCTGGGAGACGAAGGATGACGGGAAGTATCCAGAAGGGGAGTACACCGCATGGGCTACGATCCAGGTAAATGATATTGCCAAGAAGAACCCTGGTGACGGGGTTACCACCAGTCTGAAGACGACCTTTTTACTGAGTAAAATCAAGCCGGAAAAGGAGAAGGATGCAAAACGCACATCAGATAAAAAGTCGGGATCTGGTGAAAAAGATGCAGGTGCCGACAAAAATGCGACCATCACACACACTCCATCACCGACACTGACCATGACTCCAACCCAGGCACCCACTGAAGAACCGGTTCCGGAGCTGACGCTCGATATCGGGCCAATCGTGACCGAACCGGTCATTGAGGTGACGGCAAAACCGACGAAACCACCCCTCCCTTCTCCACCGAAAGAGAAGAAAACGACAGCTCAAAAACAGCCGCTCAGCCCTTTCCTCGGAATTATCTCCCTGGCAGTACTCCTGCTTGCCGCTCGAAAACGGCGGTAACCCTTATCCCCTCAATTTTTCGGGACCTTCCGGATATCCTGACAGATCTTCCGGCACCCCAGTATCCTCATTATACCTGATGACCCACGTAGTACCACATGAAACGTGCACTGCTCTCAGTCTGGAATAAGGAAGGGATCATAGATCTTGCCCGGACCCTGCATCAGGCCGGTGTTGAACTATTAAGTTCAGGGGGAACCGCCAAAGTCCTCACCGGTGCAGGTATTCCCATCATTGAGGTGTCAGAATATACCGGGTTTCCTGAGATGATGGACGGACGGGTTAAGACGCTCCATCCCCGGATTCATGGAGGTATCCTGGGCCGGAGAGGGATCGATGATGCCATCATGAACGAGCACAACATCGGCCCGATTGATCTGGTTGTTGTCAATCTCTATCCGTTTGAAGAGATGACAAAGCAGTCCCTCCCCCTTGAGGAGCTTATCGAGTTCATTGATATCGGTGGACCGGCGATGATCCGTGCAGCCGCAAAAAACTACGCCGATGTCCTTGTTGTCATTGATCCGGCAGATTATCCTGATCTGATTCAGGCAGTATCCTCCGGGAAGGCATTTTCAAAAGAAGAGAGACTCTCGTATGCCAGGAAAGTCTTTGCCCGCATGGCGGCCTATGACGGGGCTATCAGTAATTATCTCTATGGTCTTGATCAGGAGTTACCTTCGGTCTATTCGGTCCAGTTCCGCAACGGCCGGATGCTCAGATATGGTGAAAACCCGCACCAGATTGCTGCAGTGTACGGTGAGACCGGGATTGGCGGCACTCTTCCGCTCCAGGGCAAAGCGATGTCATACAATAACTATCTTGACGTCGATGCGGCAGTCGGTCTTCTTCGGGAGTTTGATGAATGTGCCGCCGTCATTGTCAAGCATAATAACCCCTGTGGCGTTGCGACTGGTGAGACGATCCGCGATGTCTATATTGCAGCACGTGATGTTGATCCGGTCTCTGCATATGGGGGTATTGTTGCCGTGAACCGTGAGGTAAATGCAGATCTTGCCAGAGAGATTGCCCAGACCTTTATCGAGGTTCTCATTGCTCCCTCATTCTCTGATGAGGCCAGAGAGATCCTGAAGACCAAGGAGAATCTCAGACTCCTGCTGCTTGCTGATCCGGTGGGAGGTGCAGCTGTCAGGACCATCGACGGGGGAGCGCTGGTTCAGGTAACCCCTGTCCGGAGAGAAGAATGGCAGGTTGTTACCGAACGCGATCCGACTGCTGATGAGGAAGCTGCCATGATGCTTGCAATGAAAGTCTGCAAGCACGTAAAAAGCAATGCAATCGTCTTTGCTGACAAACATCGCGCCCTTGGTATTGGTGCAGGTCAGATGAGCAGGGTTGACAGTGCCAGGATAGCCAGCTCCAAGGCCCAATTCCCGCGGGCCGGCGCGGGCGTTGCATCGGATGCGTTCCTTCCGTTTTCAGATACCCTGGAGGTCGCAGCAGATGCAGGAGCAACCGCCCTTATTCAGCCGGGAGGATCGATTCGGGACAATGAAGTGATTGCCGAGGCAAACCGGAGGAAAATGGCGATGGTATTTACCGGAATCCGGTATTTCAGGCATTAAAGAAAGGAAGAAGAACCATAGGAACCAACAATAATACGGCATATTTCATGTCTTCACCAACAACGGCAGAGCCATGTATCCCGCTTCGGGATATCATGCTTATGATGATCTCCCGGATTGGGGAGATAGCAGAGACCCTGGAGCAGGAGCAGGTTGATTGTTTTTTGTCTGCACTGATGGGGGCGGAACGAATCTTCGTCATTGGTGCCGGCCGGTCAGGGTTTGTTGCAAAATCCTTTGCCATGCGTCTGATGCACCTGGGTCTGACCTCCTATGTTGTCGGTGAGACGGTCACCCCCTCGTTTCATAAAAATGACACATTGATTGCGTTTTCCGGTTCAGGGAAGACAAAATCAGTCATGGAGGCCTGCGAGACAACCCGCCAGATAGGTGGTCAGATCTGCCTGATCACCGGTACCACAGTCTCACCCATGGCAGCAATAGCAGACTGTGTCGTCCTCTTAAAAACTGATGAAGAGAGTTGTTATATCGGTTCTGATCACTTTGATCTCCGGCAGCTCCGTGGTGAACACCGGTCAATATCCGCGGCATGTACTCCGCTTGGCACCCTGTTTGAGACGTCTGCGATGATATTTGCAGACTCGGTCATCAGTGCCCTTATCCAGCTGAAACACTGCTCAATTGAAGAGATTATGCACCGATACACCAATATGCAATAACCGCCCCTCAACCCTTCTTTTTGAGGAGATATATCCGCAGCTCCTCACCGTCTTCAAGGATTTCAGATCCGATACACTCACTCAAAAACCCGGTATGCGTGAAGAGTTCCTCACACCGGTGAAAATCCTGTAATGATGATATCAGGATCATAATACGCCCGCCTGGTGCCAGAACATCAGGGATATGCACAAGAAACCGGGCAAGCGGAACCCGCCCGTCCGCTCCACCGTCAAGGGCATACTCAAGCCAGTCATCTATCCGTTCGTCCGGGTCTGTCGGGATGTACGGCGGATTAAAGAGGATCAGCGTAAACACCCTGCGAAGGCCATGCGCAATATCGGTTCTGATGACCGGAACACCCCGTGCATGCGATAAGAGCACGGCGTGAGGGTTGATGTCGGTTCCAATAACCCTAAAACCTTGCAGTGAAGATGCAATATACCCGCTTCCGGTCCCCACTTCAAGGATGATATCATCAGGTCTTATTTCAGACTGAGCGAGTCGAAGCAGAAAAAAGGTATCCTCCCGGGGAGGGTAAATCTGACTTGTATCAGGTGCTGAGCCGGTTGGAGATGGTGGCAAAGTCCTCAAGATAGAGTGCCTCCGGTCTGGATGAGAGAATATCGGGATCGAGATCGCTGATTACAGACTCAATCCGCTCTGTTCCATATCTTCCTGCAAGGGCTTTCAGGGTAGACTGTACCGTTTTTCTCCGGCGGGTAAAGAGTTCCCTGACGAGATCCTCATAAATTTCCCGGTTCTCTATCGGGAATAATGGCTCACGGGGCTCTATCCATACCACGGTGGATCTGACCTTCGGCGGGGGGGTAAATGCCCCGGGGGGAAGATCAAAACAGCGGTTTGCCCGTGCATAGGTCTGAAGCATAATCGAGAGTCTCCCACAGTCCCTGGTTCCGGGATGAGCCATCATCCGGTCTGCAAACTCCTTCTGGTACATAAGAATCGCCGCTTCAAACCCGATATCAAGGAGCCTGAATGTTATCGGAGAAGATATTGAGTATGGAAGGTTTGCCATTACGATCTCAAAGGGAGGGAGAGGTACCTTTACTGCATCTCCATGAATAAGGGTCAGAGACCCGTCTGAAATTTCAGATGCAAACCGTCCTGACAGTCTTGTGATCAGCGTTGAATCCAATTCAACAGAGATAACACGGGCACCCCGGTCAAGGAGTGCCTGTGTCAGAATACCGTCTCCTGGTCCAATCTCAAGCACAACACGCCCGGATACATCCAGGAGATCTGCAATCCGGGCAACAATCCGTGGATCAGTAAGAAAATGCTGGTCCCGGTATGCTCTCATCGTGATGTAAAGAGATGATATTTGACGTTCGGATCCTGAATCTCTTCCAGTATCCTGTTCAGGATCATCCGGTCCGGATGCGGGATGGCTTTGATTCGTTGAGAAATATCTGCAAAACTCTCAAACGGTTTCTTCTCACGCTCTTCGATGATCTCCCACATCAGTTTCTTCCCGATACCAGGGAGCAGATGAAGCATATGCAGTTTGGGAGTGATGGGAATTGCACGGTTATAAAAATCGACAAAGTCCTTTTCCCGATCCTTTATTATCCGTTCAATTGCAAAGGAGAGCTCCTGTATTGCACTGTGCGTCAGTTCATCGTATCTTAGCCGACGCTTCACCCGCTCGATCTTGGGCCGTTCCCCGCCCCCGATGTATACAAGTTCACCGATGTCAAGGGTCAGGTTTTTTGGAATCAGTTCCAGAAGTTTGAACTGTTCCACTCCGACAGCCTGAACAATTGGCTCCCTTTTGTACATCGGCCGTGGATCATCCGGATACCCTTTCGGAAGGATATCTAAGACTACCGCATTGATCTCTTTTTTTTCTTCTTTCATGATAATCAAGCCTATCTGAAGTGAGAAATCACCAGATCAATGATGGCATCAAGTTCTTCGGGGGTGTGAGAGAATTTATCCCTGCCAAATACTGCCCGCACTTCATCCCGTGTCCGTGGCATAATATTTGCAATCCGGAAGGCCACGTCGGGTTTTACTTTATCCAGCTGGAGCAGTGCCTGCACAAGTTCCCTGGACTTCTCTGCAGACGTTTTTGAGATCTGATTGGCATGTTCAATACTGCGCCGGAGCTCATATGACATCTCTTTGCCCTTCTCAAGTCGTGCAGCTTCCACATTGAGGAGCTCTTCTTTCAACTCGGGGAGAGTAATTGCTTTTTCCTGCAGAATTCCTTTAATTTTCATGCCAATCTTCCTCTCTGTTTTCAGAACTGCTGTGCACGGAGGTGCTGGGGCCTGGAGATAACCGTTTTGAATTTGTTGCCATCACGGATCTCTACCAGCCAGGCACGGCCCCGCTGACCGACCACTGAACCGGTCTTGCCGTGGAATCTGCGGTGGGGCATTCCTTTCTGAATGCTCGGCTCACAAACGATATGAACCTTTTGTCCAATTTCAAACTTCTGAATGACCCTCGTTACCGGGAGAACACCCCGTGATCGAAGGTCTTTCTTAAATTTATACCGCGTCTTTTTTCGTGGACCGTTATGAAGTGCCATGAGATTTCACCTGATCTGTCCCTTCCACATGAATTACATCAAGTTGTACTACACGTGCAGGAGTGTTCAGGACCTCTGTCAGACTAGGCGTCGTCCGTCCCTGGTCACCGGATATCAGCTCTTTAATATACAGGCCGGCTTCACCGGTGACCTCAAGTACGAAGTCTTTTCCCTCTTTTCCTGTATATCTGATATCAAGAACGCCCCGTTCACGTACCTTATCTGCTCTCCGGTGGGCTACACGGGTTGGCGTGCGCTGACGAATTATAGCCCCCGATAGTTGCTGTACTGCTGATTGAAGGGCGGTATCCGGAACGGAACCGTCTATATCGACCAGAATCCTGTATTTTTTATGCCCTTTGTGACTCTTTAAGGTTTCCACCTCTGATCTGGCACTCCACCTCAGATCGGTAACGCCGACACGGCCCTCATTTTGGGCATTAATGGTCTCTTCAAGAGTTTTCAGATCCGCTTCCCGAATCCGGGGGTTCACAATCTCCAGGATAAACGGGCGTCCTGACCCGAGCATGACGGCATCAATATCCTCCCGGCCTGCGCCATGGAGCACTACCCGTTCAGCCTTAAAAACAGGAAGCAATGGCCGTCCGATGAGTTCTTCAACCGAGTCATGATACTGCTTTCCGGTCCCGTTACATGCCTCACATCCGGCGCCCTTACAGGCTCTGCATGCCCAGTGTGTCTGGGGAATGCCCCGTTCATATTTCAGATACCGACCGTACAGAAAGAGCGGACGGATCTGGACCTCAACCGTTCCATCACTGATGTGTATGACTGCGGTCAGGTCCGGGTTTTTTGTATCACCAATGAGCGGTGATCGTGCGGCAACACGTTTCCCTACCTCACGGTTGATCTCGGATTTGAGTGGCTCAGGATCAGAGAGTCCGAGATCACTCCAGACCATCTCTTCTGATTCACTCATGAGTGGAGGAACTTTTGAACCGATGACAAAGGTCTTTCCTTCAATTCCGGCAAATGCCTCAATAACCTTGTCAGCCCACTGATCAACAGTCTCAAAAAAGTTGCCGCAGATCCAGCACTGCCCGGACTGCTCCTGATATGGCTGGTTCAGGGTCAGGGCAGCTGCAATCCGGATTCCTTTTCCCCGCATGTCATTTGAGAGACCAAAGGATCGCTTTGCAACCATCCTGCCAAGACAATGATCACAAATATCTCCATATTCTGTTACTTTCTGGTATAATTCTGTCAGATCCATCCTGACCTCCGTCGGTCAATTTCATTCAGGATGAGAACAATTGCATGGTCTGCATGGACGACTGCCGGACCAAGAGCGTATTTAGGAAGATCCATGACAATGCTTCGTTCATCCTCAGTAAAGTTCCTGTTGTCGGAGAGGAGAAATGCATCAGGCATATCCTCCAACGCCACCGTTCTGATATCTGCCCCTGATTCATCAAGAACGGCATAATTTTTTTCGACAATGAGATCTCCCAGGGTTCCTTTTCTGGTAAAAAGGCCGGGGCCGGCTTTCCGATATGTTCTCCCTGCAGGAATAGCCAGTGCTTTTCTGATATACGAGGCAATATTGCGTTCATCCGGTGAAAGACTTTTCAGATCAGATCCATCAAACCGGATGATCCGGCCCGGATGGGGAGGGCCAAGAAGCAGGATATCACAGATGGTGTCCTCACGGATGCCATGCGACAAAAATAGGGAGGATGCAACGACACGGCAGAGGAGGTCCATTCGTCCGCCTTTTCCGGGAAGGTCATCCAGAGGGAAGGATGCATCTGTGGAAGCAGTATGGCCGATGACGAGGAACGACGTCATCAGCCCATTTTCCCAAATTTCTTCATCAGGCGTTGCATCCCCTTTTCTCCGCCTTTCAGGCCCTTAAATGTCCGCTTCATCATCTTATAGTGTTTGATAAGTTCACGGACTTCCTCAAGCTGGGCTCCTGCCCCCTGTGCGATCCGCTGGATGCGTGATCCGTTCAGAACCGAGGGATCATCAAGTTCCGTTGATGTCATTGAGTCCATAATGACCCGGTACTTGTTCATTTTTGACGCGGTCACATCAAGGGCCTCGGTCGGGATGTCCATTCCGCCAAGTGGCAGCATGGAAAGGACCTGTTTTAACGGCCCCATCTTATTGACTGCCTCAAGCTGGCGGTACATATCCCGGAGCGTGAACTTGCCGGAGAGCATGGCGTTGACATCAATATCCTGCTCATCAATGGACTCCTGCACCCGTTCTGCGAGGGCCTTGAGGTCACCCATCCCAAGGAGTCGTGATATGTAACTATTTGGATCAAACCACTCAAGATCCTCGATCGTCTCTCCCTGACCAATAAAGACAATACCTGATCCGGTCTCGGCAACTGCTGACATGGCACCGCCACCTTTTGCAGTTCCGTCCATCTTGGTGATGATGACACCATCAATGTTCACCGCTTCATGGAACCGCCGTGCCTGCTCCCGTGCCTGCTGACCGAGTGCTGCATCCAGAACCAGCCACCGGTGGGTCGCCTTTGTGATCTCATTCAGGTCAATTATCTCGGTGATGAGATCCTCCTCAAGAGCATGACGTCCCTGGGTATCAACAATGATGACCTCCTCTTTGAGCTGGGCCAGCCCTTCCCGGACGATCGTTCTGGCATCATGTTCAGCAGGATCACCATAACAGGGTACATGCACCTTGTCACAGAGGGTTTTTATCTGGGTGTATGCGCCAGGGCGGAAGGTATCTGCACAAATGACCGCAACCCGCATCCCCTTCCGCTTGAAAAACCGTGCCAGTTTTGCGGTTGTTGTGGTTTTTCCTGAACCCTGCAGACCGGCCATGAGGATGATCTGCTTTTCAAGGGTCACCTCAACCTTCTTTCCGACAAGAGCGACCAGTTCCTCATAGACGATTCTGAGCACATGCTCCCGTGCCGTTACCCCTTTCGGTGGCTGCTCGTCAAGTGCACGTTTTTTGATCGTCTGCGAGAGCTGCATCACCTGTCTGACATTCACATCTGCCGAGATCAGTGCCCGTTGAAGATCCTTTACCAACTCCTCAACTGCAGCCCGGTCAATCACCGTCTTCCCGGCCAGTTTGCGGAGTGCATCCTTCAGGTTTGATCCCAGGGTATCAAGCATTATGCATCACCCAGCAGTTCAGCGACCACAAGGCGGGGATCAAAGGCCATTACATCATCATATCCCTGACCAGTTCCAATAAAAAGAAGCGGTTTTCCAACGGCATATGCAACGGATATGGCGGCTCCTCCTTTTGGATCCATATCAACTTTCGTGAGCATAATGGCATCCATCCCGACGGATTTTGCAAACTCTTCCGCCCTGATGACCGCATCATTTCCTGCCACCGCCTCATCGACATAGACGATAAGATCCGGATTGATAACTCGCCGTATCTTTGCCAGCTGGTTCATGAGGTTTGCCCGGTTATGGAACCGTCCTGCGGTATCACCAAGGACCACATCGATCTTATGGGCCCGGGCATATTCCACCGTATCAAAGAGAACAGCGGTCGGATCTGATCCCTCCTGATGCTGTATCACCTTTACTCCAAGCCGCTCGCCATGAACATCGATCTGTTCAATGGCACCGGCACGGAAGGTGTCTCCGGCACCAAGGACTACAGAAAACCCGTTCTTTTGTAAAAATCTGGCAACTTTTGCGATCGAGGTGGTCTTCCCCGTCCCGTTCACCCCGGTAAAGAGTATCTTGACCGGCCGCTCATGGTCCCTGATGAACGCACAGATGTCCACCCCTTCTCCAAGAACACCGAGCAGTGCATCAGACAGGGCATCACGGACAATGGAATCGACAGATGTCCCGATCTTTCTTTTGGATCCGGTGAGGTCGGATTTTATTCTTGACAGGATCGCTTCGGTTACGGAAAATGCCACATCACTTTCCAAAAGCCCCATCTCAAGTTCATCAAGGATATCACTGACATCCTTTTCAGAGATGATAAACTCCCGATCCCTGACAAAGGATACGATCCTGTCGGTAAGCCTGGGAGCAGCTTTCTTCTGCTGATCAGCAGGAATATCCGCCGGTTTTGGTGCCGGTGAGTCGTCGGGCCCCCCACTATCCGGAATTGTCTGCACCTGCTCTGAAGGCGCTTCTTCAAGAGTATGTTCCAGTTTTTTTCTGGCAGAAAAGAGTTTTTCTTTGAGTGCTTTGAACATCTTCCGTCACCTGCTGCCATACGAAAGGCAGGAGTTCAGGAGGAACCTGTACCCTGTTGTTCAGCCTGGGCCTGCCGGTACAGTTGTTCAAGACGCTTTTGAATATCCTTTACCTGGGCATCAATCTTCTGCAGCACCTCGGTCAGATTCCTGGCAGTTGCCTCCATCTCCTTTATCCGGTCCTGCAGGTATGAAATAGCACCCGCATTTGTCTTCTGAACAATAATATCCGATCCGATACTGACAAAAACCTCGTCCGGCTGAACAATGGTAGCCCGGATATTCAGTCCGCTCCCGATGGGCATGAATACCGGTGCTTCCCCTGCCTCTGCAAGGGCGTTCAGCGTCTCAATTGAGGCATTTGCCTCACGGATACCCTCTTCCATCAGCCCGAGCTGCCGGGAATATACCTCTGCCTGCTGGGTATATTGGTTCAGATAGGCCTGGAGAGACTGAACTTCCCTGGGGTCAACGGGGGGAGCCACCGGTATCACTCTCCACTCAGTTCGGTGACAGATTCAATCCTGATGTACGGACGTGCAAGGCGGTGTTTGCTGCCGATGATCGCAAAAATTCGCTCTTTTGCCTGGGTGGCGTTTGGTGCAGAGAGAACTTTTGTATATGGTTTCCAGAAGTCACGCTTCTCCTGGTATGTTCCTTTTACTTCGAATTTCTTCTCATCCATCTTTATTCCTCCTCAAAACCTAAAATGTCTTCAATTCTGCCGAGCTCATATCCGCTTGTCCCGACGCCGGCCAGGTACCCGTGACGGTTTGCAACAAGACCTGTTCCAACCATGGCATTTCCCATGGAAACCGAACCTTTGCCTATCGGCAGGTCACACACCTGCTCTAGGATCTGAATCTCCCCGGGAGTGCTCCGGGGACTGACAACGACACCGGTATTTGTTGCAACTGCAGCCATCCCCACCGTCTTGACATCGCCTAGCGTCAGGGGAATGACCGGCACATTCAGAAAGTCGCCCAGGGCATCCATGAGTTCTTCGTCCATATCAGGATGGACTGCCGCGAAATGATCGTTTGCAAGGATGATATTCCCGGCTGCATTCATGCCCTCTTCCAGCAGCATCAGGTCACGATATTGTGAGAGGGTCTGTATCTCTTCTTCGGTTGCCATTCCGGTGACTACCAGTCCGTGATTGTTGCCGGCCAAAAGAGACCCGATGATGGGGCTTTTCTGAATGGTAGTCCTGACAATGTCAACCTGCAATGCTTCCTCGTACCGTGCAGTAACCTCTTCCGGTACGTCTGGTGGAACCACCGCGATATCGTCAAATACGCGGGTGAAAACGCCTATATGGGGATCTCCAGCTATCGAGACAAACCGGTCCATCTACTCCTCAGCCAGCTCTGCCTGAACATGCCCGTCTTCGAGCTTCATCGCCCGTACGCGGACTCGTGCAGGAGGCTTTTCCGTGCCTCTTGACCAGACCTTCTCATTAATATCCTGGCCAAGGCGGACATCATCACTCTTCATATGGCGGCTTAAGAATGCACGGATATCCTTCATCGCCTTTGCACTCCGACGCCATCTCGGGACTCTCTTCACTCCCCCAAGGGGAATCACATACATCTGTTCCTGAAGTTTCTCAACCATTGATCTCACACCTTAAGGGTGCTCCGCCGCCAGCTGTGACGCTGTGGATGGGCCATTACTGCTCTGGCTGTCTTTACCATAACCCACTGGGGAACCCTGCGGTTCTGAGTGGTCTTTTTTGATAACCGAATCTTACGGCATTTTGTCAGTTTGCTCATAATACACCTATGAATTTGGTTTTCTGCCGGTGACAAGTGACTGCTGGTGTGCAGGCGGGAAGAATGACTCGGGGGAGAGCCCTCTTTGTATGAGTTCTCGTCGTATCCCGGTCTCGTAATCCCCGTTTGAAATCTCACCGGTCTCCCCGTATGATATGATCAGGTACCGGGAAACCAATCGCTCAACCTCTTTTTTCGGAAATCCTATCAGGGGCCGGACATACGAGCGGTTATACCGGTCCCCGATACTTCGGATCTCATCATCAGTCAGAAGGGGAATCCGGTCACCAAATCTGGTCCCGTCTGCAATCACCTCGTACTCGTCGCATAAACACCGGATGGCCTCACGGTGGATCTGCTGGATTGCATTATTTGGAAAACCCTCCCTGATGATGAGATCAACAGCCTCATTCAGGAGTCCTTCCCTGAACCGGCGGACATGATGGGGAAAACCGAGTGCTTTGGCGGCTTTCCTGACGGCGTCGATGTCCGCATCCTGACTGAAGCGAAAGGTGTTCAGTTCGACCTCGTACCAGGTGGAGAGGAGAATGGCAGCAAGTGAGCTGTCCTTCCCACCTGAAAAGAGGACGCCTGCTTTCATCCCTTCCGCCTGATATTGAATTCCCGTTTCGCCGGGGTCACCTGCTGGAGAATGACCTTCAGCTGATCATCTGTTATTTTGCTCTTGATTCTGCCATTCTGTGCAAGCATGACCAGTTGCTGCTCAACTGCCCTGGCAAAATCCGGTCTGGTGAGTTTGATGGTATTGAGTCGTTCCCTGGCTTCCGGCTCAAGAATCTGCATGAGTGCCATCTGCATCTGTGCCTCGTACTGCTGCTGACGCTCCATCTCCTGTTGCTGCATTGCAGCCTGCTGCTGCATCTCAGCCATCTTTCTCCGGCGGATTTCTGCCAGTTCATCATCTCCCATCTGATTCACCAATCCTGTTTACTGGTTTTCTTTGCTGACGGTATAGGCGATCCCATCAAGGAATGAGGCACCTGCAGGGGTAATAACCCTTCCGTTCTTCTGTTTTGCAACAAATCCTGCTGCTTCGAGCTGCTGCAGAGCCTTACGGAGGATAGAGCCGCTTCCCTTTACCGACTTGTTCGGTTTGGAACCACGGTCTTTCTTCCCGCCATATACCGAACGCATTCTCTCAACACCGACAGGTCCGTCAACATATACACGCCTGAGGACAGCAGCTGTACGGGTATACCACCACTCCGGATCTTCCGGGGGCATCTCACGGTGTGTACCGGTTTTTACAAATGGTGCCCATTCAGGCGCGGTTATTTCGGCTTTTTCCTTCAGTTCCATTGCCGCTTTTGCGATGAGCTTGTCGGCCGGAACATCATATACAGTAGTCATCGATAGTCCACACTCTCAATACGGATCGTAGTCTCTACTTATTCGCGTGGAGTGTTCATATATATTTCGAGGTTTTGTTCACCGGTAGATGTGCGAATCTCCAAGAACCATCGTTCTTCCGCGTACCTGAAGGAGTTTTGTCCCGCTTTGAATTGCAACCGATTCAGGATCTATCTCAACACTGGAGAGCCATTTCACTTTGATGAGTTTCCGGACCTTTATCTGGTTTTTTATCTCATCAATGATGGTATCACTCATCCCCTGTTTGCCTACCCATATCGTTGGTTTCAGGTCATGAAATCCTGAGTCACTTCTTTTCTTTCCCATTGGAACGTACACTCCTGCCAGTTGGTATTCGTCGATGCCAGCCACAGGTAAGACAGGTTATGATCACCCGTCCCCGGTATATCCTCACCCGTCCGGTCGCCCCGGGGACCAGGTATGCATTACATCTCCTGCAATATCTTCGTGCCAGCAGGGGAGGGATCCGGATCCGTTCCTTCATGGCAATCAGGCGTGCCCGTTTCACACAGAGATGGCTGAACTCCTGGTTCCATGAAAAGAAAGATTCTGCCTGGGAAAAAAGGATTGATATCCGTTCCATGGCAATATGCTTTCTGTCAGAACGCGGGTTTTTCCTGCTCATGTATCAGGAAGGATGCGAACCCTGCGACCCTCTATCACAAGCCTCTTTTCGAAAAAGAGTCTGATCGCATCCGAAAATGCCTGGTGTTCCTCAACGAGAATACGGTCAGAAAGGCTCTCTTCGTCATCATCTTCAAGGACCGGAACAGTCCTCTGGATGATCACCGGTCCGGCATCCATGTCATTTGTAACAAAATGCACCGTGCACCCGGCAACCTTTGTTCCGTATTCCAGGGCCTGCCTTTGGGCATGAAGCCCCTGAAATGCAGGAAGGAGTGATGGATGGATGTTTATCATCTTTCCTTCGTATGTATCGACAATCCGTTCACCAAGCAGCCGCATATACCCGGCCAGCACCACAAGATCGGGATGAAACCGTGCCAGAACAGCAAGGAGAGCATCCTCGTACCTGTTTTTATCAGGAAATGAACGGTACGGAACGATTTCAACAGGAATCCCTGCATTCTCTGCTCTTTTTATTGCGTAGGCCTCCGGGTTATCTGTTATCAGGCCGGTACAGGAGGCTTTGATGTATCCTGCATTGACCCGGTCAATAATAGCCTGAAAATTTGTTCCCCGCCCTGATGCAAGGACGACAAAAGTTCCCCTGGTCATTCGGTGCTCTCCTTTTCCTCATCAGACGACTCAGGGGGATGTATTTTAATGAGCTTTAAACGGTTGATCCGCTTTCCGGTCATCTGGATGATCACCAGGCGTACTCCCTCTTCGGTAAGCTCCAACACATCCCCTATCCGGGGAATATTTCCAAGCCGTTCGATGAAAAGACCTGCTATGGTTTCATAGGTCTCGCTCATCGGGAGATGAAGATCCAGTTGTTTGTTTAAGTCCTCCACCCACATCCGTGCATCAACCGAGTAGACATCATCAGCCACCCTGACAAGTTCCTGTTCTTCGGTATCAAATTCATCCAGAATGTCACCGACCAGTTCCTCAAGTATATCCTCAACCGTGATTATACCGACAAAACTTCCGTATTCATCAAGAACAATAGCCATATGGGTTTTTTTCACCCGGAGTTCCCTGAGAAGGTCGTCAATGTTCTTTGTTTCCGGCACAAAGAGGGGCTCAGATATGAGGTCCACGACCGGGACAGAGTCACGAGCCTCAAGCACCGCAAATATGGCATCCTTGACGTTGAGTATCCCCCGGATTGTATCGATATTCTCATGCCACACCGGCAGGCGGGAAAACCCGGTGTTCTTGAAAATCTCCAGGGCCTCATCAGACGTGGAGGTATCCTCAAGCATGACCACATCAATCCGGGGAGTCATCACTTCGCGCACACGGGTATCTGAGAATTCAAAGACGGAATGGAGCATCTCCTGCTCATCCTTTTCTATGGTTCCTTCTTCCTGCCCGACATCAATCCACTCTTTTATCTCCTCTTCCGTGATCATATGGTGAGCAAAAGCGCCGGCTCCGGTTATCTTCCCGATAACCTTGTTAAAAATGAAGATAACCGGGGAGAAGAACTGTGAGAGGAGGAGAATAACCGGAGAAAACCGGAGGGAAAAGCTGGTTGCATTTCTGGAAGCATACATCTTGGGCCATATCTCACCAAACACAAGCAGCAGGATAACCACAACGATGGTTGCAACCGATACCGCAATGCCGGTCTCACCAAAAAAGGCGATTGCCACTGCCGTTGCTACTGATGCCGCAAGGATGTTGACAATATTATTCCCGATAAGAATCGTGATAAGAAAACGGTCAGGATTTTTTTTGAGGGTTGCGAGGGCCTCAGAACCGGGTTCCCGTTCGTTTACCAGAGTTCTGACCTTGGCCCTGGTAATAGAGAACAATGCAACCTCCGATCCGGAGAAAAATCCGGACAGGATGAGACATAATATGAAAATAATAATATAAATGTAATATTCTATCATTCAGCGATCACGCCGGAATACGGCATAGACAATAAGCATATAAGGTATGTTCGGATCCTTCATGCATCGGTCTCACTGTTCCTACATGATATTGCAAGCAGGAACAAAAAGTTAGCTCTGATCCATTTCATGAATCCGCAATCTCCTTCGGTCATGAGATAACAAGGCTTTCTCTATGGCGCATATATCATCTCTGTTTCTATAATCGTTCATATTATCTGTCTGAGCCATGCAATCTCCTGGTTCATGAATGAAATCTTTTGAGAATATGACAGTTCTTCAGGAAGGACCAGATCATTTATTTCAAGGGTTATCTGTCCGTTATATCCCCAATCCCTGAGGGATGTAAGGAATGATCTTACGGTCTGATTCTGTCGTACCGGTCCGTGCATATGTCTGGTCCCTGCTCCGGAGAGATGAATATTTACCATCCGATCTCTACCGTTCTCCAGAAACGATGAGACGACATCGGGGCCGCTTCCGGCTGCATGAGCGAAATCAAACGTAAAGAACAACCAGGAACGTTCATCCAGAACTTTTATAACCTCTTCCGGGGTCGTCAGCAGGGCATTGACTGCAGGCTCCATATTCTCAATTGCGATCTTCACCTGTACCTCATCAGCAACAGATTCTATGCTGTCAAGCATGTGTCCGAGCCGCTGGTAGTCAGTGATACTGGGAGGTCGTTTTGCAGTCCTCCGCCCGGGATGGATCGTGCAGACGGATGCTCCCGTGCACTCTGCCAGTTCAATGGATCGGAGAATCCACCGTATCGAGACCTCACGCACATCCGGGTTAATCGAACAGGGATTCAGATCCAGAACCGGAGCATGAATGGAAAGAGGGGCGCTGGCCGGGTATTGGATCATCCACCGCTTCAGATCCGATATCTGTAATCCTTTCAGCCAGAAGTCGGGAGTTTCAAGCCAGAACTCAAGGGAGTCTGCACCTGAGGCACCAGTCGCACGGAATACATCCTCAAGAGTGGCATCATGAAAGAACATGCTTGAGAACGAAATATTCATTACCAGACATTATCTATCCGGATGAAGATAATCGATCAGGTGATCATGGACCAGGCAACCCTTGACAAATGGAGCAAAACAGACGGTCCGGTGACACTCCGGGTCTCTGAAGTCTCCAGAATGATTACCCGGCTGCTGGAGGATGAATCCCTTCAGAATATCTGGATATGCGGGGAGATTACAAATTTTAAGCGTCATAGTTCAGGTCATCTCTATTTCTCTCTCTCTGAACAGGTTGCAGGAAAGGAATCGGTTGTATCCTGCACCATATGGAGAAATGCAGCACGGTACCTGGATTTTACTCCCGATGACGGGATGGAGGTCAGGGCATATGGCTCTATCTCGCATTATGAACCAGGCGGACGGTACTCGTTTCAGATAACCCAGATGCGTCCCGCAGGAGCCGGTGAGCGTGCCCTCCTCATTGAGAAATGGAGGCGTGAGATGGCTGCGAAAGGGTGGTTCAGTCCTGAACGAAAACGCACCCCGCCAAAATATCCGGTCCGGATCGGGGTAGTCACCTCGTCGACCGGTGCCGTCATCCATGATATCAGAAATGTCATTTCGAAACGGTTTCCAGCAGAGATCATCCTTTCTCCGGCGATGGTGCAGGGAGCAACAGCCCATGAGGATATCGCCCGTGCCATCATCAGAGTGCAGGATATGGTGGATGTGCTCATCGTCGGCAGGGGAGGGGGAAGTCATGAGGATCTCTTTGCATTTAATCATCCCTGTGTGGTTGAGGCCATCGTTACCTGTCCGGTGCCGGTAATCGCGGCTATCGGGCATGAAGTGGACATCACCCTTGCAGATCTTGCTGCTGATGTGAGCGCTTCCACACCATCACATGCGGCAGAGCAGTGTGTACCGGATCGGGTGAGCGAACGGGATGCACTGATGCATATGAAGAGACGCATGTCCCTTCAGCTGGTAAACCGTCTTGAATCAGCGCAGGAAGATCTCAATTATGTTCGTGACCGTCTTTCAATGGCCAGGCTGCTTCGTGAGATCAGGATCCGGCAGGAGGCGTTGGCCGATATTACCGACCGGATGATACGGGGAGCACAGAGTACAATGGATCGCGCCTCCTTCCGGCTTGCAGAGCTTCGTGGCCGCCTTGAAGGGAGAAATCCGCTCGTATTTCTGAAGCGCGAGATTCCTGAACGGAAAGCGTTTCTGAGCGAATTAAAAGAGCGTCTCATCTCCGGGGCGGAGGGCAGGCTCCAGACCGAGCGGGCATGTATCAGTTCCTTGTCCGGCATCATCAAAGCGAGAGGGCCGGATGCGATTTTTGCGGCCGGATACTGTATGGTCAGTTCGGCAGGAACAGTGATCAGATCATGTACCGGGCTTGCACCAGGGGATAGAATACAGATCCGGTTTAAGGATGGGAACGCAGATGCAACAGTAACACAGGTGTACCATGACAAAGAAGTATGAAGAGCTGATTGGTGAGTTAAAAGAGATCGTACGGAAGATGGAAGACAGCAGCACCAGCCTTGATGAGATGATCACCATGTATGAACAGGGCATGGCATTGGTCAGACAATGTGAGGAACGGCTTGCGGAAGCAGAGATAAAAATCACCGAACTGGGGCGGGAGTCATGAACGCTGTGCAACTTATTCTCACGGGTGTCCTTTTCTTATGCATTCTTCTGGCCGGATGTAGTAGTTACGCCCCTCCGGAGCTCTCGCTTGTTCCGACCATCAAACAGGTGAATGCATCACCGGAATCACTTTCAGTCACCTATGATGTGAGCGTTGATATTGAGAATACCGGATCGAACAATGCCTATGGAGTTGAAGTCATGGTACTGGTAAGTACTCCAAAGGATCTCCCCGAATACCGGTTTGTCCATGAGAATATCCCTGTCGGAACGGTGGAAAAACGGAGTAAAACGACGATTAACAGTCAGCTGGTGCTCCCCATGACAGAGGATAATTTCAGAAAACTCTCTTCCGGTGAACGGCTGGG
>CAZCSN010000021.1:0-35853 GCA_964501255.1 uncultured Methanospirillum sp. | reverse complement strand
CCCGGAGTATGAGCTCCATGTGGAAGTCCGTGATCAAGCATGTTATCTCTATACAAATAGTATTCCAGGTCCGGGAGGAGTCCCATCCGGTGCTTCCGGCACCATTGTAGCTCTTCACTCGGGGGGAATCGACTCTCCGGTTGCGATGTACATGATGATGAAACGTGGATGCACGGTAATCCCGGTGTACATTAAAATCGCCCCGTTCCATGATGACCGTTCAGAAGAACGTGCACGACTGATCATAGAACATCTCCGCAGATACCAGCCTGATCTGACTCTCCAGGTGATAGATGACGGAACAGTATATGCGAACCGAATGCAGCTGAAAAAGAAAGGACTTGAAAAGTTCTCATGTGTCCTCTGCAAACGGCATCTCTATCGGATCGCTGAGGAGATCGTACAAAAAACCGGGGCGAAAGGAATTGTCACGGGTGAATCCCTTGCTCAAGTCGCCTCTCAAACCCTCGATAACCTCTATGTTCTTGATGATGCAGTAAACGTCCCGGTGTACCGCCCTCTCATTGGATTTGATAAAGAAGAAACAATTTCCATTGCACGCAGAATTGGAACATTTGATCTCTCTATCATGCAGGTCCCTTCCTGTTGTTGTGCCATTCCGTTCAAACCAGCAACCACTTCAGAAAGAACTCGTATCGAACAGGTAGAAACCGAACTATACGAATAACATACCCATTCTTCAGAGAAGAGAGAAACAACAAGGTAACGGTACATGGATCTTACTGATAAACAGAGCAGGCTTGCAGCGATTATTCGCGATCATGCACCAATTCTGATAGCATTTTCCGGAGGTGTGGACAGTTCACTCCTTGCAGCAATGGCACGGGAAGTACTCAACCCCGAACAGATTCGTTGTGTCCTTGTAGATGGGCCCGAAGTCCCTCGAAAAGCTCTGAAAGAGGCGATATCTACTGCTCATACCCTTACCGTTCCTCTTGAAATTATCACCGGTGAATCACTACCAGCAGATGTGAAATGTGACAATCCCTCTGATCGATGCAGGCATTGTAAAATAGGGACATACGAGACGCTTGCCAAAGCAGCAGAGCGGTATGGAACGCGATCCATTGCTGACGGGGCAAATGTTTCTGACCTTGGTGAGCACCGGCCAGGAATTGAAGCGTTCAGTTCCTGCGGTGTGATCCATCCATTTATCATGGCAGGTATCACCAAGTCGGAGATCAGGGAGATAGCCAGACAGAAGGGACTTGCTTTCTGGAATAAACCATCAGCCGCATGCCTGTATTCACGAATCCCCTATGGCGATGAGATCACTGATGAAAAACTGCAGATGATCGAAAAGGGAGAAGAATTACTCACCAGTCTTGATATCGCTCAGGTCCGGGTTCGTCATTATGGAACAATAGCCAGAATTGAAGTGCATCATGATGATTTTGAAAAGATCATTCTGATGAGAGACCTGATCGATGAAAAACTGCGTGAAGTAGGATTCTCGTATATTTGCCTTGATCTCAAAGGATACCGGTCAGGGAGCATGGATGAAGTCCTTCCCAGGGAGACCCAATCATGATCAATCCCGAAGAGAAGCAGAGAACGCCTCTAACTGAAGGGGTGGTCCTTCTCTCAGACCGGTATCGTGCCTGGATAGATACCCGGAATACCGGACATATCAGAGTGATAAAACGGATCAATTTTAGCACGATAATTACCGTAGTGCAAAAGATGGTAGAGATACAAAGGGACAAATCAGGTGAGTCAGGATTAATCCAGATCTATATTCCGAATTCACTGAGAACAATTCACTCTGAAAATCTTCGATCCTTCATCAGTTTTACGAATGGTTGTTGTAACATCTCAATCAAAGTGATTGAGAGTGAATAAATGGTTTATGTATGCTTCAAAAAGAATGAATCATTACATAATGCAGGAGGAGTCAGGTGACGCTGAAATATAGTACATATCGGGCAATAGAGATAATCAATCGCCTACCTGGTGCCATAACCGGTACGGAGCTCCTACATTCCAGCCATAAACCTGATTACTCTCCCCCATGTGGAGTTCATGTGGGATCTCCTGAACATATTCTTTTTATCACGTTTACAGTCGCCATTGATACCGAAATTGATTCACTAACGCTCTGGAACAGTGTCCGGAAAGCGTACGAAGGAGAAAAAACCCGGTATCTATTCTCTCCTGCCTCACTATATGAAATAGAAGCGGATCAGATCCAGTATGATCTAAAGAAACTGGGCCTATGTAAAAAGGGTAAAAAGGTTGCAGAGATCTGGAAGAACATGGGTATATTTCTCTTCCAGAAATGGGGTGGGGATCCAAGGAATTTCCTCAGTTCATGTAATTGGGACGGGAATGAGATCCTGAATCGTATGATCCCTTCCCGATATAATGAAGTATATGATTTTCATCATTTTTTTGGGGAGAAGAAGGGGCAATTATGGCTGACATTACTCAGAAAGCAAGGAGAAATACATCAGATTACAAACCTTTATAAAACTCCTCTTATCACAGACATTCACACAGTCAGGGCAAGCATCGCTCTTGGACTGATATATGGATCTTATTCCGGACAAATATCCATCATATCACAAAAAGTCCGCGAATTATGGGAAAATGCGATTCATATCACCATAGGTGATAATCTTGGTATAACTCCCTATGAGCTTGCCGAATCACTTCGGAATCTCTCGAAAAACGGGTGTTCCCAAAAGGATGGAAAGAGGATATCATGTCCTCAATTTGAAAATTGTCCTTTCAACAAATTTTGTGTTCAGGGAATTTTCTCTTTGGAAAATAAAGGAGTTCTCATCGATACCATCAAAGAAGGTCTGAACGAATCTACTAAAAAATGAAGCTTTTCTGAGGAAGGGAAAAGATACCAGAATTAGGAATTTCAAGACTTTTTAATAAATTTGTTTTAGAAGATATCCCCGTAGATCACACTTTTTTTAGGATGCATCTTCGAATACCTTATGTCATCACATATTGCCGCATTTTTTCTGAATGTAAAAAAATAGTGCCATAAATTGCTTCTTTCTTTTGATTTATCTTAATACAGGGTAACCTTGTAATCAGAATAAGTGAGACATCATGACAAAAGCAAAAAACATTGCTATTTATGGGAAGGGCGGGATTGGAAAGTCCACGACCACATCCAATATCAGTGCAGCTCTTGCTGATAGCGGCCTTTCAGTCATTCAGATTGGATGCGATCCAAAGAGTGATTCAACAAACAACCTGAGAGGAGGAAGATCGATTCCAACTGTTCTTGACGCGATTCGAAGTGGAAAGAAGGTTGAAGTTGAGGATATTGTATACGAAGGATTTGGAGGGGTTCTGTGCATAGAGGCAGGAGGTCCCGAACCTGGGGTGGGATGTGCTGGAAGAGGAATCATTGCAGCGATAGAACTACTCAGACAAAAAAAGGTCTTTCAACAATATAACCCAGATGTCGTCCTCTATGATGTTCTTGGAGATGTGGTCTGTGGAGGATTCTCTGTTCCCATCAGGGAGGGTGTAGCCGAACAAGTGTATACAGTCACTTCAGCCGATTTCATGGCTGTATATGCCGCCAACAATCTCTTCAAAGGGATTAAAAAGTATGCGAACAGCGGTGGGGCATTATTCTCAGGTATCATTGCAAATTCGGTCGGACTTCCGGTGCATCGTGAAATTATCGATGATTTTGCGTACCAGACCGGAACGACAATAGCAGAATACGTCCCCCGATCTCTCACGATAACCAAAAGTGAACTACGGGGTCAGACTGCAGTTGAATTTGATCCAGGATCAGAACAGGCAGATGTGTATCGCCGACTTGCAAAGGCAATTTACGAGAATGATCAGAAGTATGTTCCCTCTCCGTTAGATGCAGAGGGTCTGAAAGGATGGGCAGAGTCATGGTCTGACAGACTCCTTGAAAAAAATAACACAGATAGTCAGGTTAAAACTCCCGACACGGCATCAGCAGTAATATAACCGAAATTGGAGGAAAAATGGTATATAACACCCGTGAAGAGGCGGAAAAAGAACTCTATGAAAAGAAGATAGATCTCTCCCAGGTTACCTGCCCAAACCGCGAACAGCGGGCAAATGGTATCAATATCTTCTATGGAAAGGCGAGTGAGCTTATTGATCAGGCAAAGTCCGGGTGTCTGAAGAACCACGAGAGAGGATTTGCACAATCATCTGGATGTACATTAAATTTCTACCTCTCGGTCCGTGTTGGAACCATCAGGGATTCAGCCACGATCTTCCATGCACCAGTGGGGTGTTCTTCATCAGCCCTTGGATACCGGGAACTCTTTCGGGGAGTGCCGGTGGAAATGGGAAGACCAGCGAGCTACGACCTGCACTGGATGACCACCAACCTGCGGGATAAGGATGTGGTGTACGGAGCAGGTGATAAACTCAAAAAGACGATCTACGAGGCACAAAAGCGCTATGATCCGAAAGCAATCTTCATTCTGACCTCCTGTACAACCGGAATTATCGGTGAGGATATCGAAGGAGCAGTCGCTGATGTACAGCCGCATATCGATGCTACGATCGTTCCCATCCATTGTGAAGGAGTGAGGTCGCGTCTGGTTCAAACCGGATATGATGCATTCTGGCATGCCATCATGAAGTATCTGGTGAAAAAACCAGAGAAAAAACAGGAAGATCTTGTGAACGTAGCGAGCATGCTCTCGTACACCTGGCAGGATCGCCTGGAGATTCAGCGGCTTCTGAGTAAGGTAGGGCTCCGTGCAAATCTGATCCCTGAGTTTGCCAGTGTTGAGCAGTTCCAGCAGTTATCAGAAGCAGCAGTAACAGCACCACTCTGCCCAACCTATACTGATTACATATCACGAGGGCTCGAGCAGGAGTATGGGGTTCCGTACTTCATGTATCCATCTCCGATGGGGATATCAAACACTGATGAATGGCTCCGGCAGATTGGAAAGTATACCAATAAAGTTGATGAAATAGAGGCGCTTATCGAGGAGGAGCACAAAACCTGGGTTCCCAAGATGCAGGCAATCAGATCTGAATTTGATCGGATCGCTGCAGAGAAAGGAAGTAAGGTTCGTGTACTCGGTTCACTCGGACAGGGAAGACTGCTCGCTCAGTTACCATTCTTTGATGAACTTGGCCTCTCCTCACCGGCTGCTATGTCTCAGGATTACGATAACCTGATCCTCGAAGAACTTGAGGAAGTAACCTCACGAGTCGGTGACTTCGATCTCCTGGTGAATACATTTCAGGCCGCTGAACAGTCACATATCACAGATCAGCTTGATCCCGATCTGGCACTGACCTGTCCGTTCCAGGGAGGAGCATACAAACGAATCAAGGGTGCAACCAGGATTCACGCGTTACGGGGAGATCCTCATCCATGGAGTGCACAGAGTGGATACACCGGGGCGATATCATATGGAAACTTCCTGCTCCAGGCACTCAAGAGCACTTCATTCCAGAAAACCCTCAAAGAGAAGACAAAAGACAGTTACCGCGAATGGTGGTTCAAACAGACAAATCCACTGTATTTCATGAAACCGGAGAGTATCTAACATGAGTAGTGCAGAAACAGAATCAACATCTGATGATTTTTCAGAAGGACGGGCAATAGAAGCCCCGCGATTCTCCTGTTCCCTGGGAGGAGCACTCGGGACCGCAGTCGGCATATATGGCACCGTTCCCATCCTTCACTCAGGTGCGGGCTGTGGAATCGGCCAGCTCTTCGGGCAGCTGTATGCCGGAGGACAGAATGCCGGAGGTCCCCAGGGAGGAACCAGTACACCCTGTTCATCCCTCGTCGAACATCACGTGGTATTTGGAGGAGAGGAAAAGCTGAAAGATCTCATCAAATCGAGTATTGAACTGATGGATGGAGATCTCTACACCGTGATTACCGGTTGTGTCCCTTCTCTTATCGGAGATGATGTGAGTGCGGTTGTCAGACCATTCCGCGAGCAGACAGATATCATCCATGTGAAGACATCAGGGTTCACCGGCAACTCCTATGAGGGGTACGAACTCTTCTTTGAGGCCGTGATCAATGATCTTCTCAAACCGGCAGAAAAGGTCGAGCCCAAAACTGTAAACATCTTTGGGATTGTGCCGTTTCAGCATGTATTCTGGAAAGGTGATTCACGGGCGATCAAGAATCTGCTTGCCCGAATCGGGGTCAAGGCAAATGTATTCCTGGCTGAATTTAACGGAACATCTCAACTCAAGAATATTCCTGCTGCCGAGTACAACATCGTCCTCTCGACCTGGAATGGTCATCGGGTGGCAGAGCTTCTGAAAGAGAAGTTCAACACCCCGTATCTGAGTTTCCCCTCAGTCCCAATCGGGCCGAAGCAGACCGGAGAGTTCCTGCGAACGGTAGCAAAGACCTTCAATATCTCTGATGATATCGTTGAATCAGTCATCGATAAAGAAGAGAGGAGAGTGTACCGGTTTATCGAGTATGGTGGCGATGCACACATGCTCGTCAGGCCTCATCCATTCTTTGCTGTCGTTGCAGACTCAGGGACTGCCATCGGTATCACCCGGTTTCTGGTAAATGAACTCGGATATCTGCCTGATATCGTCCAGATTACTGATGAACCCCCGGAGGAAGTACGGGCGGATATTCTCAGGCATCTGACTGAAGGGCTGGAAACTCCTGTAAAGCCGGATGTTATCTTCGAGACTGATTCCCACCTCATCAGACAGAATCTGAAGAACCGGGCATTCCTGTTCCTCTATGCAAGTTCACTTGAGGCACCGACAGCGCTGGAAGAATACGGGGCCCTGCCAATAACGGTATCGTTTCCGACGATGAACCGGCTCATCCTGAACCGTTCCTATGCAGGATTTGACGGATCACTTACGCTCTTTGAAGAGACCATCAGCACATTTGTTGGGCCACTGTAGGGGGTGGTATATGCACGTGTAGATCATTTGGAGATGGGAACCAAAAATTCCGGAAAAAAAGAGATGGATTTTGATCGCTTCATTTTGATTATGAATGGAAACAATTAGTCCATCTCCCTCATGGAATAATGTCACATTTCCGGATGGGTGTTGATAGATTCCTGCATACCAATATCAACACCATCAGGGTTCCACGATGAGATGCAATTCCTGAAATATTCAGGATATGAGAAATTTCTGGATGTACATACTATGTCAGACAGAACAAAAAAAAGATTCCTACCTGCATCTGCTGACCAGTCGGGAGAGCCGTTCAGATGTGATAAGCCCGATAACCCTTCGCTCCTCGTCAAGTACCGGAAGAGCTGAGATATGATGTTCTTCTAGTCTTTTTACCGCATCAGATATTGGTTCATCAGGTGATGCTATGACCACATCCCGTGACATGATCTCCTCAATAGTGCGATATCCCTGGGCAACTGAACGGGATATATCCCATGATGTCACAATCCCGCAGAGCCGTCCGTCACCGGCAACGATGGGGAGGTGATTTACCGCCTCTGCGATCATCAGGGCAGCTGCTCCTTTTATGGTTACGCTCTCGCTTACGGTAGGTACATCCCTGATCATAAGATCCTGGATGGTCAGGTGGGAGAGGAACCTCCCCAGCAGGTAATTCATCTGTCCACCCTCGAGCAAAAAGGCATCATGCCCGTAATTTGACCTGATCTCGCAATAGTCCACATCCACATTGAGCGAGGAGAGGGCAGAAACGATCTCCTGAGATAAGTATGGGGGATAGAGCCAGTCCGAAGAGACTGAAACGATCAGGAACCGGGCCTGAACATCTCTGAATGAATCGGCAAGAGATTGATTAACGGTCAGATCGAAGTAATCGATTGCTTTTGTTATATACAGGTATGAGTTTGCATCAAACCGCTTGACAAATTGATCTCCCTGGTGATGAAGATAACTCTCCACCTGAAAATCTGTCGAAAAATCATATCCAAGCTCTTCTTTTCCCTGAAGATCTCTGCCAAATTTATGGTGCATCGATTCATCAGAGAGGTAAGTAATATGTCCGATCATCCGGGCAAGAGAAAGGCCACGAACCGGGAGGGCCGTCTCATAGTAATCTCCCTTCTTCCAGTCTGGATCAGATCTGATGGCGCTTCTTCCCACCTCGTTGAATGCAATCTGCTGGGGGGTGGAATACGCTGTACTCGCGATAACGATAATCCGGGCTACCAGATCCGGGTACATCACCGACCACTGGAGGGCCTGCATGCCACCCATGGATCCGCCGGCGACCGCGAACAACCGGGAGATTCCAAGATGATTCAGAAGACGATGCTGCACATTCACCATATCGGTGATAGTAAAAACAGGGAAGGTAAGACCATAGGGTTTGCCGGTTTCAGGATTAATCGATGATGGACCCGTAGTCCCTTTACACCCACCGAGAATATTAGAACAGATGATAAAATACTGGTCGGTATCAAAGGCTTTTCCCGGTCCGATGACGATCTCCCACCATCCTGGTTTATCATCGCCGTCATGATATCCGGCTGCATGGGCATCACCTGTCAGGGCATGACAGATAAGGATTGCATTGGATGCATCCTTATCCAGCGTCCCGTACGTCTCGTATGCAACGGTGAATTCGGGGAGAACCTCACCACTTTCAAGGGTGAGAGGTTCTCTCAGATGTACCTGTTCAGTCTGTACCGATCCAATTGATCCACGAATCATGGAGGTCAGATCTGGGCTAATGCCTGATCCAGATCCTCAATAATATCTTCAATATTCTCGATCCCGATAGACAGACGGATATAATCAGGGGTTACTCCGGTTGCGGTAAGCTCTTCAGGGGTGAGTTGCTGATGAGTGGTAGATGCCGGATGAATGACAAGACTCTTTGAATCTCCGATATTTGCCACGTGAGAGAAGAGTTTCAAGGCGTTAATAACCTTCTTTCCTTCTTCAACCCCTCCTTTGACGCCTACTCCAAGAAGTGCACCGTATCCACCTTTCAGGTACTGGGATGCAAGTTCATGACTTGGGTTGTCAGGAAGTCCGGGGTAATTTACCCATGCAACCTTGGGGTGGGATTTCAGGTGCTTTGCTACCGCCAGAGCATTCTCGGAGTGCTGCTTTACCCTGAGAGGAAGCGTCTCAAAGCCCTGAAGAAGCAGGAATGCATTGAAGGGTGAGAGTGCTGCTCCGAGATCCCGCAGAAGGGATAACCGGATCTTAAAGATGAAGGCGACATTTCCAAGCCCTGCAAAATCCTTGAAAACATCCCAGTACACAAGGCCATGATAACTCGGATCCGGTTCAGAAAATTCTGGATATTTTCCGTTCCCCCAGTTGAACTTTCCGGAATCGACGATAAGACCACCGATCGAATTCCCATGACCCCCGACAAACTTGGTTGCCGAGTGGACAACAACATCCACCCCGTGTTCTATCGGCTTGACGAGCCCGACTGCTGACGTATTGTCCACGACAAAGGCAATCCCGGCTTCATGGGCAATATCGGCAATTTTGCGGAAGTTTGGAACATCGAGCTTAGGATTTCCCAGTGTTTCGGCATAGATGGCACGAGTCTTTGGAGTAATTGCCTTTTTGAATGCTTCCGGATCCTGGGAGTCTACAAAGATTACCTTCCGTCCGAGCTTGGCAAACGTGTAATGGAGGAGTGTATATGTTCCACCATACAGGTTATTCGCAGCGACAATCTCATCACCTACCTGGGTGATGTTGAGCAGAGCATATGAGATGGCGGCCTGCCCGGAGGCAACCGCAAGTGCTCCTGATCCACCTTCAAGAGCAGCGATCCGCTTTTCGAGGACATCGGTGGTTGGATTCATCAGCCTGGTGTAGATGTTTCCAAGCTCAGAAAGTCCAAATAATGCTGCAGCATGGTCAGCATCCCGGAACTGGTAACTGGTGGTCTGGTAGATCGGTACGGCGAGGGCCCCGGTTGTCGGGTCGGGAACCTGTCCTGCGTGAAGTGAGGTGGTTGCGTTTCTATCGGCTTTATCTGTCATGATATCTTTGTTACTGTTTTTTTATCGGTAGTTCGTATTTCTCTGCTATCTCAGTGAATGAATCAGCCAGGTACCTGACTTTTTCCCACGAGAGTCCGTAGGTGGAGAGCTTCCAGGTCCGGGTAGCTCCGGCAAATTCTCCGACGATTCCCTTTGCAGAGAGTTCATCAGAGAAGAAGAATCCCCTGCGTTTGTGAGTGGCAGCGATTGTATCAAAACTGCCGGTCGTGTCGACTTTGGTAAGGGCATGTTTACGGGGATACTCTGATACGATCTGACTCCCCTCGATGGCGAGCAGACGATCAGTAAAGAAATTTATCTTCTTTATTTCGTCATCCCAATGCAGGGTTCGCTCTTTCACTTCAGGGAATGATGCCATCATCGCAATGAGATTGGATCCCATCAGGGTACATCCGACCATTTCCACTTCTTTGATTCCGAATTTTCGTTTGGTGACATCGCCGACCATCTGGGTGGTACGGAAGACCTTTTCTGACCATTCACTTGTTGTTGCCAGCATACCGGAAGGTGCCGGTGATGCCATACTTTTATGGCCGGAACCGACGACAAAGTCTGCACCAATTTCCTTTCCATCTACGGGCATAACACCGACCGTGTATGCTCCATTGTAGAGGAAGGGAATATCATAACTGTGAGCAACTTTTGCGATTCCTCTGACGTCATGCTCGTTGGCAACCTGGTAGTCAAAGTGATCAATCATCACAAGAGCAGGTAGTTTTCCGGTCTCCTGTTTCACCTGTTCGATCTTCTCAGCGGTTGCATCAGCCGTGATGATGTTGTCCTTGTTCAGGGGGACTTCTTTAACCACTCCTCCTGCACCCTCAACAGCCAGAAATTCGGTGTAATGTGCGAATGCAGAGACGATTACCGAATCTCCCTTTTCAAGGACAGTCTGGGCAACAGCCTGGAATCCGCGTCTGGCACCGGGAACAACCCGTGCCTGATCCATATTCACAAACTCAGCCAATTCTGTGTGAAAATCGGCAATCGGTGGTTTGGATATCTTATCCAGCCTGAATGGTTTCCGGCAGGCATCACAGGTGGAGTACCCGTCACCATAGGCAATGAGTGCTTGCCGTGCTGCAAGGGTCAATCGTCCTGCCGCTTGAATCGGCTGAATGTTGATATGATCCTCCTCCCGTGTTCTGACCTCAATCGTTCCGGCAATCTTTCCCAGGCGCTTGCTTTCAGCATTGGTCTCAAGTGCCTGAATGATCGCTTTCAGATCCGTGATCTTCTCCTGCATCTGCTCTTCTTCACTCTGGTTCAGGTTGCCAGGCAGTCCGTCACGGATCACCTGTCGTGCCTCTTCCAGTTTGAAAAGAGCCGCAAAGATCAGATCTGTCCTCTTTTCCATGTTCTTCTCCCTTACCTCATGGTTAATAATAATGCACATTCACAATCGTGAAGTAACATATATGTTGACGTGGGAGTATAAAAGGGGTGATAATCCGGCTAAAATTGTAACAATAATAGACTCGTGTTGCCGATTTCTAAAATTATTAATAATAGAAAGAGATTTTTATCCAAAATCAGGAAACAGTATCCGGAATCTCATGACAATGAGACTTTGGATTTTTTTCTTCCCACGGTTCAAGCCCGTTTTTAATCCGATAATCATTAATTGCCTGGTGAATCCCTTCTTCTGCAAGGACCGAACAGTGCATCTTGATAGGAGGAAGCCCTTCAAGTGCCTCAGCGACGGCCATGTTAGTGACATCCCAGGCCTCTTCAAGAGTTTTTCCCTTAATCAGCTCGGTTGCCATGCTGCTGGACGCCACGGCAGCTCCGCACCCAAAAGTCTGAAACTTTACATCGGTGATGATATTGTCCTTCACCGTGAGGAAGATCCTCATGATATCTCCACACGTCGGATTTCCAACCTCTCCAACCCCGTCAGCGTCGGAGATATCCCCCTGGTTCCGGGGATTCATAAAATGATCCATTACTTTTTCACTATACATGTGGTACCCTCTTGAGATGATCTGCATACAATGGTGACATTTCCCTCAACCGCTGGACGACTGTCTGGAGGTGCATAAGAACATAGTCAACATCTTCATCGGTGTTCTCCTGCCCTAAGGTAAGTCTGAGTGATCCATGGGCGGTTTCAGCGGGGAGCCCGATAGCAAGCAGGACATGAGATGGCTCAAGGGTTCCTGAAGTACATGCGGATCCGGTCGAAGCACATATACCGAAATGGTCAAGGAGAAGCAGGATTGATTCCCCTTCAATAAAATCGAAGCTAATATTCAGATTTCCCGGGAGTCTTTTTTCAGGATGGCCGTTCAGACGAACATAGGGAATCTGTTCCAGTATACCGGCAAGAATCCGATCACGAAGTGCTTGTACCCTTCTGTTCCGCTCATCCATGTCCGATACTGCCATCTCGATAGCACAGCCAAGACCAACGATACCAGCAACATTTTCTGTTCCCGCCCGTTTGCGTCGTTCTTGGCCACCTCCATGGAGAAAATTGTCAATACGCACCCCTTTCCTGATGTACAGTGCCCCAACTCCTTTCGGTCCATAGAACTTGTGTGCCGAAAGTGAGAGGAGATCAATCTGAAGGGCCTGCACATCAATGGGTACATTCCCAATAGCCTGTACGGCATCGGTATGGAAATAAATTCCACGCTCTCTACAGACTTTTCCGATTTCAGCAACCGGTTCTATCGTCCCGATCTCGTTATTTGCAAACATAATCGAGACGAGGATTGTTTTTTCTGTTATGGCAGCCTTCAAATCATCGATTCTGATCTGCCCGGTTTCATCCACCGGAAGGTATGTTATCTCAAACCCCTGCCTTTCCAGGTACTCAACTGTATGAAGAACAGCATGGTGCTCGATTGCACTGGTGATGATATGATTTCCTTTTTTCCGGTTCGCATATGCAACTCCTTTGATCGCCCAGTTATCAGACTCTGTCCCCCCGGACGTAAAATAGATCTCATCAGGGTGTGATCCGAGTGCTGAGGCAACGTTCGCTCGTGCCTCTTCCACCACTTTTTTTGATTCGCGGGCGATCGAGTATAGGGAAGAGGGGTTACCGAATCCCTTTCTAATCCAGGGAACCATAACGTCGACTACTTCCTGAGCGGTAGCAGTCGTAGCGGAATGATCCATATAGACAATTCGTTTGGCAGTCATAAATCAGGCCTTTTTTTAGAAATACTCACATTGCATTCTCATTTCTAAGAACCCTCACATTATTGCGCGGAGTGGATCTCCTCACGTGTTCTGCAGGATCTCCTCCTTTTTTGCTGTGACACTTCAATCATCCTTTCAAGGGGCCGCCTGGCCGCATCCATCTTTTCTGTATCAATAATAATCTCCCCGAATCCGGTCAGAAGACAAGCCCTGACCTTTTCCAACGTTACCCTTTTCATCGGGCCACATATCCCGGCAACTGAGAAGAACCTCTTGTTTGAAATCTCCTGCCTGAGCCGGTGGAGCATACCAGGTTCAGTTCCGATGATAAAGGACGATTCTGATGATTCTCTGCAGTATTGTATCATCCCGCTTGTGGAACAGACCGCTTCTGCCATATCAATTATGGAAGGATGACACTCCGGGTGAGCAATAAAGATGGCATCAGGGTGAAGTTGTTGCATCGCAGTTACACTTTCGGGGGTTATCCTCTCATGAACATAACAGAATCCTTGTGATGGTATGATCCTTTTTGAAGTAAACCGACTAACATACGCTCCAAGATTGCGATCCGGAAGAAAGATGACTTCATCAGAATCACATGACTCCACAATCTCAATTGCATTCGCTGAAGTACAGCAGATATCTGTAACCGCTTTTGTATCAGTTGTGGTATTGACATAACTGACCACGGAAGCATCAGGATACTGACTCTTCAGGTGATGAACGTCATTCACCCCGACCATGTGGGCCATAGTACAGTGTGCCTCCGGATCGGGAATCAGAACCCTCGATTCAGGATTCAGGATCTTTGCGGTTTCAGCCATGAAATCAACCCCGCAAAAGAGTATTGTTTTCGCATTACTCTGTTTCGCTGATATTGCAAGTTCGAGGGAATCACCAACCAAATCAGCGATTTGATATATTTCAGGTGGCTGGTAGTTGTGTGCAAGGATACAAATATCCTGTTGATCTGCGATGTCTCTGATCTCGTGGATAAGGGTGCTTGTCTGTGGCTCCTTGAGTATCATAATATGATCCGTACAGTCACAATTGTGAATATATTCTGTTCTTCCTTAAAGATAATATCCACGGTTACAGCTCAGGTATCTCATCTTCTACATTCTCCAAAAAAAGCATATCAAGATACACGGGAATAAACAAAGAGAATAGTTACAGGTGATTCTCCTTTGGTCGGAAGAAATAGAAAAAAAATCTGCAGAAGCAGGTTATACAGGCCACTGAACTCATGAGTTCTCCCGGTTTTAACAGGGGGCCTTCATCGAAGGTAGAATTCGTGGAAAAAAGAGAGTCAGGCGTTAGCCTTGTCCCAGAAGCTGGTATCAAACAATTCTTTTTCAGTTACTTCGGACTTAATATATCCAAGTTCCTTCTGGATCGATGCGAACGAGGTTACTGAATTGACTATCTGAGTTGGATCTGAGACAAACTGACCATCCCAGGTGTCAAGAGATTTGGTGATCACAGAGGTATCCAGACCGGTGAGTTCCTTCATATATGTGGCAGCCTCATCTTTGTTTGCTGCGTTGTACTCTGTTGCTTTCAGATGGGTTTTGAGAACTTCTTTTACGATCTCAGGATGGTTCTTAATGATATCACCGGTTGCTACGAGGACACAGCATGAGTGGCCTGCTTCTATCTCTCCTGAATGAACGATAATGCGCCCGGCTCCCGCCTCTTCGATACTAACCGGTGAGGGATGGGGCAGAAATGCTGCATCAATTTTACCAGCCAACATCGCAGTGGTTGCATCTCCAGGGCCCATCGCAACGATTTCAACATCCGTTTCAGCATCAAGGCCGTTCTTCTTCAGCCAGTCCCGAAGGATAGTATCCTGAATTGTTCCTGCTGGGAATGTTGCGATCTTCAGTCCTTTCAGATCGGCAGGAGTTGAATACGGCAGATCTTTCTTCAATACGAGATCAGATCCCTGGACATTGACTGCCGCGATAATCTTAGCATCAAGGCCATTTGCAACTCCGGTGACAAAGGGAGCTGACCCTACATAGGCAAAATCAAGATCCCCTGCAAGAAGGGCTTGAATTTCAGGAGCACCGGTTGGGAAACTAAACGCTTTTACCTCTTTCACTCCCAGGGGAGATAGCGTTTCATTGTAGTAACCTTTCTGATAAGCCGTCATGAATGCCAACTGGTGAGTACTCGGCTGATACCCGATGTTGATAATTTCTTTTGACTGACTGTCTTCGGCAACCACCGGGATTGCGGCAAAGAGAACTGTGATACTTGCAACAAGCATCACGAGGAAAACGGAAATTTTGTTCAGGTTCATAATTACTCCTGTCATCCGGATTATTGCCCGTAAGATAGTATAAGGTATGAGAAACCGGCAATTCTTTTATCCTTATATGAGTAATTCTCATTCTTTTTTTAATCTAATTGGGTTATTATCATGCATTCACGGCTGAGTATCCCCATATAACGATAGATTTTGTCCAGACCGGTAATATACCATGGATATTGCGGATATGAATACTATTGAGGAGATAATTGCCTTAAAATGCAGGTATTTATCCAACCCGATTCAACAATAGTATGGAACAGGAATAATCCTGATCATGTGCCAGTGTGGCGGAATGGCTACGCAGCTGACTGCAGATCAGCGAAACTCGGTTCGACTCCGGGCTCTGGCTTTGCTATCATCCAGTGATAATACAATAAAAGACTGTTTGATAATATCTGGATCATGAACGGGATGAGGAATAAATCCGGTCAATTTTTCTACTTTTAAAAAAACCATCTCGAAGATAACACACCAAAAAAAAGATGAACCAGCCTATCCGCCGGAGACTGGCGGAAAGAGTTTGATCTCATTACCATCTGAAACAGGAGTCGACAAACCCCCGGTATCTCTGATAGAAACGCCATTCACAAGAATGTTCACATAACGCTTCAACTCTCCTTCCTGATAGAGCAGGGGGATGAGACCGGGAAATTGTGCAGTTACCTCGTCTACAACCTCTTTTACAGTCGTGGCAGGAGAATGTATAAGTACCTCTTTTGACCCGGCGATTTCACGATAATTTGCAAATAAAATTACTTTCAGACTCATAATTATTCCTCAATTAATACTCTACTTACATCATTCGTTTCTCATTTTTCCCCAATTGAGAACAGGTCTTACAATCAGGGTCGCGCTCTATCGGGACCTCATGAAACTCCAGGTATTCCCCATCATAGATGAGCATCCGGTTGATGAGTGGCTTTCCAACTCCGGTTAGGATCTTTATTGCCTCAGTAACCTGAAGAGTACCTATCACCCCCGGAGTAGCACCGAGGACGGGAAAAATCTCTTTCGGTGGAGCTTCTGGCACAATACACTCAAGACAGGGAGTTTTTCCTGGAATTATTGTTGTAATCCTACCCTCCAGACCCCAGACAGAAGCATGGATAAACGGGACATTATGTACAATAGCAGCCTCGTTGAGGAGATAGCGGGTAGGATAATTATCCATTGCATCAATGATCAGATCTGCACCGTTTGTGAAAGAGAAAACATTATCCGCGTCTATTTTTTCCTGAAGAGGAGTTATCCTGATGCTTGGGTTCAGGGCTGATATTTTTTCTTCAGCACTTTTTACCTTTAAATCCCCCACATTTTTGTCCCAATGAAGAATCTGGCGGTTCAAATTAGAATGATCAACCACATCCATATCAGCGATAACAAGATGACCTATCCCGGCTACCGCCAGATATGTTGCAACAGGGCTTCCGAGGCCTCCGGCACCTGCAATAAAAACCGTTGAATCTTTCAGTTTTCGTTGTCCTTCCTCTCCAAATCCTCTGATGAGCATCTGGCGGTGATATCGCTTGAGATCATAATCGGTGAGTGTCATAAGTCAGATAGTATACGTTCTGGTGATGATCCTTAATACTCCGGGGATTCCGGCAATTTTTGTCACTAATCACTTCCGGATGAACATGATATTCCATCCCGGTAATGGTGCGAACCAGGATGAATCACCTGCACAAAAGAGGTATCAAAGATCTCCTCTTTCTGTACCGTCCATGATATCTTGCCCAGGCGATGGAGCGTTTGAGAGAAGGCCTCGGTCGATCTGATATACTCCTCTGGCAAGGCGGTGCAATAGTGGGGGGAAACCCGATATACTTCCTTCATAAAATCTTCATCTACAAATCCTGTCAGATCAGATACGAGCTTCGCACACCGGTTAGGATGCCGTCGAATCATCTCACTTGCCTCTTCATGTGCGTCAATAAAAGCGGTGATAAGAGGCCGATTTCTCTGAAGAGATTTTGTAACCACTATCCCATAACTTGGATTGAATGGCCAGATCTGATCCGCAGCAACCACCATCGCTCCAGATCCAAACCGGTGTGCGGAAACTGCAAGAGCAGGTGTCCCCACAGCTGCCATGATATCTCCATCATCAAGAGCATCATGAAGAAAATCTGCCCAGGCATAATTTTTTACCGTGACTGTTTGAACTCCATATCTGCTCAGGAGGTCTCGGATGATGATATCATGGATGGAACCGCAAGGTGGGGACCCAATACATTTCCCTGAAAACTGATCCAAAAATTGCTGCATCCCAACACATGCATCATAAGGTCTGACACCAGAGCCGGCAATTATTACGGTACCTTCAATATGGCCGCCAGCAACACAGACTGCCTCAAGACCTTGATCAAGGCCGATGATGAACGGTGGAAGTCCAAGATATGCCAGATCAATCTCACCCTGCTTCATCCCCTTGATAATGTCAGGCCCTGAGGGAAATAGTCTCCATTCTGCCTCAATCCCCCGGAATGAGAGGAGATCAGTTCCCATAAGGATGAATGCCGTATGGTACACTGTCGAAAGATGCCCAATACGGATTCTATCTTCTTTCATTTACTCACTTCAGAGAATTCGGATATCCTCAAGCCTGATATGAAGACCTATACTCTTCTGGAGAATCATGTTGACCAGCGCCGTATGGGCCAGATCGATCATACAATATCCGGGAAGGAAATACTGACGGGTTCCAAGAACCGGCGGTTTTTTGATAGTCTCTGCTATTCCTTCAAAGGCATGGACATGATATGCCTGAAGGTCATGTGTTTTCTCTGTTCTGGCTGTTAGGGGTCCGACCGTATGACATTCCAGAACCCCGGTTACCGGATTTGCGGACAGAACCCTGAGTGCGTGATAAAGTGGACAACCCGGTCCTGCGGGTCTGCCGGTTACGAGGTCGCCAGCCTGAATATCCCATTTTTCCACCAGATCAGCTCTGAATGGAACGATATACTTCCGTGCAGACGGTTCTCCAGGAAATGCTTTGAGTACAAAATCATACTCTTTTCCAGCAACATCAACTCCCGAATACGAAACCTCCTCCATCTGACATGAACCCTGATTCAGATAGAATGGACAATCGGGCGGATTTCGCTCTCCTGATTCCAAGGCAGAGGAGAACTCTGCGCAGGTGGCAAATCCACATGCACCACAATTTCTCCCCGGTGGTTGCCAGACCATGGTGATCAGTCACCCCGATATATAGGATCTGCGTTATCAAGTGTTCTGATAACCCCAAAGTGATGTTTCCATCCGATCTCCTTCTTTCCAATACAGACGGTACACACTCCAAGGGGCGGTGTTCCCCTGAGGGTTACGGAACTGGCATTCTCAACATCGGGAAATGCTCTTATCTGGTTTATCAGGAATCGAAGTCCTGAACCCTGCAGGGCATTGGTCTCAATGATCTCAATTTCAGGAGAAGCCAGGAGAATTCCCTCCCGATATACTTCTTTCTCAGCCTGGGAGATCAGGTCTACCTTCGTTACCACTGCTATATCAGCTAGAGAAATCATCGGCGCCATCTTAAGGGGTGTTTTACTACCGGATACCGCAGAGAGCACAACTATCCCAAGAGACTGGGTAGTAAACGGAGTACAACGGAGACACAGGCCGGCACTTTCAACGATGAGAAGATCTGAATTCACCGAGGATGCCCAGGCCAGGGCATCGGCAAGAATCAGTATTCCCATGTGATCCGGACAGAGATCACCAGAGTACGTCTTCCGGGTAGGAATGCCAAACTCCTCTTTGAGTTCTTCATCTTCAAACGCACGAACCACATCTATCTTCAGATATGATGGTCTGAACTCGGAGGAAAGCTCTTTGATGACCTGTCTTATCACCGCAGTTTTCCCAACACTCGGCGGGCCGGCGACGATAAGCAGTTTCATGTTGCCACCGCAATTTCTGGTATATTCACAAGAGTATCAGTGAAACGCTCTCCACTCCTGACCTGTTCCCGGATATGGGTGATGAACCGATCCATTTCAGTGAGCTGCCGAACAAGCGTATGTTCAGATCCTGACGGGTGAATGATCTCGCGTACCGCTCCGTTATGCATCACTATCCTGCGATCCGTACTCAGTGCGAGCAAAGGATCATGAGTCACCAGGATCACTGATCTTCCGTGCTCTTTTATCCGGTTGATAACCCGTTCTTTGGCAATACCTGCATTTTCAACCTCGTCAAGAAGAAGTATGGGTGCATCTCCGATTCGGATTGCATCAGCGATGAACAGAGATCTGGTCTGTCCACCTGAAAGGGCTGTCATCCGGTAACCCGGATGTATCTTCTCACCCGTAAACTCATTTGCGAGATCGATCGTTTCCAGAAGAACAGACGCATCATCTATCCCCCGTGCTTTCATATGAAGGGAAAGAAAGTCTGACACTCGAAGGTCTGCGATACACCGGTTATTCTGTGTGATCAGAACGATAGGTTTCAGAGCAGGATTGCGTACCATCTCCTCGGAGGGGGGTGCCCCGTTTATGAGAATGGTTCGGCGAGTGATAGTATCACTCTGTGCAAGAACTTCAATATCATTTATGAAAGCTGATTTTCCGGATCCGGTAGAGCCGACGATTGATACCGTATCGCCTGAATAGATATCAATCCGTTCAAATTCTTCCGGTTTCCCGTCTCTGCTGATGCCAGGCAGGATGGAGATGGTACAACTCTGAAGAGAATTCATAGTATACCGTCTCTGTTAGGACTTATAAGAATCAAGAATGAGGCAATAAAATTTATCCCATAAAGGCAATATTAAAAAATAAATTACCCTTAAAGTATAGCAATACTGGATTATTTGGAGAATTTAACTCACAGAATAATACAAGGTAGATAAGAGAGGCTGGTTCCATTTTGATTTACCTTTCTGTTCAGAATATCCGTATGCTGACAAATCCGGTGAAACCAATTGAATCCATCTGACTCAACAGGGATAAGATTTTAGAAATGATTGGATTTTTCGCAAAATGGATTGCTTATCACGATAATAAAGAATCGACTTAATCAAAAGAAATGTGATATCAGTATACCAAACGAACGAGATGGTATCGTAGTGCATGGTCACCTCTACGAAAATCAGGGGTATGATCAGATGAGCGAGTTTAAGGAAAAGTCATGAGTATCTAAATCCATACTCTCATCATAAGGAACCAGTCAAATTTGCAGAGATATTCAGGTTTGTGCAACTATAATATAATAATTGAAAAAGAACGATAAGTGAGGGATATCACCCTTTATTGACCTACGCCATGACCACCTGCCGACTGTAATCAATCAGGCTGTATAGACTCTGCCTGGCATCCATGAAACTCAGACGCTCTTTGAGGAGCGAATTGCTTTTTAGACGCTTGATTGCAAAACGAACAGTCCGCGGGGGAAGTTTGGTTTGCTCAATAATGTCTTTCTGAGTAAGTCCTTCACTTGTCTCGAGTACCTTCAGTACCAACTTGGCTGATGGAGGAAGATGCCCGATGGTTATCTCGTTGTAATGTTCTGCCTCAGTAACGGCAAAAACGATCCCTTCTTGTCATAGTGACTATACACATGTTGGATCTTCTGGTAAATAAAGATTCACAATTGTGAATCGCCATCAAAAAGGTTTGTCTTCAATTATTATCAGTGAAAAGATCAGAGAAAACTTCCTCATCACTGAGATCAAGACCCAAATTCTGCGAAAAAAAGCGATCCATATTGTGACTCCAGTCTGCTTCAGAAGATATAACGGTATCCAGTTGTGGAGAAGAATGACACAGGCGCGGGCGTGATCGTTTTATCCCCACGTCTGTAACCTCCGTTCTTCTATGAATAATGGTCTGTCCAGGTATTCTAATAGGGCATTTTCTCCTTTTCGCAGGAGAATTTTCAGTAAAATTTGGTTCATGGATGTACAGGAATCGTGTTCCTTCCTCATATCAAAGATATCTAATTAAATATGGAGTGAGATGTTGGCAACCTTTGCCCATTCATCTATGTGATAAAAAAATTGAGAATCGTTTAGAGATCTCTACCCGGAATCAGGTCGCATCCAGTACATGGAAGACACATTGTCCCGGCATTTTGAGGTGAGAGGCCATACTGAGTAAGAATCTCTTTAAGTCCGGTCGCAAGGGTGACCAATCGATCTGCAGAGGGTCTCACGGCTCCGGGAAGCGGGAGATTTTTATGGATAGCAACAGCCCGTAGGATCGGTATTACCCCAATATTGGCAAGGATTTGTACTCCGGAGAGAACGGTCTCGTCTGTCTCACCTAAACCGATGATCATATTTGAAGAGACATGATCCTTTCCAAAGATATCTACTGCATTTTTCAACTCCTGAAGTACCTGGTCCAAAGAGAGATCAGGGCAAACACGGGAAAATAGATCACGATCCATGGTCTCCACATTATACTTGACCTCGTTGGCTCCTGCTGCATAGAGTACCTCAGAACTCTCATTTGTTGGGTACACCGATATTCCGATGGGGAGATCATACTCACGTACAATATCTTCTACGAGTTTAGCCATCCGTTCAAGTTCCTGTTCAGGTGAGTGTTCAACTCCCCCGGTTAGAGAGATAGCATGAAGATCCCCGGATCTATTAACCTCATCAAGGACTGAGAATACCTGCTCCCTGCTTTTTATCGGTCCTTGTAAGCCAGGGACCGGGCAGAATGCACAATGAAAACAGCACCGTTCCGATACCGTGATGTATGCTTGTTTTGGACAATGTGATCCGATCCTTTCAAGATCGCCTTCTACTATGATCTGCCCATCTTTTTCTATCACTACCCCATCATCGGATGGTTTAATGAGAAGGGGGCTTTTCTCACGGATTGAAAGACGTATTCGTCTCCCTCCGGCGGTAAAAAAGACGGATCGCCCTCCGGCTCCTGGACCTGCAGTAGAACTCCCAATAAATTCCGGAATCTGAAGCGCCATATCAACCTGTGCGTGACCGATACTTATGAGCAGCGCTTTTTCATTCAATGTCAATTCGTTGGTAATATGTATCATCTCTCTTGTACCAATGTTCAGATCCCCAGAATCTGACCATCAGATCTATCAATTATGAGTTTTCTGATCCAATATCTGATGAAAAGATCGATACCGGCAAATCATGCCGGGATCTCTATATTGATCCCATTATCTGCTGCCTATCGTAGTGAGAAAAAGGGAAAAACAGGGTGAGTACATAAGATGAAAACCCATCATCATTCACTATTCAGACAGAATAAAATAGAAATGACGCATTCCATTGATCACAATAATACACAACAGGATTACTATGGAGGGTAATTTATCAATACACGTTCCGTGCAGAAAAGAAATGGATGGAATATTTTCCCAGTCAGAACATGAAGTTGTTATCGAATCACCGTATTCTCTGTGGGTTAATGGCCGGCAAATTCTGAGTGTGATGACCAGTCCAGCTAGTCTTGAAGATTTTGTGTTAGGATATCTATACACGGAAGGATTGATTAAAAATGTTGATGATATCGAATCTTTCCAGATAGAAGGCCAGACAATTCGTGTTCTGGTCACTGAAAAGATCCATGTCAGAGGGCGAAAAAAGACAATTCTCTCAGGCTGCGGGGGAGATTCGTCTTCATTTGATATCACCAGACTCCCTAAAGTACAGTCAGATCTGATTCTTGATCCATCCTGGCTTCATGAGGCCCTTAAAAGTGTGCTGGATTCTGATTTGCATCAGAAAACAGGGGGAATTCATGTGGTAGGCCTTATATCCCGTAATAATATCATAGTTAAGACAGAAGATATCGGGAGGCACAATGCTCTAGATCGGGTCATTGGATATGCATTGAGAACCGGTGCTGATTTATCCCGGACATGTGTGTTAATTTCTGGCAGAATATCCTCTGAAATGTCAAGAAAATGTATATTGGCAGGCATCCCGATAATTGCGTCACGGGGAGCCACAACCTCTCTTGCGATAGAAATGGGAAATGCTACCAACCTCACCATTATCGGATTTATCAGGGGCGGGAAAATGAATATCTATACAGCTCCTGAGAGAATCATCGGGGCTATCTCTGAATAAGCAATTTTTGTTAATTCTGGTTATATACCTAGAACGATCTCGCTGACTCCGGTTATTAGGGTCTGAATCTCTTCTGATGTATTATATAGATACAGGCTGGCTCGAACCGTTCCATTGGCAAGACCCAGTTGGTGCATTAGGGGCATGCAACAGTGATGTCCTGAACGAACTATAATGGAATATTCATCATCAAGGAGATGGGCAAAATCATGGGGATGCATCCCCTCAATCGTGAATGAAACCACCCCAATCCGATTTCTACCGGGAGATGGACCGATAACCCTGACTCCCTCAATTTCAGACAGACCGGTAATCAGTTCTTCTGCAAGCCGAAACTCATGGTTCCCGATTGTATCAATACCGATCTGATTCAAGTATTGTACAGCTGCCCGAAGACCAATAGCGCCGGCAATATTCGGAGTCCCAGCCTCATATTTCTGGTACCCGGATGATGGAGAGTATCCATCGACGGTTACCTCCTCAATCATCCCACCCCCCAGGAGAAGAGGTTCGATCGATTCATCCCTCATCCAGAGAACTCCGGTCCCAGTCGGGCCGAGCATTTTATGTCCGGAGAAGCAAAGGAAATCGCACCCCATATCTTTTACATCGGTCTTTGTATGAGGGACAGACTGGGCCCCGTCTACCAGGCAGAGAGCTCCTATATCATGGGCGACAGATGCAATCTCCCTGACCGGAGAGATGGTTCCCAGCACATTTGATGCATGACTGACCGCAACAAGTCGGGTTCTAGGGGTTATCTCATCAGAAACATCTTCTGCGGTCACCCCAGTGAGCATGGGATCTCCGGAAGGATTGATAACCTTCACCCTGACCCCTTGTTCTCGCAGAGCGTACCAGGGGAGGAGGTTTGAATGATGATCTGTTACAGTGGTTATGATCTCATCTCCGGATTCAAACCTGATACCTCGTGCCACCATATTTATTGCTTCGGTGCAGTTCCTGACAAAGACCGGTGTTCCATCCTTTCCATTGATGAAAGTATTCACGGTCTCATGTGCATCCCAGTACAGCTGTCCCGCGATCTGTGATAGACGGTGAACACCACGCCCGACATTCGCCCGATAATGAGTCTCATATTCAAACATTGCATCAAGAACCTGCCTGGGGGAAAGGCTGGTTGACGCATTATCCAGGTACATGACCTCATCGGTAAGAGGAAAATCTTGTCGAATTCGATTGATATCCATATTTCTCCGGTGAGAGAGCATCAGCAGCAATTATTCACAATATGTCTAAATTTTCGTATCTTTTTCGCCGGGATCATTTCTTTTTAGGTTTCACCCCGATAGTCGCAAGACGGGCAGCTTCTTTGGGATCTTCGATCTTCAGAATAAAGGTGCCATGACATGGTTTGACATAAGGAAAAACCACAACCGTTCCATCAGTTCCAACCGCGATTGGCGGATTCCCAATGATCCCTTCGCCAAAAAGTTTGGTTCCTGGTTGAATATGATAGACTGTCGGGCATGTTTTTGCAATAAAATCACGACACTCTTTGAACGTGAGACCTTTTGCAAGGATTTCATGTTTTAACTCTTCGATACAACCCATCCAAGCACCTCACTCATCTTTTTCCTAAGTTGCATAGGGTTATGAACTGCAACCTCCACAATCTGTTCTCCTTCATACTCGATGAGGTGGGAAATACTCTCAGCTTCTCTTCCAAAAACAATGGTTATGAATCGTGCAGAAGGGAGAAGGTACTTCATTGTCGCAGCATATGATATCCCTGCATCACTATGTGCAAATGCGATACAGAGGTCAACGTTATCATTTCCAGAAGAGATGTCTTCTACTGCTTTTTCAAGCGAAGTCATTGCCCCAATATAATGCCGCTCTGGATCTGATGTCATCAGGAGTTTCATGACAGCAGGATTCCCGGCGATCAGGAAAGAATAACCGCTGGATTTCAGTTGATATGCAGTATAGACCGCAAGGGCATTTTGAACCGGAACTTCCGGGCAACCAAGCACAATCAAAGCTTTTTTATCAGTAGTCTCTGTCATCATCCTTCTCATTCACATCATTGACATACGTAGTAACCAGCGTATGATCTATGATATCAGATAGGGTGAGAGAGAATAAAAAGGTGCGTCACAATTGTGAATTTGCATAGTCCTCGATCTGCAGCGAACAATACTCCTTTGATCACAAAAAAGAAAATCAGGTATTTTTTTCCTGAATGAATATCTTTATTCACTTAACAGAATAACAATACCATAGAAATCACGATTGTGAACTAAAGAAAGATCTAAGATTTAGGAGCGTCTCTACGACGTGAACCATTATGGCACGGATATACAACGACATTACAAAAACCATCGGCAATACACCTCTTATCAGGTTAAACCGAATTACCAAGGTGTTACAAACCCAGACATTTCCACCGACTATCCTGGTGAAACAGGAATCCCGCAATCCCCTTGGTAGTGTGAAAGACCGGATCGGGGTGGCACTTATTGAAGCTGCTGAACTTGAAGGGACAATTAAACCAGGGACCACCATAATTGAGCCTACAAGTGGCAATACCGGAATAGCCCTTGCATTTGTCTGCGCTGCCAAGGGATATCGTCTCATTCTGGTAATGCCTGAATCCTTCAGTGTCGAGCGGAGAAAACTCTTCAAAGCTCTCGGTGCCGAACTAATTCTCTCGTCGGCTGCTGAAGGGATGACCGGTGCTGTCAATCTGGCAGAACAGATCCACCGTGAGCATCCGGAGAGTTACCTGATTCCCCAGCAGTTTAAAAATCCTGCTAATCCCGCGGTGCATCGTCGGACAACGGCAGAGGAGATCTGGAATGACACTGATGGTCAGGTAGATATCGTGGTTGCCGGAGCTGGAACTGGTGGAACCATCACGGGAATCGCTTCAGTAATAAAACCGAGAAAGCCTTCATTTAAAGCCATCGCGGTAGAGGCCGCAGCATCACCGGTAATATCCGGAGGAAAACCGGGGAAACATAAGATTCAGGGCATCAGTCCGGGATTTATTCCTGATGTTCTTCAGAAGGACCTGCTGGATAGTGTGATTCAGATCACCGATGACGAAGCGTACGATTTTGCCCGGCGCCTTGCAACTGAGGAGGGAATTCTCGCAGGACCTTCTTCAGGAGCAGCAGTTGCCGCAGCATTCAAGGTTGCATCTCTCCCTGAAAATGCAGGAAAATTAATCGTCACAATACTTCCTGATACGGGAGAGCGGTATCTCTCAACAGACCTCTTTGAGGCACCGAACTGATGATTGGGAAACAGATCCGAGAAGACATTACTACCATTTTTGAGAAAGATCCCGCAGCACGAAGTAGAATTGAGGTTTTACTCTGCTATCCTGGTCTGCATGCCCTGATCCTTCACCGAATCTCCCATCGGTTATGGACCTCGAATTATTTTTTCTCTGCCCGGTTCCTCTCTCATATCTCCCGGTTTCTTACCGGAGTTGAAATCCACCCGGCTGCAAAAATCGGAAACCGGGTTGTCATCGATCACGGCATGGGAGTAGTCATCGGAGAGACTGCAGAGATCGGAGATGATGTTCTTCTTTACATGGGAGTTGTTCTTGGTGGAACAACCCTAACTAGGGGAAAGCGACATCCAACCCTGGGAAACGGAGTGGTTGTCGGATCAGGAGCTTCGATTCTCGGACCGATTGCTATCGGTAATTATGCCAAAATCGGAGCAGGATCGGTAGTCGTCAGGGATGTTCCACCCGGAGCAACAGTGGTCGGTGTGCCTGGAAGGATTGCAGGTCTTGAGAGATATACCACCCAGGATGATATCAGGGATAATGCCATGCCGGATCCTACCCTCCGGGTAATCAGCCGGCTCCTTGAGAGGCAGAATATTCTCGAAGAAAAAATTGCAAAACTTGAGCAGGATCTGGTATGCATCCAACCGCTCATTCCAGACACTCCTGTTTCAGACCGGCGAACAGAGATATGGGCTGCACTCAGGCAGGTTATCGATCCTGAGATCGGTCATAGTATTGTTGATGTCGGACTTATCAGATCAGTAATCATTGAAGAAGAATCGGTGACTGTTGAGATGGGATTAAATACGAAATCCTGTCCACTTCTGGAATATTTAGTGAATCAGGTTGAAAATAGATTAAAACTCATCGGATGGATCGCCGAAGTAACAGTAACAGTGACGGATGATCCCTGGGAAGCAACTGCCTGTCATGAGTATGCAATACAGAACACCTGAATTGCTGATATAAAATTATTTTTTTGGGAATATCTTAAAGATATTGGGCTATCCCTTTTTTGGTACAATACATAGTCCTCACCTTGATTACAGAATACCTGATATTACCAGAAAAGATCCCAGTCCAAAAAATGGATGAGAATGAACTGCTCTCGCTTTATTACTTAATCCTCCTCAGTCTGCTGTTACATGAAAGACGGCGAACTTCTTCTGCACATACTATTTTTACAAGATAAGTTCCATGACAGGGTTTAGTATAAGGAAAAATTACACCCTCCCCATCTATCCCAATTGCGATCGGAGGAGGACCAATGAGTGAATTTCCCAGGAGTTTAAAACCAGGATTGATATGATACACTACCGGGTAGTTACGCTCAACAATTTCCTTTGACTCTTTAAAAGAGATATTACTATTCAATATCTCATGTGGGAGATCTTCGATGCAGGTCATTATTACGGGTCTATTTTGTTGACAGATAAAATCCCGGGATGTGGCATTATTTGCTGTTATTTTTTTACATACAAGGCTCTCTCTATTACCTTTGTCTTGTATATGGAGGGTGATCTGCAATTGTGTCGAAATCAGATTTCCATTTTCGTGATGGAAAATGCAAGAAATTCCTGCCCCTCATCTTTTGTTTCAAGAGCAGCTTTTTGTATGTAATGAGGAAGAGCATCTATGGCAATAAATACCAACATTAGCCATAAGAAATAAAGAGAGAGGCTTGCCAGACTAGCTGGATTTTAGAAAAAACCGAAATCGAAATCATAAAATAACATGGAATTGCCCTAATAAAAGGACAATACAATACAATACAATACAATATAATACCAGGCAGATCTGTCCAATGTTACATGAGCACTCATTTAAATAGAGAATATCTTGGATATCCCCGGTTACTACAAGAATTTTTTCTCATACGTGTTGAAATTGTGTTAGAAACAAGGGATATAAAAAAATAAGATTCGCTATTCATGCATGCATGGATATACTCTTCATATTGCATATTCTGCAGATATTTGCTAAAGAACGATGCCGTAGGCATTTGACTCTGTAAATGTATCAGTTATATAATACCGCAGAAAAAAAATAAAGAGAAATCGACAGTTAATTATCATTTATACGGATTATCAGGCAATAATTGCCAGTTCGAAAGAGAGGTGAATACACCAAAGGATCATGGAAGAGAAATGTATCACATAGATTCTGAATTTATGATGATTTTAGGGTGGTTTTTGCCGCTTTCAGGATCTTAATAAAAAAATACTGGTATTCTATAAGAACACGGATAAGACTCATGAAACCACACATTGTAACTCCCATTGGATCAGTCCATCATAAACGTGAATTATTTACTATCACAGTGACTGATATGTATCGCCAGGGGCTACAACAACTCAATACCTTCAGTCATATTCTGGTTCTCTGGTGGTGTCATCAAACCGACTCTGAGTCGCAGAGAATGGTAACTGTCTGTGAGAAACCGTATCATCAAGGCCCTGATAAGGTAGGGGTATTTGCAACACGTTCAGCGATTCGGCCTAATCCTATTGCAGTTACCATCGTACCGGTTCTTTCTGTTGATGTTGCTTTAGGGACAATTCACATACCATATATCGATGCCGAAGATGGAAGTCCGGTCCTCGATATCAAACCATACCTCCCATGTTCAGAACGGGTCAGAGAGGCGAAATTTCCAGAATGGTGCGCTCATTGGCCATCTTGGTATGAGGAAAACCCTATGTTTAATTTAAGTTGATGTGATAGAGATACAGAAATTGCAATACAATAATTCAATTTTCTCCTAATAATCAGAAAGTGAGGCTCAATGATTGCCAGGTATCTACCAGCGATTATGGTTTGAATGATCGTTAGATTCTTAAATTTTTTAGAAAACTCAGCACAATTGGAAAAGAAATGATTTTCAGTCACCCTATCATAGACATCTCAATTCTATGCTACCTTTCAATATGAGGGATAATAATGAATCGTGATTCGTATGTAGAAATCTTTCATCGGTTTTTTGAGTCTCTCCCACGTCAGGGGCCTGGAGATGACCGTTATACTGAACTATTGTTCAAAATGTTAACAGATCTACCTTCAGAACCAAAAGTCGCAGACATGGGATGTGGAACCGGTGCTCAAACCCTGGTTCTTGCACAAGCAGGCGGAGTTGTCACCGCGGTAGATTTACACCAGCCTTTTTTAACTATCCTATCATCAAATGCAGAAAAAAGAGGGTTTAAAGGGCGTATTTCTACCCTCCAATGCTCTATGGATGCCGTTCCGCCGGGTATCGGTCCCTTTGATCTCATCTGGTCCGAAGGGGCTATATATCTAATAGGATTCGAAAAAGGCCTTAAATCATGGTTCCCGTTAATTAAACCCGGAGGATATATTGTCGTCTCAGAAATCTGCTGGCTTGTCGATGATCCACCCCGTGAGCTACGCAACCATCCGGCTCCTGAAATAACCAATATGCAGACTGTTGAGAGAAATATGTCAATACTCAAGAAAATCGGATATCAATGGATAGGTTCAGTACTCTTGCCTCATGAAGCATGGGATGTCTTTGATGCATATCAGAATGATGTAATCCAATTGTGGAGACAGAAAAACAGCGATTCCATGGTTGAGCGGGTACTATCTGATATACAAAAGGAAAATGATCTTTTCCAACGGTATAGAGGAACCTATGGAGATGTTTTTTTCTTAATGCAAAAACCAGGAGATTTTGATGCTTGATGTCCTGCTTGTAGAAGATGAACCTGCTCTCCGTGATATTGGTAAATTCTATCTTGAACAAAGAGAAGATTTCAAAGTTGAAACAGCTGAAGACGGTGATATTGCCCTTAAAAAAATCCTCTCCCGTCCATTTCATGTTATTATATCTGATTATGACATGCCAAATATGAATGGAATAGAATTGCTCAGATCAGTCAAGTACCATCTTCCCAAGCAACCATTTATTGTTTTTACCGGGAAGGGGAGAGAAGAAGTGGTCATAGATGCCCTCAATCTGGGAGCTGATTTCTATTTACAGAAAGGTGGGGATATAAAATCTCAATATGCTGAACTCGCTCATAAATGCAGGCGGGCATCTCAACATAGAGTAGCCCAGGACCAGATCACTCATCTGGCGAGGTTATACTCATTTCTGTCATCAGTGAATAAGTCAGTCTATTCTCTGAGAGAAAAAGAAGAATTAATCAAAAAAATTGCACGAATTGCTGTAGAAGAAGGGGGTTTCCGTCAGGTATCAATAACACTTATCCATCCGGTTACCAACTGTCCAGAGGTTATCGTAGCTGAGAATGACAAGGAGTGTTCGATACATGAAACCCTTCTAATCGCACCCGATCTTCTCCCAACCTCCTATGCATTAGAGAATGGCAGATATCATATTTGTGCAGATCATCGAACATATCAGCATAATCAGGATACAAAAGAACGATATCTTAGAGAAGAGATCCTCTCCAGTGCTGCATTTCCTCTCCATATAGGGGAGAATACAATCGGCTCGATTACCTTCCATTCTAGCGAACCTTCTTTTTTTAATGAAGAAGAGACGTTGTTACTTCTTGAAATTACAGAAACCCTTTCATTCGGATTTGAATTAATGGATCGCGAATATCAGCAAGAAAAACTCGAAGATTATCTGCATATCGCATGGCATGCAATCGATGCATCAACAACCCCAACATTTCTTCTCGATTCTGCAGGAAAAGTGGTATATGGCAATACTGCATTAACGAACCGGTTGGGAATACAGAATGACGACTTGAAAGGAGTGGATGCTATTGTATTAAACCTCTTCTCTCAAAAAGAATGGGATCTGTTTCGTTCTTTCCCAGAAAATGGAGGGAAAATTCATAGAAATATTACTGATGACCTACTCAATACCAACAAGGGTGAAGTACTCTCAATTAGGCCATTTACGCACCAATGTCTCCACTATTTCTGGATTCGGATTGAATATTTGTGATAGTACTGTGCACATCAATTGCCGCATCCACGTTTATTATATGCTCAAATAGTGAATCTTGATCCATCAGATTTCTAAAAGAATCCTCTCATGGTAAAACCGGTTTTTCCATTAAGATCGGGAGAGGATGGTATGTGAGGAATATTATGATGAAATTAAACTGCTGGGAATTTAAGAAGTGCGGAAGAGAGCCTGGAGGATCAAGGGTAGACGAACTCGGTGTATGCCCTGCAGCCGTTGAGGAGAAAACTGATGGAATTCATTTCGGAAAAAACGGGGGAAGAGTGTGCTGGGCGATATCTGGAACCCTGTGTGGTGGTAAAGTACAGGGAACTCATGCGATGAAAATGGGGAACTGTCTGAACTGTGATTTTTATCAGGTAGTTCAGAAAGAAGAGCGCCCTGATTTTAAGACCACCAGTCACATCCTAAAAAAAATTAACGACTAATTTTACGCATATTAGGTTTTTCTCACCGATATGAATCTATAAAGTCTATCAGGTTCTCTATCATTTCTGTTCATGCTCATCGGAATTATAATGACTGATATAAACATAATTCAACAAAATACTAGATTATCCTTCGTTAATAGTATTCCAATTGCAATAATTATATTGGATCGATCTGGTACTATTCTTGATGCAAACCATCCAGCTAAGGTTTTATTTTCCTCTGGAGATGGATCCTCTCTTATCGGAAAAGAATTGCTGTCATTCGCTCCCGTCGCCCAGCCAAATAGTGATCAGTCTTCTCAACGATTAGATGAATTACTCAATGCTGTATTACAGCAAAGGGATCTCCGTACAATTGATTGGGATTTTGTAGATAGTTCAGGATTAAGGTTCACTGCGAATGTCACATTTGCAAGAACTCCTTCTGAATCAGGGACAGGTATTCTTACTTCAATTATACCTCTACCTCAGGAGATTTCTTCACCAGAGAAGATTCGATTATTTCTTTGTCAGATGAAGAGAAAATTTATCCAATCAGTTGTAATTCCTCTTTCTACACGAATATACAAGATAATGAGATTTTTCCACCATAACCAGGAACTCACTGAGAAGATAGTATTTTATGAATCTATCCTCAATGCAATCCCCCTCCCTATTTCAGTTACTGATCAGGAAAAGAACTGGACATACGTAAACAGTGCTGCCAGTGATATTATTGGAAAATCCCGGGAATCTCTGATTGGAAAAAAATGTTCCTCATGGAACACTCCGGCATGCAACACAGCGGACTGTCCTTTTGAGCGACTCGTAGAAGGAATCCCGGTAACTGAAATCAATCGTAATGAGAAGTACTATCACGCACATTGTGCCAATATTACTGATACCAGCGGGAAAAAAACAGGGATGATAGAAGTGCTGGTAAATGTCACCCAGATGCGCAAAGTGTCTGAATATATGGAAGAGTCAATTCAGATGATTACCGATGATATCCAGAGACTTGCTGACGGAAGGGTTGATCTGCAAATGAAGACAGTAGAGAGTGATGAGTATACCCACGAAGTTGAACAGTACTTCATAAGTATAAACAAAGCCCTGCATGTAGCCAGGTTCTCTCTCTCCACTCTTGTAGAAGAGTCAACATATCTTGCAACCGCAGCGGTAGATGGATATCTGAAGATTCGGGCAGATCCAGATAATCACAAGGGTGAGTTTCGCCGGGTAATTGAGGGAATAAATCAGACTCTTGATTCAATAATCCTGCCGATCACAGAAGCGATGAGAATATCTGAACAGTATGCAGCATGCAACTTTGCCGCCCAGGTAGATTCTTCTCTCCCCTTTAACGAAGATTGGGCAGGATTTAAGAATTCACTAAATAATATCGGGATACAGGTAAGCAGTGCACTCGGTCATGTAAATGGTCAGGTGATTGGTCTGACTGAAAATACAAATCGGGCAGATTATCATGTGAAAGAGATCGCCGCTGCAGCAGAAAATCTCGTTCAGAATGTTCAACGGGTATCTCGTAATGCGGAACTTGGAAGAGAGGGTATAAGCAACCTTCATCAGACAATGGATGAATTTTCAGTTACCGTAAATGAAGTCTCCAATAAAACAGAGCAGGTGGCTGCTCTCACAACAAAATCGAACATTCTTGCAAAACAAGGAGCAGAACTTGCACAAAACACTGAAACCGGGATGCAGGTGATCACCCAGAGTGGTGCAGAGCTGACCAGAATAATCACTGATATCCAGGAGAATATGGCTCAGATTGGAAAAATTGTTAATCTTATCTATGAAATTGCAAGTCAGACAAATATACTTGCATTAAATGCATCAATTGAAGCATCCCGGGCTGGTGATGCAGGGAGAGGGTTTGCCGCCGTCGCTGTCGAGGTTAAATCTCTGGCAAACCAATCACGGTCTTCTACTGAAACGATCACTGAGATGATACGTTCATTACAGAATAATTCAGAGGAAGCATACAGTGCAGTGACCCGTGCAACAGAAGCAGTTCAAAGTGGTAGTAATTCACTTTCCGAGACCTTACAAGTTTTTGCTAAACTAACCGATTCTGTTGATGAAATATCAGGATATATGGAGCAGGTCGCAAGTATGTCAGAGCAACAAATTGCCTCTATTAGTGAGATTGCCAATAATGCTGAGCGAGTAGCAGAGCTGATTGATGAGACCGCTCATAGTGCCATAGATAGCACTGGCCTTACTGAAAAGACCGCGACAGAACTTGAACAAGTCGCTTCCATGATAACACAGGTGAAAGATTTTTCGACTACTATTTCTACCGAAATCGGCACATTTCAGATAAATCAAGAAACAGACACGGTAAGCCCTTCATCCATTTCGTCCTAAATCCAAAAATTTTTCTAGGAAATAGTTGCCGGAATCTCACTCCATTTATTAGATCACGCTGACATAGTACTCAGAAAAAGAGTCAGATTCTTGTAGAAATAGAGTACTGATTTTCATATTGATCGTACATACATGAAAAATAGTTTCGATCAGAATTATCGCTTGAACTACGAAACATTGTCGTTATATTTGTTTTATAGATCCTGACCTCTGAATAAAGCATTAATAACCATCATAATTTGAATCAATTCTTTAGGAACACTATTATCAGACAATTATGACACAAATACCTATTCTTCTTGATCACCTTGATGCACTCGTATATGTCTCTGACCTGGAAACCTATGAATTATTGTATATTAATGAATATGGGAAAAAGGTGTGGGGCGACGTAACGGGAAAGACTTGTTATCATGCCCTGCAAAAAGATCAGAATGGTCCGTGTCTATTCTGCACTAATAAACTATTAATTACCCCTTCAGGGAAACCTGGAGAACCAATTATATGGGAGTTTCAAAACACCATTAATGGAAGGTGGTACCAGTGCCGTGATTCTGCTATCAAGTGGATAGATGGGCGTCTGGTAAGGCTTGAAATCGCTACCGATATAACCTCCCGTAAAGAGAGTGAATTTCGGATAGAGAAACTTAGCCATTTAAAGGAGAGACTCCTCGGACCCTTGTCTCTTTCTGATAAACTTCGTGATATTATTGAAACATCAACCACGATATTTGATATCGATCTAACCTGTGTTTGGATTTTTCAGGATTTGAATCATCAATCAGAATCATTGAGCTTTCTTTCCCAATCGGCTAATATCCCGGAGCATGATGATACACACTCTCTTCATCTGCTCATGAATTCAACCGGATCTATAGCACAGGAGATGATTCCCGCTACTATCTCATTTTCTGATGAATCCGAAGGAATTCGCGATAAAGAGACGATTGGCAGTATTAATCAGATCAACCATTCAAAAAAAATTCATTACTTTCTGATAGACTGGGCTGAAAAACTTGGAATGCACACTTCCCGCCCTTTACCGGTTACTGATGGTTCAGGAAAATCTATCGGATATATGAGTTTCTTCAGGAAGAAAAATATCACTCCTGAAGAGCAACAACTGATGTCAAATCTGGTTCATACCACATCACAGGTAATAATTTCAGGACTAGCTTCAGAAGCTCTTGCGAGAACAAAAGAAAAATACCGAGTCCTTGTTGAAAATCTTCCCCAGGGAATTTTTCTAAAAGATCATTCCCTTCGGTATATCTCCTGTAATAATCAGTTTGCAGAAGACCTTGGT
>CAZCSN010000020.1:0-35916 GCA_964501255.1 uncultured Methanospirillum sp. | reverse complement strand
GTGATGGGGAACAGACGCCGGGTGTGTCATTTACGCCTTCAGATAAGATCGAGATCGCCCATCAGTTATCTGATATCGGTGTCCATATCATCGAAGCAGGGTTTCCTGCATCATCAGCCGATGAGTTCTCAACCGTGAAAGCCATTGCAGCAGAAGGTCTGACAAGTACGGTCTGCGGACTGGCACGTTCCGTGCAGTCGGATGTTGACCGGTGCATTGATGCCGGTGTTGACATGGTCCATGTCTTTATCCCGACCTCCGAGGTTCAGCGGGTCCATACCATCAGAAAAAGCCACGAGGAAGTGGTCGCCATTACGGGAGATATTGTACGGTATGCCCGTGATCATGCAGACAAGGTGCTGTTTTCTGCAATGGATGCAACACGGACCGGAATCCCTGAGCTGATTGAGGTCTATACCGCAGCAGTGGAGGCAGGTGCAACGGCTATCAATGTACCTGACACCGTGGGTGTTGCAACCCCGACCTCCATGCAGGAGATGATTCGTGCATTACGCCCGAAGATTCCGGTCACCATCGATGTGCATTGTCACAATGACTTTGGTATGGCAACCGCCAACACCATCTCAGCGGTGGAGGCAGGTGCCGATCAGGTGCAGGTGACCGTAAACGGGATTGGCGAGCGGGCAGGAAATGCAGACCTGGCCTGCACCGTCATGGTGATCGAATCCATCTTCGGATATGACACGGGAATTCAGACCGAACGACTGGTTGAGACATCGCGGATGATCTCACGGTTCTCCGGCATCATGGTCCCGCCAACGTATCCGGTGACCGGGGAGTATGCCTTCTCGCACGAAAGCGGCATCCACTCACAGGGAGTCATTGAAAATGCCAGTACGTTTGAACCAGGCATCATGACACCGGAGATGGTCGGACACCGGAGGAGACTGAAACTGGGCAAGCATGTGGGCCGGCACGCCGTTCGCGAGATGTTACATCAGGTCCACATACACCCTGACGATGCCCAGATGGATGAGATCGTCAGCCGGATAAAGCAGATATCCTCACGGGGAAAGAAAGTCACCGAGCATGACCTGTATGAGATCGCCGAGACTGTGACCGGGATGTCAGCCGGCGGGCGGTATGTCGAGCTGGTGGATATTGCCATCATGACCGGGAATCACATGATCCCGACAGCAACGGTGCGGGCACGGGTGAACGGTGTGGAGGAGGTCTGCTGCAGAACCGGAAATGGTGCTGTCGATGCTGCAATAAAGGCATTAATCGGCACGATTCCAAAACCAGCCACCTTAAAGGAGTTTAACATCTCTGCAATATCTGAAGGAAGTGACGCAATCGGTCATGTCACTCTGGTGGTGGAAGATGAGAAAGGCAGACTGTTTGATGCCGCTGCATCAGGTGATGACGTGGTGTTAGCGTCCACGGAGGCGATGATTAACGCAATAAATATGGTGTACCGCAATGGCAGGAACAATCACTGAAAAGATATTCTCCGCACGATGTGGCAGGGATGTACGGGCAGGCGAGGTGGTTATGGCACCGATCAGCGCAGCCATGATCCATGATATCACCGGACCGCTTGCAATCGAGAAGTTTTATGAAATGGGCGGCGAGAGGGTCTTTGATCCATCCAGGATCATCATGCTCTTTGACCACCAGGTCCCCGCAGACTCCCTGAACGCGGCAGAGAACCAGAAGAACATGCGGATCTTTGCAAAAGAGCAGGGAATTTACAATTATGATATCAGGGAAGGGGTCTGCCATCAGGTAACGCTCGAGAAGGGACGGGTCTCTCCGGGTGATATCGTCATCGGGAGTGATTCACATACCTGCATGTATGGTGCCGTCGGGGCATTTGCAACCGGGGTCGGATCAACCGACATGGGATTTGCACTCCGGTACGGATGTCTGTACTTCCGGGTTCCGGAGAGTATCCGGGCCAACGTCACTGGCCGGTTCCAGAAAAGGGTCGGGGCAAAGGACCTCATCCTCTCCATCATCAAGGATATCACCGTCGATGGTGCGACCTACAAGACGGTCGAGTTCACCGGTGAGACGATCAGTTCAATAAACATGGCAGGACGGATGACCTGTTGCAACATGGCGATTGAGATGGGAGGAAAAGCAGGGATTGTGCCCCCGGATCAGGTAACCAAGGAATACCTCTCCGGCAGGGGCAGCTGGCGTGATGAGAATCTGACCAGTGACCCTGATGCCGTGTATGCATCATGGCGGGACTATGATGTATCAGACCTTATCCCGCAGGTAGCAGTCCCGCATAATGTTGATCAGGTTGTGGACGTGACTGACATTGCCGGGACTCATGTGGACCAGGTCTTTATCGGTTCCTGCACGAACGGACGGTTTGAGGATCTGCAGGAGGCAGCAGAGGTCCTTGGGGATAAGAAATTCTCCGATGATGTGAGGGTGCTGGTCATCCCGGCATCAAAAGAAGAATATCTCAAAGCACTTCGGGCAGGCATCATCGAGCAGTTTGTCATGGCCGGGGCACTGGTCGAGGCACCCTGCTGTGGTCCCTGTATGGGCGGGTCATTCGGACTTATCGCCTCCGGTGAGGTCTCTTTCTCAACCTCGAACCGCAACTTCAGGGGCAGACAGGGTTCGGCTGAAGGAAAAGTCTACCTTGGCTCGGCTGCAACCGCTGCAGCAACTGCCATCCGGGGAGAGATCACCGATCCACGGGAGGTGCGATGATGCAGGTCTGGAAATTCGGAGACAATATCGATACCGACGCGATCATCCCCGGGCGGTTTCTGACCATCAATGATCCCAAGGAACTTGCAACCCACGCCTTTGAAGGCATCAGGGATGAGTTTGCAAAAAATGCAAAAAAAGGTGATATCATCGTCGCCGGGAGAAATTTCGGATGTGGATCATCCCGTGAGCATGCACCCCTGGCCCTGACCGGTGCAGGAATACAGATGGTGGTTGCCGAATCCTTTGCACGGATATTTTACCGGAACAGTATCAACGTCGGGCTGCTCCCGGTCATCTGCCCCCGTGCATCAGAGATCACCGAATCCGATCAGGTCGTCCCCCATCTGGATGAAGGGTACCTGGAGGTATCGGGCAAAAAACTCCCGACAGAACCGGTTCCTGAGTTCCTCAGGCGAATCATCGATGCAGGAGGACTTGTCTCCTATGCGAAAACCTTACGGAGTGAGGATCTGTGCACAAAGTAGCGGTCATCGGTGGAGACGGTATCGGCCCTGAGATCATCGGGGCCGGGAAGACCGTTCTTGACGCGGCTGGGGAAAAGTTCGGGTTTGACATCGAATGGACCGGGTTTGACATCGGAGCAGACCGGTATTTAGCAACCGGCGAACTGCTGACCGAAGAAGACCTCAAAGAACTGGAGCAGTTTCAGGCCATTTACTTTGGTGCCATCGGTGATGACCGGGTAAAGCCGGGAGTTCTCGAGAAGGGAATTCTTCTCAATCTCCGGTTTTACTTTGACCAGTACATCAATCTCCGGCCGATACGCATGCTTGAGGGCGTGCAGACACCCCTTGCACACAAGAGACCGGAGGATATTGACTTTGTTGTTGTCAGGGAGAACACCGAGGACTTTTATGTCGGGATCGGCTCCAGACTGAAGGGTCATGAAAAGAAGGATCTGGAGGTAAAACGCGATCTCTACTCGGTGAAGTTCGGTCTGGACGTCGAGACCGATGCTGATGAACTGGCATACCAGATCGGGGTGATCACCCGTGAAGGTGCGCAACGGGTCATCTCATATGCCTTTGACATGGCACAGGGCAGAAAGAAGAAGGTGACATCGGTAGACAAGGCAAATGTCCTCTCTGATGTGTACGGCCTCTGGCGTGATGTATTCCTTGAGACGGCGGCACACTACCCGGGCACCACCCATGAGTTTACCTTTGTCGATGCCATCACCATGTGGTTTGTGAAAAACCCGGAGTGGTTTGACGTCGTCGTGACGCCGAATATGTTCGGTGATATCATCACTGACCTGGGTGCCATGATACAGGGGGGTCTGGGCCTTGCGCCGGGTGGAAACATTAATCCGGCGGGAACCAGCATGTTTGAACCAATTCATGGATCCGCTCCGAAATACAAGGGTCAGAATGTGGCAAATCCCCTCGCAACCATCTGGGCCGGCTCCATGCTCCTTGACCACCTGGGTGAGAAGGAGGCAGGAGCCAGAGTCCTGCAGGGTATTGAGGCATCCATCAGGGAGCGGGTGGTAACCAGGGATATGGGAGGATCTGCCACAACCAGTGGTGTTGGTGACTGGATCGCCCAGTGGATTAAGGCATCATAATCCCGCTACCACTCTTTTATCAGCAGGACCGTCTTTCGTATCTCACGAATGGTGACTGATATCTGTTCGACGGCTGAGAGAATTCCATACATAATAGTGCCGGATGTATCATCCGTATCCACCATCTTTTGTATATGACTGCTATACTGCTGATTCACGAGCTCCCGAAGACGGGAATCGTTCATTCGCATGATCTCATTCAGTTCCGGGGAAAGCAACGGAAAGGATTCATTCAGACGGGAAAGATTTTCCAGAACCGGTGAGACCACCGACTGAAGAATGCGATAAATTTCACCGGTAGTGACACCAGGAATCTGTCGTCCTGTATGGATCTTCTCACAAAGATACCATATCTGATCTGCCAGCTGATGACTGAGATCAGCGATGCGAATAAGGACGGCAATCTTTCCGGCATCTTCAGAAGAGATCTCCCTCTTTGAAACCGCATGGAGTGCTTCATGGATCTCACCGGTTCCATAGTGAATATAATCACGCAGATGTCTGATCTCACCTTCTGCTCTCTTTTTTACAGATCCTGACTCCGTCACTTCCTTGATCATCCGTTCACTCTGCTTCAGGAGGTGGGCGATCTCCTGCTGGATACATGTAAACCCGGTTTTTTTATCCTCTGGCCAGGGTTTTTTCAGATATGCAGGCCGGAATACAATCTCCCCGTACTCCCCGGGAACCATTCGTTTTACGAGGGTTGCAAATGGAGAGAGAAGGATAAGAAAGATGATGGCACAGGTCAGGTTGAAGATAAAATGAGCGTTTGCGATCTGCTGCGCCGGACTTCCTCCCAGATCAGTAATCAGCGTGGAGAACGGGCCCATAAACGGCAGAAAGAGGATGACACCCATCAGATTAAAAAGAAACTGCGCGACAGCGGTCCGTTTTGCCGCAGTATTCATACGCACGGATACCAAAAGGGCAGTAGTCGGCGTTCCCAGGTTTGCTCCGAGCGCTATTGGTATCCCCTCTGCCGGGGTGATAAGACCATTCATTGCCATAATGACGATCAGTCCGACAGTCACCGAACTTGACTGGAAGATGGAGGTGATGATGAATCCGGCAAGAATCTCCAGGAACACATTATCAAGTGAAGCGACAATACTGACCAGCATAGGGTCATTCTGATACGGGGCAAGGATCGACGATACCAGATTGAGACTGAAAAATACAAGGCCAAAATAAAAGACCGGTTTTCCAAACGCTCTCCATCTCCCCCCTGCAATACTGATCAGAAATCCGATGACAATAAAGACCGGAGCAAAGGTCGTCAGTTTGAATGCAACCAGCTGGGCGGTTATGGTTGTTCCGATATTTGCTCCAAAAATGATCCCAAGTGAACTGATAAACGATAATGTACCGGCATTGACCAGTCCCACGGTAATCACCGTGGTTGCCGTACTTGACTGTAAAAACGCAGTTACAAGCGTTCCGAGCACGGTCCCGTGGAACCGGGTGCGGGTATACTGTTGCAGGGTTTTTCGAAACCGTTTTCCTGCAACATGCTGAATTTCACCCGAAAACTGCTCTATCCCGTATAAAAAAAGAATAATACCGGAAAAAAGAGCAAATACAAACTGCCAGTCTGCCATCTGTTTCAGATATGTAGTCCGGCCATAAATACAATAATACCGGATCGTGTGAGTGAATTCTTAAAAATATACATTTTTGTAAGATTAACCGGTGATGATCATCTCACCCTTCTTCATCATCAGCCCTGCAATGATACTGATGATACCAAACACGAGACAGTAGATACCAAGCAGAATGATCAGAACCAGTGATCCTGCAGTCGGAATGGGTGCAAACATGACAAGAATCCCAAAGAGTACACCGATAAACCCGTTCACCCCGAGCAGTGCCCGAAATGGAAGCTCTTTGAATGAGAACGCGATGAATAATTCAGTGATACCGGTAATGATCGCCCATGCTGCAATAAGAATCGTCATTGCAACAACCATTGAGAACGGAGATATGAACGTCAGAATGGCAATAATCACCCCGATGATTGCAAGAATAAGAATCGGCCACCGGCCGGGCTGATGTGATGAGAGACTCATTCCCCCGGTCATCAGTGAGATAATGAGCAGGAATATCCCGACGATATAGGCAATAACCGCTTCCATTGCCAGAGGGAGGGTAAAACAGAGAATACCGATAATGACTGCAAAGATACCACGGGCAAGAAGGCTGCCCTTTGTGAGAACTTCAGGTTCCATGTTGTAGTACTCAGAGAATGACGTATATAATCCCAGTTGGTAGAGCAGATTTTCATCATACACAGATTTTCCTGTCTATCAGGAGAACATTCATTGTACTATCCCAAATCCCCCGCACTCAAAGAGGGCGGAGACAAATCAGAACAGATTCATATCTTCACAGCACTACTCTCACGTATGGGCTTTGATGCATCCAAGTGTGATTTTTCCCGGTGTAAAGGAGAATGCCTGACCAGATGTCCTTATGTCTCATATACTGAGAACGAAACAAAAGAACAGATCAGTGCCCTCATCAAAGGTGAAACGGCCCGGATACTGAAAGAATGCATTACCTGTGCAGCCTGCAATGAGTACTGCCCGCTGGGGGCGAATCCCTGGGACCTGATCCTCTGGAGACAGGAACAGACCCAGGTCCTGGGCATCCCAAAGAATGCAAAACCTGCATCAGACTGGCTCGTAAAACCAAGGATGGTACGCCACGGAAAACCAGGAGGACCGCTTTTCTCCCTTTGTGGTATTTACGAAGTCGTTCCCCAGCAGGAGTTCCTGACCGGAATGATGTTTGATGAGGCAACCCTCATCGGCGGGGGTGAGTACTGCTGTGGCTTTACCGAGACCCATCTTGGCCGTGGATCACGACCTTATGAATTCCTTCCCACGCTGGTGAAGAACCTTACCGATGCCGCACAGGAATACGGAGTATCCGCGATTGTGTTCACCCATGATGCCTGCTATAATGTTCTGACAACAGTTGCCATGCAGGAGCGGATTATGGTCCCCTTCCGGCCGGTTCATATCCTGGAATATATCAGAAACTGGCTGAAGGAGCATCCCGACAGGATTACTCCCCTGAATATGAAGATCGCCTATCAGGGAGGATGCACCACCCGGTATGCTGCAAAGAGCGGTGAGATCTGGAAAGACTGGCTGGATGAAATCCTTACGCTCATTGGCGTTACCTGTGTTGAGGACAAACGAAAATTCACTGGTGATAACCGGCTGTGCTGCTGCTGCAGCATCTTTCATACCCAGCACGACCGGGCGATGAAGTTTCAGCGGATGAATATTCAGGACGCCATTGATGCCGGTGCCGAAGGGTATTGTTTTATCTGTCCTGCCTGTGTCTCGGTCATGCGGATGACCTGCAAAGAGATGAATCTGACGCCCTATTACATTACCCAGCTTGTGAAACTGGCACTTTTGGAAGACCTCGGAAAAGCTGGGACTGCAGCGTTTGGGTATCCGGTTCTATGATGAATAGAGGGTCTTATTATATTCGGTCAATGTACCATACAGGAAGGGGATAGTCATGGTCGTATTTACCCGGGAGATGAAAGATGCCCTGCGGGTCCCTGGAAAAGGAGGCAGTCTTGTATATCTGGCGACAAGCAGCCTGGATGGGAAACCAAACATTGCTGCAATGAGATTTGTGGCAACTCACGGTGATGACAAGATCCTGATATCTGATATGTTCCTGCTCAAGACCAAGATGAACCTGAAGGAGAATCCGGAGTGCAGCATTGCCATCTGCCACCCGCTTGATGCAGGAAGAGACTGGGTCTTTCAGGGAAAAGCAATTGACATCGAGTACGGATTTCCACCTGATTTTGACTGGTACGGCGTCACAGCAAAGGAAATCCTGGATGAATGGGGAGACTGGGCTGCACGTGAACCACCAAAGGAGGTCCCGCCGGACATCGTATTTCCAAAGCCTGCCCAGCGGGGTGTTGTCGTCCTCCACGTGGAGAAGATTTACTCGATTGCAAAAGGAAAAACCGGAGAGCAGATTCAGTGAGGTCGAACGGATGGGACTTGTTCTGACAGAACGGATGAAAGGATGGATCGAACGGATGGGATGCCACCTGTGTGTTGCAACTCCGGCGGGTGTTCCTCTCATTACCGTGTCGCGTTTTGCCAGGGTTACCGGACCGGACCAGGTTTCGTTTGCTATGGAAAAAGGTGAGATCGGAGTCATCGAAGATGCCCTCGTAAAAAATCCCTGGGTCGCGTTCGGGGTATCAAGGCAGGGGGGTATCCGTGCCGCATACCAGTTCAAGGGAAGAGGAACAGTACTCAGATCAGGTCCTGAATTTGATGCCGTCAGTGCTATGGCAACAGACATTGCGACCGATGCAGTCCTGATCGTCAACCTGACTGAACTGTATTGTACAAAGCCTGGAGCAGAAGCGGGCCAGCGCCTTGATATTATGACACCCGAAGCGTTGGTTGCCTGGGAGAAGGCACGCTGGACAGATATACCGGGGAAATAGACAGATATAAAAACCTCTTTTTTCAACATATCCCAAAATGGCAGACGAAGAGACCGGCACCCCACCGAAAAAATTCCCCTGGTTTGAACCCTTTGTCTGTGAGGGATGCGGAGACTGTATTCCCGTCTGCCCGACCGGTTCAATTGAACTCCTTGATACCGGGAATCAGAAAGTTCCGAGGGCATGGGTAACGAACCCTGATACCTGCATCGGATGTGGCAGATGCGCAAAAGCCTGCATTGTCGGGGCCGTGCAGATGACGACCTACGTTGATATGGCGAAGAAGAGATATCAGGAAGAAAAACGGCCGGTTTAAGTCAGATCATATGTTGCCTGAAAGGATTTGAGGATGAGTTCCTCATTCAACCTGCCATAATGATAGATTTTTCCGGTTGTACAGTCATTTACCACGAGCTCTGCCGGTGATAATCCTGATGAGCTGATCCTGACGAAATTATAGTTGCCATTTCTGAATAGTTCATAAAACAAATGCCCGTACATCTCAGAGTTGTCAGAAGTAATCTTTGAAAACGCATCCGAGTAATGCATGGTGGAGATGAACACTGATCCATAGTAAATATTACAATCATTCGTCACCCCCATGGCCTGCTCAAATGTTTGTTTTAGCGGCGCAACAGGGGATCTTCCGGCAGCACTGATGATATTGGAGAGATCATACCCCAGATCTTCCAGTTTGTGCATCGCCATCGTGACGATCCTTCCTGATATCTGGATGGAACCGACAATGCTTCTTGTGGATGTAACAAGGGCATAGAGATTTGAGGGCTTTACTCTGCACTTTTTCGCGATATATTCACAGATATCTGCATCAGGAAGAGCACCGGACTCAAGGGTTATAATCGCAATATCTGAAGTATCATAATACTGAATCGTCTGATATGTCCCTTTCGGCTGTAATGCAAGGGCCCGTGCGGGGCCGGATCCCATCGCAAAAAACCCATGCCGCCGGATCACCCATCCGGCCTTCTGTGAACCAAGGCAGGCAATGACAGGGTGTTTTACCGTCATATGGACAAATGGAAACACCTGTCCTGCAATCGGCTGGTGTACAATCGCAGGTTCAATAAGGCCCCCTGCGCAGACCCTGAGAAACTGAAGACCTGCGTCATAACATCCGCTCTCGAAAACACCACAGTCGATCACCGTAGCGCCATTTTCAAGGGTATGAACTCTGATGCCCAATATCTCTGCATTGCGAATCATATCCAGCACAACGGGAAGGGCATTGGTATTTACACTAATCATATCTGCCACAGGTACTGCTTATCCGATCAGTGGCTGATGCAGATAAAATAACATCGTTTCTTCTTTCCATGAAACAGGATTATCTTACGAACGGGAGGTTACATCCTCTTCCTCATCAAAGCGGTACATGCCCGCCGGCACATGGATCTCAAACCGTGCCCCGGTTCCATACACCCCGGTCTCGGTGATGGTAATACCGGTCATAGCCAGTACCTCTGAGATGAAATACAGGCCAAACCCGGAATTTTTCCCATATCCAAGTAAAAATATCCGATCTTTCTCTTCAGCAGGTATCCCTGTGCCATTATCTTCCCATATGATCCTGATACCTGTTTCATCATGCTCCATAAAGCAGGAGATTTCTGATACAGGCCCACCATGCGTGACTGAGTTATGATAGAGATTTGAAAAGACATGATCCAGCATGGGATCTGCGTATACCATCAGATTTCCTGGAACTGTGCACCTGACGGAGATACCTGACGGATGAATCGTTTCAACAATCTGCGCGATATACTGCCAGGTCGGATTGTGGACACCTATCTGTTCATACTCCCGGGAAAAAATAATCAGATTCTCAATTCTTTTTACAAGACCCAGAAGCGTTTCCCGAATCTCTTCCTGTTCTTCATGGTCTTCAGCCTCTTTGAGAAGGTACAGATACCCTCTCACGGACGTGATAATATTCATCACATCATGCCGGGTGATTGACTGCAAAAGCCGGAGTTTTCGTGATATTTCAGTAATTTGTTTCTCCCTGGCTACTGCCTCAGACACATCCTGGCAAAAGCCGAGAATCTCTCCTCCGGCAAGAAGAACCGCATCTACTGCTGCATGAATACGTTTTCCGCTCTTGAACGTCAGCGTGAATGTCTGATGAATAACTCCCTTCTCAAGCAGCGTCTGAAAGTACGCTTCATGCCGGGGTCTCTCATGAGGAAGTACCAGATCAAAAATATTCATCGAGGTGATCTCCTCATACGAATACCCTGATATCTTCAGGCCGAGCGGATTCATGTATGTGATATTCCCGGCTTTATTGAGAATAAACACTACATACGGTGCCCTTTCCAGATAGGTACTGAACTTCTGCTCGTTCTCATACAGGGTGATCTCTGCCTCCTTCTCACGGGTAATATCAGTGATTATTCCAATAATCTTCGTTCCGTCTTCACATGGCGGATCACAATACCCCTGGATCTCTATCCAGATATATCTCCCGTTCTTATGCCTGATCCGATATTCCAGATTGAACTCTTTTGATTCGGTTACCGCCCACAGGAATGTATCATACACCGTCTGATAATCATCCGGATGGATAATACGAAGCCACCTCTCTTTTCCATCCCGAAGTTCCTCCGGAGCATATCCGATAACCTGGCTGGCGTTCTCATTAAGCAGAAGAATATCATGGTCGACATCATACTCATACGCAACCTGACCGGTCCGGGCTGTTAACTTCTCATATCGCTGCTTCCAGGATAAAGCCTCCATTCGCGCCCTTTTTTTATCAGTGACATCCTCCCCGATACACATATACCCAAGGAACCGGCCTTTCTCATCCCGGAGGTCGGTGTTGATGATATCAAGATCCCGGATCTCCCCTGAGCGCAGCATAATCTTCATCTCCTCATGCTGCGAGATACGTTCTTTCAAAACGGCCTCTTTATATAACCGTTTTTTCATCTCCCTGATATCTGGAGGGACAGCCAGCTCAAAGAAATTGTGATAGAGAAACTCCTCCCGTGTCCATCCGGTCAGTGAAAGCAGATAATCATTGCAATACCGGACTATCCCCTCTTCATCAAGGTGAAATGCCACCATATGAATCCGGTCAAGAGTCTTCTGAAACCGGCGTTCATTCTCCCGTGCCAGGTTTTCTGCTGTATTCTTCTCAAAAAGGGATCGGATCTTATGGATCAGATCGGTGAACTGGCTGACGGGATCGCCACCTTTCTGGAGGTAATAATCAGCCCCGTTATTGATCGCCGCAATGGCCACCTCTTCCCTGCCCCTCCCGGTAAAAAGAATAAACGGAAGCCTTTCGTACCGTTTTCTCACTTCTTTGAGGAATGATATCCCATCCATCACCGGCATCTGATAATCAGAGACGATTACATCGAAAGATTCCTGCGTTAAAACATCAAGAGCTTCTTGTGCTGAGGAACAGAATGTAACTGACAGATCCCCTTCTCTTTGAAAAAATTTTGAGACGATAAGGTGATAATCGGTATCATCGTCCACATAGAGAATGGAGATGGCCATGGTATTGGATCAATGGTTGATCTGACAAACAATAAAAGTGGTGATTTGAAACCTGCCTTACCTCTGCGATTCAGATTCATGCATTCCCCTTATAAGAGTGGCATGAATTCCAGTATAAAAAAGAAAAGGGATTATCTGACAAAGGTAAACGCTGACTTTGGTTCTTTGCAGATAGGGCATCTCCATGTCGCGGGGAGGTCTTCAAAGGGGGTGCCGGGAGGGATGTTCTGGGTCGGATCCCCTTTATCCGGGTAGTAATACCAGCGACAGGGATCACATCGCCAGATTCCTTCTTTTTTGGTCGTGCTTGATACAACACGTTGCATGTCTATATATGGTTCATGATGAGTAATGACCTTTCAGGCTTTATATCCTGAATACAATATCACTTCGTATGAACCGTCGTGATGCAATAACCAGGGCTCAGCTGCCGCCGGCAGCAGGAAGGAATCCGCTTACCCCGGTGATCGTCGGTATTATCCTCGTCATCATAGTTCTGGCTCTGCTCCTCCTCTTTACGGTCATCATCCCCCTGACTGCCGAGAAGAGTGCAATGAAGAGATCAGAACGGGTGGATGAGGCGATACAGGGAGCAGTCAGTCAGGCTATGGACAATGTGAATACCACCGGGAAAATATTTCTCAAAGAGCCGTCAGTTACGATGAATCCGGGCATTATGGCACTTGAGAAACCGTTCGAACAGAAGGAGGAACAGGAGGCACATAATTAGAGGGATTCATCGCCTTTTGTACCGCCGGACAAATGATCCCACAGGAGCATATACTCCTCCTCTGAAATGTGCCCTTTTTCTTTGAGCTGCTCCAGCCGGTGCATAAGATCCAGGGGTATCCCCAGGCCATTCCTCCTTTCTTTGAAGTATTTCTGACGTTCCCGTTCCTCAATAAACCCGGTTGCCATAATCGCCGAGGGGAGGGCCAGGAGCAGGACACCGGTTACCGTGACAACACCGGCAATTATCTTCCCAACCGGGGTAACCGGAACCATGTCACCATACCCGACGGTTGTCACCGTCATGACCGCCCACCAGAGGGCAGCAGGAATACTGGAGAACGACTCCGGCTGGGCCGGAAACTCCACGACATACATGATTGTTGAGGAGAAGAGGATGATGAACACCAGAAAAAAGAGCATGATGACGAATATCTCTTTCTTCCGCCATACCACCCGGCGAAGCTGGATCAGTGAGTCCGCGTACTGGGTAAACCTGCCCAGTTTGAATATCGAGACCAGACGAAGCAGGCGGATAATCGTAAAATTCTGGGGGAAAAAGAAGGGAATGAATACCGGCAGGATGGAGAACAGATCAATGAGGAGGTACACCCGGAGGGTATATCTGATACGGTCGGTGATCATACGGACCGGATGATGGGTAGCAGTACATGCCCATAGCCGGAGGACATACTCGCAGATGAAGACTGCCAGACAGGCATTCATAATATATGACAGAAGAGACCCGTACTGCTCAGCAACCGGGCGGACAGTAAAGAGAATCACTGCCATGGTATTGATCAGGATCACTCCTCCCAGTATGCAGTGTATCAGTACCGCAGTCCGGTCATGCCATGCAGGTGTATCCAGAATGATATGAATCCGGGTTTTAAGCGATGTATACCTCACAATATCAGACCGGATTTCAAATCTCCTCTCCCCATGTTCCTTCATCAGGGGTATACGTTCCGATCCAGCGGCTGGTATTCGCCACGGTATCAACGGCGTCTTCCATGAACTCCAGGTTTGCTGGAGCGGTCGTATCACCATAATAATGATACACCCGTTTCACATCAGTGCCATTCCAGACCGTCAGCGTGGCGGTGGGCATATCTGTTATTCTATGAAGGTCGTATGTATCATTCATCTTCAAAAATCCGCCGGCAATAAGACGATCATACAAATCCTTCACCTTCGCCGGATCAATTGAGTCGGTTGCATTCCCGGTTACCGCAACATACATCTCACCCCTCCATACAATCGTTCCGTTTCCATAGAGCGAGACCGAATACACCGGGCATGTTCCAAAACACATCCCCCGTTCAAGCGTAATTCCGATATCACCATCCTGTCCGGCAGGGCCGGGTTGTGCAGAAACCGGCACCAGAGGAGATATCAGCAAAAATGCAAAGACGACCACAATAGCTCTGTTCATACTGGTATATCATCACCGGTGGTAAAAAAAGTGAGGAGAACGGTTACACGGAATATGCATCCGGCGGGATGTATGCTGATGGGGGCCCGTACATTTGCGGGGATGGACTGTTTTTCCCGCTTATCTCCGCGAGCAGACGGGTTATCTCTTCAAACTCCTCCGGATGGGAGACTCCTGCCTTCTCATACTGGGAGAATGCCGTTTCCAGTGCGATCTGTGCCTCACGGAGCCGGTTTAACGAGTACAATACCCGTCCCTTTCCGGCATATGATGCCCAGCTGGATGCTGCGCCGTGTGCATAGGATATCGCCTGTGCATATGCCTCGAGGGCTGACAGGTATCGTTTCTGACTCTCAAGTGCGATGGCTGTTCCATACCAGGCATCTGATGAAGCTGGCTGAAGCTCTATCGCTTTTTTGAACGCATTATACGCCGCACGATAGTTCCCCCCATCAAGGGCAGCATATCCTTCTGCGATGTAATCCTCAAACCCTTTCGGAGCCTCTGTCGGTACCGGTGTGTACCCGAAATCCAGCACGGTGCTCATCAGATTTGGATCTATCTGTGCCAGCAGCCAGTTCGGGGCTGAAAACAGACTCCCGTGCGACCATCCGTCATTACCGGTGATCATCCCGGACGGAACAAAACCCTCATTATAGGGATATCCGGAGAAGAATACCGGTGATGCTCCGGTACATACGGGAATACCTGCAACCATAAGGACGCTCAGCACAACGATACATCTGCGGGCGGTATCAGTCATACATGAGTGATCACGCACCCACAATAAATACGTTCTCAGGGGGTCTGAAAAAAGATGAACCGGAATTATCCGGCCTTTTCAAGTGCTTCCTGTGCGGCATCCTGCTCCCCAAGCATCTCAAGTGCCTGGGCCAGGTCACGGTACATGGAAGCAAGTTCATCAGGCATATTCTCGCCGGACTGTTCATACTGGCTGATTGCAAGAGTCAGTGCCTCTTTGGCATTCTCAAACTGATTCAGGGCAAGATAGGATCTCCCCTTTCCGGCATTTGCACCCCAGCTTGATGCCGGCTTTTTCGAGTATGAGAGGGCTTTGGTATATGCATCAATCGCAGAGAGATACCGCTTCTGGTTCTCAAGCGCAAGACCCCGTCCGTACCATGCTTCTGTTGACGTACCATTTATTTCAAGCGCTTTTTCAAAGGACTTGAGCGCGTCCTTAAAATTTCCCCCTTCCAGATACGCCCATCCTTCCTTGACCAGGTCCATTGCAGTCGGTTGTGTCGGGGTCGGCTCCACCAGCTTGGTCCCGAAATAATCCATCTGACTCATCTCTCTGGACTCATCATCAAACTGCTCCAAAAGCCAGTTTGGAGCAGAGAAGAGACTGCCATGTGACCATCCGTCATCAGCTGCCAGCACCCCTGCCGGGACGAGAAGACCGGCCAGGATGAGGAAAAGACATACCACTCTCATATTCATTCTTCAAAGGTTATGAAAAAAAGAATAAAAACATGTCAGGTGGTTTGGGATATCCCTTATGAAGTATCCCTGCTTCCGTTCTTCTGTTCCTCTTCAAACCGTTTCATCTCAAGTTCCCTGAGCTCTTTTCGCTTGATCTTGCCAGAAATTGTTTTGGGAAGCTCTTTTACAAACTCAATCTTACGGGGGTACTTATAGGGAGCGGTTATGGACTTGACATACTCCTGAATCTCCCGTGCAAGTTTGTCTGATGGTTCATACCCGGCCTTGAGAACAACAAATGCCTTCACAACAAAGCCCCGGATGATATCCGGAGAGCCGACCACCGCCGCTTCCTGCACAGCCTGGTGTTCGATAATGGCACTCTCAACCTCAAACGGGCCGATCCGGTATCCGGACGCCTTAATCACATCATCATCACGGCCGACAAACCAGAAATACCCGTCATTATCCTTTATGGCCCGGTCACCGGTATAGTAAAATCCGCCCCTGAACGCATTCTCGTTTGCCTCTGCATTGCCCCAGTATTCCATGAAGAAACCGACCGGCCGGGGATCGGTTTTGATGGCAATGGATCCCTCTTCACCTGGCTTTACCGGCTTTCCATCCTCATCATGGAGCTCAATCACCCAGCCGGGTGAGGGTTTTCCCATGGATCCGTACTTTGGTTCCATACAGGGGAACGTCCCGACACAGAGGACCGTCTCGGTCTGACCGTACCCTTCGTATATTTCCAGACCGGTTGCATCCTTCCAGGCTTTGATTACCTCCGGGTTGATCAGTTCCCCTGCACTCACACAGTGCCGGAGCTCGGAGAAGTCATACTTGCGCAGGTCTGCCATGATCAGCATACGGTAAATAGTGGGTGGTGCACAAAACGTGGTAATCCCGTACTTCTCAATCAGCGGTAGCAGCTCGGTTGCATTAAACTTATTCCGGTAATCATACACAAAGACGGCAGCACCCTCAATCCACTGGCCGAAGAGTTTTCCCCATGCTGACTTTGCCCATCCGGTATCAGACACGGTAAAATGGAGATCATTACTCCGCACATCATGCCAGAACCGGGCGGTGACGATATGACCAAGCGGGTATGCCTGGGAGTGCAGCACCATCTTTGGCTCGCCCGTCGTTCCTGATGAGAAGAAGATGACCATGGGGTCGGAGGATTTGGTCTTTCTCATCCCTTTCAGATTGATGATCCGCGATGAGACCGGGGCAGGATAGGTCAGTTCACGCGGGTATGAGAGCCACCCGTCACGTGCACCATCCACGACCATCTTTGTCTCAAGCGTCGGGCAGATGGCTGCGATCTCGTCAACCTTGTGGGCGTTCTCCATATCGGTGATGACCATCTTTGCTTCTGCGGCATTGATCCGGTATGCCAGATCCTTTGGCGTCAGCATGGTCGGGGCTGGAATATACACTGCCCCGATCTTGATCAGGGCAACAACCATGAACCACCACTCAGGCACCCGGTGAAGCATGATGAGGACCCGGTCTCCTTTGCCGATCTTGTACTTGATCATCATGTTGACGATCTCATTCGATCTCCGGGAGATGTCACGGAATGTGAAGAACTTCTCCTCCCCTTCCTGGTTTGTCCAGACCATGGCAATCTTGTTGCGGTCCTTCTTTGCCCAGGCATCGACCACGTCAAACCCGAAATTGAAGTACTCCGGTACCTCAATCCGGAAATTCCGGTAGGTCTCCTCATAATTCTGCATATTGTGACGGTGCACAACCGGAGAGTCGTCAATGATCGGGCTTGAATTCCCGCACGGGTAAATCCCATACCCGGAGAGTTTCCGAAGCTGCCGTGTACATGCCTCGTTTATCCAGTCAGAACGGGAGACCTGTCTGACAACACATTCCTGATCGACCCGGCGGGTCAGGTCATCATCCATCGTAATAGAGAACCGAACCATCTGTACTAATCTGGTGCACCAGATTGTAAAAGAGTTGTGAAAGGGTGAACCAGTATTTATATCATGCTCTGCAGTTCGTGCAGATACCTGAGATCAGGTTCCGGTCGTATTCCCTTCACGCACCATGGTGATGGCCTTTTTCGGGCATTCAGCCGCACAGATACCACAGCCCTTACAGAACACCAGGTCAATCTCGTATTTCTCATCAATGACACCGTCAGGACAGTACATGGCACACATCCCGCATGCATTACACAATTCCCTGTCAACAACCGGCCGGAACACCCGCCAGGTCCCGGTATTGCCACAGGCACCCTCACGAGGCCGTGATATTGCAAGCCTCTCCCGCTTCTCCGCCATCTTATACCAGCTCCTCATATGCCATCAGAGCAGCTTTCAGGTTCCGTTCATCCGAGAACGTCTCCCGGATGGCAGCAGCCGCAGACTCCCGTGAGAACAGACCCATTTTTGCAAGCGCACCAATAACCGGTGTGTTCAGGATAGGACTTCCGGCAACCACCAGATTTGTCCTGAGGGCAATCCCGGTGAGATCCACATACCTGACCTGATACCCCCGAGCTTTTTCGGGAATTTCCGGTGCATTGATGAGGACCTTTCCGTCCGGTTTTAATCCTTCAAACACATTGACCAGATCGATGATGGATGGATCAAGCACTACAATAAGATCCGGATTATGGATCTGGGAGTAGATCTTAATGGGCTTGTCATCAATCCGGATAAAGGAGACGATCGGGGCGCCGCGGCGTTCTGCACCATAAAAGGGAGCAGCAGTTGCATATTTGCCATCCCGAAATGAGGCAAGTGCCATCAGCTTTGCTGCAGTCACTCCTCCCTGACCGCCCCGGGAATGAAGTCTGATCTCATACATCAGGCATCAACTCCAAACCAGAACTCTTCCCCGATACGCCGGTTTCTCACAAAGTCTGCGATATCATGGTAGGTAACCTCCTGCCCGCCAAGCCCGGCGATCACATTAAAGCACTCGGCTCCTGTCTTTGCACGGATGGAGGTCGCCAGAATGCCACCAAATCCAAATGAGTAGTTCCGATCAATGACCACCAGCTCACGGCCCTTCAGATCAAGCTGAGGGAAGGGACGGATCCATCTGACCCGCATTGAACCAGCCTTTATCCCCTCGTTCCGGAGGATATCAACGGCAACTTCCGCCTCTTTGCCCAGTGTTCCCATGGCAAGGATGAGCACCTGCGCATCCTCGCACCGGTAGTCCTCCGTCCATGAATACGTCCGGCCGAACCTTTCCGCAAACGCTGCTTCGGTCTCCCGGATCACCTGCACCGAATCACGCATGGATCGCTCGATATCATACCGGATCCTGAAATAATCGGCAGAAGAGGTCATACACCCGTATCCGGCTGGTCCATCGGTTGAAATGGCATGGTCAAGAACCAGTGGCGGGATAAAATCATCCACCGGACTCTCCTCCAGCTGCTGCGATATATGGGAGAGGGCAAACCCGTCAAGGTTTACCATGACCGGCAGGTAAACCCGGCGATCCTCGGCGATACGAAACGCCATCAGCGTTGCATCATATGCCTCCTGAACCGTTGAGACATATACCTGAAGCCAGCCGGTATCCCGTGTCTGAAGGGCATCGGTATGTTCAGCCCATACATTCCACCCTGGCCCGAGAGCACGGTTCACATTGGCCATGACGATCGGAAGCCGTGCACCGGCTGCCCAGTTGATCATCTCGTGCATATATAAGAGCCCGTGTGAACTGGTAGCGGTGAACGTCCTAACACCGGTAATACTTGCACCAATACATGCAGCCATCGCCGAGTGTTCACTCTCAACCGGGATATATTTTGATTTCAGACTTCCGTTTGTGACGTAATTTGCGATCTGTTCAACGATCTCGGTCTGGGGCGTGATGGGGTATGCTGCCACAACCGCAGGACATGCCTGCCGGACCGCCGCAGCGACCGCGTTATTCCCGGTGGATATGGTCAGCATAGTCCCTCCGCCTCTGCTTTTAAATGACGCAGGTTTCGTTCAATATCCCCGCGGATTGCTTTTATCTGCTCTTCTTTCAGGCTTGAGAACCGGCCCTGCATTCTAAGATACTCCTCAAGCGGTGCCGGTTTTATCATGGCAGCCTTCGTCGGCCCGCTCAGGGTCAGGGTATCATACTCCCGTTCATATAATGCCCATATGCCCGTTTTTACTGCCATCTTCCCGACCTCGATCGTCTGTGATGCATCATACCGCCAGCCGGGGGGGCAGGGTGCAAGAACATGCATAAACTTCGGGCCTTTGATTGACAACGCCTTCTGAACCTTTTTCACAAGATCCTGCGGATAGGCACTGCAGGCGGTTGCCATATACGGCAGGTGGTGGGCAGCGATGATCCGGTCAAGATCCTTTTTTACATGGGTCTTTCCGCCCGGGGTGGTGGTTGTCCTGGCCCCAAGCGGCGTAGAGCCTGACCGCTGCATACCGGTGTTTCCGTATGCCTCATTATCATAACAGATATACAAAAAGTTGGTCTCCCGCTCAAGTGCTCCGGACAGTGCCTGAATACCGATATCGACCGTACCACCGTCACCTGCATAGGCTATCACGTTGGTATTTTTTCCCATGGATTCAAACGCCGCAGCCATACCGGAAGCCACAGCCGCAGCCGCAGCAAACGCAACATTATACACCGGTATGTTAAATGCGGTATGAGGCCAGACCCCCTGCAGAACACTCGTGCAGCAGGCAGGAACCACCAGAACGGTATCCGGACCGGCTGCCTTGAGCACGTGTCTGAGAATGAGGGACGAGCTGCACCCTGCACAGGCAGACGTGCATTTCATAATATATTCGCTCGCGAAAGTCCCTGACATGACAATCTGTAGACGTTTGTATGCAATGATAAATAATGATAGTTTTAGAGCAGGCCTTTTTCAAAGCCGGTCAGGCACAGAAAAATCTGCGGCAGTGTTCAGGTCTTGATGAATAAATCGTGCAGCAGAACGATTCATTCCCGACAGGTCTGAGAAACGGGCATGCATCAGGGAACTGATCCATACCTTCCCTGTTCTGATACCTGACCAGGTCTTCTCCCCCGATTCGTGCAAAAAAACGTTCCTTTGTCAGGGTGAAATGACAGAAATGCTGTGAATCCCCGATACTTCGTTCAATGAGCATGTACCGCTTCATATGCAGGCAGCATTTCCCGCATTGTGTACAGGAATCAGCCATTTGCCACCTCGTGTTCATAATAGGCATTGATAGCCTCAAGGAATGGCTGCCCGTACTGCATGAGCCGTCGTTCACCAACGCCATACACCTGACGCAAATCTTCAAAACAACGGGGCCGGAACTTTGCCATCTCACGGAGGGTACGGTTCGGGAAAATCCTGAAGGGAGGCATATCCAGCTCATCTGCAATGTTCTTTCTGACATCCCGAAGGATCTCATAGAGATTGTGCTCGGCAGGACTGCCCTCTTCCTCCTGTACTCCCCCGGTCAGTGAGGACTGGAACTCCGGCTCGCCTATCCTGACCGGGATGATTCCGGCAAGAGCATCCCGTGTCCGGGGGTTCTTTCGCACCACCGGGTACTGTGACCCGTACCGTGAAAGATACCCGCAGGATATCAGCTCACGAATCCAGTACACCCACAGCCCTCTCCGGTGGGGCCTTCCTGAACCAAAACAGGCAAGGGTATCATGCCCCCGTGCAAGCACCTTCTCATCCGGTGTCCCTGATATGATATCGGCCAGGTAGGAAACCCCGTAATCATCTTTGAGTTCATCAATGCAGGCGGCTATCACCGAGAGATGATATCTGCCATCAATGGTCTTTCGTCCTGAATGGCATGAATCACAGTTCCCGCATGACGGCTTATCCCAGGATTCACCAAAATATGTGAGCAGGACGGCACGACGGCATGCCCGTGACTCACAATACCCGACCATCTCATGCAGTTTCCGAAGACTCACCTGCCGTTCGGTCCCGTCTGCCATCTGCTCAATGAGGTACTCAATCTTCCGGTAATCCCCCCGTGAATAGAGGAGCAGACATTCGGCAGGGTCCCCGTCCCTTCCGGCCCGTCCGGTCTCCTGATAATAATGCTCAAGGTTTTTCGGGAGATCATAGTGAACCACAAACCGCACATCAGGCTTGTTAATCCCCATGCCAAACGCAACCGTCGCAACAATGATACGAACCTCATCCCGGAGAAACCGGTCCTGTGTCTCGGAACGCACTGACTTTGGCAGATCGGCATGGTAGGGACGGGCTGAAAAACCGTTTTTCTGAAGCATTGCTGCAAGATCAGTCACCTGCTTTTTGGAAAAACAGTACACAATCCCTGACTCATTCTGATGACCCTGTAAAAACCTGACCAGCTGCTGCTCACCATCCTCCTTCTTCTCAATCCGGTAGATGAGATTGTCACGGTTAAACGAGCCGACAAAGACAGCCGGCCTGGAGAGGCTGAGCTCGGTTATGATGTCATTTCGAACAGACGGCGTTGCTGTTGCCGTCAGGGCAATAATCGGAACATCCGGAAACGTTCTCCGGATCACTGAGAGCTGCCGGTATTCAGGTCTGAATTCATGCCCCCACTGTGAGATACAATGAGCCTCGTCAATCGCAAAGAGGCTGATTCTGACGGTCTTTAAAAACTCAAGGAATGCATTCTGGACCAGTCGCTCCGGGGATAAATAGAGGATTTTGAGTGAACCATCACGAATGGACTCTTCAATACTTCGCCGGTCCCTGAAATCCTGGGTGCTGTTTAAAAATGCGGCCGGGATGCCCGATTCTGCAAGGCAGTCAACCTGATCCTTCATCAGGGCAATCAGAGGGGATATGACGATCCCGATTCCCTCCCTGATCAGTGCCGGAATCTGGTAACAGAGTGACTTGCCTCCCCCGGTGGCGATCACCGCAAGCACATCCTGCCCCTCCAGCACCGTTGTGATGATCTCCTTCTGCCCGGGCCGGAATGCCGTGTATCCGAACCACCGGTGCAGGACATCTTCCGGAAGAGGACCGTTCATCTGGATACAGGTTGTCTTTGAAATAAGAAAACTGCATCTCTTTTACCGATCATGAAGCGGCACCACACCATGCGGACAAATCCAGACAGAAACGAAAGATTCATGAACGTGCATCCTGAAATGATGAAATACGAAACATTTCCTGCAAAGGGAAAACCAAAGGCATGGGAGACAGTATGGGTACATTTCTTGTAGACTACGAACGGGATGATACAGCCAGGGAGAACGCCCCGGTGATCACACAGGCATCAGTACAAACGGCACGGGCTGCGGCGAAAGGCACCGGGAACCTTCAGGTTGTTGAATTCATCCTTGGAAACGAACTTTTCGCCATCGACCTCTTTGATACACGGGAAGTCATCAACACCACCGAGATTACCCCGCTTCCCAATACCCCGTCATTTATCAAGGGAATCATCGATCTGCGGGGGATCATCACCACCATCATTGACCTGAAAGAGATGATGCATATCACACAGGAGGCAGACGGAAAGAAGAAGGCCAGGATCATCGTTCTTGATGCCAGTGTTTCAGCAAAGATGATTGGTGTGCTGGTTGATGATGTGCTCGCAGTCTCCACCTATACACATGAGGAGATTGACCGGGATACGCATGCCTCACAGAAAAGTGACCGGGACATCCTGGGCATCATCAGGAAAAAGACAAAAACCTCTGACCGGGAGAAGAATGACCTGATCATCTGGCTGGATATCAGGACCATGATTCGCCGGGTTGAGCAGGATCTTTAAGGGCAGTCAGTCAGAAGAAGTGAGTAGACGGTTCCAAGCAGATGCAGTTCTTCTGACTGTTTCTGAATTCTCCCCGCCTTCAGCCGCAAAACCGGTATCCTGTGCCAGTCAAGGTCTGCATGGACATCCCAGAGGATCAGACCCTCCGGCGGGGCAGGCTTTATCTTGTTTGTACAGACCCCGGACAGGTATGTTCGAAGCTCTCCGATCGTCAGGGTCCCGTCTGATATCTGAAGGAGTGATGCAGCAATACACCTGACCATATGCCAGAGAAAACTCTGCGCAGTCACTTCAAGCCTGCACCCGTCTTCGTCCAGAACGATAGCAATCCGGTCAACCGTCCTTATCGGGCTTTTCCCCGGCTCAATCCGGGCAAAACACGAAAAGTTGTGTCGTCCCACAAATTCAGCCGCTGCATCCCTCATTGCAGGAATATTCTCAGGAGTTCTGCGAAAATAGTACCGGTAAGTCCTGCCTGTCACATCATGCCGGGGGTAGAATGAGTCCGGCACCGATGCCCATGCCGTTACCCAGATGTCGGGGGGGAGCTGGCCGTTCAGGGCTCGGATTGCACGATCCGGAACAGATGTTGAGAGTGCGAGGATCTGGCACCGTGCATGCACCCCCCGGTCAGTCCGTCCTGAAAGGGCGACTCGTGCCTCATACCGGTTCTGTATGATCCCTGCCCGCAGGCAGGCGGCCTCTATCTCACCCTCAACCGTCCGCTGGTCAGGCTGATATTGTGAGCCAAAAAACGAGGTCCCGATGTACCCAATCCGAAAGGCAAGCCTTACCCGTGCAGTCTGCCCCGGATCTTCCGCCATGAGTTCCGCAATGACTGTTTCGTATAAATCCGCACCGGCGTCTTTCTCCCTGCCGGCCGTGTTTTTCCTTCTGCAATCGCCCGGAGGACCGAGGGAACATTCTTCTCCGCATCGATCAGGGTTTTCCCAAACCCGATAAACCGGGCATGATGGGCATCACTCCCGGCAACCGCCGGTTTTCCCATCGCCCGTGCAAGACGTATCGCCCGCTGGTTCGCATGGGGAATAACATACCGGCTGTTGTAGACCTCAATCGCATCAGCAGCAGAGAATGCCTCCCTACATTTGAGGGCGGCACCGTGACGGTACCGGTGAAAGGGATGCGGGAGGATGGTGATGCCACCAGCGTTGCGTACTGCTGCCATGGTATCCAGGATCGGACGAGCCGGAGCCGGGGGATGCTCTATTCCAAGAGCGATCAGATGACCTTCTTTTGTTGAAACCTCAACACCAGGAAGGACCAGGACATCGGTGGCAAGGTCACATGCGATGCGGTACCCGTCCATCGTGTCATGATCGGTTATTGCAATCACATCCATCCCTGCCCCTGCAGCAGCGGCAAGAACCTGTGCGACAGAACTCTCCCCGTCCTTGGAACAGGAGGTATGGATATGAAGATCGGCTTTCAGCATCCCTTCCTATAGTATTCTTTTTATCTTCCCGGTATTAAGGAAAGGGTGATGCGGATCCTACTGCCTACCGGAAGAGTTACGTATACCATCGTGCAGGAGGCTGCACAGGGGTTTGACGCGGATGTTGTGGTGACCGGAGAACTTGCCTCATTCCTGACACCGGCACAACTCAGAGACCTTCTTCTCACCGGCTCCTCCTATGATCTTGTGCTCGTTTCAGGGATGTGTACAGCATCATTTCGTGATGTGGAACAGGAGACGGGTATTCCCATCTACCGGGGACCCCGCCATGCCGCTGATCTCGGCCTTGTACTCCCCCTGCTTGGGAAGATGGAACTCTCCCGTGACATTCCGGCTGATGAGTTCCTCGCTGAGGAGCGACGAAAAGGGGCGATTTCCCGGATTACACAGATGGAGGAGGAGAAGGAGCCTGCATTCACCATACGGGGTGCAAAGATCGGAGGAGGGACCAGAATAAAAGTCCTTGCCGAGATCATGGATGCACATAAACACCCGGATATCCGCTCTGAGGTCCTCCGTTTCCTTGATGAAGGGGCCGATATCGTGGATCTCGGGTTTGGATTTGATGCAACACCGGATGATGTTCGCGCAGTATTTGACCAGCTGGGCGATATTGAAGCTCCGCTTGCCGTTGATACCCAGGATCCGGCTCTTATTGAGGCATCACTCGTCCGGGCAGATCTTATCCTCTCCCTTCAGGAGAAGAACATCCCCCTGGTTGGAAAGAAGGTTGCACAGGCCGGATGTGGTGTGGTCATTGTGCCCGGAGAGGCCGGGCTCTCATCAAATATACAGATGGCAGAGAACTATGGGATCTCCCGGATCATCGCCGACCCGGTGCTTCACCCCTGCGGTTCCGGACTGGTGCAGTCACTTGGCTGGTTTTCCGATCCCGGGTATCCGCTCTTTTTTGGTGCAGGAAATGTCATCGAACTCTGTGATGCGGACTCGGTCGGGATGTGTGCCCTCCTTGCAGGGATGGCATATGAAACCGGCTCGTCAGTCATCTTCTGCAGCGAGCATAGTGATAAAACAAAGGGGTGTGTCGCAGAGATGCGGACCGCGACCATGATGATGGCCCTCATGAACGGCCGCCCATACCCGAAGGATCTGGGCATTGACCTGTTTTTCATAAAGGAAAAGAGACGACGGAGAGAGCCTCCCCTGGCATACACAGAGGTCATGTTGGCCAGCCCCATGCCCCGGGAGATTACCTATGACCCCTGTGGCAATTACCGGATAGGCATCGAGGACGGCTGCATCGTTGCGATACGAAACGGAAAGGCGATAAAAGGGACCAGGTGGCAGGATATCCTCTATACTATTCTCAAGACGGGCGGCGTGTCCCTCTTTGATCATGCCGGATATCTGGGTGCAGAACTCTACAAGGCAGAACTGGCACTCAAATATGGAAGAAGCTTTGAACAGGACGGGCCGTTCTAAGCACAATAGCCTTGTATCATCAGAGCCGATGAATAAGAAGGTTACAACAAGCCGTATGAATATTTCCGCAATACAAAAAAGTGCCCTGGATCTTCTGCTTGCCATGGGCCGCGAGTCACACCCCCGGGAGTTTGCCGCACTCTTATCGGCCGAGTCGGGTGTCATATCTGATATTAACCTGATACCAGGTTCCATCGGGGGAGAGGCAAGTGCCCAGATTCCCTTTGAGATGGTTCCCCTGAATATGCATGTGACCGGAAGTGCCCACAGTCATCCGAACGGGATGCTCTCCCCCTCTGATGCTGATATCAGGTTCTTCGCGGTGAGCGGCAGCCGCCATATCATCGTCGGATATCCGTACGGGCCGGATGACTGGCGGTGTTTTTCCCCGGAGGGAAGACCGGTCAGGCTTGAGGTGGTGCCATGACAAGGGTCGTTGCAACCGGAACATTTGACATCCTCCATCCGGGACATCTGTGGTATCTGAACGAGTCTGCAGGACTGGGTGATGAACTCTGGGTCATCGTGGCCCGTGATGCAAATATCAGGCACAAGCCCCGGCCGGTCATCCCTGAAGCGCAGCGGTTGGAGATGGTCGCAGCCTTAAAACCGGTCACTCATGCGGTCCTTGGTGATCTGGAGGATATGTTCCGGCCAATCAGGGAGATAAAGCCGGATATCATAACTCTTGGGTACAACCAGCATTTTGACCCGGATATTCTGACGGAGGAGTTACAAAAGCGGCATATCATCACGAAAGTCGTCCGGATATCCGCCTACTCCGGTTCACCCTATACCAGCTCCCGTGATATCGTGAGAGAGATTGTCAGCCGGACGCAGTCACAGGAGAAGGAGAAACCACACCCAAGGGCACGGGATGATGTATGATCCCCCTGCTTGCATACCGCGACAATTCCTGCGATCCCAGAAAGTGCACGATGAAGAAACTTGAGCGGGCAGGGATGGTCAGGGTCTTCTCCCGGCTGTCAGCCATCCCCCGGACCAGCCTTATCCTTGATCCGACAGCAGAGCAGGCCCTCTCACCGGCCGACCGGGAGAAGACCAGAACCATTACCGCTCTTGACTGCTCGTGGGAAGTCCTTGACACGAATCAGGTCAGGTCATGGAGGTTTAAACGGGCCCTCCCCTACCTGCTTGCGGCAAACCCGGTGAACTTTGGAAAACCCTTCCGGCTGACCTCAATGGAGGCGATGGCCGCGGCACTTGTCATCCTGGGAGAACAGGCGCAGGCAGAGGAGATACTTGGAAAAGTCAGCTGGGGAATCAGGTTTTTACAACTGAACGAAGAGCCGTTGTCTGCCTATGCCAAAGCCCGGGACAGTCAGGAGGTCATCGCCATTCAGGGAGAATTCTTCTGACGGACTCTTTATCTACTCTGAACATACCATACACATGAGGAACTGATGGGGATACGGGACTGGATCGGAGGGCAGGAGACAAGTCCGGCTGCATCATACTGTCAGAAAGGTGAGACCCAGCTTGCAAAAGAGAAGTATGAGGCTGCTGTCCAGACCTTTAACCGGGGAATCGAACTTGACCGGAGCCATACCGGCTGCTGGATCGGGATGGGAAAAGCATTTCTCGGCCTTGGAAAGTACGACCGGGCAGATGACTGCTTTGTCCGTGCCCTGGAGATACACCCGGATAATCCGGAAGCACTGACCATGCGGGCATCCGTCCTCCGTCAGATTGCCCTGCAGAACCAGGACCCGATGCGATGTCTGGAAGCAGTTGAGATCTGCAACAAAACCCTCAAGATGCATCCTGAATACGGCCCGGCCCTGCATGAGAAAGGCATGGCTCTCTGGACCCTTGGAAAACGGGACGAGGCGATGGGTCTTTTTGAACAGGCCAGAAAGGTTTTTGCAGCATACCAGTATCCGTGGGATCTGAAGGGGAGATATCTTTTTGAGAAGCGGCAGTACCATGAGGCAATCGAGGCATATGAAGAGGCACTGGAAAGAAAGCCTCAGGACCCGGACCTCCTCTTTTCCATGGGCCGTGCCCTCATGAAAATCGGCGGATATCATACTGCAATTCAGTTCTTTAAGAAATGCCTGAAGATCCGGCCTGATTATACCGCAGCATGGCTGCTCCTTGGTAACTCCCACAAGGTCTTAAGCCAGTTTGATGACGCCATCGAATGCTATGAACAGGCAATGGAACTTGATCCGGCTAGCACCAAGTACCGCAAGTATATCGCGGATGTGTACCTGGTCATGGGAAAAGAGGCCCTTTACAAGGAGGGAAGGCCACAGGAGGCCATCGAGTATTTTGATAAGACCATCCGGATGATACCAAACCATATCACCGCCTGGTTCTCCAAAGGGGTGGCATATAAAAAACTCGGGGCATACCGGAATGCAACGGCGTGTTTTCTCAGGGTTGTGGAGATCGATCCCCAGAACGGGCATGCCTACTATGAGATGGCACAGATTCTTGAAAAAACCGGCAACAATGAGGAAGCACTCCGGTGTTACCTCGAAACGGTCCGGTGCGATCCGTCCCACACCGACGCCATGTACAGGGCCGGGAACCTGCTCATGGAAGGCGGAGACTATAAAAATGCCATCTCGTATTTTGACCGGGTCCTTGACCGGAATCCTGATTCATCGGTTGCATGGTTTGCGAAAGGAAAGGCACTCCAGCGGCGGGGCCAGCAGAAGGACGCCGACCGCTGCTTTGAGCGGGCCTCAAAACTTGCATCACGGTAAAAATAAGACTCATATATCAAACCCGAGCTTATTTGGTGCAGGAACGACCTGTGGCCCGTTAAACTCGGGATTGCCATAGAGGTACTCCACAATCAGTTCGGCAAACCGCTTTGCATCAGACGGATCACGGGCTGTGACAAGCCGGTCAAGGAACACATACGGTTTATCCTCAAATTTGACATCCATCTTTAACAGTTCCCGGATCGGACTTCCGGAGATGACCGTTGCAGGACGTTTCTTTAAAATTCCTGCCCGTGCCATTACCACCGGAGCGGTACTGATCCCCCCGATCACCTTCCGATGGATCCTGAATATTTTTACCAGTTCAAGAAGGTCTGCGTTGTTCCAGAAATGGGCCTGGGCTCCATGTCCGCCGAGAATGGCCAGGGCATCAAACTCGTCTTCCTTTGTCAGGATAACCTCTTCAAAACTCAAAGGCACATAGACCCGGCCACCAAAGGTCCCCTTTGCCTGCCCTTTCTCACGGGACGCAAACTCATACGGGACCTTGTTCTGGTCAAATACCGCCATGACCTGTGCCAGTTCCTTGTCATGGTACTGGGTCGGGGGGACTGCGATCAGAATCTTCATACAAAAAGTTAGGTGGTTGATTCTGACGTTCCGCCACTTAACTGATCAGCCATTCCCGAAGTGATATAGCCAAGCTCGCCAAGACCAAAGGTTGCCTGCTCGACTTCACCAAACTTGGGAAAGTCCGGCAGGGTACTGTTGGTCCCGTTCGGGATGATATCTTTAAAGTATCCGATAGCTTTCTGGGCCTGATCGTAGTACTTCTGGGATTTCTCATAGTTTGCCTCACCGTTCGAGACAGATGAAATAAACGTCCGGTCATTGATGTACGACTCATAATAGTCCCGTGCCTGTGAGATGAGATAGAAGAAGGCATCAACATAATTTGCCGTCGTAATGAAATCATCAGCAACATTCATACCGACCAGATCCATAAAGGTGCTGTCAGCCCACTTCAGCCCTTCACCGGTCAGGAACCGGTGCCCAGGGGACTTCTCGGTCTTGTCATTTGTCGGATCATCATCCGGCTGATTGGCAGTATCCACATAATCCTCAAACCAGCGGATGGTCATCGTCTTAAACTTCTCAGTCTGATCCTCAGCCGCGGAATCAAACCCTTTCTGGGTCATCGGGATGGCAATATCAAGCCCTTCCAGCGTGTCACCCTGCTGCTGGTCTTCCTCATCTGGCATTGGGGCGCCTGCAGGCGGAAGGGTGTACATGGTCATGTTCGGGAATTTGTCCTTGATCTGATCCCAGTATTCGGCCGACACCTGACGGTACTGATCAGCGAGGGTATAGTACTCGGAACCATCCGTGGTTTTTGAGACCGATGTCAGGTACGAATGATAGTCGGTGTAGGCATTTCCTGCCATTGAGGCATAGTAGATATAGGCGATGATATTATTTGCAGTCGGGAAGAGATCCGGACTTACATTCTCCATGATAAGCCGGTAATAGGCATCGGTCACCTCACTCAGCAGGCTCCCGGTCGGGACGGTTGAGTTCGATATCTTCCCGATGATCTTTCCTGCCTCACTCATGAATGCATCGTCATTATACGGGGTCGCATCAGATGAGGCCTTCATACTCAGGGGCATCTCTTCAAACTGGGGTGCAAATCCGGCACTACAGACGGATACACAGAGCACCAGTGCAGCGATGCCGGTCAGGAGAACAGAGACGCTGCGTTTCATACCCTCAGTCATCATATAGGGAACTCAAAAAGGTTTCCTATCCACAGAGCACCAGACCGGTCGGGGGGATTGCGCCAGATAACAGATATAGGGATACCGGTCAAATCATCAGAGGTACAAGGTGGGCAGTGTGGCTGACGAAAAGCAGGTTGAGGCAATCAGAGGCGGGGTGGCATCGTGGAACCAGTGGAAAGCAGAGAACCCGAGAAAACGGCCTGACCTTCGGGGTGCTCATCTGACAGGCCTGAACCTGGAAGGGATCAACCTGAACGGGGCACGGCTCTCGGAGACTGATTTTGAGTTTTGTAACCTGCGAAAAGCAAACTTTGCCGGGGCGGACCTCACGAGGGCAAACCTGTCAAACACTGACCTGACCGATGCAATATTCCTGAATGCAAATCTGCAGGGTGCCCGGCTGACCGGGGCAACAGTCACCAGGGCAGATTTCAGGGGTGCAAACGTGCAAGGGGCAGATCTGAGGCAGATTAAGCGCGGGCTCTGATCAGGATACAAGGGAATAGAGCGTTGTCCGCTCTGCAAGCTCCTTCCCCAGGTCAGAACAGATATACTGCATCTCTGCGGGATCCAGATACTCACCGGTTCCACCTCCCGCTTCCCCGGTCACATCATCCAGGTACATCGTGCCGGCAAGATCATTAGCACCGGCAAGGAGTGCCATCTGCGTCATTTTTACCCCAAGTTTCGGCCAGGAGACCTGGATGTGATCAAAGTTGTCAAGAAACAGGCGGCAGACGGCGGTGGTCACCAGATCATCCCTTCCGGTCGGACCGGCCTGTACCAGCCCTTTCTCAAACAGGGGAGTCTTCTGGTGAATATAGGAGAGGAGCACCATCTCGGTAAAGCCGCCGGTATCATCCTGAATCCTCCTGATCCGCTCCAGATGTTCTGCCCGGTCCCGTGCGGTCTCAACAGAGCCGTACATGATGGTGGCCGTTGACCGAAGGCCAAGGCCGTGTGCCTCTCTCGCGATCCGCTCCCAGACGTCGGTCTTTACTTTTGCCGGGCAGATCGTCTTTCTGACATCATCAACCAGAATCTCGGCCGCCGTTCCCTGAAGGGTGCCAAGCCCCCCGTCCATCAGCCGTTGGATAACCTCAGTCGTGGACATCTTCCCCTTTCGTGCAACATAATCCACTTCGTCAGGGGAGAAGGCATGAATATGCACCGACGGGTAGACCTCATGGACCCATTGCATGAACTGCAGGTATGTCTCAAGGGTGAAATCAGGATGAACACCGGAGAGGAAACAGATCTCCGTGACCTTCCGTTCCAGTGCTGCACGTACCTGCTCTTTTACCTCCTCCTCACCAAAGAGGTACGCACCGGAGCTGGTTTTTGTCCGGCCAAACCCGCAGAACCCGCAGAGATTTTTACAGATATTGGTGATGTGGATGTTCTGGTTCCTCACAAACGTGACCCGGTTGCCATTTTTCCGCCTGCACGCCTCATCAGCAGCACGAAAAAGGTCATATACATCCGGACCGGTGACAGAAAAAAGAAAGGCAGCCTCATCAACGGTGAGGCGGTGGCCGGCCAGCGTGTCTGATAACAGGGCTTTCAGATTCATGGCCTGATCTTCCTGTCTGCATTCATCGCTTCCTCCTCCCGCCGTGCCCTGTTTCGAAGATACAGTTCATGGAGGATCATGATGGTCACCACAATGATGATCACCGGGACAATATTGAGCGGGAGATATCCAATGATAGGAACCTTGTACATTGCCTTTCCGATGATCCATTCCTTTTTCACCGGCTCAATCGGACCACCGAGGTTCCGGTAATTTGACCACCCGATCTGATCGATAACAGGATTATTGTCTCCCTTGGTAATCTAGCCGGCATGAGGAGCGGTGTAAGTTCCGGTCCGCTGACCGGCAGTCACGGTGATCTGCTCCCCTTCCTCAACCCAGAACATGGCACGATGGATGATCGGATGCAGGTCGGTGTTCCCGTTCGGACGGTAAATGATAACATCCCCCGGCATCCCGAACTTTTCATACCCCGAACGATTGCCCTCTTCAAGACTTTGCAATGCTCCGTACCGATCCCCGGCCACCACGAGAACCAGGTCTCCGACATTCATGTGCGGGACCATGCTCTCAGACTCGATGGTGACGATGGCCGGCCAGGTCCCACAGATCAGCAGTAATACGGCAACCACTGCCCCGACCGTCACGAGTACTGATACGATCTCCCTGACAGCTGACGGTATCTGTTCCTCACTCTTCCAGAACGTGATAATTTTATCCTGTATTGATTTTCTGGCGGTATGATCTGCCATGATGTCTGTATATGGTTCTTGAGCTGGCCACATAAGGGTTCACTTCTCTCCTGCACGAATGTGAGGGGGGGATGCGTTCCATGAGAGTATATCTCCCCGCATGCAGAAGGTACTAGTGCAGAATGCTTGACAGCTCCCTGATCGTGGAACGGTTCCTGGATACGAAATTACAGGTCCATCCTGATGTGGTCAGATATATCTGTGAAAAGAAGGATGAACAACTGATTGATCAGATCATATCATCGGTCCCGGAAGACTGTCTTGTCGTTTCCTTACAGCACGTCCCCGGTTTCTCACCCGTCCGCGACGGGGTCAGGTTCCTGTGTGATCCTGAGGTGGAGATCATCTCCGGACGGATGGGAACCGCACAACCGGTGGCAAAGGTTGAGGATTATATCGCATATTTTGCCGATCGGTACGCAAAACTGTCAGGAATGATTCGCGGCCGCTGCACTCCTGTCCCGATTGAGGCCCTGAGACGGAACTCCAGATATAAACAGGAGGAGTTCTCGATCTGTGGCATGGTCATGGATGTGAAAAGTACCGGCAACGGGCACCGGATGGTGGAACTGGAAGATATGACCGGGTCGGTGAATGTGCTGTTTCACAAGGGTCGTCCTGACTTTTCTGAAGCAGAGCGGATTGTTCCGGACGAGGTGATCGGAATCCGGGGGACGCTTTCGCATGAAGGAACCCTCATGTTTGCAGACCAGATCTTCCGGCCTGACATCCCCTTCTCCTATGCCCCCTATACCAGTGACCGAAAAGGAGCAGCGGTCCTGATATCAGATATTCATGTCGGCAGTGATACCTTTCTTGAGGATGCATGGAACCGGTTTGCAGACTGGCTCAGTGACAGTGATGTCTCCTACCTGCTGGTTGCAGGCGATCTCGTGGACGGTATCGGCATCTACCCTGACCAGGACAAGGAACTGGTCATCACCAATATTTATGAGCAGTATGATGTGCTGGGTGAGATGCTTGCAGGCCTTGCGCCGCATCTGAAAATCATCCTCTCTCCCGGGAACCATGATGTGGTCAGGGGTGCAGAGCCTCAGCCGGCCATACCGGAGAAGTTCAGGAGCTCGTATCCGTCCTCCTGTATCTTTGTTGAGAATCCGGCTCTGGTAAACCTGCAGGGGGTCAGGGTTCTTATGTACCATGGCCGGTCATTTGATGATCTGATCGGGCTGATGCCAGGGGCAAGCTATGAAAAGGCCCACGAGATCATACCCGAGATGTTAAAGCGGAGGCATCTTGCCCCGTGTTATGGCCGGAGAACACCCATTGCCGCAGATACCGTTGACCGGCTCGTTATCGATCCCATCCCTGAAGTGGTGCATACCGGCCATGTCCATATTTACGGGATCAGCAGGTACCGCAATGTCCTTGGTATCAACTCCGGGACCTGGCAGAGTCAGACGGCATTTCAGAAGCAGATGAATATTCAGCCAACACCGGGGGTTGCGGTCGCACTTGATCTGATGACATTGCAGCCACGGGTGGAGGATTTTTTGACCGGCTCTCCGGCACCACTCGTCTTATAAGAAGCGGACGATCAGCCGCCTGTTCCTGCCTCATATACCATGCGAGCAGTATGGCATCAGTCTCCTGTTCCCAGGAGATCAGTTCCGGATCGCCGGGCATCAGCCGTAATGCAGCCCGTATTGTCTTTTGTGCTTCAGGATACCTGCCAAGGTCCATCAGAACCCGGGCATACCCTTTCTGTCCTGGTCCATAGACCGGATCCCGGCTGACTGACTGCTGATACAGGTCCTGTGCGTCAGCAAGCTTTCCTGACCGGTATACTATCATCCCCAGATGTGCCAGTACTTCCCCGTCATCAGGGAGGAGGTTTCGTGCCTGTTCACATGCCGTACGAGCCCGGGTATACTGCCCCTCTGCAGCAAGGATTGTCCCCCAGGTATCCAGAAACGGTCCGTTTTCAGGTACCTGGTTCATGACCGGTTCCATGATCCGGCGTGCATCAGCAGGTGATCCGGCCATGCAGAGGGTGTATGCCCGGGCATTATCCAGCTTCAGATCATCCGGGTACTGAACCTGAAGACGGACAATGTGGGCAAGGGCAGCGTCATACTTCTGCATCCGGAGGTACATGAATGCCAGAAGAAGGGTGCTGTCATAACTCCTGATATCCGAAGGGATAGAAAGAAGAATATCAGCTGCCCTCCCGTAATCGCCCCGGCCGGCAAGACCAAGCGCCAGTTTCCGGTAGAGGAGATCCTGATGCTCCCGGAGTTCCTCTGGAGGATAATCCGGAAATGTCCCGTTCTCAAATATTTTCAGAAGTGAATCCGGCTCCTGGCGTATGAGTGCAGACATATTCATTTCCGGCTGAGAACTTCCACAAACCGCAGCGAACTGCGACAGCATGCACAGCATAACCAGCCATTCAACCCGCAGGGAATACCCGTTCATAGTTTGAGAGGATTTCGGAATGAAACCGCGTCTTTGAGATGTGTTGGAGACCATATGGTTCGGCTTATAAATGCCTCCGATGCAATTCGTATCGTTATTTACGTATAATCATCGAATGATAACAGATCACCGTCTCG
>CAZCSN010000019.1:0-35937 GCA_964501255.1 uncultured Methanospirillum sp. | reverse complement strand
AGTAAGGTTATTAGAATTTCCTTTTTCAGAATTAATATCTATATTCGGTATTTCAATTTTTATATTATAAGATTCAATCCCTTGAGCAATAATTTGAAATGAATAATTACCTTTACCAAAAATTCTTTCCCGCCATGGACGAGGATCTTTAATTGTTTTCCATTTATCCTCCCAATTTTTTTTGTATTCATCTGATTCATATTCCTCTTTTAATCCTTTTTGAATCATCATTTTTTTTGCTTCATCTTTATGTTTTGCTTCATCCCACTGTAAAGGATCAATACCACCAGGGGGACTTATCTCAATTTTTGATGATTTACCAAAATCTTCATTTATTAAGATAATTTTAAAAATTGGTTTTTGATACCCTACTGATTCGACTAACGAATATCGGATACCTTCTTTTTTTGTTTCATATGGTGGATATTTATCAGGATCTTCCTGCATTGTTTTAGCAATAACAGTATCTTTACTAGGACGAAATTCTGTTTTACTTTCTTCGCCCTTTTTTTTAACACTCAAGATTGAAGGAATCATACTGCCTTTTTCATAATAGATTATCGGCTCACCCTCATAGAGTATGAGTGGTTCTTTATACTCCCTATTAAATTCAAACAATTTATTATCTTGCGGATTAGCAATCTCCGTTTGAAAAACAATAGTGTAAATGATATCCCAATATGGATATGGAATATTTATAGGAGCGGTATTGACACTTGTTACTCCACTAAAATTTGAATATGTTTTAAATGTCACATCTTTTTTTACAGGATCAACTGGATAAGATCTTCCGGTATAATAATTATTAGTATAAGATGTAACAGATAATGGTTTAGGTTTCTCATCCCATGTTGGTTCAGGTGTTAGTGTAGTAATTACCCGAATAACATGTTGAGTATTATAAGTAATATTTAATTCAGGATCAAAAATTTTTACAATCCAATCGCCTTTCGATAAAGAAACATTTTGTCCAACAATTTTATCGTTTACCATTGTAGTATTAACAGTGATATTATGAGAATCAGAAAAAACCATAATATTCATTGATTTTTTAAGATTATTCCCTTCGATTTCAATATGAGTATTTGAGTCAGCATAAGATTCATTTGGAGTAATAGATTTTATTGAAGGTTTTGAATAATTTTGAATTGAACCGTTTATTGGTTGAATCTTACCTTCTTTAATACTATCATTTCCTTTTCTATTATTTTCAAAAAAGTTAGAAATTTCATCTGGAATAAGTTTGGCCTCTTTCCCAGTTACCAGAGGTTTAATATACATTGCCATTATCAGAACAATAATTATTGCAACGATAATAACGATAATATCACGTTTTTCCATATTGCACTTATGTATCGCGAATGTACTTTAATGGTATTTTTATTACTATCCTATATTCTTTCAATTGATTAGCTATAATATTCAGGTAATATTCTTTTCCACCTTCGAAAAATCTATATTCACGCGGGTCAGGAGTTTTTCCCTCTCGCCAGATGATTGTTCTAACAATTTTTTCTCCCCCTTCATTTTTTTCATTAACGTCTATCGAAAAGGCACTAATATTATTTTCAGGAGTGACATTGTAATGAAGTTCCCAATATGGGGTAGGTATTCTGAATGTTGCAGTTGATCCAGAATATTTTCCAATAATTTCTGCAAAGTTAGTCATCTGAATTGCAGGCATTGGATTGTCTGCATCCGGTTGCCAAGTCATAGGTGTAATTGTAGGAGTGATACTTCTATTTTTCGGGTACGATATTATAGATTCTTGCGTTTCTTGAACTTTAGTGGGCTCTGGTGTCAGAATTATTTCCGTATCAACCGGACTTGGAGCAATAGTTTCAGAATAAATTTCAGTTCCAACCTCTTCAACCGACTCAGGAGATTCAGGTAAAAACATTACCGGTTGTCCGGTAATTATTGGCTTTACCACCACCGCCATAATTAATACAATAATTATTGCTACTAAAATGACAATTACATCCCTTTTTTCCATCTGACAGCCCTCTTTTGTTAGAATATAGGTGAATGAAATATTTATATCGTGAAGTCATGATTTCTATCTTTCAATAACCCTATTCGACATCACACTGTGAATTATGATATTATTTATGCCACAAAGAATCGAATAATATGGAATCACGATATGAGGAAATAGATATGTCTGATACAAAAAACCCAAGCCCGGAATCCTGTGATAATAACTGTGCGTCATGCCCTTCAGGCGCAACATGTCAGTCAGCGGCCGGGAAATTACCCCCGAAAGCAAATATTGATGTACGACATGTCATTCTGGTTCTGTCAGGAAAGGGAGGAGTTGGAAAGTCCACTGTGGCCGTGAATCTGGCATATGCCTTATCCAACCACGGAAACCAGGTAGGGCTTTTAGACCTTGACATTCATGGGCCGAATATACCAAAGATGCTCGGCATCGAAGACCACAAACTGCTTGCAGATCAGAATAAAATCGTCCCGGTACGGGTGACCGGATCATTGCAGGTTGTCTCCATGGCCTTCCTGCTGCCTGAAAAACATGCACCGGTTATCTGGCGGGGTGCAATGAAAGCAGGTGCAATTAAACAGTTCCTTGAGGATACCGCCTGGGGAAGCCTGGACTATCTGGTTGTTGACCTTCCGCCTGGAACTGGTGATGAGGCGCTAACAATTGCGCAACTGGCACCCAATGTCCGGGGAGCTGTTATCGTTACCACACCACAGGAGGTATCCACGCTTGATTCAACGAAGGCCATTACGTTTGTTGAACAGCTTGGCCTGCATGTGATTGGGGTAATTGAAAATATGAGCGGATTTGTGTGCCCTCATTGCGGGGAGTCTGTTGACCTGTTTGGAAAGGGAGGAGGAGAGCGGATTGCACAGGATCACAATGTTCCCTTCCTGGGCAGCCTCCCGCTTGATCCTGAAGTCAGAAAAGCAGGGGATGAGGGACGGCCGTTTATTATCAGACAGAAAGACTCTGCGACATGGAAAGCAGTCGATACCGTCATGGAACACCTGGTCAGTATTGTTGAAAAGCAGATATGAATTATCTCCATATTCTTTGTGGAAGAGAAGAAAATCTTCCCATATATTCTGAAATAGTTACATGTCTGGAGGATATCTCTCAATTCCCGGAACTTATCGAACCCATTTACCGTGAGGCAATCACGCTGAATGAGACATTACTGGAAAAATTACGATTCGGTCTGCTCAGACTTCAGATCTACTCTGAAATCCACCGGAACAGTGATATGGAAGAGGCGCAGAAGATGAGATTCGTTTCAGAGATGATTGAACGTACCATTTTTGGCGGTCTCTTTATCGAACGGGAAAGTTACGTTTCCGAGTAATACCATGGCTCAGGACCGGAATGAATTCTTTGTTATCAGAATTCCTGATACCGGATCGCTTCTTGATGCGGTTCGTATCATTGCTTCATCAGGTCTGACGATTACCAGATGTCAGTTTAACCGCTCACTGGATCCCGTGACCGCATTTTTTTCCGTTTCCGGTGATGAGAAGGCATGTGCCCTTGGTGCGCAGGCCCTTTTGGAAGAGGGGTATCTGCAGACAACGGTCACATACCCGAAAAGTGTCAAGTTTACGGTAATCGTTCCTGAGATTCCCGGCACCCTTCACAGAATACTCACCATTCTGGATCGGTATAATGCCGAGATAAGTTCACTCTCTTTTGATAACCGGGGCAGATACCCTGACGCACTTCATATCATACTCCGGGTGCTCAGACCTGAACTGACCGAAGAACTGTTAGAGGCCATCAAAGCCGAGTACCCGGTTGAGATTGAAGGGTATGACTGTGGAGACAGTTGTGATGACGGGAGTCTTTTTTATGTCAGGTATGCGGCACGTGTCAGTGAAATCCTTGATGATCAGGAGAATCCCGATATCCTTGAATTATTGCATCAGTTTAGTCATGTCGCCCAGCAACTAACCGAATATGGGAAAGAGTATCAGGATGTTCTTGAACAGATTCTTTTAAACGGCAGACATCTGAAAGAGACAACCGGCGATGGATTTTATGCAGATGTGCAAAAAATTCAGGTCACTGATACGCTGACCCTCTATTGTTTCCAGCTTCCTGGAGGTGGGTCTATCTTTGTCATCGACGCACCGGATGAACGAATAATGATCGATACCGGGTACGGTATTTATCATGATGATGTCCTTTTGATGTTTGCTGCATATGGCCTTGGCGGGAAAGAGGATTTTACCAGGATAATCCTGACACATGGGGATACGGATCACTGCGGTGCTGCAGGATTTTTCAATGCTCCCGTTTATACTCACGAAGGGACATGGGAAATAATCAAAACCAATAATCGTGCATGGGGCGCTACCTCACAGGATCTTGTTCTGGAGCAGGTATACACGGTAATGATAAACCTGTTTGCACGAATGACTCCACCGCGGGATGTGATTCTCTTCCCCTCGGCTGGTGAACGAAAAGAAGGGGCATTTCCTGTTCTGTCAACCTTTACTGCCGGTGGATATACCTTTGAAATTCTGGAGGGGCATGGCGGACATCAGCATGGGCTTATCTATATTCTCTGCAGGGATGCAGGTATCCTCTTTACCTCTGATACCATCCTGAACCTGAAACATCTCAGCCCTGAACGGAGTGCATACAATAATTTTGCAGTGTACCTGGTCACAACGGTAAACGTTGATCCGGATCTTGTAAAACAGGAGCGAAAGGAGCTCATGCGCCTTGCAGAAGAACTTGATGAAGTTCTTCATGCAGAGGGAAAACAGCTTTTGTACTGCTGCGGGCATGGACCGATCTCGATCATGGAACATGGTGAACTGACACCGGTTTCAAAGCCTGTGACCTATCGTCATAAGCACGCAGATGGATCGGTGCGATACCCTGATGAGGGTTCCATCTGAACGTATACACAGGTATGAACCAGCATCGTGTGCAGGATATGATGCGACTGATGGCATCCCGGATTAATGCCATCGCCGATCATATCTCTGATGAGGAAGTCTCCCGTTTTATTAAGGAACTCCTTGACGCCAGACGGATTTATGTGATGGGTGCAGGGAGATCAGGGCTTGTTGCAAAAGCATTTGCCATGCGGCTGATGCATCTTGGTATGATGACCTATGTTGTCGGTGAAACGATCACCCCAGCTCTGCAACATGGGGATCTTATCGTCGTCCTTTCCGGATCAGGAAAGACCAGGACGATTGTTGAGATTGTCCAGACCGCAAAAGAGATCGGGGGACGGATCTGTCTTATCACTTCAAATCCGGATTCTCCTATCGGAAAACTCTCTGATTCGACGGTGATGATTGAGAATTACCGTGATAGTATTCCTGATGAGAGCAGGGAATATGACACCAGGCAGATGCTTGGAGAACACCGGTCATTTGCCCCGCTTGGAACCCTGTTTGAGACTGCTGCCATGACCTTCTGCGATGCGGTGATCTCAAGACTGATGGAAATTACCCAGACTGAAGAGTCGGATCTGAAAGACCGGCATGCAAATATCGAGTGAAACTATGAAGAAAATTTCTGCCCGGGCCCGGGCAATTGAGATGTCCGGTATCCGGAAATTTTTCCAGGCTGCAAAGCCGGATTCAATCAATATGACCCTGGGACAGCCAGACTTTATCACTCCGGATCATATCAGGGAAGCGGCGATACGAGCTATTGAAGAAGGAAAGACCGGTTATACGTTCAACGCCGGCCTGCCTGAATTACGGGATGCACTCGCGGAAAAATTCAAAAAAGAAAATAATCTCACGTACACTCCAGACCAGATCATCGTGACAGCGGGTGCAGGAGAGGCACTGTTTATCGCAATTCAAAGTCTTGTTGATTCTGGTGACCGTGTCCTTCTGACCGATCCGGGGTTTGTATCATATGAGGCCTGTGTCAGACTGGCCGGAGGGATTCCTGACTTTATACCCCTGACTGAAGATTTGCACATAAATGAACAGACCTTGTATGAAAAACTGGACGGGGCGCGGCTTCTTATCCTGAATTCACCATGTAACCCGACCGGTACAGTTGAGCCGGCAGAGACCATCCGATCAATTACCGAAGCAGCAATGGATGCCGGTGTCACCGTTCTTTCTGATGAAGTATATGAGCATATCATCTATGATGCGGTTCATGCAAGTGCCGGAACTTTTGGTGAGGATGTCATCACCGTGAATGCCACGAGCAAGACGTACGCGATGACCGGGTGGCGTCTTGGATACATCGCCGGTCCTTCAGAGTATATGGAGCAGTGCCTGAAGGTTCATCAGTATTGTCAGACATGTGCTACATCAATCAGTCAGTACGCAGCGCTTGCTGCATATACCGGTGATCAGTCCTGTGTCAGGATGATGCGGGATGAGTATAAGATTCGTCGCGATATGCTGGTCTCCGGATTTCATGACATGGGAGTCAGGTTCCCGATCCCTCAGGGTGCATTCTATGCTTTTGTGCCACTTGGAAAAGAAAAGACACGGCAGATCATGGATGCCGGCGTGATTGTTGTGCCAGGTGATGCATTTGGTCCATCAGGAGCAGAATATGCCCGATTCAGTTATGCCACTTCACGGGAAAATATTACGGCTGCAATTGAACGAATGAAACCGGTTTTTGAGGCATAATTATGGTATATGAATTACTGAAAAAACTCTCCGATGCACACGGGCTCTCCGGGTTTGAAGGGAATATCAAGGCGATCATCAGAAAAGAACTGGAAGGATATGTTGATGAGATCTCTGAAGACAGACTCGGAAATCTGATCGCAGTAAAAAAGGGAACCGGTCTTTCAGTCATGATTGCATCCCATATGGATGAGATCGGGCTGATGGTCCAGTATATTGATGAGAAAGGATTTATCAAATTCGTCGGAATTGGCGGATGGTTTAATCCCACCCTTCATACCCAGCGTGTTATTCTTCATGGAACCAAAGGGCCTGTTCCGGGTGTCATCGGTTCTAAGCCCCCCCATGTCATGACTCCGGAGGACCGGAAGAAAGAGATAAAAATGGAAGACCTCTTCATTGATGTTGGTGCTGCATCGGCAGAAGAGGTTGCAGGTCTTGGTATTGAGATCGGAACCCCGGTTACCATAGAACAGGAACTTGTCAGACTTGCAAATAACCGGGTTACCGGGAAGGCACTGGATAACCGTGTCGGCGTCCTGGTCCTGATTGAAACGCTGAAGAGAGTAAAGACTACAATGACCATCTACGGGGTGTTCACAGTTCAGGAAGAGGTGGGACTGAAGGGAGCAAAAGTCAGTGCTTTTGCATTACAGCCTGACATTGCAATCGCAACCGATGTAACCATCCCAGGAGATCACCCTGGTGTCACAAAAAAGGAGGCATCCGTCGAGATGGGGAAAGGTCCTGTTCTTGTCCTTGCCAGTGCATCCGGACGGGGACTTCTTGCTGATAACCGGCTTGTTACCTGGCTCCGGTCAGCGGGTGATAAGATGAAGATCCCGTACCAGCTTGAAGTTGGAGACGGGGGTAACACGGATGCATCTATTATCAATCTGGTTCGTGACGGTATACCCAGTATTCCCTTATCTGTTGCCACCCGGTACATTCATTCCCCGGTTGAGGTTGTTGACCTGAAAGATGTGGAAGCAACCATTGAACTCCTGGTGGAAGCATTAAAAAAGAAACCGAAGGTATGATTCCTTCATGAATCAATAAACAATTTATTTTCAGAGGCATCTCTTACTATCATGAATATGCATGGTGCCTTCCTGAGTATGCTCTTTCTGATATGTGCTCTTCTTTTTTCAATGATTGTATCAGCTGATGGAAATTATTCAGATCCTGCAGAGGGTTTGAGTCTGATTCAGAATGGATCATACCAGGAGGGATTAATACTCCTTGAGAACTATACACAGACGAATGCATCAGACCCTGAGGTCTGGAATTCTATTGGCTATGCCTTAAATAACCTGGGCAGGTTTCAGGACGCAATCTCTCCTCTTGAGCAGGCCACACGCATAAATCCAAATCACAGTGTTGCCTGGACAAACCTCGGATGGGCATATAATGAATTAGGATCATATGAATCGGCGCTGAAGGTACTGGACACCGCTATTACTGCCGATCCGGCCAACAAATACGCCTGGAGCACAAAAGGATACACCCTCATCAGATCCGGTGCTCTGAGTGAGGCAATACCAGTTCTGCAAAAAGCCCTGGAACTTGATCCTGAATTTTCAGACGCATGGAATAACCTGGGGTATGCATATGCAGAGGCCGGGATGTATGATGAGGCAGGTGCAGCCCTTGCAAAAGCAACAAGTCTGAATCCGGAGAACGGATATGCCTGGAACAATTACGGGAGAATATTATATCTACTGGGGAGGAACGACGAGGCACGTTGGGCGCTCATCAATGCCACAGAAAAACTTCCGGATTTTGACCAGGGATGGTATAATCTTGGGAATGTTCTGAATGCAATGCAGTATTACAATGAATCAATCAGTGCATACAGAAGAGCTGTCGAATTAAACCCGGATAATAAAATTGCCCTGGAAAACCTGGAGATCCTGCAGGGATGGTATAAACCGTAGGTGTTATACACGAACTGATATCGGATTATTTTTTATTTTTCCGGCACAGGAGGCACAGAGCATTGATTTTTTATTATCCAGATCATCAAGGCTCAGCGGATTTGCCATAATGCATGATGTATTGTCACAATGTTCCAGATGAAGAAGATGACCTATCTCATGTGCACCTTCCCGTGACAACCGGTCAATGAGCATCATCTCATCAGGTGGGAGATCCCAGTATTCATTTCTAAGTCTGGCTGACGATATGACAGCGGTTCCTGTTGCAGGTCTGGATAGTCCAAACACATACCTCGTTCCAGGCCGGAAGATATCATCGCCGGTTACCAGTAAGATATATCTCTTCTCTTCATTCCGGCGGGAAAAAACATCAAGACAGGTTAATATTGCGCTTGCATCAAACTGATTTCTGTTCCTGTCAAACCCGTTATACAGAACCGGGCTTTCACATACTTCAGCCGGAATATCCATGATTTGAGAAATGATCCGGGCAACAGGCATCTCAAGCCCGTTTGGTGCGCCGCGATCCCAAAAAATAAGGATATTCATCTCCAATACACTGGGTAATGAGCGGGTATAAATATATTGAGACGGCAGTTGCACGGTTCATTGCCGGACGGTACCGCTCTGTCATTGAAGCAGGAGCCGGAACAAATCTCCATGCAGCAAATCTTCTGTTCAGATCCGGAATTCTCATCCGGTGCATCGATATAATTGATCCTCCACGATGGAGCCGTGTTCCTTATTTCAAAGACGATGTTTGTCATCCAAATATCAGCCTGTATCAAAACTGTGAATGTATTTATGCCATCAGGCCGACAGAGGAGATGATCCCTCCGCTCATACGGCTCTCAGAGCAGATACAGGCAGACCTTATCGTATATCATCTGGGTTTTGAAGGAGCAGACCGGCCTGCTCCCATTCCTGGCTGTGATGTTCCGCTCCATATGTATGTTAAAAACTAAAGAGTGTTGCCTGTGAGGATTTTTTATCCTTTTCTGCAGGTTCTCTGTTATTTTCCTGAGAGGGGATTGTCTGATCCGTGCCGGAAAACGATTCAATAGAAGGATTCCTCTCTTTTTCTGGTTTGATCTCCTTTTTTGCGTTCCTGCTTTTTTTAGCCTTCCCTTCTTCCTCTTTCTTCTTTTTTAATTCCTTTTCTATCTGCTTTTTTTCCTGTTCTATTTCTTTTATGACCGATTTTGCCGTTGCCGGATCATGAATCAGAATTTCAAGTTTATCTGCGTCCAGATCATATGTTCGTGCAAAGCGGCCGGGAAATTGTTTTGCTAGGAGTGAGACCGGGCAGAGGTACAGATTACGCACGGTTGAGGCTGACATGTGCATCGAAGATCCAAGGTCTGACAGAAGCTGTTCCCGTATTGTCTTCTGTTTTTTTGCGACAGACATCTGTTTCCATCGGGATGGCGGCATAATTTTTGCATATCCGGTCGGCCGGCCCCGCATAACATCATGCACTCCGTAGAGCATGAGTGCGGTTGCGTATCGCCAGAGGGTATAATACTGATTGATAAAGGTATATCCAAGGTACATATCTGCACGTGACAGGGCCGCATACGCCTGAGCTGTCTTTTTACGGTCAGGAAGAACACCCATATTTCCTTCAATCCATTGCAGTATTGTATCCGGGGTTTCATCAACTGACATACTCATTTCAAGAAGTGAGGGGACCTGCCGGTACCCGAGGGTTGCGGCCACCAGATCAAAAATTGAGGCCCGGCTGTCCTTCGCTGATATGGAGACATCATCCTCCCCGACAGTGTCTTTTCCTATGGATGAGGCATACAGCATCGTCACTGCAGATCTGATATCTCCCCCTGACTGCTCTGCAATATCTGTAATTGCCTGCGTGGAACAGGTAATCTGCTCACGCGAACAGATCTCACGGAGCCTTGGGACTAATGATTTTGCCGGCAGAGCCTTGAACTGAACTTTGGTGCACAGATTCCGGATTGTGCCATCAATACCATACAAATCATTTGCAATGAGGATGAGCGGCTGACGTGCATGCCGGATCACATCAGCGATTGCACGTGCTCCGCCCCGGTCAGCATTTCCCTGCAGATTATCGGCTTCATCAAGAATGATAAGTTTCCGGGCGGCACCTGTTAATGAACCGGTGCTTGCGCTTCCACCTGCAACTTTTTCGATAACTGCTTTGGTGCGTTGATCACTGGCATTCAGCTCCACAACCTCCCAGTTCATGTCATGTGCAAGTGCCCAGGCACTGGATGTCTTCCCGATACCAGGTTTACCATAGAGAAGAAGAGGAGGAGAATCAACGGTCCACCGGGTAGCCCATTCACTCATCTGATGTAATGCTTCCCGGTTGCCCACCATCTCATTCAGATGCCGGGGGCGATACTTCTCAGCCCAGTCCATCCCGATAATATGTGCCGGCCAGAGAGATAAACCGCTTGAACAGGTATCCTGTATTCATGCATCCGACATCTGAATTCTGAACAAACAAGACATTTTATGAGTGATGAAACAGAAAAAAAGAGTGAGATTTTGAGCCATGGGAGAATACACCTGCTCCACCGAACAGATAGCACAGGCTGTCAGAACGTATGACGGAGTGAGACGTAAAAGTGAAATTGGTGCAATGGTTCGGGATCTGCAGATCGATTCTCCGGCTGTTGTCGCATCATTTGGAGATGATGCAGCAGTCATCAGGAACGGGTCTGATGCATTGCTGTTAGCAGCAGACGGGATCTGGAGCAGACTGATGGATGCAGATCCTTACTGGGCGGGATATTGCGCAGTTCTGGTAAATATTCATGATATTGCTGCAATGGGCGGAAAACCGCTTGCGATGGTGGACGTATTCTCGATATCTGATGAGGCAATTAAAAAACAGGTTATCAGTGGCATGCATGATGCATCCAGACAGTTCGGGGTTCCTGTCGTCGGAGGCCATCTGCATCCTGATACCCCGTACAGTGTGATTGATGTCGCCATTTTAGGTATTGCCCCGCTTGAAAATGTCATATATAGCAATACTGCCCGCACCGGGGATGCTGTTCTCATCGCAATTGATCTGAACGGGAGGGTTCATCCATCCTGCATATTAAACTGGGATAGTGCAACCCTGCGGACTGCTGATGAGGTCAGGGGGCAGATTGCAGTCATGCAGGAGATTGGATCAAAAAAACTCGTCACCGCCGGGAAGGATATCTCCAATCCGGGAATCATTGGAACACTGGGAATGCTCCTCGAGGTATCAGGGAAGGGGGCAGATATCGATCTTGCGGCAATTCCTCATCCTGACCTTTCCGCCCATGCTATTACTTTTGATCACTGGCTGAAGATGTATCCGGGGATGGGATTTATCCTGACCGCACGACATGAGCATATCAGTACCATCACACATCTCTTTGCAGACCAGGGCATGACAGTTCAGGCGATAGGGACAGTGAATGATACAGGGAAGTTACGGATTTATTATCATGACTCATCAGCACTTGTATTTGACTTTTCGATAAACGGAGGCGTAATGCACCTTGGGGCATATCCATAATAATCCCCCGGTTATTGGCATCGGAGTCAGAACTGATCCTGATCGGGTATTTTCAGGAATCCTGGACTATTCCGGCAGGTCAAAAATTATCTGTTACCTGCATCCGGATCTTCATACTTCTGTTCCTCATGGTTTTCATGCATATGTCTCCGAACATCCGGAAGAGGACCTTATACGTGATCTCTTTTCAGGGTCTATTGATGCTGCACTCAGAGGAACACTCTCATCGCACCATACCCTCAGCATCCTGAAGGGTACTGCCGGTGTTCCAAAACTTGAACGGGTTGTGCTACTGGAGACTGCTGACGGAGTCCGGTTTTTTCTCGGGCCGGTCGGGATTGACGAAGGATGGACAATCGCAGAGAAAGTGTCACTCGTTCAGAAAGTACAGCCCCTCTGCCAAAAGTTCGGACTCTCTCAAAGGGTGACTATCCTGTCAGGAGGAAGGCTTGATGACATCGGCCGCCATCCACAGATAGATCGGAGCCTTGCAGATGCTGAGCTGGTGGCACGTCTGACCGGAGGTCTCCATCGGGGTATTCTTATTGAAGAGGCAGTACAGGACTCCGGATTCATTCTTGCACCTGATGGCATATCTGGAAATTTGATCTTCAGAACACTGGTATTTTTAGGGAGTGGGCGTTCTCATGGGGCACCAGTGCTGAATATTCCGAAAATCTTCGTAGATACTTCGCGCGTTAACCCGAACTATCTCCACGCACTAAATCTCGCAGATAATCTCCTTGAGTTATCTTTACTTGAAAAAACCTCAATTTGAAGAGAAAATTAATTTCTTTCCAATAATGCATCCGATTGGCCATCTCTGAAATCTAATCTCATGAAATATAAAAATCTACTCTTATCATGTCAGAATAACGAAAATCTCACGATAATCTCGAAATATTTAAATAGATATCAATATACTTTGTTTTGAGGTAGAGGACTATGGCAGACTTACCTATTGCAGCAGTTGTAAGAATTGCAAAGAAAAATGGGGCTGAGCGTGTGGGAAGCGATGCAGCAGCAGCTCTTGTAGCAAAAGCTGAAGACTACATTGCCAACCTGACCAAGGAAGCGAACCGCCTTGCCCAGCATGCAGGTAGAAAAACAATTAAAGAAGAAGACGTCAAAATGGCCGCAGAGAATGCCTAAAAGCATTCTCCACCTTTGACTATTCAGTAAAGAAATCCCTTACCTCAAGGAATTATAAGAAGTGTGCTCGGATGGGGTTGATTTCTTTCGTTACAGCACACCTTTTGTACTGGGGATAGTTCCGTCGTTATATACAACTTTTGTAGCATCGTGAAGTGCAAGCCCAAAGGCTTTAAAAAGTGCTTCGCATTTGTGATGATCCGAACATCCGGATACCTGCATGTGGACAGTAATTTTTGCGTTTTGTATGAAACTTTCAAAGAAATGTCGAACAAGCCAGGGTTCGATCATTCCTTCAACCGGTCCGGAGAATATCCCTTCAAAAACAAGATAGGGGCGGCCACTCACATCAACTGCAACATCGGCCTTTGACTCATCCATAGGTACGACAACGTTCGCAAATCGCCGGATCCCTTTTCCCTCATCAAGCGCCTGCAAAAATGCCTGACCAAGAACTATCCCGATATCCTCTATTGTATGATGACATCCGGTTGCCAGATCCCCGCTGGCTGCAATATGGATATCAAATCTGCCATGCCTGGTAAAAGAATCGAGCATATGATCAAAGAACGGGATACCGGTATTTATTGTTGCATGACCGGTGCCATCAAGTGAAAAACAAACGGTAATATCAGTTTCTTTTGTTGTACGCGTAACCTTGCTGGTTCTCATCCTGCTGCCTCCAGTGCTTCACGGAGTGTTATCTTTCCGGAATAGAGAGCTGAGCCGAGTACCACTCCCGCAGCATCAGCCTCCCGTAAGAGTGTGATATCTGCAACTGATGTGATGCCACCGGCAACAACGACCGGCACACTTACAACACTGAGGAGCTCACGGACCGGTTTTGGATCAATTCCCTTGCACAGACCTTCGATACTGACATTGGTATATAATAATGAACCGGCACCTTTTCTGATGAACAGGTCAGCCCATTCCAGAAAATTGCCTGCCGGCTTCTCCCACCCATGAGTGACCATTTCACCGGCTCTCGCATCAACCCCGGCCATAATCCGGTCACTCCCGTATTCATCAGAAAGAATGGTGAGACAATCGGGATCATCAGCAGCAAAGGTTGAGATTATGATCCGATCAACCCCGCAGTCAAGCCAGGATCGTGCGTCATCAAGGGATCGGATTCCTCCTCCAAGCTGGGTTTGCACACCGGTCCGGATGATAAGGTCAGTAATCTTTTCTGCATTGAGTTTTGATGATCCAAATGCACCGTCAAGATTTACAATATGAAGGGCCTCAGCCCCCTGGGATAACCAGGATTCTGCGCACTGAAGGGGATCGCCATACGAGGTGGCAGTATCACGTCTGCCCTGAACAAGCTGCACACACCGCCCACCAAGGATATCGACTGCGGGGAATACTATCATGATTAATCACCTGATCAGACGTTCAATATTCATAACCAGAATATCACGTGCACCCGCCTGTTTCAGGCGGTTTATCAGCTGGTAGACCTTTTCTTCATCAACCACCGCATGAACAGCAACCATATCGGCAGAAGAAGCAACATCCATAATGGTAGGCCCACCCATTCCGGGAATTATCGTCCGGATGACATCAAGAGAGCTGCGGGCGACATTCATCATCACATAACATTTTCCACGGGCGTTTAAAACACTCTCAAGTGCCAGATGAATCTCATCAATCTTCTCTTTTTTATCAGTGCAGGATCGGGGGTTTGCAATAAGGTATGTACTGGTCTTAAGAACGGTATCAATTATCTTCAGATGGTTCTGACGGAGAGTTGTTCCTGAACTTGAGATGTCGATAATTGCATCGGAAATACCCAAAGAGGGAGTTGCTTCACAGGCCCCTCCGACAGGCACGATGACCGGTTTGATACCGATCTTTTTAAAATATTTTTTGCTGATTGCTGGAAACTCTGTTGAGACCCGTTTTCCATCCAGATCATGAGGAGAGGTGCAGTCTGAATTATCCGGGACAGCAAGCACAACTGATGCGGCTCCAAATCCCAAATTGAGAAGTTCTGTAACATTTGAGCCCCGTTCCACGACCATGTCATGACCGGTAATTCCTAAGTCAGCAACCCCTGAGGCAACATACTCGGGGATATCAATGGGACGGGCATAGAGAATCTCTACCTGCTGGTCGCGGGTTCGTGCAATCAGGGTCCGGTCTCCGTTATCTATGATTCCAAGACCTGATTTCTCTATTAATTCGCGAATCGGGACAGATATACGTCCTTTGTTTGGTATCGCTATCCTGACTTTAAAAACAGAAGTCCGATCCAGGATCGGAGATGATTTTTTTGTCATTAAAATGTCTTTAATTCTCCTCTGATTACACGTTCTGTAATAGAGGTGATGTTTTCAAGACCGGTGTCTATAATTTCGTATACATCCCGTTCGATATCTTGTACCGTATAGGATGGTCGTGGAATGATCTGGGCACTGGCAACCAGTGGCTGATCGATCGGAGCACCGATCTGAGAGAGGAGTCTGACCTGTATTTCCGCAATACCATCGACCTTCTCAACACAGGAGTGTGCCAGCTCGTTTGCGAGCAGATTATAGATCTTTCCGATATGGTTGATCGGGTTTTTCCCACTTGTAGCTTCCATACTCATCGGCCGGTGTGGGGTAATAAGACCATTTGCCCGGTTGCCTCTGCCAACCGATCCATCATCACCCATTTCAGCAGATGTACCGGTTACCGTCAGGAAAAGACTGCATTCGGTATCACAGTCGGCAGTATTCACAAACACTTCCACTTTCTTATCTGTACAGGTCTTTGCAACCTTAAGTGATTCTTCAGCCAGTTTCTCACGGTAGTTTATGTAATCGGAGAGGGATGAGACATACCGGTCGACCATGGCACAACAGATCGTAAGCTTGATGGAATCGCCCTGACGAAGCCCCATAATCTTGATATCCTGTCCGTAGACGGGGTATTTTGGCCGGAGAGTATTATCAATATATGAGGCGATTTCACGGATACATCGTTCAATGTCAGAGAATGGAGCATATGACACGCCAAAAGATGTATCATTTGCACGGGGGATCTTTCCTTCCTCCGGTTTAAAGACATCACGTAAATCAGTAGATCCGGTTCCAAGACGGCAGTCCATGATAAGATGGCGGTCCAGATCAAGTTCAGGGATGATGGACCGGAGATAATCTTTTGCCGCCTTTAAGGCAACCGTATCAGTCGGGATTTTCTCTCCGTTAAACTCTTTGGTTGCACGACCGTCGAGAAGAACAAAAATCGGTTTGATTATCTTTCCACCACCAAACTGTGGCATTGATTCTCCAGCTACGATCTCGCCCTGGTCTGTATTGTGGTGAAGGACTCCGCCAAATTGATCAATATAGGTATTGCATAATGCACGGCTGACTGCTTCTGCGATTCCGTCAGCAATACTGTCCGGATGGCCAAGGCATTTCCGCTCAACCAGTTCAATCTGCTGATCCTGAACAGGTATCTGGTTCAGCATCTCAATTGCGATATTTCTACTCATCAAAGACCTCTGTACGATTTAAATCAGAAAGATATACCAAGGGAAGGTACAGAATACTGTACAAATTCGGTGACAAAGGAATAAGAGATTACCGATAGACACCCCGGTCACGAACGAGAGAAAAGATTGGAAGGTACAGGCAGGACATGAACGATACACCACATAACCCGGATAATAACTGCACAGCATTATGGGAATTCCCACCCGTCCCCCCGGGTCCTTTTTTTGATATGATGAACCAGTTCAATCAGGGCGCAAGACTTCTCTGTCTGATTGATGCTTCTGTCAGACTGGGTATATTTGATGCACTGACGGAATGGAAGTCTGAAAAAGAGATTGAGCTCATTATTAAATATCCTCATCCGGTTACAGATTTCGTGAAATCTCTTATCAAAACTGGGTTGGTTGAATGGAACGAGGGGATGATCAGAAACACACCGCTTGCATCGGTATATCTGACTAAAAAGTCACCGTATTTTCAGGGGGCATTTCTTGAAAAATCCATGCAGCATATAAAGGATCTCTGGCTCGGTCTTTCTGATATTCTGATGTCAGGTCCCCTCTCCTATGATGAAGAGGAGTTCTTTGCACATCTCTCACTCCCGTCGATGGCACAGAATGCACTCTGTGGAAGGCTTCAGGAGGTGGTACGAAGCGTTGTAGCGCTTCCCAACTTCCCGGCAATGAGGAACATGATAGACCTGGGTGGTGGACACGGGCTCTATGCCATAGCACTTGCATGTAAAAACCCAGATCTGTCAGCAATAATTTTTGATCTGCCAGGTGTGGTTTCCCTGGCTAAGCAATACATCGAACGATATCATCTCTCAGGCAGGGTTCAGACGATGGGAGGGAACTTTTTTGTTGATCCGATCGGACGGGACTATGATCTTATTCTGTCCTCTTCAAACCCGAGTGGAAAGAGCCCGGATATGGTGGAAAAGATAGCTGATGCACTGAAACCAGGCGGGTATTTTGTCAGTATTCAACCGGGAGACGAGAGTGCTCCCTATGATCCGCTCCAGGAACTTGAGTTTCTGCTCTGGACCTTTGATAATGCCCATGCCCCGAAAAAAACCTGGAGTAAAAATAAAAAGTTTCTGACAGATGAATACCGCTCGGCCCTTAAAGAACATAATCTTGAGATTATTGCAGTCAGACGGGTATCAGATCCCTATATCAGGGATTATGGGGTGACGATGATGACCGCTCAGAAAATCAGATAAATCAGGAACGAATCTCAAGGATATGAGACGGTATACCTAATTCAAACCGTGCCCCCTTCCCTGAAACCCCGTTCTCCTGAATCGTGATACCAAAAACTGATAATATCTTTTCTGCAAGGAACAGGCCGTACCCGCTCCCTTTCCCAAACCCAAGATCAAAAATTCTGGTTTTATGCTGATCTATAATCCCGCATCCGTTATCCTCGATAATCAGCTTCCCACCGGTATCTGATGGCTCGATGGTTATCCGCACCCTGGTTGCTCCGGTCGCATGCTCCGGTACATTGAGTAATATCTTCTCAAGAGCCAGGCGGAAATTCTTATCAACATACACCTGTGAATTTCCGGTCTGAATCACAACCTCAACAGGCTCCATTACGATTTCAGTCAGGGCTTCCTGAATAATATCAGAGAGTGATACCCATGAAAATTCCAAAAGCCCGATTTTTTGGTACTCACGGGTAAATATCAACCGGTCACGGATTTTTTCAGCTGCATTCTGCTCCTTCTGGGTAAAATCAATTAACATCGGATCGGTTATCAGATCAGTTGAAAGTTCCAGATAGCCTAATATCGCGGTTAATTGATTTAAGATATCATGTCTTATCTTTGAATTTAATGTATTCCAGATCTCAGAGCCTTTACAAAGAAGTGACCATTCAACCGGAAGTGAGCTGATCCACAGATAACTGAGCGCCTGAACCGGATCGCCGGTATCACTATATGAGAGAGAGCAATATTCCTCAACCCACCGATAATAGGATCCTGCGCGAATTCGGTATCTCAGTTCGACACCGTCCTTTTTCTGAAGGATGGCAGCTCCCAGTTTCCGGGATACAAGATCCTGATCTTCCGCGTGAATATGTGATAACAGATCTGTCTCCCCAACCGATGGTCCTGTCAGAATCCCATACTTTACATTGTTCCCGGATATGTTCCTTACTTTCCAGATGTCAGAATTATTACGCTCAAACGCAATAACCGGGGCAGCGTGATAGGGGTTGTCCGGGGGGGTTTGTAAGGTCATCTTCTAATCGCTCTTTCTTTTCAGGATAGTAATTGGTGTGGTGTATGATATCAGGATTATCGTTTCAGTCCGGGCAGAGATATAATCGCATCACGGATCGGAATCCATGAGATTCTGCCCACCGGAATTACCCTGCCCTGGAGAAGAACCATCGGTATGGCAGGGTGATCGCGTTCATAAATCTGTTTGATATAATCCGGAACGCCATCATCCAGCAGGGTAAGCTGTACTCTGACTTTTTCACCAAATTCCTTTAAGACTTCAGTTTTTAGCGCTTCAAACGCTTTTACAAGACTTCCTGACGGGGCACATGAGGAGAACCCACAGGTTCTGTTCTCATCGCAGGGAAAAGGAGAGCATTCTGAATCTTTGTATCCGACTATCTCGAGGAGTACTGGTGTTGTCACGGCAATTAATTTCACCAGAATAAGATAAGAGGATATTGGTTAAGGCTACCTGAGAAATATCTCAAACCGATCTTTTTCAGCCTTACAGACAGGACACTTTTCAGGCGGATTTGTCCGTGCACAGAGATATCCGCAGACTTTGCACCGGTACACCGGATAGGGCAGTGTTCCTGCCTGCACCGATGATGATGCCGGTTTCTGCCGCTCCATAGCCGGGGGACGTCGCTCAGGAACAACAGGGACAGAAATTTTTTGTGTTGCAATTCTCTCAGAGACATACAACCCGCAATAACATGCCCCAAATTCATTCAGATCATCATCACGATAATCACATGGGCATATGATGTCCAGATCTGCCTGTTTGTCTCCTCGTGACAGTCTGCAGGGACATGATTCATACCCGTACCGGCTGGCATTTATGAGAAGTCCCTCAACAAGTCCCTCTGTAAACGTTGTATCAGGATTAAGATAGTATCCGCTTTTTTTTGCGTCCTGATCCAGCTCATGATAGCGTTTACGAATTACTTCCTCTGATATCTCCTGATTCATGATGTAAGTGCCTCTCTGATCTCATCAAGTCTGCTCCCGACAATCACTTTTGAATTATTGATTACCAGGGTGGGAAATGATCCGCGTGGGTTATACTTTTCAATCTCTTTGAGAATCTCATCCATCTCTGCACGGCTGAGCTGGTCCACATAGAGGTAATCATAGGCAACCTGTAACTCATCAAGAAGTTTTTTTGTCTGTTTACAATGGATGCAGGTTGACAGGGCATACAACATGATAGGCCCTTTCTCTGTTCCAGCAACATGAACCGGAGTTATTGTCATACATCTGGTATCAGTTCTCTACCGCAATAAAAGAGCAGGAATACTCTTCCCCGATGAGCTGATTACCTGAAATCATACCGGCGGATAAAATACCAGTGATCGGATAGTTTTCTCTTCAGTTCTGAAACCATCTTTATCACCTGGGGGAGGGCCTCTTCGGATACAACTTTCTGTAACATATCCTGATAAATTTCCGGTTCACGGATATTGGATATATCAAGACCTGCCATTGCGGCGATAAGTCCGAGATTTGTATAGGGAAGACCGCCTTCCACGCTGTATCCCCCTTCCAGTACCGCAATAATCCTGCCATAACAGATGGAATCAGCAAGAATGCACATCTCCTGCATAAGTCCCGCATACCCTTGCGCGGTAAGGGCAAGACCTGTGAGCGGGTCGGTGAAATGGTTGTCCTGCCCGGCAGATATTGCAATCGCATCAGGCATGTACTCGTCTGCAAGCGGGAGAATTATCTCTTCAAGGAGATACCGGTAGACCTTGTCTGAACTTCCGGCAGGTATTGGCAGATTAATATTGTACCCTTTTCCATCACCAACCCCAATGTCCTCAAACCGGCCAGACCCAGGATAGAAGGGATACTGGTGAACAGAACAAAAAAGGACAGAGGGATCATCGTAGAAGATTTCCTCAGTACCATTCCCGTGATGTGCATCCCAGTCCAGGATCATAATACGCCGCAGCCCCCGGCGCTGAAGATGCCGAACCATTATGGCCACATTGTTCAGATAACAAAAACCTGCCCCCTGAGACCGCCCGGCATGATGACCGGGAGGCCGTGCAAGAACAAAACAGTTTTTAACCTCCTGATTCAGGACTGCATCTGCGCCGGTGATCGCTCCTCCGGCTGCAAGAAGGGCATCGTGAATCAGATCTTTGGGGACATAGGTATCGGCATCAATAATACCACCTGTTATTGAAGTCTTCTCCAGAAACTGAAGATATTCTGCCGTGTGCACCAGGAGTACATCATCCCTCGTGGCAGGTTTTGGTGTCAGAAGGGTAATCTGCGGCAGGTCAAATATCCCCTCTTCGACAAGCTGATCAAGTGTATATGAGAGCCGCTCCCGCCGTTCCGGGTGAGACGGACTCTGCTCATGAGTCAGGTATGACGGAGCATATACAATACCACAGGTCATAACGCCTCCACTGATATTCCCGGTGCAATTGCAAGGACCATGTCAGTAATAGTCGCTGTCACTCTCCATCCCCGGACAACATCATATGAAGAATAGGAGAGAACCTGAATATCAGCGATATCTTCTTCAGGCGCTCCCTCCTTTCGGGCAATATCCCTGATAAGTTCCATGGCATAGGTGATCAGGTGCTCTTCATCCCTGGCATCTTTATAAGGATATGAAAGTCCGTTCAAAGTCAGACGTTTTCTTTCAGTATCCACATGAATGTGTACTTCAAGACTGACTTTTGATACCGCAGCACCCACGGCATTTGCAGATGCAGCATGTTCAGGAACAATACCGGTCGTCTGCGCGCGTTCCGCAATATCAGAGAGAAGGTAGTGTGCAAGATACCCGGTGCCAACCAGAATATGCGGGTGGTATTCTTTCACTGCTGAAGAGACCAGTTCAAGATACTGATGCACTGCACGCTGTGCATCCGTGTGATCCAAAACGGCTGACCGATCTGCATCTCCGATTCGTGCACCCATCACATTCAGTGCATCAGTAAGGGTAGGTTCTCCACCACCAAAAGAGCGGGAATTTCCTGCCCTGAAAGGACATAACTCTGACCTGATACAGGAGTCCCCGCCATACGGAATACTTGTTGCTGATACTGCCTGGATAAGGGTCTTTGACCCATCCAGTACCACGGTCTCATAGATCGGTTTTCCATCCTTGAGCGGTACGAGCTCAGTCGTTGTTCCACCGATATCAATCACCAGACAGTTCTCATTCCTGCTCAGGTAATATGCCCCGTTTGCGACGGTAGCAGGACTTGAATGAAAGAGCACCATCGGGTTTAAAAGGGCCCGGGTTGGTGAAGTAAGACCTCCGGTAGATGTCACAAAGTAAAAATCCGGATGTACCCGTTGAATCTGCCTGATCAGAGAGGCTACTTTTCCTTTAATTCCGGCATTGTATTTTGTTGTATGGATTCGTGCCGGAAAATCCAATGCACCAATCGGAGAACTGATTGCTATCTGTTCATCTGAATAATATTGTGAGACGATGTCATACACCTGCTTTTCCAGGGAATCATTTCTGACCGAAAACTTCCCTGCAATTGCAATCGCCCGTGCATGCTGTCCCTTTATGATCTTTTTTATCTCTTCTGGATCAATTGGTTCCACAATATCTCCCCGGTGAGATACTGCTCCTTTGACTGCTCCCGGGTATACTAATCCCGGGCCGGGTATGGTTATTGTCCGGATATCTGCGGTATGACCGGTGATAATCTCATTTAAAGGCTGGGAAGTACTGACTGCAAGGCGCCCGTATGTGGAAATTTTTGAAAGGGCATTTTCGAGCCCGTCTGAATTCGGTACTTTATATGTATTAATTTGAGAATCTATGACAGCAATATCAGTATTTGTCCCCCCGATATCTATCCCGGTAAACATGATTACTCACGGGTTTTTAGATTCCCAACATATATCAGATGATGCATATACACTTCAGTAAAATTTCACATACATAAGGAAATTCTCATGAGCACCGGCTGTCTGAAAGGGGAAACAGTACTCAAAAAAGGGGTTGCAGCCGTATTTTTTAATCCAAAAACCCGGTTCATTACAAAATTTTACGTGACAAATTATCGTCTTATCATCAGGAACCAGAAGAACCAGCTGATAAAACTATCTTATGAGCTTGTTCATGAGATTTATGTTGAGAACAATACCTACGTCTGTATCAGATGTAATACTCCGATGCGGTTTTTTGATGGAAAAGAAGAGTATGTCCGCATATTCATGCATGGATTAAAAAGAAAGGAAGGAGGAGGTCTGACAATCCTTGACGATCCCAAATGGCCCAATTACTGGAAGCGGCTTATCAATTCACAGGTAATGAAATACCAGTCAGAGATTGCTTCCAGGAAACAGTCCATGCAGGAACAGGATGACGAACTCCTGCTGATTGAGGGGGTTGTCAGATCAAAAGAAGGACTCGACCAGTTTGAGATTGTAAAAACACGGGAAAAAATGCAGGTCTGGTTTGATGATTTTTACTATGAATCCTGTATGGTGTATGCAACAAATAATCGTCTAATTGTAAAACTCAAATCAAGAGATTATATAATCGTGCCGTATTCCGTCATTTATACCTCACAACTGGATCCTGATGGAAAGATTGCGATTACATTCTCATTTCCTCAGGCAGTCGAAGGATTTGAGAGTGAAATCTCGAAGATGTACATCAGACGGATTCCAAAGCCTGATGAAAAATATCCTGAACAATTGCAGGAACGGTGGAATGACGAATGGTGTGAATTCTTCAGGAAGGTTACCTCCCAGTTCAGGGAACATAAAGGGGCGGTTAGCCCGGATGAGATGCTGGAGATGCTGATTGAGATGAAACACAGCCCGACGAAATACAACCTGTCATCATATGCAAAACAGGGCTGGGACCGTGCGTGTGGTCTTGCCGTCGAAAGGTTCGGGTATGACAACTCGGATCTGTTTTTGTTTATGAATTTCCTGCTGCAGGAGTATGAAGAGATGAAAACGCGTGCGATGGCAGAACCTGACCCGGCCCGCCAGGAAGCATATCATGGATCAGAGATGGCGTACAGTGCTATTCTCTCTTATATCAACCATCATACCAAAGTCAGGTAACAGTGAACATAAATACTCATCAGAATATTCTGGTTATGGATCCTGAACAGGATGCCATGATGCTCATTGCATCACTGATGGCAGTCTCTGCACGGACAGCACCGAAGGGCAAAGGTGTTGACACGATAGTAACCCGGATAATCGTTGGGGATGACCTGGACCGGATTGCTGATGAAATGATCGCAATCGGGAACAAGACCGGACTTCCGCCATTTCCCCGTGATGCGCAGAATATACGGGATAGTGCCGTTTGTCTTCTTATTGGATGCAGGGGGACAGAAGATCTGGGACTGAATTGTGGTGGATGTGGTTTTCGGACCTGTAAGGAGATGCGTGAGAAAGCATCCGAAAACCCGGTACTCTCCCTCTTTACCGGCCCAAATTGTGTAATCAGAATGGCAGACCTTGGTATTGCCACGGGTTCTGCTGCAAAAACAGCACAGATTCATAATGCCGACAACCGGATCCTCTTTACCGCCGGAGTTGCTGCACTATCACTTCATATGCTTCCTGACTGTACCTGTGCATATGGTATCCCGCTTTCAGCGACCGGGAAGAATATCTTCTTTGACCGGAGGCCGGTATCATGACCATTCTGAAGATCCGGGGCGGAGATCTGGACCTGGTTGAGTATGATTTTACCTCATTTCATCCGGGCGAGCATATGAACACCTGCGGATTTGAAGGAAGGTATCCGCTTTCTCCATCAAAGGATACAATCCGGACAAAAGCACCAGGCAGAATCCACCTGACTGTACTGGATATGAACCGGTTTGCTCCCGGTCATCCGGGTGGTGGCGGTATCGGATTTGCCATAGATGTGTACGCAGAAGTAGAAGTCAGATGTATTGATAACGGGTTTGAGATTAATTACTCCCGACCTGCTATCATCAGACACTTTCTCTCAGTTTTTTCAAAAACAGTAGGGTACACCGGCGGGTTTGCTGTTACTGCAAAAGACCATGATTATAAACATGTGGGACTAGGCTCCACAAGCACTATTCTGACCGCTCTTTCTGCAGCGGTCAACCGGGCGCTTGGTGATCCGTTAACCCTTGATCAGCTCAGAATCCTTATCGGTAACAATTACGTTGAGGAGACAGAAGAGGGTCTGATTGCATATGGATTTGAGACCGGGGTGGGACCTGCGGTAAGTGGCAGGGGAGGCATGGCAGTTCTCGGTGATAATCTCACTATCGTTCATCAGCACCCGTTTGCCGAAGGTAAGAATGTCCACATTGTAATCCCCCCGAGTTCTATCTCCTCTGCCGGAGAGGAGGAGTTTTCGCTGCTGATGAACAAGGCCCGTTCGCTTGATTACCGGGACAGGGAACTGAAGGCATATATCGTCATGATGGATTTTATACCTGCCCTGAATCGTGGTGACCTGAAAAAGATGGGTGATTCCATGTGGGAGATGGAATTCCGGGGATCCAAGCGGGCTGAAATTGAGCATCATTCATTTGAATTATACCAGTATATGCATAAACTACGAAAGTCAGGTCTTGAATTCATTGGGATGAGCTCAGTTGGACCTTCCATTGCAGTCATTACTGATATGTCACGTGATGCCCTCTCAACTCTGTTACAACCACTTCAGCTGGAAATTGCTGTCAGTACAAAAGTGAATAATTCCGGTCTTTTATATCTCTGACATACCTATTATATACTGTATTTTTTTACATTCTGGTGACACGTATTCATGGATTTAAAACCCCTCGGCTGCACTCTATCAGGAGGACTTATCTGGTTTTCTCCCGTTGTAAACCGGATCTTACGCCTGACTATCCCGTTTTTGGTGGCAGGCGCCCTGGTCGGAGTTATCTTCTGGCTGTATGACGATACGACTGCCCTCCAGCTGGGAGGTCTTTTATTATTGTACTTTGTTCCCCCTGCCGGGAAAGAGAGTATCATACCTGCCGGTATTGCACTGGGGTTTCCATTTCAGGTCATGTGCCTCTCAATTGTCATGGTTGATATCGCATGCTGTCTTTTCATGATCTGGAATTTTGAACTGATTTGTAATGTTCCGTATCTTGGAAAAGTCATACGGTATCTGATAAAGAAAGGGGAATTATATCTGGCACAGCACAGATGGCTTGAACAACTCTACTTTATCGGTCTGACTTTTTTTGTGTTCTTTCCCCTACAGGGAACGGGATCGGTGAGTGGTTCAATTATCGGGAAGATGCTTGGATTAAAGCCGGTAGAGATCTTTGCAGCAATTACTATTGGTTCTCTGTTATCCAGTTTTCTGATAGGCTATTCGGTATATGCCCTCCATGAGTATTTTGACATTAATGTCTGGTATGTTCTTGGAGGAGTTATCTTCATTATTATCGCTCTTCCGCTTCTGTCATACGGGGTTTATAAAACCAAAACCGGTCACCGTATTCTCACAGGCATATCAGATCATATCCACCGGCTTTCTGAGAGCATAAAAAGAGAATGATGGATTTTATCAGGGACCATAATTATTTCCCGTGTATGATTTCAAATCATATCACCCGGTTTCATTTCGCACCCTTTAACTTGTTCCGGGTATACCTTGGATCCGACAAACCCCTTGTGCAGGAGTCTTTTTCTGATGCATGAATATGGAATTGCCTATGATATCGTTGTCACATCACGAAGAGCTGCGCTTGAAAACAATGCAACATCGATAACCCATATTTATGTGGATGTCGGAGAACTTTCCATAGTAAACCCTGACCAGGTGGAATTTTTATTTTCCACTATTGTTGAGGATGACCCCTTATTCAGGGATGCAAAACTGACCTGCACAAAGGTTGCACCCCAGACACGGTGCGTATGTGGATATGTCGGAAGTGAAATTTTTGTCTGCCCCGAGTGCGGACAACTTCCGGAGATCGTAAAAGGAAAAGAAGTTGTTGTTACACGAATCGAAGTTGAGGCAGAGTAAATGAAAATATCGTTGATGCACGGAGCAGGGGGTGAAGTCATGGGAGAGGTCATCAGCCTCTTTTCAAAGATTTCACATACCAATGCAGGGGGTATCGGACTAGAGGCACTTGATGACGGGGCAGTCATACCTGTCGGTACCCAGCAGATAGTTTTTACCACAGACTCACATGTGGTCCGGCCTCTTTTTTTCCCAGGGGGAGATATCGGACGAATATCAGTCTGCGGGACCATAAATGATATCACCATGATGGGAGGGAGACCTCTTGCTCTCTCCTGCGGCTTAATCATCGAAGAAGGGTTTGATTTTGATACACTGTCCAAAATTGTGGATTCTATGGATAAGGCCCTTTCAGAAGAGAATGTATCACTCGTTACCGGAGATACCAAGGTCATGGAGAAGGGTGCTCTTGACCAGATTGCAATCAATACAGCAGGTATTGGAATAGCTGACACAATCATCAGGGATAACGGACTACAACCGGGGGATGCAATCATCGTATCCGGAACACTAGGTGATCACGGATTTGCAGTTCTTGCAAGCAGGGAAGAGTTTGATTTTGCTGATCAGATCATATCTGACGTGGCACCTCTCTCAGGTATGGTTCATGCGGCTATGAGCGTTGGAACAATTCATGCAATGAAAGACCCGACACGGGGAGGTTTTGCCAGTGCTATCAACGAGATGGCGAAAAAGTCCGGGGTCATGGTCCGTATCTCTGAAGACTGTATCCCGATTCGTTCATCGGTACGGGCTGCATCCCAGCTCCTCGGTATAGATCCGCTTGAAGTAGCCAATGAAGGAAAAGTGGTCATGGGAGTTCCAGCCGATGATGCAGAAACAATTCTGAAAAGTCTGAAGAGTCATCGGTACGGGAAGGATGCAGCAATCATCGGAATAGTATCAGAAGGAAGTGGCGTGATTATGGAAACCACCGCCGGTGGGGAACGGTTTATTGAACCACCCATGGGTGATCCGGTTCCCCGGGTCTGTTAAAAATTATTTTCTTTTTATATATATTGTAAGACAGATAATCAGACCTGCTACAATCAGAACAGCCGGGACGGGTGTTTGTTTGTCTTTGGACTCATCCCCGCTCCCGTATCTGGGCGGAACGCCAAACGACTTTGCGGCAGTATCAGATAATACAATGGCATCTGCCTTATCTGCCGTAATTGTTACTTTATCTGAAGCTTTATAACTGTACGGATACACCTTCAGATATATCTCTGACACCTGGTCAGTGATAGTCACGGTTTCAGGATCATTGCCCATCTCATCATTCACTTTCACACTTGCACCGTCCTTGGCTATTTTATATTCAAAAACAAGGTCAGTATTTCCGGTTGCCTGAATAGTAAGAGGCGTGGTATTCGTTGTGATGATAAAAAATGCTGGGTTGTCTCTGGAAATGTCAGCCTGCGCTGAAATACCGGTAATTTTTTCAGGTTTTTTCGGTGTGGCACTCTCTGCAGGTGTGATTGTCTCTTCTGTTTCAGGTTCCTTCGTTGCAGTCGTTGTTATGTCATGACTCTCTGTTTCGATGGGTCCGGTCAGATGATACTGATCCTTCTCCTCTGATACAATTGCGTATTTCCCAATGAAGCCGTCATAATCGGTAAAGGACACCTCGTATGTTCCAGGTTCCGGAATCGGAAGTTCATATTTTACTCTTCCACCGGAAACCGGAATTGATTCAGGACCAAAGACCGTCTGATGATCCTTTGTAACTTCCATCTGAATGGCATTTTCTTTATAGCCTGAAATTTTTGCTTCAATTAACAATGTTTTATCAAATTCCTGCCATTTCGGAGAGGTGAAGGTTATCATATCAGATCGGTCAATCAGTTTTACGACCCGTATCGAACGGGAACCTGCTGAAAAATCTCTCTGTGACTGGGAAAGGCCTTCCACTTTGTAATTACCCTTTTCGAGACCATCAGTTTTAAAGGTTACATTAAAGGTCGTATCACCCTTTTCAGTTATCTGAACCGATTGTCTCTCTATCTCAATAGGAACATTCAGCGAATGGGAAAATACAACATCGATCTTGTCCGGAGGGGGGGTATTTGTGGATACCGTTACCAGAACCGGTTCGCCTACCTTCACCTGGGCGGGAGCATCGATTGAGAGATAATATGCGCTGACTGGTCCACACAAAAGGATGAGGAGAACCAGTGTTATTGCCGATTGTACATAATGGTAATTCATATGATAGGTCCTCTCGTCGGGTTGGTCAATATTGTGGAACTCTCGAACCTAATATATTGTTGGTCATGTAATGAATACCAGTCTGTTTGAATGGTGAGAGAAGAGATGAATACGAAGCAGTCTGATACCGGATGCATAATCTCCGGAATTGAGTCTGACTAATTTTCATATAATAACTGGAATGTTGAGAGGAGTATGAAACCCATAAAAAACCCTGAGGAGCCCCTTGCACTCTGGTCAGGACAGGATCGGATAGACAATGAAATCCATACCAGTGTGACTGCAATAATCCGTTCCGGTGGATGTTCATGGAACCGGTGCAGAATCTGCCAGTATCGTCATGAACGGTTTACAGGAGTGGAAAAACCTGAACTCAGCAGGCTGATGCTGGCACAGATACAGAGACTGAAAGAACAGATTGAACAGGTGCAGCCACAGGTGGTAAAGGTATATACATCGGGGAGTTTTTTCGATCCTGCTGAAGTACCACCGGATATCCAGGAATATCTGATTCACCAGGTCAGGGGAAAAACGCTCATTGTTGAATCACGATGTGAATATGTAGACTTGGAACGTCTCTCCCGTTATGTAGACATTATCAGGGAGGGAGGAGAGGCAGGCACCATTGTTGTCGCGATCGGTCTTGAAACAACTTCAGATCCCATCAGGGAGAAGTGTATTGATAAGGGTCTGCATTTCTCTGATTATCTGAAAACAAGTGAAGCAATTCATAAAGCAGGGGGAAAGGTCAAGACATATCTCCTTCATAAGCCGCCGTACCTGACCGAGCGGGAAGCACATGATGATATGATACGGTCAATCAGGGAGATTGTACCGATAACTGATCTTATCTCCATGAATCCCTGTACTGTGCAGAGAAATACACACCTTGAGACATTATGGAAGCGACAGGCATACAGACCTCCGTATCTGTGGAGTGTTGCCTCCATCCTTGCGCAGAGTGATGCCCATGTAACCTGTGATCCCATCGGCGGAGGACAGACAAGAGGGCCGCACAACTGCGGAACCTGTGACCGTATGATCCTTGACGCGATCCGGGATTATAATCTGAATGCAGACCAGGAACTTATGAAATCGGTTATGGAGATGGATTGTGACTGCAAAGAAGAATGGGAATATGTCATGAATCAGGAGTATCCCTGGTCCATGCCCCTGACCAGATGATCAGCTCTCCTGTAACTGATGCAGTTGATTAAGAAGCATGGGGAAGAAGGCTCCTGCATCACTGACAACACCAATAGCCTGAGATGTTCCGCGATCCATCAGTTTGGTCAGGGTCGACGGATTGATGTCAACACACACGGTCATGACATACGACGGGAGGCAGTTACCCACCGCGATTGAATGAAGCATGGTTGCAATCATAAGGACCATTCCGATTTCAGGGATATACTTTCTCATTTCATCCTGTGCAACCATTGCATCGGTGATAACATCGGGGAGGGGGCCGTCATCACGGATTGAACCGGCCAGAACAAAGGGGATGTTATTTTTAATACATTCATACATGATCCCTGATTCCAAAACCCCTGTCTCAACGGCTCTCCTGATGGAGCCAGCCCGCATGATTTCGCTTATCGCATAGAGATGATTCTTATGCCCTGCGGATACCGGTTCACCTGACCGGATATTCATTCCCAGAGAGGTTCCATATTTGTTATACTCGATATCATGGGTTGCCAGGGCGTTTCCGGCAAAGAGAATATCAATAAACTTCTCCCGGAACATCGCTGCACATGCCTCATCAGCTCCGGTGTGGATGATTGCAGGACCTCCAACAAGGGCAACCTTCAGTCCCCGTTTATGAGTGTCGATAATTTCCCGTGCAATTTTCCGGATTGTCGTCTCAGTCGGACGCTCTGAAGAGATAACGCCACCCATAAACTCAAATTCCTCATGAGAACGGGACCGTTCCGGCGGTTTTATCTTGACACCATGCTCCCCGATGACAACAAGATCCCCTTTCTGCAGTTTGGACATGGGGGTGGCTTTTGCTGAACGTTTGTCAGGTGAGACGACGATCAGACAGTCCATCTCGATATTGTCAACCGGTATCCATTCATTTCCGATTCGTATCTGTGTCGGATAGTTGGTTGTGGAATAAAATCCCTTTGGAACAATCCGGTTGCCTTCTGCCGGAACCAGTGTTACGTCCTGAGACTCTACAAGTCGTGCACCATGCCGGTGGAGCGTACTGATAATGGCATCCAGGTGTTCGCTGTCGGAACCGGTAATAAGAACTCTGGCATAACTCGTATCTGTTTTTCTTTTTCCTACAGTAAATTCAAGGATCTCAAAATCTCCACCCATATCAAGGATGGAGTCAAGTACATGTTCCATGATCCCCGAGTCAATAATGTGCCCGTCGAGTTCGACCTCCCGGGATTCAATCATACCTACAACGTTTGATGCCGGTTCTATATGAGCGTTGGTTCAGCCTTCGGTTTATTTTTTCACAAGCAACCGCTCTGCTGCATCCAGATCCTCCCGGGTGTTGATATTCAGGACAAGGAGAGGATCTTCGATTATGATTTGAATCTCTTTTTGTTCTTCTTCGATCATACTTCCCGTGAGAATATTCATTCCGACAGGTATTCCCGGAAGAGTATCGGATACGGGTTTCTCACAGGGAACCCAGACAGAACATGCCGGACATCCTGCGTTCGCATATTGCTTTAGGACAGTTCTGATATGGTCAGCAGTAATGCCAGGGAGATCTGCACATATCGTCAGAAACGGCCCTGTAATATCCAGTTCCCGTACTGCCTGACCGATATCAGCAACATATCCGTTTCCGTCAGTACATACCCAGAGGATATCATGTATCCTGCAGTAATTCAGGGTATATGGTGTCAGGGGAGAGACGATAACGACCGGTTCAAGATCAGCTTCCCGTACCGCGTCAAGGACGTAGGATAGAAGTGGTTTATCATGGACCCTGGCCAGTGCTTTTTCACCCATGCCAAGACGTGATGCCCTGCCACCAGCCATTATGAGTGCAAACATGCTATAACCTTCAAAAGAGCCTCAAGAAAGGTATTATTCTCCTCAATTGTCCGGACAGCGATTCGGATACAGGTAGGAAGTCCGAATGAACTACAATCACGGACTAATATCCCAAAGTTACAGAAAAGTTCTGTGATAAAAGCAGATGATCTGCCGGTCTCGATAAGAATATAATTGGCACTTGCCTTGGAACACGACCAGCCACTGGTTTCAATAGCATTCATAAGTCTGATTCTTTCCCTGTGAATCATGGTGCGGGAGTATTCCAGATCATCGTATTTTGAAAAGGCTGAAAGTGCAACACTCTCTGCCAGTGCATTCACCGTCCACGGAGGGCGCATAACCTCCATGGCAGCAATCAGCTCCGGATCACCGATTCCATACCCGAATCTGATACCGGGTATGGCAAAACTCTTCGTGAGAGATCGGAGAATGAACAGACCCTCTGTTTGTATGTCTGAAAGGGATTGTGACGGATCAGCAAGGTCAATGAATGCTTCATCAACACAGAGAATATGGTCCTGATTATATTCTGATAATTTGCACATTATTTCCTCTTTTGAGAGAAGAACACCGGATGGATTGTCAGGATTACAGATAAATGAAAGGTTTGCATGTACTTCATCCGCACTCTTTCGGGCACCGGTAAGTCGTGCAGACAATTCATACTCGGCGAATGTGTGATCCGGGACATAATATGTCATATCCCTGTCAAGTACCGTATGACATAATGTCCGGATAACCTCCACAGAACCATTCCCGACCGTAATGTGTTCCGGTTTACATCCATGATGACGGGCAATCGTCTCCTTTAATAAATGATACTCATCATCAGGGTACCTGGTCAGTGCGTCAGATGGAATGGTACAATCCAGTACCGGTGGATATGGGTTGATATTCGCACTAAAATCAAGGAGTTCTCTCTCCGCTCCCGTAATATATTTCCCTCTGCCCCCATGAACAGCACGATGCTCAGATTTGTATCTCATCTGACAACTCTTTCCTATTCATGAACACCTGATTGTTTACACCTATCTATTTTCACCCCCGAAGATATCGAAAGATTTATCTGGTTATGAATTGTATTCTCTGTATCTCGTTGTGTCTGACTTTTGTCACCTCTGTGTCAGACGAGTGGCAGACATATGTCCGACAGATGTCAGATCATGAGGCCAAGTATGAAGCGAATCACCATCCGGTTGCCTGAACAGCAGATTTCGACGCTGGAGAAGATGGTTGAGGCGGGTGAATTTCCCACCGTCTCCGAGGCTATCAGGGATGCTGTACGTATGCTCATCGAAAAGCGGGCAACCAGAGTGCTCGCTGACAGTGATCAACTGTCATTTTAGACGTGAGGGGGATAAAAGTATGCAGAGTATCATCAATGCCGCAGTCATCAACGCGGAACGTGAAAAAGAACTCAAGAATGTATCGCAGAATTTTGATGATGATATAGACGGACAACCACGTATCGTCATCATCGGATGCGGTGGGGCCGGGAACAATACCATTAACCGTCTTCATCACATGGGTGTTTCCGGAGCAGAGACGATAGCCATCAATACAGACAAGCAGCACCTGGACATGATTCAGGCTGACAAGAGGATCCTTATCGGAAAAAGTCTGACAAAGGGGCTTGGAGCAGGAGGATATCCGGAAATCGGCCGCAAAGCCGCAGAGATGGCCCGTCCAACACTGGAAAGTCTTCTTGAGTCTGTTGATCTCTGTTTTATTACAGCAGGTATGGGTGGGGGTACCGGAACCGGATCTGCACCGGCAGTCGCGCAGATCGCGAAGGAGCAGGGAGCTATTGTAGTCGGTATGGTTTCCTATCCGTTTGATGTTGAGAAAGCCCGACTTATCAGGGCTGAGGACGGGCTTGAGGCCATGTCAAAAGCATGTGACTCAGTAATTCTTCTTGACAACAACCGGCTCAAGAGCTTTGTTCCAAACCTCCCGCTTGCACAATCATTCTCAGTTATGGACCAGTTGATCGGTGAAACTGTAAAAGGCATCACTGAAACCATCACTGAACCATCACTCATCAACATCGATTATGCAGATGTCCGGGCAATTATGAGTAAAGGCGGAGTCGCTACCATGCTCGTCGGAGAGTCCAAACAACAGAATAAAGCAGAATCTGTTGTTCGTGAATGTCTCTCAAACCCGATGCTTGACATTGACTACCGTGGCGCAACCGGGGCATTGATCCACATTACCGGCGGGAGTGATCTGACGCTCATAGAATCTGAAGAGATCGCTTCCTCTCTGACATATGAGCTGGATCCACACGCTGATGTGATCTGGGGAGCCCGTATCCGTTCAGATATGGAAGGAAAGGTTCGTGTCCTTGCTATCATGACCGGTGTGAAAAATGGTGACACCATTGCAAAGCCCAAGCAGCCCTACCGGGAAAAACTTGACAGAATTGAAGAACAGATCCGTTATCCGAAATCTCCTGACCTTGCGCGAATAAAACCCCGCTCAGTCACCGCAGCAATGGATTATGCCAGCGGACCTGACATCATGTGGATGTAAACCCAAAACCAGAACACAACTGCCATAGACCTCAATATTGTTTTCTTTTTTCGGGTTCATTCACCGGAATTTATTTTATATTCTATTAAAAACGGGTTAATCACCCATTTTCAGGTACCCAAACGAGCACTATTCATTCTCCTGAACGGATCACAGGAGACATTAATTATAAAAATGATGTTGTCTTCTTAATAGTAGAAGGTCACACAGGATCCCTTCGCGATTTCATGAACGATGGGTCTCTTGTTACGGAGCCTTTTGGTATTGGGAGTCGAACATACGTGGATCGTGTAGCGAACAAGAACTGTAGTCGAACAGATGAATGTTTTTCCACCCGTTCCGGGTGGCGGGCATCCCTGAAAAGAAGCCTGAACCGTTATCTATCTCTGATTCTGCCCGTTTTCACACGTCCTTTTGTACATACTACGTATTGCTCTTACGTATGTCCCATCTCTCGCACCGGTAGGGGATACCAAACGTGCCTTTTTATGCGAGGATTGGTTAACGATGTTGAATGAACTGATTGAAAAAAGAAAAGTTACTATCTCGGCATCTGAGGAACATAAGAATAAAAGAAATGAGTACAATGCCCTGGCAAGTCAGTATGCCAGAGAGCGTAATACTCTCAACAATCAGACCCGGGAATTTGTTGAAGAAGCACAAAAACACAAAGAACTTCGGGATCAGTTCAACAAGGAAGTTCAAGAACTTAAGGATAAGCGAAACGAGCTGAATGACCAAGCAAATGTTCTTTTTGGAGAGATTGATGCATTCAAAAAAGAACATGGCGGCATTAAAAGCCGAAGTATCAAGGAGCTCCACAAGCAAATTGAGCATCTTGAGTTTAGGCAGCAGACTGAAGTATTTACCACAGAAAAAGAGCGCGAACTCATAGAGAAGATTAAAGCTCTGAAAGAACAGCTTCGCGAGCAAGAGGCTGAAATTGAACAAAATAAAGAGATCAGGGAGAAGATAACGCTTGCCAAGGATCTCCGCCGACAAGCATCTGAGATCCATGACCATGTCACCAAACTGGCTGAAGACGCTCAAAAACATCATGACCTTATGGTGGAATGCTACCGAAAGGCAGATTCCTCTCGTGAAAAAGCAGATGAAGCACATAAGAAATTTGTCTAGGCCCAAGAAGCTGCTGATAACGAACATAAACTCTTCATTGCTTGCCAGAA
>CAZCSN010000018.1:0-36062 GCA_964501255.1 uncultured Methanospirillum sp. | reverse complement strand
CACGAAAGAGGGGATTTTCTTCTTCCCGTGCAGCCATCATCGCCACATGAAATGCTCCCCCCCTGGAAACAACGCCCATGCGTCGCGGATCTTCCCGAAGTGAACGCAGGACGCCCTGATTGACACCACAATGCAGGGTAAGAAAGTCAACCCCGTCCCTGCAGTGCTCACGAATCACATTAAATAACAGATCTCCGTCAACATCACGTGCCGAGCCTGCCCGTCGTACTGCCTCATAGATAGGGACTGTCCCGACCGGAACCGGAAAGGTGAGGATAGTCCGACGGATAGCGGGAAGATCCCCGCCGGTTGAGAGATCCATCAGGGTGTGGGCACCATTCTGCAGAGCTGCCTCTGCCTTCTCTTTTTCAAGGGACGGATCACAGACATCCCGGGACGTGCCCACATTGACATTGACCTTGACCCTGCATCCCTGCCCGATGGCACACGGAGGGTGAGGCCGCCCGGGGTTATGGGGAACAACCACCCTTCCTGCCTCAATCAGCCTTATTAACCGGTCAGTCTCTATTGATTCGGTTTGTGAAACCGTTTGCAGAACAGAAGTATCAGGAAAGGAATATCGGGTATGTACCATATCCTACTTGTTGTATGCAGAGGAATATGATAGTCACATGGCAGTAAAATTCATCCCAGGGAGAGGGATGTATGCAAACGCCTATGTTGCACGGGGCACGATTCTGGTTGACGCCGGGGTGACCCCGATGGCAATTGAGGCGCATCGGAAGACGATTACCCACATCATCCTGACCCATTGTCATTTTGATCATATCGCCTACCTTCCTGCGATACAGAAGATGACCGGGGCTAAAATCTGTATTCATGAGGCAGATGCTGAAGGACTGAACAATGACAACCTCAGTCTTGCGATGCATTTTGGTGAACATTCACCAGGGATCATTCCTGATATCATCCTTCAGGGAGGAGAGGTATTTGACGGATATGAGATCATTCACACACCCGGTCATACACCAGGAAGTATCTGCCTGTATGACAGGGCTTCTGAAGAACTGATCTCCGGGGATACCGTCTTTTCTGATGGTGCATACGGGCGGTATGACTTTCCAGGTGGAAGCAGAGGCGTCCTTGCTGACTCTCTTTATAAACTGTCCCAGCTCAGGGTTGGGGGTCTTTATCCAGGTCACGGGATACCCGCACGGGAGAACGGCGAGCGGTTTATCAAAGCTGCTGCAGCTCTTATTCAGTCACCGTATGGATAAGGGAGTATACATCCTCCTGTTCCGGAATGAAGCATGCAGAGTCAGGACAGGAGCCGGAGGTGAGAGGATTTTTTCCGCCGGATGGCATGCCTATGTGGGGTCCGCTCTTGGATCAGGGGGATTTGCACGGGTCATGCGACATTTCAGACTACACTCTGAAAAAGACAGAAAACCCCGCTGGCATATCGATGCACTCCTGATCTCCCCCTGGTTCCATATAATCAGTGCTTATTGTATCCATACACAGGAGCAGATAGAATGCCATATTGCACGCCATATGACCGGAACCGTCATCAAGGGATTTGGATCATCTGACTGCTCCTGCAAAGGACATCTTTTTTATTACCCGTATGATCCGGCAGAGGAACTTATGCACCTTATTGATTCCCTGTCCGGACAATGGACAATCCCCTGTGTTGATATCCGGCGGCCCTGAGCGGAAGAATACGCGGAGTGAGATGAGATAGTATATGTATTTATAAAGCAGATACCAATTTCAATCACCATTTGAGCGAGGTCCACAGGATGATTAAAGTTGCAATTAATGGATATGGAACCATCGGAAAGCGGGTTGCAGATGCGGTCTCTGCCCAGAAGGATATGGAGATCATCGGCGTTTCAAAGACAAAACCATCAGCGGAGGCACTGATTGCCGTTCAGAGGGGGTACCCGGTATATATTGCTGACATGAGCAAAAAGGATGCATTTGCAAAAGCAGGAATTCCGGTTGCCGGTTCGGTTGAGGACATGCTCAAAAAAGCCGATATTGTGGTTGATGCAACACCAGGAGGGGTTGGTGAATCCAACAAACCGCTCTATGAGAAAGCCGGTGTAAAGGCAATCTGGCAGGGTGGTGAGGACCATGAAGTCGCAGGATTTTCCTTCAACGCTCATGCAAATTACAAGGATGCTATCGGAAGGCAGTTTGTCAGGGTAGTCTCATGTAACACGACCGGACTGTGCCGGGTTATCAAGGCCATGGATGACGCATTCGGGGTCACCAAAGTCAGGGCGGTCATGGTCAGACGGGGAGCCGATCCTCATGTCGTCAAGAAGGGCCCGATTGATGCCGTTGTCCTTGACCCGCCGACCATTCCGAGCCACCACGGACCTGACGTGAACACCGTCCTCCCCCATATCGATATTGTAACCATGGCGATGATCGTGCCGACGACCCAGATGCACATGCACGCAATCACCATCGAACTGAAGAAAGAGGTGAGCCGTGATGATGTGCTTGCCGTTATGAGAAACCATAACCGGATCGGTCTTGTACAGCCGAAGACTGCGATCAAGAGCACGGCAGAACTGAAAGAATATGTCATGGATATGGGCCGGCCGCGGTCTGACTTATGGGAGAACGGGATATTTGAGGCATCGGTCAACATGGTCGGAAAGGAACTCTTCTTCTTCCAGGCAATCCATCAGGAGGCCGATGTTGTCATAGAAAACGTGGATGCAATCCGCGCGATGATGGGAGCGGTCACTGACCCGGAGACGTCTATCAGGATGACGAACGAGGCGATGCAGTTTACTGCCCTCTAATCACTCATCCTATTATCACGTTCAAATACAAACCTCCTCAGAATGGATACATACGCCCGTGTAATACGGAACACGGTCGAGGTCGTTACTGACGAGGAACTGCGTTCCCTCCTTGACCGTCCGGTCAGAAAGGTCTACGCAGGATATGAGCCAAGCGGAGAGATCCATCTTGGGCATCTGGTCACTATTAATAAACTGATAGACCTCAGAGATGCAGGTTTTGAAGTCACTGTTCTCCTTGCCGATCTCCATGCATTCCTGAACCGGAAAGGGACAATGGAAGAAGTAAAAAAACTGGCTGAATATAACCGCCGCTGTTTTGAGGGGCTTGGGCTGACTGACATCCGCTATGTGCTCGGGTCTTCATTTCAGCTCTCTCCTGAATACCAGATCCTTGTCCATGAATTATCTCAGGCGATCACCCTGAACCGTGCCAAACGGAGTATGGATGAGGTCGGAAGGCAGATGGACAACCCGACAGTATCACAGATGGTATATCCCATCATGCAGATGGCAGATATTGCGATGCTTGGGGTTGACGCGGCCCTTGGAGGTATCGATCAGCGGAAGATCCACATGCTGGCACGCGAGTATCTGCCAGCGAAAAACTACCCCTCCCCGGTCTGCATTCACGTTCCCATCCTGCACGGTCTTGACGGGAAGAAAATGTCCTCATCCCAGGGGAATTACATTTCAGTTGCAGAGTCTGAGGATGATATCAGAAAGAAGATGAAGAAAGCATTCTGTCCGCCGGAGATCGCCGACAACCCGGTCCTGCAGGTGCTTCAGCATCATATCTTCCCGAGAATGGAAACCGTCACCATTGAACGGCCGGAAAAATTCGGTGGAAACCGGACATTCGGATCATATGAGGAGATGGAACAGGCCTATGCACAAGGCGAGATACATCCGGCAGACCTGAAGAGTGCCGTTGCAGAGAGCCTCATTACCATCCTTGCTCCGGTTCGGCAGTATCTGAAGTAAGTCAGGGTGAGTTCTTGAGAGATCGGCAGACAGATGAATTTGATAAACGAGTCGATGAACTCAGGACAAAAATCAAGGGACTTGACCAGCTCAAGGTCAGGGATGATGTATTTGATGAATACACCCTCCTCGGCCTTTTTAAACTCCTTTCCAAGGGATGGATAACCTCCATGGGTGGGCCGATATCCACCGGAAAGGAGGCAAATGTGTACCTCGCCGACCGGAATGGCACCCCGGTCGCGGTGAAGATATACCTGACGAGGACTGCGAATTTTAAGAAGATGCAGGACTATATCACCGCTGACCGGAGGTTTATCAATATCGGGAAAAGCCGTCGGGATGTGATATTTGCCTGGACCAGAAAAGAGTTCTCAAACCTCAGGCGTGCAGAGGAAGCCGGAATCCTGGTCCCGCACCCGCTGATCTTTGACCGGAATGTGCTGGTCATGGAATTCTTAGGGGAGGAGACCATCGCTTTTCCCCAGCTCCGGCTTGCAGCGTTTGATGATGCCCAAAAGGTCTATGACGAGATTGTAGAGGATATCAGGATCCTCTGGAGACAGGCAAAACTGGTTCATGGGGATCTCTCGGAATATAATATTCTCTATGGGAGAGGACATCCATATCTCATAGACATGGGACAGGCCGTCACCCAGGATCATCCCCATGCTCCGGGTTTTTTGAAACGGGATCTGGAACAGCTGAACCGGTTCTTCAATGAGCGATGTGCCACAAGAGAGATATCAGAGATTCTTGAAGAACTGTGCGGTACATCGCCGCAATAACCATAAGGAGACATATATGCAACAGGAAACACGGATAACCCAGGAACGGATAGGGGTTCTTATCGGAAAAAAAGGGCAGACAAAACGGGAGATCGAAGAGAAGACAAAGACACGGATACAGGTTGACAGTGAAGAGGGGCTTGTCAGTATCGAGGGTGAGGATGCTGACGGATTTATTCAGGCGGTTGAGACTGTCAAAGCAATAGCCCGAGGATTTTCTCCTGAACGCGCCTCCATACTCCTTGAGGATCCTGATCTGTATCTTGAGATCATCGAACTCTCTGAATACGCCGGGAGCGATTCAAAAATTGAACGGATCAGAGGGCGGATCATCGGACGTGACGGTCGTTCACGGGCACAGATCCAGGACATGACGGCAACAGAGATCTCCGTTTATGGCAAAACCATCGGGATCATCGGCACCATTGAACAGGTGAAGATTGCCCGGGAAGCAATCGAGATGCTTATCAAAGGGATCTCACATGAATCGGTCTTCTCATTCGTTGAGTAGATACGTCGCGATTTAAAGCAGGATATGTTCAGTTAGTTCTATTAACAGGACGATTATGTCTTTTCTGATCCTCTCGCGCCGGTGAACCAGGATGGATATTGCATCACTCCCCCTTCCCGAATCTTTTATCAGAGCGTGCCAGGCAAAAGGGATTAGATCATTATACCCGCCTCAGGCGGAGTGCATCAGGCATGGGTTACTTGAAGGAAAAAACCTGTTAATCTCGATACCGACTGCCAGTGGAAAGACACTCCTTGCCGAGATGGCCATGTGGTCACGGATTGCTGCAGGTGGGAAATGCCTCTATATTGTCCCGCTTCGTGCCCTTGCATCAGAAAAATATGATGAATTTTCAAAGAAAGGGGGGATACGGGTCGGTATCGCGACCGGTGATTTTGACCGGACCGATGCATACCTTGGAGAGAATGACATCATTGTTGCAACAAGTGAGAAGACCGATTCCCTGCTTCGAAACCGGACTCCCTGGCTTTCAAAGATCACCTGCATTGTGCTTGATGAGGTCCATCTGATCGGATCAGAGAACCGGGGCGCCACGCTTGAGATGGTCATCACCAAGCTGCGGTATACCAACCCCGACATGCAGATCATCGGTCTGTCTGCTACGATCGGAAACCCGGCAGAGCTGGCAGAATGGCTTGATGCTGCTCTGGTCACCAGCACATGGCGGCCGGTTGATCTCCGTCAGGGAGTTTACTATAACGGAAAGATCCGGTTTTCAGACTCTGAACGTCCGGTTCCTGGAAAAACCAGACATGATGACCTGAATCTGTGTCTTGATACCATTGAGGAGGGAGGCCAGTGTCTGGTCTTTGTTTCTTCACGGAGAAATGCCGAGGGATTTGCAAAAAAGGCTGCGGGAGCACTGAAAACCGGCAGTCCTGACTCAAAAGCACTTGCAGAGGAACTTCGCAGACTTCGTGACCGGGACGAAGGGAATGTCCTTGCCGATTGTGTTGAGCGGGGGGCTGCGTTTCATCATGCCGGGCTGATGCGGCAGGAGCGGGCAATTATCGAAGAGGGCTTTCGAAACGGCTATATTGAGGTCATAGCAGCCACACCCACCCTTGCCGCAGGGCTTAACCTTCCGGCACGCCGGGTCATCATCAGGGATTATTCACGATTCAGCTCAGGACTTGGGATGGTTCCGATTCCGGTCGGAGAGTACCACCAGATGGCCGGCCGGGCAGGTAGGCCGCATCTTGATCCGTACGGAGAGGCCGTCCTTCTGGCAAAGAATGCTGAGAACGTGGAGCGTCTTTTTGAAACTTTTATCGATGCGGAGCCGGAACGGATTGAATCGCAGTGTGTTGATGATGCATCGCTTTGTGCTCACATCCTCTCTCTTATCGCCACAGGATTTGCTCGTGATCAGGACACCCTTGCATCCTTCATGGAACGGACATTTTACTTTCATCAGCATCCAAAGACCCGCTCTCTCCCGCGACTGGTATCAGATGCGATTCTGTTCCTCACTACAGCCGGCATGGTTCATGAAGGGCAAAACACCCTTTCAGCAACACCACTTGGCAGCCTGGTCTCACGACTCTATCTGAATCCCTGCACTGCACGTCTGATTCTTGACTGTCTGCAATCATGCAGGGCACCGACACTGATCGGCCTCCTCCATGTCATCTGCGTCTCGCCTGATATGCAGCGGCTGTATCTGAAGTCAGCTGATAGCCAGCTCCTCCGAACTTTCCTCTTCAAACACACCGATGATCTCATGCTACCAATTCCCTTTAACCAGGAAGAGGAGGAACTCTGGCTCTCTGGTCTTAAAACCGCTCTTGTTCTGAATGACTGGGCTGATGAACTCTCTGAAGGAATGATAGAAGAACGATATGGCATCGGAGCAGGGGATCTGTATAATATTATCGACTCAGGGAAATGGTTGCTTCATGGAACTGAACGCCTCGTATCTGTTGAAATGCCTGAAATGGGCGGAATCATCAGGACACTCGCGGCCAGGGTTCATCATGGCGTGAAACCTGAACTGCTCCCCCTCGTCGCACTGCGTAATATCGGGCGGGTTCGGGCGAGAAGTCTCTATAATGCAGGATATCCGGATCCTGAGGCAGTGGCCAGGGCAGGTCTGCCTCCAATTGCCCGCATCCTTGGAGAAGCGATCGCACGACAGGTTATTGATGATATTACCGGAGCAAAAAAATCTCCAAACCAGATGGATAATGGAAATACCCGGGAAGGCCCTGAGCTTCTGACTGATATTCCGGGTATTGGGAAAAAGATGGCTGAGAAGCTTCATAATGCAGGTATCCTTTCGGTAGCTGACCTTCTGAACGCAGATGAGATGATCCTTTCAGATATCCTTGGGGCAACCCGTGCACGGAAGATTCTTGCCTCTCTGGCCAGCTCAGAAGAACAAATTCATACGGTACAACAGGGAGATCCCATGCCGGATACACGCAGGATACGGGGTCAGTCTTCCTGGGAGGATTTTGGATGTTAAAACAGGGTCGAAGATGCACCGATGAATACTGTATCATTCCGGTACGGCTTGATATTTCGAATCGCGAGGAGTTTCTTCGTGCCATCCGGAGAACCGGAGAGAGATACGAAGTGACAATTGCATGCCTGAACCAGAAAATGATTGCCGGGTTTGATCACGTGGAAACTGCTCTTACACATGCCATTCGTGCATGGAAAGAGGACCGGATGATTGCACGAAGTCTGGAGATGGAGATCCTGCTGTATGCAGCCGGTACCAGACAGACCGGACAGATTGCCCCATTCGGGCCTGAAACCGGGATGAATTCCCTGTACCTCTGCATCATCCCTCCCCGGGCTGAAGCAATCTCGTCCCTTCTTGAATGGATGAGAGAAATCAGGGATGAAGACTGGAATGAGGTGCCTTTAGAGAAGATGAGATACCTTATCCGGATTTTTGGGATAACCAATGAAGAGCTGGAGGTTACCGGTGCAGACCGGCTGATCGATCTCATCCGTGAACGGTGTGCTCTCCTGACGGTACATAAGTAAAGTCAGTTCGTCCCATTTTTTTTAATCATAGTGATGATATGGGTGGAATTATATTATGGACTGGACCTATTATCCGGTCTGTTTTAATATGACTGTGGCATGTTTTCTGCTTGCGTGACCTAAAAATTAGCGGTTTGCATGAGTAAGTATATGATAAATCTCCGGAATGATTATATCACGGGTTGCAAGTTCTGCCGCATTTTTTGATCCTGGGATACAGAACACAGCTTTTCCCTGAATGACCCCTCCGATTGCCCTGCTGAGAACTGTTCTGGTTCCAACTTCTGCATAACTTTTCATGCGGAAGAGTTCACCAAATCCATCCAGTCTTTTTTCAAGAAGGGGAGAGACTGCCTCAATGGTACAGTCATCATGCGTAATTCCGGTTCCCCCGGTCAGGATAATGCAGTTGGCTTCTTTTAACGCCTGTTTTAATCCTGACTGAATCTTATCAATGTCATCTAGAATGATCTCTGTCCGTATGACTGGTATGGATGACTCCTGAAAAAGAGACTGAATTATTTTCCCGGCGGTATCTTCTTTCTCTGTTCTGGAAGTTGATATGACAAGGATAATTACCTGAACATTTATTTTTTGTACATGAGCAGGATCCATGCAGATATTTCGATATATTGGGTGATATAGCATGTGATGAAAAAGTACACATGACTGGGATGCCCCACCCCTTTGTTTCCACTGGAGTAGCCTGGATAATCTATGTGTGAATTACAAGGTGTGCGTAAATTTTATATAACAGGTTGGGTTTTTTGTACCTTTATTCAAAAAAATATTATAAAATTATAATAAAGATACATTTTTATGTACATATGCTGACCTGTACCACAATGAATCAGAATGTATGTGTGTACTAACCAGGAGCATGAATCAGAAGTGATGTTGCAGTGGAAATGAAGGGGTGGGGGTACAGGTGATCCTCTCTGATCTGACTCCACTAGTATTATCGGAATACCCATCGTACAGTAGAGGGATTATCTGTTCCATGACAAACGATACACATGATAGTCCTGGACTGTTTGATAAATATCTCTCTGAAAACCGGATTTTTCGGGACCGCGAGGTACTTCGTCACTCCTACCGGCCACATATTCTTCCTCACCGAAAACCCCAGATTGATCAGATAGCTGCAATACTGGCCCCTGCTCTTCAGACTGAAACTCCTTCAAATATTTTAATATATGGAAAAACCGGGACAGGGAAAACAGCATCTGTACGGTATGTCGGATCAGAACTTGAGTCGGTCAGTGCCAGACGGGGAACAATATGCAGGGTAATTCATCTGAACTGTGAAGTCATCGATACCCAGTACCGGGTTCTTGCACAGATCTCCAAGTTAATCCTGGGAGAAGATGATACCTCCAGTGATAAGATAAAACCTCATATTCCCATGACCGGCTGGCCGACAGACCAGGTTTACAATGAACTGAAAAATCAGATTGATGCAATATCAGGCGTTTTTATTATTATTCTTGATGAAATTGACAAACTTGTCAAGAAGAGCGGTGATGATACACTCTATAATCTGACCAGGATTAATACCGATCTGAACCGGTCCAAAGTATCGATTATCGGTATCTCAAATGATCTCGGATTTAAGACATTTCTGGATCCCCGGGTTTTGTCTTCCTTATCAGAAGAAGAGCTGGTCTTTCCTCCATATAATGCACCTCAGCTTTGTGACATTCTCCAGCAGCGTGCTGTCATTGGTTTTGCAGAAGATGCCCTGGAAGATGAGGTCATTCCTCTCTGCGCCGCTCTTGCCGCCCAGGAACATGGAGATGCCAGACGGGCACTGGATCTGCTCCGTATCTCAGGGGAGCTTGCTGATCGGGAAAATGGTTCAAAAGTCACCGTTGATCACGTCAAGAGAGCCCAGGCCAAGATTGAGGCTGACAGTATGGTGGAGTGCATCAGAACCCTGCCGACACAAAGCAAGATTGTACTCTACTGTATGCTTCTGTTGCACCGGGCCGGTCAGCGGATCTTCATCTCCGGTGACGTGACAAGAATATACAAGGAGCTTACCCCGTTTCTTGAGATTGATGTGCTCACGGCACGAAGAATATCTGACCTCATATCAGAACTGAACATGCTTGGCGTCATCAATACCAGACTGGTAAACCGTGGTCGTCATGGACGGACAAAAGAGATGTGGTTTGATACAAACACGGACAAGATATGGGAAGTAATCATGGAAGAATCGGATGGCCGTCTTGCACAGGTTGATGAACAGATTGTAGTTCAGTTGTTACGATAGAAACACAACAATTCATAGGGCAGAATTCATGGATGAAATCGATCGGTCTTTGCTCTCTCTTCTTGAAGAAGACTGCATGACCCCTCTTCATGAACTGGCAGTCATGCTCGGGTGCAGCGAGGAAGAGGTAGAAAAACGGAAACATCAGCTGGAAAAGGATGGTATTATCCGACGGTACTCGGCGGTGATCAACTGGGAACAGGTGGATAAAGGTGCAGTATACGCGATAATCGAACTTAAAGTCGCCCCTGAGCGTGACTACGGGTACGATCGGATAGCAGCACGTATATCCCGTTTTACAAATGTCCGGAACCTCCGACTCCGGACCGGGACCCATGACCTGCAGCTGCTGGTGAAGGGAAAGAGTATGCAGGAGATAGCACGGTTTGTTTCTGAACAGATAGCTCCCATGGAGCGGATTCGGGAGACTGCGACACATATTATCATGAAGACATATAAGGAAAACGGGGTGCTCTATGTTGAGCGTGAAGACGGACAACGCCTGCCATTCTCGTTCTGAGCAAAGGAAACGTGATTTTATCTCTGAGCGGGCGAAGGCTATTCCACCGTCAGGTATCAGGCGTTTTTTTGATCTGGCCGGACAGATGGAGGATGTCATCTCGCTTGGGGTTGGTGAGCCCGATTATTCCACTCCCTGGCACATCTGTGATGCAGCGATCACCTCTATCGAACAGGGTCATACCGCATATACCTCAAATACCGGGATGGAGTCTCTCAGAAATGAACTTGCCAGATTCCTCCGGGACCGGTACCAGCTTGAGTATAATCCAAAGTCGGAGATGATCATTACAACCGGCGTCTCCGAAGGGCTTGACATCGTCATCCGTGCGGTTACCAACCCGGGGGATGAGGTGCTGGTCATTGATCCCTCTTATGTCAGTTATGCACCCTGTGTTACCATGGCCGGGGGGATCCCGGTTCCTGTGCCCTGTACTGAAAAGAGCCGTTTTCGTCTTACACCTGATATCCTCATGGAACACATCACTCCCCAGTCAAAAGTCCTTATTCTGAATTTTCCAAATAATCCGACCGGCGGTGTCATGAGGTCCGAGGATCTTGAAGCGATCGCGGATATTGCTATCGATCATGATCTCCTGATCCTCTCTGATGAGGTGTATGCTGAGCTGACCTATGAAGGTCATCATACCGCAACCGCTTCAATTGAAGGCCTCTGGGACCGGACAATAACCCTTTCAGGGTTCTCAAAAGCTTTTGCAATGACGGGATGGAGACTGGGATACATCTGCGCCCCGCCGGATATCACGGCTGCCACACTCAAGATCCACCAGTATGTGATGCTCTCTGCTCCCACCATGAGTCAGTACGCAGCACTTGAAGCGCTCAAGAACGGAGAAGAGGCGATGCGGGAGATGGTACGGGAATACCATCTCAGACGGAACCTCTTTGTTGACGGGTTAAACCGTATCGGTCTTCCGTGCCATACTCCTGAAGGGGCGTTCTATGCATTTCCGTCAGTGAAAGGCACCGGTCTTACCGATTACGAGTTTGCCGAGCGACTCATTACCGAGGCAGGTGTGGCAGTGGTTCCGGGGAGTGTTTTTGGGAAGAACGGTACCGGGCATGTCAGGTGCTCGTATGCGGTGTCAAGACAGGAACTGACCGAAGCAATCAGAAGAATGGATGAGTTTATCAGGGGTTTACCCTGAATATTCGTTTTTATTACGGCTCACAGTTTTTACGATCTGCTGATCCCAAGGATTCGTGCCGCAAAATGGGCGGCATTTTCCCCGTTATCAACACCGACACAGGCGACCGGCACCCCTTTGGGCATCTGAACAATTGACAGCAGGGCATCCAGACCGCCCATCAGTTTCCCTGATACCGGAACCCCTATCACGGGCTTTTTTGTTTTGGATGCCACCACGCCAGGAAGAGCGGCGGCCAGACCTGCGATGCAGATAAAGACCTGTGCATCCGATTGTGAGATGTATTCATCCAGTCGATCCGGGTCACGGTGTGCGGATAATACCCGGTACTCATAACTGATCTCATAGCCTTTCAGAACTTCCCAGGCTTTTTTTGCGATCTCTTCATCAGATGATGAACCACAGATGATGCTTACAAGAGGCATGGTTCTTCCATGAATATAATCAGTCAGAAAGTAAAATAGTATACTCGGTTTTTATGGAAGATGAATTGCTCCTGATGCTTCCGGGTCCGGTCCCGCTGCCGGAACGGGTTCGTGCAGTTATGGCCCGGCAGGCTATCAATCACCGGGGGGCAGAATTCGGCAATGCATATGCAGATATTGTTCGTGTTCTCAAAGGACTCTTTGGAACAAAGAATAACCCTCTTGTCATTTCAGGTTCCGGGACTGCCGGGATGGAGGCTGCCGTTGCAAACTTTGGAAAGGGCAGGAAGATGGCTCACCTCATCAATGGAAAGTTCGGGGAGCGTATGTACACGATTGGACAGCGGTACGCATCTGAGGCACGTCCGATTGAGTCAGAATGGGGCACTCCGCTTAATCTTGAGGGCCTGAGGACCGCTCTTGAGGAGGGCTGTGAGGTTGTTACCATGGTCCACAATGAGACATCTGCAGGGATTTTAAATCCTGCCGGTGAAGTCGGGAAGATATGCCGGAAATATGATGCGCTCTTTCTCATGGACGGTGTTACATCAATTGGTGGAGACCTGGTAAAGGCTGATGAATGGGGGGTTGATGTTGCTGTAGTCGGTTCACAGAAATGTCTTGCTGCTCCCGCAGGTCTTGCCGCGGTTTCCGTATCCGATCGGGCATGGGACCGGGTTGTGAAGAACCCGCCATATTACCTGGACCTTGTGTCATACAAAAAGAATGCAGCGAAAGAGCCGATGGAGACACCGTATACCCCCGCCGTACCGCTCTTTCTGGCACTCCGGGAGGCCTGCCTGATCATTGAAGAGGAGGGTATTGACAGGCGGATTGCCCGGCATCACCGGATGGCAGGAGCGGTCCGCAAGGCGGTTCAGGCATGGGGTCTTGAGATGTTTCCAAAAACGGATCATCTCCATCAGTACTCAAATACCGTCACTGCCGCCTGTATTCCGGCAGGATCCAATGACAAAGAGTTTCGGGGAATCGTAAAGAAACTTGGGATTCAGATCGCCGGCGGTCAGGATCATGTAAAGGATAAAATATTCCGGATCGGTCATATGGGTGCCGTTTCAGCGCCTGAGCTTCTGGCAACCCTTGCAGCAACCGAATATGCCGTCAGAAAGACGGGTCATCAGGTTCGCGAATCAGGCGTCATGGCCGCAGCAGAGGATTTAGGATGAAGATTGGTATCGCGGACACGACCTTTGCACGGGTAAATATGGGCAGGTTCGCGATCGATGAACTGAAAAAACATGGTTCGGTTACCATAGAGCGATATACCGTGCCGGGTGTGAAAGATCTGCCGGTGGCCTGCAAAAAATTGTTTGAAGAGTATCACTGCGACATCTGCATGGCCCTTGGGATGCCGGGAGGAAAAGAGAAGGACCGGATGTGTGCTCATGAGGCATCCACCGGCCTTATCGCCTGCCAGCTGATGACAAACCGCCACATCATTGAAGTGTTCGTGCATGAGGATGAGGCAGCTGATGATGCTGAGCTTGCCTGGCTTGCAGAACAGCGGACAAGAGAGCATGCAGTGAATGTGATAAAGCTCCTGCGGCCAGGGACCCTTGAACGGGAAGCAGGAACCGGGCAGAGGCAGGGATTTGCAGATGCCGGCTCAGCCCGGCAGTAAATGAGGATGAATTATGACCGTTGCAAAACCAAACACAGGTATTAAACTGGGATTTGTTGTTGCGGAGTTCAACCGTGACATCACGTACATGATGGAGATTGAGGCAGAGGAGCATGCAAAATTTCTGGGAGCAGAGGTGACCGAGCGTCTTTATGTTCCCGGAGCCTATGACATGCCCCTTGCCATAAAAAAGATGCTAAAGGAGAAGAAGGTCGATGCCGTTGTTACCATTGGCTGTGTCATTGAAGGTGCAACCCAGCATGATGAGATAGTGGTTCAGCATGCAGCCCGAAAAATCATTGACCTTTCCCTTGAGTTTGAAAAACCGGTCACACTTGGCATCTCCGGTCCGGGTATGACCAGGCTTGAGGCCACCGATCGTATCGAGTATGGAAAGCGTGCGGTTGAGTCTGCAGTCAAGCTGGTGCAGCGGTTAGCATGAGATCCCTCTCGACCAAACTTGCTGCGATTGCCCCTTCAGCAACGATCGAGATCACCGAGAAAGCCCGCAAAATGCAGGCAGCCGGAACTGATGTCATCAGCCTCTCCATCGGCGAGCCTGATTTTCCTACTCCTGCCCATATCACTGAAGCCTGTATTAATGCCCTGAAGCGTGGTGAAACCCACTATGCCCCCGGAAAGGGTATTCCGGAGCTTCTCAGTGCCATAGCAGAGAAGATTGAGCACGAGAATCAGATCCCCTGTACTCCGGATCAGGTGATTGTCGGGTGCGGGGCAAAGGACTCAATCTATGAGGCATGTGAAGCGGTCCTCAGTCCGGGTGACGAGGCGATCATCCTTGATCCATCCTGGGTCAGTTATGAGCCCTGTGTGCAGATTGCCGGCGGGGTTCCGGTTCACCATCCGCTCAACCCGGAGACATTCCAGGTTGATGACTCACTTCTTGAGAAAATTACCGGCAGGACCCGGATGATTATCATCAACACCCCGTCAAATCCGTCCGGTGCCATATTGAATAATGAATCCCTCAATCTGGTCGCTGATATCTGCAGGGATCATGATCTCATTGTCCTTTCGGACGAGATCTATGAGAAGCTGATTTATGGCAGGATCCATGTCTCGATTGGGTCATTTCCTGGTATGGAGGATCGGACGATCACCGTGAACGGGTTTTCAAAGGCATATGCTATGACCGGCTGGAGACTTGGGTATGCGGTCGCGTCAAAGGAGATCATCGGATACATGAACAAAGTACAGCAGCACACCATCTCTCATCCGACGACCTTTGCGATGTATGGCGGGGTAGCAGCCCTGAAAGGACCACAGGAATGCATTGAATCGATGCGGGTGGAGTTTGAGAAAAGGCGGTCGTTTGTACTGAAGAGTATGGATGAGATGGGGCTTTCGTATGCACCGGCTGACGGGGCTTTTTATGCATATGTGAAGGTTGACGGGGATGATGCAGAGGTTGCGAACCGCTGGCTTGAGAAAGGTCATGTGGCAGTAACACACGGGACAGCGTTCAATCATCCGGGCTGGATACGAATCAGCTATGCTGCGTCGATGGAACGGTTAAAAGAAGCGATGAGCAGGATATCTGCTGTTCTCTAATTTTTAAAAATCAGATGGTAACCTGGTAGGTTACATTTCCGGTGGTATAAAGCCAGTATCCCTGCCAGGGCATCAGGATACGACTGTCACTCTGATTTCCGGTACCGTTTCTGATGATAGGCTCTTCATAATACTGGGATGTGGCATCATACCCAATCACGTAGGTCCAGTTATCACCGATTGGGATCATATGGGTTTTTGCCGGTTCAAGCCTGGTTCCAATGATTCCAAATCCGTTCCATCCCCCATCCAGGTTTTTGGTATAGGTTCCGCTCTGAATAGGATCAGATTTCGGCGTGATATTCTGGTTCTCACCTGTAAAGACCCAGTACGATGAGAGTGGCGAAATTTTTTCATCAGCCGGAACGGTTATCCAGCTAGCATTGTGATATTTCAGGACTGAATGTCCTGAAGTGTTGGTGATCTGTCCAAAGAGGTCTGATGCGGTGTCGTTACCTGCAATCAGTCTCTTTGCAACAGATACATGATTCCATCCTGCATAGAGGTGAATCTGATCCGGCTCAGGTTTTTTCGTCAGGTACTCAAGAGCTGCTGAAAGATTAGCACGTCCGCCTGAAACCGTACAATTTGAGAGGTCTGGCACAGGATCAGCTGATTGTAGTATGGCTTCCTTGATTTTTGAGAATGGTACATCCGGAGCATAAGAAGCGAGAATCCCGGCAATACCACTGACAAAAGGTGTGGCCATCGAGGTTCCGTTCATGTATGCATATCTGGTCTCAGAAAGATCTCCATACCCGTCAGAGAGTGTGATATCATCAAGGAAACAGGTCACAAAAGCCCCATCAGCAATAAACCGGATATAGAGATTATCATCCGTTACATCTGCCGGTATTTTACACTCCCGATATAGCCAGGGACGGATGGTAAGGGGTTTTGTTTCATATTCGAGCGTCTTCCATGACAGATTATCACTGGAAGCCTCGACTGAAAAGGTATACTGCACTCCAACCAGCTGCAGCTGGTATGATATGACTGGATTGGTAAGATTTGAGATGTTCAACGGCTGATTAAGTGAGATGATGACAGGAGGTTCGGTCTGGTTGGTGACTGAATTATTCACGGTGCCCTGGGCACTTGAGGGTTCGGATATGAAATATTCAGTGTTTAATGTCCAGTTTCCATGGGTAGTCCAGTTTGAAAATGTCTCAAATCCATCACGCCATACGGGGGTTGGGCGGTAGTAATTATGCATTGTTGAGTAGATGAGAACTCCTGGTGCCCCAACATCCACTGATTTTTGTCCGTAGTTTGAAAAATCAGCCATATTATCATGTGCGTCAGTGGCAGCGACCGAGATGATGTTATCAAGATCATAACTTGACGGATAATGAGGGATATCGTCGTTATTCTGACCACTGTTCCCGGCAGCACAGACAAAGAGTCCGTCGGTTCCGGCTATCACCTCATATTCAGCCTGACTGTAATCTGAACCACCATAGGAACATGAAAAAATCCTCGCCCCGTTTCTCGCAGCCCATAATATCGCCTCTATCTCGTCAGACACGGTTCCGGTCCCGAAGCTGTTCAGGAACCTGACCGGGAGGATGGTAGCATTCCAGTTGACTCCTGAGCCTCCCTTTCCGTTATCTCCGACTGCACCAATGATCCCTGCACAATGTGTCCCGTGTGAAGCAAGATCCATGGGTTCTAATGAACCGGTGATTGCATCATAGCCATGTGTACCGGTCTGTGGGTTTGTCCAGATATTGTCTGCCAGATCTTCATGGAGATAATCAACACCGGTGTCCAGGACTGCGATGATCACATCAGATTGATTTGAAATATTCCAGGCTGGTGCAGCCTGAATATCCGCTCCGGGAGTGCCAGGAGCTGTATCTTCTTTAAATACCTGTCCGGTGTTTACCAGTCCCCACTGCCTCCAGAGTTCCGGATCATTTGGAATGACTGATGCGGTCCGGTAATAATCCGGCTCTGCATATTGTATCCCCGGTTTTGCCTTGTAGTATCCTATTCCATCCTGCACACTCATCCCTTCCGGAAGTGCAACCAGTTGAAGTCCTGGGGCACCTTCCGCTGAATACTCTTCCAAAACCCGTGCACCGATTCCGGCATGAGCTGCTGAAAGAACAGATGCAGAATTTTCGGTATGAGTACCTGCTGCACGAACCAGAAGGACACCTGGCCGGTATGAATCTGTTCCATTCTCCGTTTTTATTTCATCAGCATTGAAAGGAATCACCGGCAATGCCGAGGCCTGAAACACGAATCCCCCCAGAAAAATAAGGGTAATAATTTTTAATAAGAAATTTTTCATCCACCAGAACCCATCTGCCATGGTAGGTCACCTGATAGTAGGAGATTATGCGGCCCCTTATATGTATCTGACGATCCGAATAATTCTCTGTGATTTTGGATGAGGGATACGTACCATGTATGCGATGTCTGGTATTCAGAATAAAAACAGAATCAAACCAGAGAGTTTTTCAATGATAACCGTACCCGTCCAACCGAAAATACATATCCCTATCTGACAGATCTCATCGTATGAAGATTCTGCTGCTGATGGTCACCTCCTTTTTTTTTGTCATGGTTCCTGTAGCAGCAGAATATGGCTCGATTGAGATAATCACTGATATACCAAAGGCTCCTGTGTATATCGATGATGTATACACCGGGTTATCACCGGTCCATGTTGATTCAGTTCAGGAGGGATATCATCTGGTTCAGGCCTCTCCTGAAGGATTCTTTTCACAGACAGAAAATATTTCTGTCAAGGCAGGAGAATTAACCTCCATATCGTTTTCCTTTTTAAATTCAGAAAAAAAGCAGATACCAGCCATGGTTCGGATAGGGGAATGTGTTGGAACCCCTGAGCCGTCTGATCTTGATGGAACTGCCTTTGATCTCCTTCGTATGCCTGATGGGACACTGACGGCCTATTACAGCGGGTGGGAGGAAGGAATTTTGTGTATGCACTCCTCTGACGGGATATCCTGGGAGCAAATGAATGAGCCATGCCTTGGGGTACCATCAAAGGGGACTGTATTCAGAACAGAACCATGGGTATTTTCCCTTCCTGACGGATCATACCGGATGATCTTCCGCCAGACGGCCGGATCCCGACACTCCCTGTATTCGGTTCCTTCTCCGGATGGCAGAACATTTTCCGGTGAGGAAGAGATATTCATCGATGGTGAGAACAGCGAGGGGACTTTGGGATCTCCTTCAGTTCCGACAGGGATTACCTATGATGACGGAACTATCAGGATGTATTACAGTATCCCTGGTGAGGGCATAAAAAGTGCAATATCTGATGATATGGGCATCTCCTGGAAAAAAGAGGAGGGAGTCCGTATCAGGTATGGGACAGATCCGACGATGGTCCTTCTCCCCGATAAAAAGACAGGCATTTTTTATGTGGATACCACTCCAAAATCAAAGGGACAACGGATATTTTTCTCACTCTCAGATGACGGACTGGATTTCTCCAGGGCTCCACCAATCCAGATCCTTGAAACCATGGAACCGGGTGTATGGCTGATGGATCCTGAGATCATCACGGAAGATGATGAGGTCTATCTTTACTTCTCAGTCATGGGAATGGAGGGCATGCAGCACCATCTTCTGCCTGGAACCCTCCGGAGTATTATTGACCTTCCCTGTCTGGTCAGACAGATCTCTGAAAAGAAGAGTGGACCCGGCGGGATTTGAACCCGCGGCCTCTGCGTTGCGAACACAGCGATCTCCCACTGATCTACGAGCCCGAAAAGGAGATCAGAGAATGATCTCGATATCTAATTTTTCTGCCAGTTCCTTATACCGGTTTCTGATGGTCACTTCTGTCACACCGGCTACTTCTGCCACTTCACGCTGAGTTCTCCGTTCACCGCCAAGGATTGAGGATATATAGATGGCGGCAGCGGCAACCCCGGTCGGCCCCCGTCCTGAAGTCAGTTCACGTTCTCCTGCCTGTCTGAGAATCTCAACCGCCCTGCTCTGGACCTCTCCTTTCAGCTGAAGCCCTGAACAGAACCGTGGTACATAATCAATCGGCGATGTCGGCAGGAGTTTCAGACCCAGCTCACGTGAAATAAACCGGTATGTCCGCCCGATCTCTTTTCTGGATACCCGTGATACTTCAGCAATTTCATCAAGCGTCCGGGGAACACTGCACTGCCGGCATGCGGCATACAATGCAGCTGCAGCGACCCCTTCAATACTCCGGCCACGAATAAGGTTTTTATCAACAGCATCACGGTACACAACGGCTGCAGTTTCCCTGACATTGCGGGGAAGACCCAGTGCTGAAGCCATCCGGTCAAGTTCAGACAGCGCAAAGGCAAGGTTTCGTTCGGTGGCATTACTTACCCTGATACGACGCTGCCATTTTCTGAGACGATAGAGCTGAGCACGGTTTTTGGATGATATTGCCCGACCATAACTGTCCCGGTTTCTCCAGTCAATCATAGTGGAGAGACCCTTGTCATGGATGGTAAACGTCATCGGTGCACCCACACGTGATCGCTTCATCCGTTGATCATGGTCAAATGCCCGCCATTCAGGACCACGGTCGATAAATTCCGCATCGATAACCAGACCGCACTGCTGACAGACGAGCTCAGCCCGTTCATAATCATGTACAAGCTGCCTGCTGCCGCACTCAGGACATTGAGATTCGGTCTGGTTCTCAATCTTCTTTTGTTTCTCAGTTACCTTCCCGGTGAGCCTGTTTTTTAAGGCTTCACGTTCCTTCTGAAGGGTCCGGAGTTTCTCAATCTCTTCTGACATTCTTTCCTCTATTTAATAAAGAGCTTCTCGCCGATCAGGCGTTTTGGCTCCTCGATAGTAGTCAACACCGCAGCGTATGGTGATGTGACATTACCGAAAATATCGATAAGTTTCCCCACTGGTTTCCATCGTTTATCAAGAACTTTGCTGTACAGGCGTGGAAGTTTTGCGGCATCACATTCAACAATCAGGATGTGACGTCCAAATGTACTTGTAACTCTTCCAATAGCCCGTGCCAAAGCATCGCCCCCAGAAATGTCTGTATCTCCCCCACCGGAGATAAGATAAGCAACCTATATATGTGCAAACACGTATTATTTATTTGTTACGGCAACTATTAAGTATTACGTAAACCTTTGATAAAATTCATTTCCCTCTGTTGTAAGAAGGTTATTAAGTGATTCACCAGAGATTCCGGCACCAGATGCGACGATCTCACGGTCCCGTTCTGACATCAGATCACCTGGGTGATGAGCATCTGAATCCACTACCAGGAGACAGCCGGTACTTTCTGCAACCCTTACTACATGCCCGTTTGTGCGGTTGTGCCCTCCCCGTGCGGTTATTTCAAGGGCGATGTTATGTTTTTTGGCAAGGGATGCATCCTCTCTGGTAATAAAACCCGGATGGGCAAGGATATCTACGAAGGGGCAGGTCACTGCAGCATGGTTTGTTCCAGGCATGACCGGCTCTACCGGTGTTTCACCATGGACAACCACAATATCCGCTCCCTTCTCTTTTGCATACCTGGCAAGTCCGGGGATGTGCACAGGAGGCACATGTGTCAGTTCAACACCGGTGAGCAGTCTGATACCCATCAATGCGGCTGATTCTTCAATTTTGTGAAGTGCTGAAAGGATCTCATCGATGTTGCCGGCATCAGCATGATCAGTAATACCAACCACCGTGTATCCAAGCACCTGCATACGCCTGAGAAGCTCGGTCGGAAGAAGCCCTCCGTCTGAGAGGAGCGTATGGGTGTGAAAATCGTACATTTTAACTCTTTTTCCCTGCGCTTTTCAATCCGGAACTGATCAGAGAGATGAGTTCATGTTTTGTTCCCGGGTACTCCACAACAAATCGTCCCTGGTGTTTCCACCAGTATGACGGGTGGGATTTTGATTCACGGGTGAAAGGGATGTTGTTTGATTTTAATATACGTTCGATGTCTCCTGGTTCAGGATGAGTGACACCCATGTCACGGGAGACTCTGCGCCCTTCTGACCGCATCAGTTCACTGTCAAAGTAACAGGGATAGAGTATTACTCCCTTATTCATTCTCACAGATCTGCAATCTGAACCTATAAAGTACCAGCGGGAGAGATGCTATGGTATGCATCATATCGATATCTCCATCGAAAAAGATATTTTTTCAGCCAACCGAAAACTGGCCGATGCAAATGCCGCGCATCTCCGGGCTCATGGTGTCAGGGCTTTTGATCTGCTCGGAGGCATCGGATCAGGAAAGACCGCACTGATTGAGAAGGTCGTTCCAAAACTGAAAGCCAAAGGATTGAAGGCAGCGGCTATTGCCGGGGATGTGTATGGTGATGATGATTTCCAGAGGATTATCGCACTTGGAATCCCGGCTGAGAATGTAAATACCGGAAAAGAGTGCCATCTTGATGCACATATGATCGAACATGCTCTGGATCATCTCCCGCTCAGTGATGTCGATATTTTGTTTATTGAGAATGTTGGTAATATGGTCTGTCCGACTGATTTTGAGCTTGGGGCAGAGAAACGGATCGTTGTCGTCTCCTCAACCGAGGGGGATGATGTTGTCAACAAGCATCCGATGATGTTTCGGGGATGCACAATTGCGGTGCTCAATAAGATCGATCTGGCTGATGCAGTCGGGGCTGATCTGAACCGGATGGAACGGGACATGCTCCGGTATAATCCTTCCATGAAGATATTCCGGACAAATATGAAGACAGGTGAGGGGGTTGACCCGCTCATAGATGAGATCCTCTCCTAAGCGGAATCTTATATACTGGCGCGGGGGATATGTATAAGACTCCGTGGTTTGCCCGGCTCTCCCACTCCGGGTAAATGATACGTAAGGATGAGATATTATGCATTGGCAAGGACGTTCTGTTCGGAAATCCACCGGCGGCAGGTACAGCCCGTCTCGTGGAAAAAGACGCAGGGAGATTGGGTCAGCACCGGCTGATACCCATATTGGTATTGACCGAAGAAAAATATCCCGTACATACGGCGGAAATACTAAGGTCCGGGCTCTCCGGTGTGAATATGCAGCCATCAGCACCAAGACCGGAGAGACGAAGAAAGTTAAGATTGAGACCGTGGAAGAGAATGCAGCAAACCCGAACTATGTCAGGCGTAACCTTCTCACCCGTGGTGCAATCATCAGAACTGAACTGGGGCGTGCACGCATTACCAGCAGACCGGGACAGCATGGCGTCATCAATGCTGTTCTGATCGAGTAATTTTTTTTAAAATCAGGTGTTTTTTACCTGAAAATCAGAATATCCATAGCAATATTCTGGTATCTCCCAGAGGAATATCCCCTGTTCATCAGGAATAACAGTAGCAAGGTACTGGAACTGATCTGTCCCGGCCATCTTTCCAAAGATACTCACGGGATCCCGCAGGTTTCCTGCAGATACAAATCCGACCAGGGAGGGTTTCTTACCGGTCGGGAGATCACCGGGATATACCGAGAATGATATATTCTGTTCCCGGTCAGCAGATTGCTCAGATTTTTCCCCCTCATAGGTATTCACAACGGCAGGGATACTCACACGGGCCCCTGTCGTAAAAAGGCCAGGGTGATAACCGGGTGCTGTCGCATGATCACCCTGCGTATCTGCCAGAACGCTGCTTACTGAAATGATGCCAATCCCCACCAGCATACACATCAGCAGCAGTATGTAATACGATCTGAAATCTCCATCCATCTGACTCACATCTCCATCCGCCTATGCAGACAGTGTACCACCAATATTCTCCTGTACAGATAAAAAGCATGGGATACTATGAAACGCCTGAAATACGTGCTGATTTTAGATCAGAGAAACAAGCCTGATTACATAAGAAATCCAACATGACAAAAGGATATTTCTCCCCGGTAATCAGATATGACCCTTAAGACCGCATTAGCAGCACCTTTTTATCACAGTCGAGCACAAAAACTTGGAAAAAGTGAATTAATTTACTATTATGCATTTGACCGCAGGTGGATGGACCGCGAACAGGTTGATCTCCTCATTCACCGGGGGTTAGAACAGCATCTTTTGGGAACCGATGGAGAGATGTATTATCCGCTCTTTGATCTCGCAGAGGTTCAGATTCCCATCGGATATAAGCCCTCGTCATCTATCTTTGATGTGTATGACCCCTTTGAACAGCTCCTCGATCGGATCACCGGTCAGATAAAAAAAGAGCCTGAAGAGATTATAGCCCGGATGAATCAGGTTATCTCCGAACATTTTGATGGGAACATCAGGCCTGAAGCGGCACTGGTCATCGTGGCAAAGGAAAATAATGTCGCTGTTGCTGACCTTCTCGAACCGTTACGGCAGGGTCTGCTGAAAAAAGATTAAAGATATTTATTCTGCTGCCGGTGCTTCAGGCTCTGCGGGAGCAAAGTATTCTGCAAGGGTCTTTGGACCCTGGGTTGCGACGATTGCGTTTATCTGGACAAAGTCCTGGGTGATTTCCGCACCACGTACCATTTTTCTCCGGCGCTCACCTTCAACACGCGGGTGGAATCCGACGCCGCCTGCCATCAGAACCTTCCGGCGTCCTGCTATCTGCAGGCTCTTTCGTGCCGGGGTTCCGTTCCGGTCTGATGCACCGGTAATTCGGATTTTGTATCCCTCAAACCCGAGTGCTGCACCATCTATCTCATCACCAATACGCTTGCCAATAAATGACCCGGCTCCTGCACCACTGGCATCAATATTATATGCCTTACCGGTTGCCGGATCTGAAAGGACCACCTTGAAATCAACCATTATTATCACCAAATCAGAAAATTCTACGTTCGCTGCAAACTTTTATTCTCGTCCGAACCAAAGAACCCATCACTCAGACGCTGCTGAGAAGTCTCCATACAGGTTGGTACATATCCTTAATAATTCTACTTCCCCCAGAAGGGATTTTCACGGCGGAAGAGCCGGGTGTATTCATCAAGGACTTCCTTTGCGTCCTCACTCAGGTGTGAGAGCATTTCCGTCTCCAGGACCTTGACATGCCGCTCCGGAATCCCTACAAGCAACTCATCTTCCACGTCGAACTGTCTGCCAACCGTCGCACCTTCTATGGAGATTGCGACCTCATCTCCGGCATGAGCCTCCTGAATATTCTCTTTCCGCAGTTGTATTGATTTCAGCGTTCCTGCCTTCTTACCATCCCTTCTGACAAGATTCACACCGGTACGGAGTGTCCCGGAAAGGATTCTGACCCCAACCACTGCAGGGTTATTCTGTCTGAAGACACATCCGGGAAGGACGAGAATCTTGGCCGGGAAGATGATCTTTTCAAATCTCTTCTGGTCCATTATTCTCTTGAGATTATTCCTCCATTCAAGGTAGTCCTCAAGAATATGGTAGATGACATTCCCGGAGAAGAACTGAATCATCTCTGAATATGCCGGTTCTTTGAGAAGATCCTGGGCATCGGGAAGAACCGGTGTGTTAAACGCTATCAAAACCCTGTACAGGGGGTCTTTTATTGTTTCAGCCTCTATTACATCATGTCTGCTGACCTGACCCACCTCTGCCCTCATAACCGGAATTTCATGCGCGGACAACTCCTTGCATAATGCTTCAAGCGCCCCTATTGTATCGGCCTTGATTATCAGCCCTTCAGGTGAGAGGGTAACATTGATCTCGGTCATCTCCTTTGCAATACTTGCTTTAACCTCTTCCGGATCATCACCGATGACCCGGACCGGAGATCCGGCAATGACCTGATCAAGCCCAGGGGCACTGACCTTTACTCCTGCGGCAGCGACGACTTCTTTTACCCGTAAGAACCGGTCCTCGACCAGTATCTCCTGCATGGGCCGTGGCTGAAGAAGAGATCTCACCTTGGTTGTCTGCACCCCGTCAGTTGTTGCAATGGCTATCTCATCGCCAACCCGGATGGTCCCGTCAAACAGAATGACATCGATAGTGGCTCCAAGGCCTTTCTCTTCCTTCACCTCAAGGACCGTTCCGGATCCCGGCCCGTCAACAGTAAGGGTCAGGGCCTCTTCCATATACCGCTGTGCAAGACCGATAAGCACCATCAGAAGGTCAGGTATTCCCTCTCCGGTATGGGCACTGACCGGAACAATTGCAAGGTTTCTGGCAAAGTCCGTTACCCGGTCAAAGCGTTCTGATGAGAATCCATGTTCTGCAAGAGTTGCAACAATGTCATAGACCTTGGTCTCTACCAGAAGTGTTACCCGCTCGTTCTGCGATGCAAACGACTTCAGGAATGGAGATCCTTCGGTTGATCGCCATCCCGGGATCCGATCCAGTTTTGTTGCGGCCACCACAAACGGGGTTTTACAGTTCCGGAGAATCTGAATTGCCTCGATGGTCTGCGGCTGAAATCCCTCGGTAATATCCACGACCACGATTGCCATATCGGCTAGGGCTCCTCCTCGCGCCCGAAGCGTCGTGAATGCATGGTGCCCAGGGGTATCAATGAAGAGCAGGCCGGGAACGCTGATATTGAGGTTTTTCATTCCTCCGCTCATGCTCATGATCGAGTCTATCGGCACAATGGTTGCACCGATATGCTGTGTAATCGCTCCTGCCTCACCGGCAACGACTGAGGACCCCCTGATTCGGTCCAGAAGGGATGTTTTGCCATGATCCACATGCCCGAGAACGCAGACAATCGGAGTCCTGATATGGGGTGTATCACCATCGTTTTTACTCTTTTTCGCTGCTTTTTTACCCACCTTTCCACCACCACTTGTATTATGCGGTCAATTCCCGGTGCTATTTGAAAACAGGAGATATCCTTCCGGGGAGAGATCTGATACTGTGGTACACATCGGTGGTCACGATTAATAATCGTTCACAATACCTGCCAAGCACCGAATCCCGGATCAGGATCAGATACCGTCTGAAAACCCCTGAGGATAGTTTCAAGTCATCTTCAGGATAATATATATGGTGCAACCTGCCTGGGTGGGGTAATGGCTATCCTAAGGGATTGTGGTTCCCTCGATCTGGGTTCAATTCCCGGTCCAGGCCTTATCGTTTTTGTCTTCTTTTCCCCACAATACTGAATTCTGATTTGGAAATCTGAATGGTCAAATCTTCTTTCCTTCTCACGCATGTTTTTCCCGTTGTGAAAACAACATCTATCCATGGAACAGAGTGAAGAGTATCACGAAGCAAAAAGAAAAGTTACAAAGCTCAGGGGATTTTACCGTCAACTTGGCTTGTTTGTTATTATTAACGCGGTTCTCATAATCTTAAACCTCATTATGAGCCCTGGTAATTTCTGGTTTTACTGGGTGACTCTCTTCTGGGGGATTGCTATTGTGTGGCAGGCATATGATGTCTTTGGAAACCGGATGCTGGGGAAGGAGTGGGAAGAGAAGAAGATACAGGAATATATGGAAAAGAAGAAGTGATCAGCTTCGGTTATGAATACCCTGCTGCAATCCAGCCGGAATATCCTCCGGCCACATTGATGACCTGAGAAAAACCATTTCTTTTCAGGATACTGCATGCGATTGAGGATCTGGCACCGGTTGCACACATAACAATTATCTTCTTGTCCCGGGGGAGTTCAGAATACCGGTGCCGGAGATCAGGCCAGTGGATATTGACTGATCCGGGGATATGATATCCGGCATATTCGCCTCCTGTTCGTACATCAAGAATTATGAGGTCTTTTTCTGCCTGTATCCACCCATTCAGTTCATGAACTGATAGTGTTCTGACATGATCAATATCATTTCCGGCAAGCGCCCATCCGGCAATGCCCCCTTCGAGATAGCCAATGATCCGATCTATTCCCACCCGATGAAGCATGGGAAGGACTTTTGTGATATCGTGTGGATGATGGAGTGTGAGAAGGATCTCCATGTCAGGAGGTATCACCCAGCCGGCAAAGGTTGAGAAGTTTATCTCACTGTCAATGTTCCAGCTGTTTGGGATATGAGACGATCCAAATGCATCATATCGCCTTGTGTCAAGCACATGGGCTGATCCCGTCTGAAGGATCTTTTTTCCGGTACGGGGACTGATCGGTTTTGCCGGTGGAAGATGTGAGAGTAGTGCAGGTCCTCTCCGGTTAATCTCGGAACACCGGCTGAAATGGTCAGGGGAAGGGGGCATATTTTTTGTAAGTTCATCAATGAACGTTTTTTTGTCCTGAATCCTTAGGACCTCATTAAACCTTCTTTCATATCCGATGGTCGTCGTCCTCTTTGCAGATAATGACCTGCCACAGAATGATCCGGCACCATGAGCCGGATAGACCTCACAATGATCAGGCAGTTTCAGGATCTTCTCATGCAGGGAGTCATAGAGGGCTGCGGCCAGTTCATGAGCCCGGCCGGGAAAGAGATCCGGCCTTCCGACATCACCCACAAAGAGGGTATCACCAGGAAAAAGAGCCACCGGTTCATCGCCTCTGCTCAGGTGCGTGACGACATAGCTGACATGTTCCGGGGTATGTCCCGGTGTCTCGATGACAGAGATGGAACAGTCATCAAGTGGTATAGTACTCCCTTCCCCTACCGGAGTATGGGGGAATTCGCATGCAGCACTTTTTGGAGCATATATCGGTGCCCCGGTGATTTCATGCAGATCACAATGGCCTGATACGAAATCAGCATGCAGATGCGTCTCCAGAATACCGGTTATGCGAAATCCTTCCTCATCAGCAGCATGCAGATACATACCAGGATCCCGTGCCGGGTCGACGATCATGCATGATGACACCCCGCCCAGAAGGTAGGAACTGTGAGCGATCCCCGGAATAAAAAACTGCCTGATAATCATAATGTAGATAATTATCTCCGGTACAGATGAAATTGTTCCCGTTCCCTACAAAAGAGCAGATCCTGAAGTGATGGCGGGATATGATATAACCTGCATACCCCTGTATGAATTCTTTCCTCAATCTGAACAAGTCTTTTCAGGAGGCGTTCGCGATCATGATACGATCTGGCATACCCGGTTTTCTTTATCAGAAAGATTCGTTCATGCATTGAATCGGTTATAAGCCTGGCATATGCTCTCTCTTCAGGAGAGTACCAGTCAGGCTGATGAATCGGGAGTGCAGATATGAGATGGTCTGAACGGGTGTAGCGTCCCGCTCTGCATACATATGTGCAGTACCACCTCATGAGCGGCGAGGAGAGTACCCCCTCAAGATATTCATCAGGGCCTCTGATGATCAGATCAGCGGTCGGTTCAGGGATATCTCCTGAGGTCACCTCTAGTCTGTTACCGACTATCCTAATTGAGATCCACACTCCGCCACCCTCCATTCCTGCAAGATCCGGGGGGCGGTATGTTGCACCGAGGCAATACTCAGAGAGTGTGACTGTATCCCTCATCAATGCATTCAGAATATCCTTCCCAAACGGATCTTCAAGATTCCAGCCATCATGTTCCGGGAGGTCCTCCCATTTTACCTGATATGCGGTGATTGCTCCGGTTTCTGCTATCCGGATAATCTCTATGGATGATGCATACTCCTGTGCATGAAGACATGACCAGTCATCTCTTCTCCGTTCCTGATCATGTTTTTTAAGTATGATCCGGGAGATTCTGCTCTCTTTGATCATCTTCCGGAATGGACCTGCATGCTGCTCTGAAATCCAGGATGAAGGGAGAAAAATATATGAATCATATGAGAGTCTTTTGATACAATATTCCGCAAAATACAGGGCCCACCGTGCATTGTGGGAGTATGATATATAGTGTTTCCATAGGTACTGGCGCATCTCCTGATCTGTAAAGCCGCTTTGTATGTACGGGGCGGTAACAAGCACCACAGAACGGGATGGCGGACAAGCCGGCCATTCTGAACCGGCAGGCCTCAGGTGATACAGGGCTGCCTGAGCCTCCTGCTTTGAGAGATATTCATCCATTATCTCCCTGCTGAACAAGGTATTTCCAACCCTGACATGTGAACGGATGGCAGGCAGCCATTCATCGCGATATGATGCGCAGAGGTCCGGATGCAGAAAGTCAAAATCGATTACATACAGAATCAGTCCAAACCTGGTCAGGAGGACATTGGAGAAGGAGGGATCTTTGCAAAAGACCGAATGAGCGATCCATTTGAGCCGGTCAAGAGGTGATCTGTCCGGGGTATGATACATCCTGATAAGCAGGAGGATTAATTCACCAGTCCCGGATATCGGATCGATGATAACCGGCGGCTCTTCATATGTGCTTAAACTCCGGATTACATGAGAAAACACTGGGGATGAGATGAGAGATGAGAGTTTGTCCTCACAGATACTCTGATCTGCCCTTAATTTATCCCTGCCTGTTATCCGGTTCATCAACCGGCTGAATGCACGGATCGCAATCATCGGATCAATAAGATGAAGGCGGACCGGTTCAGGAACCTGAATCCTGCATCCCTCGTCCACCATCCGGGTATAAACCGGATCCTGGCATTCAACCGGTTCATCATCAGGATATCCCGGAACAGTGGTCCCGAAGGGAATGAGATGCCATATATAGGAATCTTCAGAAATGCCCGAATATGTAAATCCGGCTTCATGAAGCATTTTCACAAAAAATATTTTCAGAATCCCGGAAAGAACAAAATACTCCCTTTTGTCTTGTTCACCCTCACCATAGGTCTGATAAAAAACCCGTGATACGGCTCTGTATACGGTATCCAGATAGCGGTCAAGACGTTCAGAGAAGGAAGATTCTTCATATATCCTGTCATTGCAGAATACATCAGACAGTGGTTTGATATTGGAGGAGAATTGAATGTCAGGCTCAGATGTGCTCATGACCTCCAGGATGGCAGATTTGAGTAGGAGATACCCGGCAGCCGAACCAGAGTGTATCAGGTGATTGGAAAGAATATTTTTTATCTCATCATCAGGGGTCGTCTCTTCCGATAGATCCCAGATGATAACCTGACGGAAATCATGCAGGGTAACCAGAATACAGGGGATAGTGTATCCGCTGTGTTCCTTTAGAATCAGATCCCGTTTTCGAAAAGCTAGGGCTTTTCCCTCAAGTCCCGTTTTCCTGATACACTGAATACAGTATTGAAAAATATCAGGAATCATGAAGATATACCTGAAAAGAAGTATAGCGAGGGATGGATTTGAACCATCGGTCTACGGGTTATGAGCCCGTCGGGATATCCTGACTACCCCACCTCGCTAAAAGTGGATATAAATGTCTCACGAATGACCATATATAGGTATCGTTCACCAGATGAGAATTCTTAAACCTGTCATACACCAATCATCATCTATGGATGAGGAATTGGAGCGGTTACGGGCAAAAAGAATGGAAGAGATCAGACAGCGCATAATGACCCCGGCATCAGGGCAGAGTGGTATTCTTGTTATCACGCAGGATAATTTTGCGGCAGTGGTCCGTGAAAATCCGAATCTTATTATTGATTTCTGGGCACCCTGGTGTGGGCCCTGCCGGATGCTTGCTCCGGTAATCGAACAACTTGCGGCAGAGTATGCCGGGAGGATACGGTTTGCCAAGTGCAACACTGATGAAAACCAGCAGATAGCGTATCAGTATGGAATTTCTGCGATACCCAGCCTGTTTTTTATTAAGAACGGTTCGATTGTTCACCGGGTGGCCGGAGCCCTGCCAAAAGAACATCTTGATATGCAGATTCGATCGGTATATTCGCAGTAGCATAATGCCATTTTTATTGCAAAAATCAGAGCCATATTGTCCGGAAATATACACCTGTCTATTGAGAAATTCAAATATTTGTTCTTCTTTCCAAAAGAGCCTGAAATGTTTTTATGGCATCGATCAGGCCATACCCGTACGTTGGATCCCATCCCGGTTCACCCAGATCAAATGCATTGGCATACAAGGCGGCGATCAGTTCATCACGTGACACATCCGGGAACGAACTCAGCAGTTGTGCCAGAACTCCTGCAACATGGGGGGCTGCGGCACTTGTCCCGGGAAATGGAACCGGAAAACTCCCTGCACCGCTCACCTGCACATTTGTGGGGGCACATATATCCGGTTTCCACCGTCTTGCAGGCACCGGAATCCGTATTGTTACCGGTCCTCGTGATGAGTCCGGTGAGATTGAATAGGGCATTTCAATTCCGACCGATCCCACGGTTATTACCTCCTCAAGGGCTGCATGTCCGAATATTGAATCAGCCGGATCTTTTACAATATCAGTCTCAACCTGCCTGGGATCGATGTTCCTGATAAACATCTCAAGAGTATTCGGGGTTCTGTTCTCCCCATTCCGGACGACTGATAATGAAACGCGTCTGGACTCATTCAGGTCATTTCTGAATACCAGGTGTTCAAACGGCTCACCTGTCTCTTCCTGGATGTTCATGCTGGTTGCAATGACTTCTCCAAGCCTTGGATCGGTGAGGAAGAGATCATAATCACGGACAGCCCCTCCCCATGGATCGTCCCATTGGAGGGTTACAATGATCTCATCGCCCGGCATCAGTATTATCGGAACTGCGGCGTATCCGTCACCAAAGTCATGGACCGTCTGATCAGGACCGATACTTATGCCCGGTTTCCATGGCTTCTGGTAATGAAGTGATGCGAAATTTCCTGAAACGGTTACATATATACAATCAGGGTGGCTTTTTAAAACCTCTCTGATATGATCTGCCACATCGCCGTCTTCCAGAAATGGCTGCCTGAAAAAGTACAGGTCATCGCAGATTATCCGGCACCCTGCATCTGCAAGGGTTGACACTGCATGCTTAAATTCGTCTGAACTTCCTCCATATGCATGAAAGAAGAGTTCCGCATCAGGTGCGATATCATGAATAATTTCAAGCATCGCTGTTCCCTCATCGCCCTTTCCCCGTTCAAAGACGGTCACTGGTCCCAGTTCCCCCAGGCGTTGCGATATTTCCAGGGATTCGGCACCATTTCCGATCACACCCACTTTGATGCCTTTTCCTGAAGATCCGAAAACCTCACGGATTCCATTGCTTCTGACCAGAAGATCCCCTTCGGTCTGCAACGCACCAACGCATGAAACAATTGTTGTGTCATGCGAAGATGATGGCAGAGGGACCGGGTCCTGTGTTTTAGCGCATGAGCTCATACAGATACACCCCAGTATCAGACAAAAAAACAGGAATTTCATGCATCCCATTCGTGAGATCCCACCAGATCCGATACCCTGACATCAGCCGTTTTTGAGGAAGGCTGCCTGCTTCTTCTACTATATATCCGTGTACATATAAGCATCCTCATTATCAGCGTACCCTGCCTCCATCATCTTCTTAAATGGCGAAATGAATACTGATCTGTTCATTATGAGAAATTACGTATTTCAAAGGCTTCGTTTGTACCTCACAGTTATTTGCATCTGTATCTTCTGTACTATGACCTCATCAGTACTGGCAGAGGACAAAGCAGGATATTTTGAAGTAACTTCAGTCCCTGAAGGGGGAGATGTCTTTATCGGCTCACAGTTTATGGGAGAGACACCTGTCCTCATCCCTGCACGTAACCAGTCTGAGGGGACCAGGATACGGGTGATGATGCAGGGGTTTGAGATATGGGAACAGACCATTGCAGGGACTCCTGCTCCTGGTCAGGTAGTTCCGGTAAAGGCTTCATTAATCCCGGTATCTCCGTTTGGTACGCTTGAAGTGACATCATCTCCGTCAGGTGCACTGGTCACGGTAAATAACGGCATGGGTCAGATGACCCCCTGGACATACCGTCATATAAACACCGGAACACATCTGGTCTCCCTCTTTCTCTCCGGATTCGAACCCTATGTGGCAAATGTTGAAGTCCTCCCCGGCCAGGTCACCCGTCTCCATGCAAATATGACGGTCCGGTCTGGTGCCGGATCCCTTCAGGTCAGCACGACACCGGGGAGCGCCTCGGTCTATGTGGACGGCGTTTTTTCAGGTGTAACCAATACGGTGATCGGAAATATCCCTCCCGGGAAACGCCGGGTCCTCATAACCAAGGCAGGGTATGAGAATTATGAGGAATGGGTAGTTGTCAGCAACCGGCAGGTGACGACCATACAAACCTCACTCAAACCAGTAGGAACATCATCAGAGGGGGCTCTTGTGATTACTTCCGATCCTCCGGGTGCATCTGTGTTCCTTGATGGTCAGTTTAAGGGAACCACGGAGACCGGACGACCACTGGAACTGACCGGTATCAGTCCAGGCCCGCATTCGATATATCTGAGTATCCGAAATTACGAGGATTATTCCACAACGGTTACGGTCAGACCAGGAGAGGTTACCCCGGTATCAGCGATACTGAATCCAAGTCCTATGCCTCAGGATTGTGGAAAACTTATCCTGAACACCGAACCTGCCGGAGCAGAAATTTATATTGACGGCTCCTTTGTCGGTGTTACTCCGGCAACTATTGATACGGTCTGTTCCGGCCTGCATACATACCGCCTGATCCTTCCCGGGTATCAGGACTACGCTTCAAAAGTTGAACTGATTCCCGGCCAGGTTCTGCAGGTCAATACTGTTCTTATTCCTGAACCGGAAAAAGCCACAGGAACCCCCTGGCCTGCTGTACCGGTTATCCTGCTGGTATTGGTGGCATTCCTGGTCTTCTTTTCCAGAAGAGGATAACATCATACTTTTTTTCTTCTTCTTTCCGTGATGATATATACCGTGCAGGGCAATATGTAGAGAGCTTAGAGCATACAGGTGGCATGAGGTGCAGACCGACACCTGATGCCACCTGAAATACCGGAGTCTTTCATGCAGGATAATCAGTCTATACAGTTTGATGATCAAAGACTGGCAAAACGTCAGCAGCTCATTGAGGAAGGAGTACCATTGTATCCTCATGAGTTTCGGCGCACTCATACTATTGCAGCGATCAGATCAGCATACCAGGAAGCAGGGCATGACCCGTCGTCCGAACAGGTGATCACGGCAGGCAGGTTGTACGGGGTCCGGGATCATGGCAAGACCTTTTTTGCTGACCTTCGGGATGAAACCGGCAGAATACAGTTATATATTCGCAAAGATGCCCTCCCTGAAGGAAAATTTCAGATTTTTAAATCGTGCATTGAGAGAGGAGATATCATAGGAGTGACCGGGAGAGTTTTCAGGACAAAAGTCGGTGAAATATCAATTTTTGTGGATGATTTCACACTCCTTACCAAAACCCTCTGTTCACTGCCTGAAAAATTCCATGGTCTGACAAATCTTGAGAAACGATACCGGCAGCGGTACCTTGATCTTATCGTGAATGAAGAAAGCCGCGAGACATTTAAGACCCGCAGCAGGATCATCTCACTCCTTCGGAATTATCTTACTGGTCAGGGATTTCTTGAGTTTGAGACACCAACCCTTCAGCCTCTGTATGGGGGGGCGAATGCCCGGCCTTTTACCACATTTCATAACTTTCTCGGCCAGAAACTCTATCTTCGGATTGCACCTGAATTATACCTGAAAAGACTGGTTGTGGGTGGTTTTGAAAAGGTCTTCGAAGTCGCGAAAAACTTCAGGAATGAAGACATTGATACAAGCCATAATCCTGAATTCTCCATGGTTGAGATATACCAGGCATATGCTGATTATACCGATATGATGAAGCTGACTGAGTCTCTCATCAGCAGTATTGTCCAGGAAGTAACTGGTTCGTCCGAAGTGGTGTTTGAGGGGAATACCATATCATATGCGGCCCCGTGGCAGGTCATGAGTATGGAAGAGGCAGTCAGGACTATTGGGGGGGTTGACATCTTTGCTCACGATATAGAGAGCCTGAAAAAGATTGGACGAGAAAAAGGGGTAGATGATGTTGATGATGCCCGCAGCCAGCGGGAGATGCTGGTCCTCTTCTTTGAGGCTCTTGTTGAGGATAAGCTGATCCAGCCGACGTTCATCACTGATTTTCCTGTTGAAAACTCCCCCCTTGCAAAGTCACACCGGGAAAAAGAGGGGTTTGTTGAACGTTTTGAACTGTTCATCGCCGGGATGGAACTTGCGAACGGGTTCTCTGAGCTGAATGATCCCCTCGATCAGATGGAGCGGTTTGAAGCCCAGGAAGAAAAGCGGCGGCTTGGTGATGAAGAGGCCCAGATGCATGATTATGACTTTGTGAATGCACTTGGGTATGGTATGCCACCGACGGGAGGGGTTGGAATCGGAATTGACCGTCTTGTTATGCTCATAACCGGTAATACCTCAATAAAGGAAGTAATCCTCTTCCCCTCCATGAAACGGGAAGTCACATCTTCCGGAGAAGACGACAAGTCATCGTCTGCGTAGGATGTTCAGGGGACACAATTTTTATCCAGACTCTTTTATTTCACAAAATAATTCAAATTTTTACATGGTTTTTAATTTTAACCCGATTTGCACGGCCTGTAATTTCTCCTAATCTGGCTTTTACTCTAATATTTTTTAGAAAATATTATACGTCAATAAAAAATATCCTTGTCATATTGTAC